>NZ_JAJPWK010000003.1:0-865756 GCF_046549115.1 Streptomyces sp. x-19 | reverse complement strand
GCGTCCTGCTCGGCCGCACCGACCCCCTCGACCCGATTGCCGTACAGCGCGTTGAACGTCGTGCACCCCAGCGACGACGCGAACTCGATCGCCACCGGCACGTTCGCCCGGAACCTCTCCGACTCCGTCCCCGGCACCGACAACGCGCCACGGTCCGGACCCGGCAACTGCCCGGCGTAGAAGTTCAACCCCGTCAACTGCGTCCCCGCATCACGCAACGCATCACGCAACGCATCCAGCTCGGCCCGCTCCGGGGTCGGGGCATCCACCCACGGCCACCACAGCTCCACCGCCGTGAAGCCCGCCGCCCGCGCGGCCGCAGGCCGCTCCAACAACGAAAGCTCGGTGAACAGGATCGACAGATTGACGTTGAAGCGCGTGTCCGTGAAACCCATAGGTCCCGGCGCTCCTTCCGGATAGCGGAACTTACTTTCTGCGTAATGGAACACTGCCGGGCGGGCGGGGAAACTGTCAAGAGGGGCCGTGGGCAATTTCTGGTCGGCGGCGCGCAGCCCGCGTAGGTTGAGCGGGTGCGATTGAGAGTGGAGTTCACGACGGAGCCGTTCGACCTGGACGAGGCGCCAGCCCATGCCGTGGTGGCGCGGGAGATCGTCACCGGGGCCGAGCTGGACGCGGTCGACGTGGGGCCCTTCGGAAACACCGCCGAGGGGGACGCCGACCGGGTGCTGAACGCGGTCGACGCCCTGCTGCGGCGGTCCCTGGCGGCCGGGGCCACCCGGGTCTCGCTTCAGGTCAACGTGGTCGCGGACGGCCGCCGGGGCGGCGCCGCGGACGGCGAGGGGGACGCGACGTGACCGAGCCTGCCGACCACCCCTTCGTCCGGGCGGTCAAACCGCTGGTGGACGCCATGGGCGGCCAGATGGTCCCGCCTGACCAGGCGCAGGGCGACGACGTCGTCCTGGCCTGGGAAGACCAGGACCGGGTGGCCGTCCGGCTCCCGCACCTGTCGGAGTCGCTCGATCACATCCTCGCCGAGCTCCAGCGCCGGCACGGCGTGCCGCTCGCCGAGCTGGACCGCAAGACCAAGCAGTCGGTGGTGCGGATATTGGAGAGCCGCGGCGCCTTCTCCGTCCGACATGGGGTGGAGACGGTCGCCGGGGCTCTCGGCGTCAGCCGCTTCACCGTTTACAACTACCTGAACAGGGAAAGCGCCGCGAAGGACGCCGACTGAGGCGAATGGGGCGCAACTCCCCGTCAACGGCCCGAGCCGCCGTCCGGAAACCCCGGGCGGCGGCTTTTGTGTTGCCGACTTTTCAACAAAGTGTTGACGTGATGTTGCCGGAGGTCTTAGCTGTTTCCAGCCAACCAGAGCTGTCCAGCACCAGGCCACGGAGGCTTCCCGTGTCTTCGAGTACGCCCCAAGGGCTTATCCGGTTCAACACCGCCGACGCCAGCGAGGCTCAGGCCGCCCTGCACGAGGTGTGTGCCAGCCGGGCTTGGGGGAGCAAGATCCTTGCCCAGCGCCCCTACGCCACCACCGACGCCCTGTTCACCGCCAGTGACGCCGCCACGACGGAGCTGTCCGCGGACGACCTGGCCGAGGCGATGGCCGGGCACCCGCCCATCGGCCGGCCCAAGCCGGGCGACCCCACCTCGAACCGCGAGCAGAGCGGGATGGCCGGCGCCTCCGACGACCTCAAGTCGGAGATGCTCGAACTGAACCTGGCCTACCAGGAGAAGTTCGGGCACGTCTTCCTGATCTGTGCCTCCGGTCGCACCGGTGAGCAGATGCGCGATGCGGTCCGTAACCGGATCGACAACACGCCGGAACAGGAACGCGAGATCGTCCGTGTTGAGCTCGGCAAGATCAATCGCATCCGCCTGACCCGCATCGCAGAAGGAGATCCATCATGAGCAGCGAGACGGCTGCACCGACGTCGGTGTCCACGCACATCCTGGACACCAGCGTGGGCCGCCCCGCGGAGGGCGTCGCCCTCACGCTCTCGGTGCGCTCCGACAGCGGCGGTGCATGGACTGCCCACGGCGCCGGCAAGACCGACGCCGACGGGCGCTGCAAGGACCTCCCGGCACTGCCGGAGGGCACCACCCACGTACGCATCGACTTCGCGACCGAGGCGTACTTCGTTTCCGACCAGCACAGCGTTTCCAACCAGCAAGCCGAGGAACAGCAGGACGCCCCCGCGCTACGGGACAGCGGAGCTTTCTTCCCGGAGGTGGCAATCACCTTTGCCGTCAAGCCGGGCGAGCACTACCACGTACCGCTGCTGCTCAACCCGTTCGGCTACTCCGTATACCGAGGGAGCTAGCACCGACATGCCCACGATTCTCGGCCAGAACCAGTACGGCAAGGCGGAAAACCGCGTCGTCAAGATCACCCGTGACGGCGCCACGCACCACATCAAGGACCTCAACGTCTCGGTCGCACTCTCCGGCGACCTGGAAGAGGTCCACCTCTCCGGCTCGAACGCCAACTGCCTGCCCACCGACACGACCAAGAACACCGTGTACGCCTTCGCCAAGGAGTACGGGATCGAGTCGGCCGAGCAGTTCGGCATCCACCTGGCCCGGCACTTCGTGACCAGCCAGGAGCCGATCAAGCGGGCCCGCATCCGGATCGAGGAATACGCCTGGGAGCGTATCGAGACCGCGGACGGCAACTCCCGTTTCATCGGGGCCGAGGAGGTCAAGCACTCCTTCGTCCGTAAGGGGCAGGAGACCCGCCTGACCGAGATCACCTACGACGGTGAGAACTGGCAGGTCATCTCCGGCCTGAAGGACCTCGTCGTGATGAACTCCACCAACTCGGAGTTCTGGGGGTACATCAAGGACAAGTACACGACCCTGAAGGAAGCGTACGACCGCATCCTGGCCACCCAGGTGGCCAGCCAGTGGCGCTTCAACTGGACCTCCGACGAGCAGCGGATGCCCAACTGGGAGCGTTCGTACGAGCAGGTCAAGAAGCACATGCTGCAGGCCTTCGCCGAGACCTACAGCCTGTCGCTGCAGCAGACCCTGTACCAAATGGGTTCGCGCATCATCAACAACAGGTCCGAGGTGGACGAGATCCGCTTCTCGCTCCCGAACAAGCACCACTTCCTCGTGGACCTGGAGCCCTTCGGGCTCAAGAACGACAACGAGGTCTACTACGCGGCGGACCGCCCGTACGGCCTGATCGAAGCCACTGTTCTGCGCGACGGCGTCGAAGCCCGGATCCCGATGGATCTGACGAACCTCTAGCGGCTCGACGCAACGCCGTGCCTCGCGTCCCCTCCCCACCCCGCAGCGGGGAGGGGACGCGATTTCCGAGGGGATCGACCCATGGCACAGCAAGAGCAAGCCCCGCACCACCCTGCCCCACCGGTTCACCCGGTGGATGAGAAGCCGGCCGTCAAGCGGCTCGTTCCCGCCGCGCTCCAACACATCGCAGCGATGTACGCCGGCGTCGTCACCCCTCCGCTCATCATCGGCCAGGCCGTCGGCCTGGACACCGCGGGCCGGACCCGGCTCATCGCCGCCAGCCTGCTCATCGCCGGTCTCGCAACGCTGCTGCAGACGCTCGGCATCCGCAATTTCGTCGGCAACCGCCTCCCGTTCGTCAACGCCGCCAGCTCCGCCGGCATCACGCCGATGCTCGCCATCGCCGAGACGACCGCCAAGGGACACCAACTCCCCGCCATCTACGGGGCGGTCATGTGTGCCGGCGTCTTCTGTCTGGCGATCGGACCGTTCTTCGGCAAGCTCCTACGGTTCTTCCCGCCGTTGGTCACCGGCGTCGTGATCACCCTCATCGGGGTCACCCTGATGCCCGTACCGGTCGGGTGGGCACAGGGCGGCGACAAGCAGGCCGCCGACTTCGGCTCCATGAAGAACCTCGCGCTGGCCGGCTTCACGCTCCTGGTGGTGCTGCTCATCCAGCGCTTCACCAAGGGCTTCGTCAAGCAGATCGCGCTGCTGATCGGCCTGGTCGTCGGCACGCTCGCCGCGATCCCGTTCGGGATGGCGAGCTTCGAGGGCCTGCGCTCGGCCCCGATCGCCGCCCTGCCCACGCCGTTCTCCTTCGGCCCGCCCGAGTTCCAGCCCGCCGCGATCCTCTCGTTGTGCATCGTGATGCTGGTGCTGATGACGGAGTCGTCGGCCGGGATGCTCGCCCTCGGCGAGATCTGCGAACGCAAGACCACCGGCGCCACCATCACGCGCGGTCTGCGCACCGATGGCATCGCCACCCTCCTCGGTCCCCTCTTCGGTGGCCTGCCGACCAGCGCCTTCGCGCAGAACGTCGGTGTGGTCTCGCTGACCCGGGTCCGTTCCCGCTACGTCGTCGCGCTGGCCGGCGCGGTGCTGCTGGTCCTCGGTGCCTTCCCCGTCCTGGGCGCCATGGTCTCGCTCGTACCGATGCCGGTCCTCGGTGGCGCGGGTATCGTCCTGTTCGGATCGATCGCGGTCAGTGGCATCCGCACGCTCTCCGAAGCGGGACTCGATGACAGCTCCAACATCATCCTGGTGGCCGTGTCGCTCGGCGCGGGGATCATCCCGCTCGCCGCGCCGACCTTCTACTCCGGGTTCCCCGCTTGGGCGCAGACCGTGCTCGGCTCCGGGATCAGCGCCGGTGCCCTGGTTGCGGTCACGCTCAACCTCTTCTTCCACCATCTCGGCACCCGGAGCAGCTCACGGGCGGCGGTACTGTCAGCCGTCTCGCCCGGCTCCGGCACTCAAATCCCGTAGGGCCATGCCGTGCCCAAACCGCCACGAAAGCACGAGGAAAGCACCATGGCAGCATCGGCAGCCCCTGACAGCGCGGTGAAGCAGCGCATCGTCATCGAGAACTGCGCCATCGCGACCGTTGACGCCCAGGACACCGAGTACGCCAGTGGATACGTCGTCGTCGCCGACAACGTCATCGAGGCACTGGGTGCGGGCAAGGCTCCGGAGAACCTGGAGAACGTGGTCCGTCGCATCGACGGCACCGGTCACCTGGTCACTCCCGGACTGATCAACACGCATCACCACTTCTACCAGTGGATCACCCGCGGTCTGGCCACCGACCACAACCTCTTCAACTGGCTGGTGGCGCTGTACCCGACGTGGGCCCGGATCGACGCGGCGATGCTGACCGCGGCCACCCACGGCTCGCTCGGCATGATGGTCAAGGGCGGCGTCACCACCGCCTCCGACCACCACTACGTCTTCCCCCAGGGTTCCGGGGACCTCGTGGGCGCCGAGCTGGCCGCGGTCGCCGACATCGGCGCCCGGATCACCCTGGCCCGCGGTTCGATGGACCGCAGCGAGAAGGACGGCGGCCTGCCCCCGGACTTCGCCGTCGAGACCACCGAGGGCGCCCTCATCGGCACCGAGGAGGCCATCGACAAGCACCACGACGCCTCCTTCGGCTCGATGGTGCACATCGCCGCGGCCCCCTGTTCGCCGTTCTCCATCTCCACCGAACTCCTCCGGGAGGGCGCCGCGCTCGCCCGCCGCAAGGGCGTGCGCATGCACACCCACGGCTCGGAGACCGTGGAGGAGGAGAAGTTCTGCCACGAGCTGTTCGGGATGGGCCCGACCGACTACTTCGAGTCCACCGGCTGGCTCGGCGAGGACGTGTGGATGGCGCACTGCGTCCACATGAACGACTCCGACATCGCCGCCTTCGCCCGCACGAAGACCGGCGTGGCGCACTGCCCGTCCTCCAACGCCCGTCTGGCCGCCGGCATCGCCCGCGTACCGGACATGCTCGCGGCCGGCGTCCCGGTCGGCCTCGGCGTGGACGGCACCGCCTCCAACGAGTCCGGCGAACTCCACACCGAGCTGCGCAACGCGCTGCTCATCAACCGACTCGGCGCCCACCGCGAGGCCGCCCTCAACGCCCGCAAGGCGCTGCGGCTCGGCACCTACGGTGGCGCCCAGGTCCTCGGTCGGACCAGCGAGATCGGCTCCCTGGAGCCGGGCAAGCTCGCCGACCTGGTCCTGTGGAAGCTGGACGGCCTGGGCCACTCCTCGATCGCCGACCCGGTCACCGCGCTGGTCTTCGGGCCGGCCGCCCCGGTCACGCTGTCGCTCGTCGACGGCAAGCCGGTGGTCGAGGACAACCACCTCACGAACATCGACGAGGACGCCATCGCCCGCTCCACGCGGGCCGAGGCCCAGCGTCTGGCGCGCATCGCCTCCGAGGGCTGATCCTCCCGGGCGCGATGCACCCCGAGACTCGGCCGGGAGGGACGGCTCCCGGCTGAGCTTGCGGACCCGAGCGGGGCCCGCAAGCGCCGTCACCCGGGGGTGCGGAGAGATCCGCACCCCCGGGGCCGGTCGCACCCACACACCTGCCGCCCATGCGCCACAAGCGCGGCCATCTGCACGCTCACCAGCGCGACTTCTGGCACACCAGCACCACATGGCACGCCCTCCGTGACAGGCTCGTTCCGTCGGCTTCCGGCGGAGCAGAAATCGACAGGAGGCCCGCAGTGGCCGCACCTACCGGGCAGAAGTCAGAGGAGGACCGGAAGCATCCGGTCGACGAAGTCCTCCCGCCCTTCAAAATGTTCACCAGCGGACTACAGCACGTGGCCGCTATGTACGCGGGCGTGGTCGCCCCGCCGATGATCGTGGGACCCGCCTGCGGGCTCAGTCCCACCGAGACAGCGTTCCTGGTGGGGGCCAGCCTCTTCACCGCCGGTCTCGCCACCCTGCTCCAGACCCTGGGGTTCTGGAAGGTCGGAGCCAAGCTCCCCTTCGTCAACGGCGTCTCCTTCGCCGGTGTCACCCCCATCGTCGCCATCGCCAAGGAACACAGTCCGCACGACGCCCTGCCGGTCATCTTCGGCGCGGTCATCGTCGCCGGAGTGCTGGGCTTCCTCCTGGCCCCCTACTTCTCCAAACTCGTCCGGTTCTTCCCGCCGGTGGTCACCGGCACCGTGATCACCCTGATCGGCGTCTCGCTGCTCCCGGTCGCCTTCAACTGGTCCCAGGGCGGCAACGCACAAGCCGCGAACTACGGATCGTTGAAGAACATCGGGATGGCCGCGGTCACCTTCCTGATCGTGCTGGTGCTGCGCCGGGTGCTGCGCGGCTTCCTCCAGCAGATCGCCATCCTGCTCGGTCTGATCGCCGGCACGCTGATCGCGATACCCGTCGGGATCACGGACTTCTCGGTGATCACCAAGGCGAACGTCATCGGTTTCCCGACGCCGTTCCACTTCGGCGCGCCGCAGTTCGACGTCGCCGCGATCGTCTCGATGTGCATCGTGATGCTGGTCTGCATGACCGAGTCCACGGCGGACATGCTCGCCCTCGGCAAGATCGTGAACCGCCCGGCGGACGAACGCACCATCGAGGGCGGCCTGCGCGCCGACACCCTCGGCAGCGCCATCAGCCCGCTGTTCAACGGCTTCGCCAACAGCGCCTTCGCGCAGAACATCGGTCTGGTCGCGATGACCAAGGTCCGCAGCCGCTTCGTGGTGGCCACCAGTGGCGGGATCCTGATCGTGCTCGGCCTGTGCCCGGTCGCGGCCTCGATCATCTCCCTGGTCCCGCTGCCCGTCCTGGGCGGTGCCGGTATCGTCCTGTTCGGCTCGGTCGCCGCCAGCGGCGTGCAGACGCTGGCCACCGCCGCCATGGAGAAGGGGGAGAACTCGCTGATCGTCGCCGCCGCCCTCGGCATCGGGCTGATCCCGATCGCGGCGCCGGAGTTCTACCACAACTTCCCCAAGGACATGCTGGTCGTCCTGGACTCCGGGATCAGCACCGGTTGCCTGGTCGCCATCGTCCTCAACGTCGTCTTCAACCACTTCGGTCGGAGGAACGGCGACGCCGACGCGGCCGATCCGGCCCCCGACCCGCACGCCCTGGAGGACGTCCCGGACATCCCGCAGCAGCCCGACCGCGGCCGCATGGACGACGGTGAGACCGCCGCCTCGCCCGCCCACTGAGGTCCGCTCGGCCGCGCTGAGCACCGCTGAGCACCACCGAGTACCGAGTTGAGGCCCGCTGAGGGCCTGCCCCACCGCCAACGGCCCGTACGGAATCGGCAACTGCCGTCTCCTTACGGGCCGTTGGGGTGTGCGCGGGACTCAGCCGATGTGGTAGTCGTCCCCGTAGACCTTCCAGGCGAGCGGGGTGTGCAGGTCGAGGTTCCCCTGCTTCAGGAAGACCCGCTGTTCGGTGTCCACCCGGCTGGTGTCGCTGTGCGCCTCCTCCTGCTTCATCGCCCAGACCCGGGCGTCGAGGAAGGCGTTGAGGTAGGTCTTCTCGTCGCCGCCCTGGGCCGGCGGCTTGGCCTTCGTCAGCGCCCGCTTGCGGATGCCGGAGAAGCTGGTCTTGTCGTCGCCGTCCCCGTGCATCACGATCGCGTCGTAGTACGCGAACTGCCCCAGGACGCCGATCCCGTCGGCCTTGCCCTGCTTGACCGCGGGGTTGAAGTACACCCGGTCCCGCTCGTCGTCCTGCGCCTTGCGGAAGTCGGGGTCCTTGGCGGCCTTGCGCCAGTCCTTGGGGTAGTTCGGGTCCAGGCCCGCGTGGGAGTCGCTGCCGTCGACCTTGCGCAGCGCCGGCAGGTACGCGGCCAGGACGTTGTCCGGCTTGCGCTTGGTGTAGAGCTCGACCAGTTCCAGCATGTCGTGCGTGCCGGAGGTGAAGCCGATGATGCCGCCGGTGTAGCCGCGGCCGTCGCCGATGTCCTCGATGTACTGGTACTGGGCCTTCCAGTCCAGCGAGGAGTTCTCCGCGCTGGACACCAGCTGCATGGCGATCTCCTTCTTCGCCGGGTCGTCGAGTCCGACGGCGGCCCGCGCGGCGTGCGCGGCGGCGTGCGCCGGGGGCGCCGCCCGGTGGGTCGGTGCGGTCGTCGTGGCGGCGACCGCGGTCGCGGGGACGGCGAGCAGGGCCAGGCCGAGCGTGACGCGGGTGGCGGTCCTGGCTATCGATCGGGAGCGCATGGAGTCCTCCTGTCCGGAGTGGGCCGTGGGGGGTTCCCCAATCGTTAGGAAGCTTTCCTACCAGACTCCGGAGGTGCCGTACAGCCGTCCTGCGCCCCAACGTGACGCGGTACGGCGGGAGTTGGTCGGCGGCGGTCGATCCGGGGTGGTCAGCGCGCGGGGTGCCCTGTCGGCGCACCCAGGAGCCCGCCCACCAGGGCGCACATCTCCTCCAGCGGGTCGAACGGCCCCTCCGGAAGGGCGAGTTGGCGCAGCACCACCCCGTCCAGGTGGTCGACCAGGATCCGGCCGTGCCGCTCCGGCGTCGCGGACCCCAGGCGGCGCACCCACTCCGTGCTGCGCTCCAGCAGCGCCTGGCGCCCCCGTCCGAGCCGGGTCCGCAACCCCGGGCGCGCGGCGGACTCCAGGGCCAGGGCGAGTCGCGCGGCCGTGCGGGAACGGCCCGGGCCCGCGGCGTGCCGCGCGAACGCCGCAAGCGCCGCGGCCACTTCGCCGGGGCCGGTCGGTGCGGGCTCCCCGGCGAGCGTCGCCCAGTGCTGCCGTTCCAGGGTCAGCAGGTGCTCGGCGATGCCCTCGACGAGGGCGGTGCGGGTGCGGAAGTAGTTGGAGGTGGTGCCGGCCGGTACGCGGGCGGCCCGGTCCACTGCCGTGTGCGTCAGTCGTCGCGCCCCTTCGGTGCCCAGGACCTCGACCGCCGCGTCCAGCACCTGCTCCCGTCGCCGCGCCACCGTTCCACCCACCCGCCCTTACCGCTCTGTTACTACGCCCATAGTAGAGCGAATCCCCTGGTGGACGGGCGAGCCGGAGCGGTGCCCACGTCGCGGCGCGGACGTCCACGAGACGCCCGATATGCTGCATTTCGATACGGAAACTGACAGTTATTCAACGTGCGTGCCCGTGCAGCCGGGTGCCACAGAGAGGGGGCCTGCGGTGCCCCACGAAGTCAACGCGTCCGCGCTGGAGTCCACCGTCGACGCCCTGATGGACGACGTCTGCGCCGACCTCAAGCGGTTGGCCGCCATCCCCTCCATCGCCTTCCCCGGGTTCTCGCCCGAACCCGTCCTGCGGGCCCGGGACGTCGTCGTCGAACTGCTGCGGGCCGCCGGGGTGCGCGACATCGGCGAACTGAACCTGCCCGACACCGCCCCGGTCGTCACCGCCACCGTCCCCCCGCCCACCCCGGACGCCCCGACCGTCCTGCTCTACGCGCACTACGACGTCCAGCCGCCCGGCGACGAACGCCCCTGGGAATCACCGCCGTTCGAGCCCACGGAGATCGAGGGCGGCCTCCGCGCCCGGGGGGTCGCCGACTGCAAGGCCAACCTGATGGTCCACATCGGCGCCCTGCGGGCCTTCGGCGGGCGGCCACCCGTCGGCATCAAGATCGTCTTCGAGGGGCAGGAGGAGTACGGCAGCGCCTTCGACGCCTATCCGCCCACCGACCCGGCCGCGTTCGCCTGCGACGCGATGGTCATCGCGGACACCGGCAACATCCGCCCCGGCACCCCCACCCTCACCACCGCGCTCCGCGGCAGCGGCGACGTCCTCGTCGAGGTCCGCACGCTCGACGCCGGCCTCCACAGCGGCGAGTACGGCGGCGCCGCCCCCGACGCGCTGCTCGTCCTGATCAAGGCGCTGGCCACCCTGCACGACGTCCACGGGGACGTCGCGGTCGAGGGGCTGCGGCGCGAACCGTGGGGCGGCCCGGCGCTCACCGAGGAGGAGTTCCGGGACCTGGTCGGGGTGTCCCGGGGCATGCCGCTCCTCGGGTCCGGCGGGCTCGGCGAACGCCTGTGGAGCGGCCCGGCGCTCACCGTCGTCGGCCTGGACGCGCCCTCCGTCGACCACGGTGCCGCCGCCGTCGTCCCGCACGCCCGCGCCAAGCTCAACCTCCGCGTGCACCCCCGGCAGAACCCCCGGGAGGCCCAGGACGCCCTCGTCCGCCACCTGCGCCGCCTGCGTCCCTTCGGCATCCCCCTCACCGTCACCCCCGGCGACACCGGCCCCGGTTACGAGGCCGCCACCGACGGACCGGCCTACCGAGCGGCCCGTTCCGCGCTCCACCGCGCCTGGGGCGCCGAACCCGTCCACGCGGCGTCCGGCGGCTCCATCCCGCTGGTCAACGGGCTGGCCGCGGCGGCGCCACGGGCCGAGGTGCTGCTCTTCGGCGCCGAGGACAACCTGTGCCGACTGCACGGCCCCAACGAGCGGGTCCTCTACTCCGAACTCCGCGGGGCGCTGCTCGCCGAGGCCCTGTTCTTCGCGGAGTACGCCGCCGCGTACCGTCGGTCCGGAGGCGCCGGATGACACCGGGCGCCGGGAACGACGCACCACCCGCACCCCCGGCGCCGCCGTCCGACGCCCCGGAGACCGGCGGGGGGCGCCGCTTCACCTTCCCCAGCGCCCTCACCGTCCTCGCCCTCGTCACGGTCGCCGTCTGGGCGCTGGCCTTCGTGCTGCCCGCCGGCACCTACGTCCGCAACGCCGCCGGTCGGCCGGTCCAGGGCTCCTACCACCGCACGCCGTCCGGCCGGACCTTCCCCGAGCGGCTCGGGGACCTCTTCCTCTCGCCGGTCAACGGCCTCTACGGCATCAAGGACGCCAAGACCGGCCTGGTGGGACCGGACCTCACCGGTGCGCTGTACGGCAGCGCCGGCGTCTTCCTCTTCGTCCTCGCCATCGGCGCGTTCATCACCGTGGTCTTCGCCACCGGCGCCCTGGACCGCGGGATCGGCCGGCTCGCCCACCGCCTGCGCGACCGCGGCGCGCTCCTCATCGCCGGGGTGATGGCGGTCTTCTCGCTGCTCGGCACCGTCGAGGGGTTCGCCGAGGAGACCCTGGGCTTCTACGGACTGATCGTCCCGCTGATGCTGGCCCTCGGCTTCGACCGGTTGGTGGCCACCGGCACGATCATTCTCGGCGCCGGCATCGGGGTGCTGTGCTCCACCGTCAACCCGTTCGCCACCGGGGTCGCCTCCTCGGCCGCCGAGGTCTCGCTCGGCGACGGCATCGCGCTGCGCGTCGCGATGTGGCTGGTGCTGACCGCCGTCACCACCGCCTACGTCATCCGCTACGCGCGCCGGGTCCGCGCCGACCCCGACCGCTCGCTGTGCGGCTTCCTGGCCGGTGACCGCGAGCACGCCCAGACGGGCCCGGACGCCGCCGAGCCGCCGCCGTTGACCCGGCTGCACACGACGGTCCTCGTCACCGTCGCGCTGCTCTTCGCGTTCATGATCTTCTCGGTGATCCCGTGGTCCAGCGCCCTCACCGGCCGCGCCGACGCCACGCCCTACGCCTGGGAACTCGACTGGTCCTTCCCGCAGTTGGCGGCGATGTTCCTCCTCGGCGCGGTGCTGGTGGGGCTGTTGGCGCGGATGGGGGAGCCGCGGCTCAGTGCCACCTTCGTCCAGGGCGCCGCCGACTTCCTCTCGCCCGCGCTGGTCATCGTCCTCGCCCGCGGCGTCACCGTCATCATGAACAACGCCAGGGTCACCGACACCGTGCTGCACTCCATCGAGGGCGTGGTCTCGGGCACCCCCTCGGCGCTCTTCGGCGTCATCGTCTTTCTGGTCAACCTGCCGCTGGCCTTCCTGATCCCCTCCACCTCGGGGCACGCCACGCTCGCCATGCCGATCCTGGCGCCGCTCGCCGACTTCGCCGGCGTGACCCGCCCGGTCGTCGTCACCGCCTGGCAGGCCGCCAGCGGGTGGATGAATCTCTGGGTGCCCACCACCGCCGTCATCATGGGCGGCGTCTCGCTCGCC
Organism: Streptomyces sp. x-19; assembly: GCF_046549115.1. NCBI lineage: Bacteria > Bacillati > Actinomycetota > Actinomycetes > Kitasatosporales > Streptomycetaceae > Streptomyces > Streptomyces sp. x-19. Next base: position 853,086 of record NZ_JAJPWK010000003.1, on the reverse strand, counting down.
AAGGTCGGCTACGACACCTACCTGCGCTTCGTCGCCCCGCTGCTCGCGCTGCTGTCCGTCCTGATCTGCGCGTTCGTGGCGCTCGGGGCGGTGGTCACCTAGCGTGCGTGCGCGCGGTCGCCCGGCGCCTCGCCGCAGCGGCCGGTCGCGCCCGCGGCCCTGCTGCGTTAACCCGTTGCCGCGCAACCGAAGGGCCGGTTAGATTCTGCCGACCGTCCGCGCTCTCGCGGACCGACCCCGTCGACGAGGAGGTGTGGAGCACATGCGCACGAGTGCCCCTCAGCCCGGCCCGCACACCGACCCTCGCCACCTCCTCACGACGGAGACACCTTGTCGCTTCGCCTCACCGCACTGACCGATCCCGCGCCCGGGCCGCACGGCCGGCGCCTCGCATGGCTGGCGTCCGACGCGGACTCCCATCCGGTCGGGACGGCCTTCCTGCGCCTGTTCACCGATCCCGGACGGGAGCACCTGGCCGAACTCGCCCTCCACGTCCACCCCGTGGAGCGACGCAGGCGCGTCGGTTCCCGACTGCTCGACGCCGCCGTCGCCACCGCCCGGGACCACGACCGACGCCGCGTCATCGCCCGGGCCGAGGCCGGTTCGCCCGGCGACCGCTTCCTGGCGGCGCGCGGTTTCCGCACGGTCCTCACCATGCGGTACACCCGCCTGCCGCTGGCCGACGTGGACGCCGGCGCCCTCGACCGGATCGTCGAGCGTCCGCATCCCGGCTACCGGCTGTTCTCGTGGCGGGGAACGGTCCCCGACCACCTCGCCCAGACGTTCGTCGCGGCGCGGCACGCCATGGACGACATGCCCATGGGCGACACCGACCACGCCACCGTGACCTGGGACGAGGACCGGGTCCGGGCCGCGGCGCAGGCCGTCGAAGCGCGCGGTGACCACCTGTACACCGTCGTCGCCGTCGACACCCGCGACGGCTCGGTCGCCGGGTTCACCGAACTCGTCGTCCCCGGCAGCGGCACCGGCGACGGCCAGCACTACGGCACCGGCGTGCTGCCGGCGCACCGTGGACACGGCCTCGGGCGATGGATGAAGGCCGCGTCGATCCGACAGGCCCTGGCGGACCATCCGGACCTCGCCGGCCTCCTGACCGACACCGCCGTCGGCAACGCGCCCATGAGACGGATCAACGACGCCCTCGGCTACGTACCGACGCACCTGACGCACCAGCACCAACTGGAGCTCTAGCGGCGGACGGACGGGCCGGATCCGGCCCGCACTGCATCCGGATCCGCCCGTCGACGCCTTCGCCGTGCGCGCGCGCATCGGCCGCCGACAGCACGAAGGGCCCGCGCACACCACGGAGCGGTGGGGTGCGCGGGCCCTCGGGTCCGTGCCGGACGCGTGGCCCGGACCGGAACGGATCGGACGGGATCAGACCAGGAGTTCGTACGCCGGCAGGGTGAGGAAGTCGGCGTAGTCGGCGTCCAGGGAGACCTTCAGCAGGAGGTCGTGGGCCTGCTGCCACTTGCCGCCGGTGAAGGCTTCGTCGCCCACCTCGGCGCGGATGGCGGCCAGTTCCTCGGCGGCGATCTTGCGGACCAGGTCGGCGGTGACCTTGGTGCCGGCGTGGCCCTCCTCCGCGAAGACGACGCCCGCGTCGACCCACTGCCAGATCTGGGAGCGGGAGATCTCCGCGGTGGCGGCGTCCTCCATCAGGCCGAAGATGGCGACCGCGCCGAGGCCGCGCAGCCACGCCTCGATGTAGCGGGTGCCGACCTGGACCGCGTCGACCAGGCCCTGGTAGGTGGGCTTGGCGTCCAGCGAGTCGATGGCGATGAGGTCGGCGGCGGCCACCGAGACGTCCTCGCGCAGGCGGTCCTTCTGGTTGGGCGCCTCGCCGAGGACCGCGTCGAAGGAGGCGCGGGCGATCGGCACCAGGTCCGGGTGGGCGACCCAGGAGCCGTCGAAGCCGTCGCCGGCCTCCCGGTCCTTGTCGTTCTTCACCTTGGCCAGGGCCCGCTCGTTGGCCTCGGGGTCCCGGCGGTTGGGGATGAAGGCCGCCATGCCGCCGATGGCGTGCGCCCCGCGCTTGTGGCAGGTGCGGACCAGGAGTTCGGTGTAGGCGCGCATGAACGGGGCAGTCATCGTCACGGCGTTGCGGTCCGGGAGGACGAACTTGGCGCCGCCGTCACGGAAGTTCTTGACGATCGAGAAGAGGTAGTCCCAGCGGCCGGCGTTCAGCCCCGAGGCGTGGTCGCGCAGCTCGTAGAGGATCTCCTCCATCTCGTACGCGGCGGTGATCGTCTCGATGAGGACCGTGGCGCGGACGGTGCCCTGCGGGATGCCGACGTAGTCCTGGGCGAAGACGAAGATCTCGTTCCAGAGGCGGGCTTCCAGGTGGGACTCGGTCTTGGGCAGGTAGAAGTACGGGCCCTTGCCGAGGTCCAGCAGACGCTGGGCGTTGTGGAAGAAGTACAGGCCGAAGTCGACCAGGGCGCCGGGGACCGGGCGGCCCTCGAACTGCAGGTGGCGCTCTTCCAGGTGCCAGCCGCGCGGGCGCATCACCACGGTGGCGAGTTCCTCGGCCGGCTTGAGGGCGTAGGACTTGCCGCTGCGGGCATCGGTGAAGTCGATCCGGCGCTCGTAGGCGTCGATCAGGTTGAGCTGGCCGTTGACGACGTTCTCCCAGGTGGGAGCGGAGGCGTCTTCGAAGTCGGCGAGCCACACCTTGGCGCCCGAGTTGAGTGCGTTGATCGTCATCTTGCGGTCGGTGGGACCGGTGATCTCCACCCGGCGGTCGTTGAGCGCGGCGGGCGCTGCGGCCACCTTCCAACTGTCGTCCGCGCGGATCTGCGCGGTTTCGGGGCGGAAGTCCAACGTACTGGTCCGGGCGATCTCGGCACGACGCTCGGCGCGGCGGGCGAGCAGCTCATCGCGGCGGGGGGTGAACCGCCGGTGCAGCTCGGCAACGAAGGCGAGCGCAGCGTCGGTGAGGACCTCGCCCTGCCGTTCCGGGGTGTGTGCGGGGTCGACTTCGACAATGGCCAGCGGGGACGGCGCTGGTGCGGACATGAGCTGTCACTCCATTCAGCGGCGGTGCCTGGCGGCCGCCGGGGCACCTGAGCGGCACGGGGTGCCGAGGGTTCCGAGACACGGTCGCGGGCGCCGTACGGGTAGCAGGGCGCTTCTGACCAGTGGAGACTAGTTTCCTTATCGCGGAACTTCAATGGTTTGTTGACATCGAGATTCTCTGAGTCGACAGAAACCTTGATCGAATGGCTCTCGGTGCCACAGTGGTCACTCTCCATTACTCCTGCACCGGAGCGACGGTTTCCCGTCAACTCGCGGTCGTGGCCGCGGTTCTGGTCGCCGAGCGCGCCGCCCGCCGCAGAATGTGCGGCCCTTCGTACGGTCGCACGAGGCCCGCGCGACGGCCCGCGCTCACTGGAGCCGTCGCAGATCTTCCGGCGTGTCGATGTCGTACGCCTCGGCCACGTCGCCGCACTCGACGAGCGTCAGTGCCCCGGCGTGCTGCCGCAGGTAGTCCCGCGCGCCGCGGTCGCCCGTCGCGCTCGCCGCGATGGCCGCCCATCGCGCGGCGCCGAACAGCACCGGATGGCCCCGCTCGCCCCCGTACGCCGCGGCCGCCAGTGCGTCCCGCCCGGTGCACGCGGCCACCACTCGGGACACCGCGGCGGCGCCGATGCCGGGCTGGTCCACCAGGGACACCACCGCCGCGTCGGCCCCCGAGCCGGCCAGCGCCGCCAGTCCCACCCGGAGCGACGAGCCCATGCCCTCGGCCCAGTCCGGGTTGACCGAGACGCCGTAGCCCGCCAACTCGGCCCGGGCGCGGACGGTTTCGGCGGCTGCCCCCAGCACGATGTGCACCGGTCCGCAGCCGGCGTCCCGCAGGACCCGTGCGGCGTGCTCGACCAACGGGCGTCCCCGGTGGTCGAGCAGCGCCTTCGGCCGTCCCCCCAGCCGCCGCCCGCCGCCCGCGGCGAGCAGCAGCCCGGCCACCTTCCCCTCGGGCCGTCCGGCCCCCGTCGTCCCCCCGACGCCTGCGCTTTCCCCTGGATGTGCCATGGGAACTGCTTACCTCATGGCCGCGCGCGGCGCCCCGTGCCCCCCGGAACCGGGCGGTGCCGGTTCCCCCTCAGGCCGCGCCCCCCGGCGTCCGCTGCCGCGGGATCCACGGCCGTAGCCGGTCCCGGAGCCGTGCGGTCCGCTCGTCCACGTCCCGGTGCTCACTGACGTAGCGGTGTATGTGCTCCTCGGTGATCTCGGAGGCGTCGGCCAGGCCGTACGCCCGGCAGATGAGCTGGACGACGCTGAGGTGCCGGGAGTCGGGATGGGGGCCTGGGTTGGGGCCGGGGTTGGGCTCCATGGCGTTCTCCGATCCAGTGGTCCAGTGATGTGCGATTCGGTGATATGCCGGACATTTCCCGGAAGGGAGAATGCTCCACCGCACGGCGCCGTATCCCTTGTACGGGATACGCCCACGCCAACGGGTGCCCGGGGGAACGCACGTACTGACGCATGGTCAGGTGGTGGCGGGGTAGCGCGCACGACCCGCGCGACGGGGGCGTGCGGTGCGGGCGCCGCGGGGCGCCCGGAGGTGTGGGAAACCGGTCGGCCGGTCGGGGGAGCCCCCGGCGAACGGCGAAAACCGGCCAGTGGCACGGGGGAGGCGATGCCGGCCGCGGCGCCCTCGGCGTGCGGGCCGGCGCGACGCGACGGCGCCGCCGTCCCGACGAGGGGTCGTTGATCGAGTTTTTTCGCCGCCCGTATGGCGTCGGCCGCGCACCGTGGCGTTAACTGTCCCGCATCGTGGGACGGGCAACGGCCGGGGAGGGCGCCGTCGTTGTGGAACAGCTGCAGGGGGGCGGCCGCATGACCGGGGACCGGAACGATCCGAGGGTCCGCGCACTCCGCGTGGCGGTGGGCCGGCTCCGCCGCCAACTGGCCGTCCTGCCCGGCGAGTTACCGGACCGTGCGGCCGCCGACGACGAACTGGCCGCACTGGACGCGATGGTGAGCCACGGCGCCCCCGAGGTGATCCGGCTGCGCCGTTCGCTGTTGTTGATAGCCGGGGCGGTGGGCTCGGTGAGCGCACTGTCGCCGGCGCTGTCCGAAGTCCGCGAGCGGATCGACGGTTTCGGCGGGCTGCCGGGCGGGTGAGGCGACCCGGGCGGGTGAGGCGACCCGGGCGGGGCGGCTCACCCGGACCTCACGCCGGCGTCTGGTTGGCCAGCGCCACCGACAGTTCGGCCGCCACTTCCTGGAGCACCGGGATGATCTTGTCCGTCGCGGCCTCGGTCACCCGGCCGGTCGGCCCGGAGATGGAGATCGCCGCGGACGTGGGGGAGTTGGGGACCGGAACCGCGAGGCAGCGGACGCCGATCTCCTGCTCGTTGTCGTCGACCGCGTAGCCGAGGCGACGCACGTCGGCCAGGGAGTCGAGGAAGTGCTCCGGGTCGGTGATGGTCTTCTCGGTCGCGGCGGGCATGCCCGTACGGCCGAGGAGCGCGCGGACCTCCTCCGGCGGGTGGTTGGCCAGCAGGGCCTTGCCGACGCCGGTGGAGTGCGGCAGCACGCGGCGGCCGACCTCGGTGAACATCCGCACCGCGTGCCGGGACGGGACCTGCGCGACGTAGACGATCTCGTCCCCGTCGAGGAGGGCCATGTTGGCGGTCTCGCCGGTCTCCTCCACGAGACGGGCCAGGAACGGCCGGGCCCAGGTGCCCAGCAGGCGGGAGGCGCTCTCGCCGAGCCGGATCAGGCGCGGGCCGAGGGCGTACCGGCGGTTGGGCTGCTGGCGGACGTAGCCGCAGGCGACCAGCGTGCGCATCAGGCGGTGGATGGTGGGCAGCGGCAGGCCGCTGCTGGCCGAGAGCTCGCTCAGGCCCACCTCGCCGCCGGCGTCGGCCATCCGCTCCAGGAGGTCGAAGGCGCGCTCGAGGGACTGGACCCCGCCGCTGGCGCCTGCAGGCTTGGCATGGGCGGCGGAGGTGCTGGCGCTGGACGGCGGCACGTCGCGTTCCTTTCGGGGCGGGTCGGATCGGTCTCGGCTCTTCATCCTTGCGGGCGCCGGGCCCGACCGGAGCAGCCTACCGGTCACACCGCGCAGGTACACCGCCTATCGCACAGTCGTTCCCGCCGGTCAGCGCCCGTATGTCCCAAGGTGCCACCTCCTTGCCGCAGATCTCTTGACGGTGCCAGTGGCCGTAGCTACGTTCTGCTGCGCGAAACCTACTGTCCATTCTGTGGAATCCTCCAAATCGTTGGAGCGTCATGCGCATTCTCGTCATGAACCCGAACACCACGGCTTCCATGACCGCTTCGATCCGCGCCACCGCCACCGCGGTCGCCGCGCCGGGCACCGAGATCCTCGCCACCGAACCCCTCTGGGGGCCGGAGTCCATCGAAGGCCACTTCGAGGGCTACCTCAGCGCCGCCGCCGTCCTGGACCGGCTCGCCACCCTGGACACCCCGTTCGACGCGCTGGTCATGGCCGGCTTCGGCGAACCCGGTCGGGAGGGCGCCCAGGAACTGCTGGACGTCCCCGTCCTGGACATCACCGAGTGCGCCGCACAGATGGCGCTGATGCTCGGCCACTCCTACGGCATCGTCACCACCCTCGACCGTGCCGTGCCGCAGATCAGGGACCGGCTGCTGACCGCCGGGCTGCTCCAGCGCTGTGCCGGGGTCCGCGGCACCGGGCTCGGGGTGCTGGAGTTGGAGGAGGACCCGGAGCGCACCGTCGAGGTGATCCTTCGGACCGCCCGCGCGGTGGTCCGCGACGGTGCGGAGGTCATCTGCCTGGGGTGCGGCGGGATGGCCGGACTCCAGGAGCGGGTCGCCGCGGAACTCGGGGTGCCCGTCGTGGACGGCGTCGCCGCCGCGGTGAAGTTCGCGGAGGCGGTGGTCGGCCTCGGCCTGACCACCAGTGCGCAGCGCAGCTTCGCCCCGCCCCGCCCCAAGGCCATCGGCTCCTGGCCGCTCAGCCGCCACCTCGCGCGGAGCGCGGCGGGGGAGCGGTCCCGCATGCACGATTCCGCACGTCACACCGACTTTTCCAGTGAAACGTCAGGCATCTGACGACTGATGCCTAAGCTCCACCCGACCTGCCTGGGAGGACTCATGAGCACATCCCCGCAGCACCGTCCGGGACCGCCGGACCCGAGGCTCTTCAACGAAGACCTCGCACCGGCGGCGAAGCGCACCTGGGGCACGTACAGCATCTTCGCGCTGTGGATGTCCGACACCCACGCGATCAGCAACTACGCCTTCGCCGCCAGCCTCTTCGTGCTGGGGCTGCCGGCCTGGGAGGTGTTCCTCGCCCTGCTGGTCGGCATCACGATCGTCTACTGGCTGATGAACCGGATGGGACACGCCGGGCACCGCACCGGCGTCCCCTACCCGGTGCTCGCCCGGGCGAGCTGGGGCGTCTACGGCGCCAACATCCCGGCGCTGTTGCGCGCGGTGATGGCGGTGGCCTGGTACGGCATCCAGACCTGGCTGGCCTCCACGGCCGTGGTGCTGCTGACGTTGCAGATCGCACCCGGTCTGGACGCGTACAACCACAACTCGGTGCTGGGGCTGTCCACCCTGGGGTGGATCGCCTTCATGGTGATGTGGGGGCTGCAGGCCGCGCTGCTGACCCGCGGCATGGAGTTCATCCGCAAGGTCCAGGACTTCGCGACCGGGCCGGTGGTCTGGCTGGTGGTGCTGGCGCTGGCGGTGTACCTCGTCATCGCGGCGCACGGCGACATCTCGCTGACCCGCAGCCTGACCGGGCTCAGCGGCACCGCGCAGGTCCGGCAGAGCCTGATCGCGGTCAGCCTGACCGTGGCCACCTTCTTGACCCTGGTCCTCAACTACGCCGACTTCGCCCGCTTCACCCCCGACCACCGCTCCTACCGGCGGGGCAACCTCGTCGGGCTGCCGGTGAACTTCACCGCCTTCGCGGTGGTCGCCGTCCTCGTCACCGCCGGCACCATCGCGGTCTTCGGTGAGGCGATCTACGACCCGGTGAAGGTGATCCAGAAGATCGACAACCCGGTGGTCACCGTCATCGGCGCGCTGGCCTTCATCGTCGCCACCATCGGCATCAACGTCGTGGCCAACTTCGTCTCGCCCGCCTACGACTTCGCCAACCTGCTGCCGAAGTACCTGGACTTCAAGCGCGGCGGCATGATCACCGCGGTGCTCGCGGTGCTGGTCATGCCCTGGAAGCTGTACTCCTCGGCGCTGGTGATCCAGTACTTCCTGGGTGCGCTGGGGGCCTTCCTCGGCCCGCTGGTGGCGATCCTGCTCGTCGACTACTACCTGGTGCGACGGGGGCGGATCGACGTCGATGCGCTGTTTTCGGCCGATGCCGCCGGGGTCTACTTCTACCGCCGGGGCTACAACCCGAAGGCCGTGATCGCCTTCCTGCCGGCGGCCGCGGTCTCCGCCTCGCTGGCGCTGATACCGGCCTTCGACGCCGTGGCGCCGTTCTCCTGGATCTTCGGCATGGGGATCTCGGGGCTGCTCTACGCCTTCGTCTCGCGGCGTGAGCGGGCCGCGGCCGGTGCCGGGCCGATTCCGCAGGACATCCTCGCGTCGCAGGTCAGGGGCGAGATGGTCGCGTCGGTCGAGGAGCCGGAGCGGTCCGGTGCGATCGCCGGGCCGGCCGCCGCATCGGGGTCTTGACGGGCCGCGGTCCTGAGTGAAGACTCATTCAACAGACTGTTGAATTCCGTATACCAGTGGTCCACTCCGACATTCCGGGGTGCTGGAGAATCCGCGCCGGCGGCGGCACGGCCCGCGTCCGTCGTGCCCCGCAGGCGCCGGCCCGCGACCATGAAACAACGATATGGGAGGTACTGGGTGTCCGAAATAGAGCTGGTGCTGCGTTCCACGCGCGTCGTCACCCCGGAGGGGACGCGGGCCGCGTCCGTCACCGTCCAGGACGGGAAGATCGTCGCGGTCCTGCCGCACGACGCCGAGGCCCCGGCCGGCGCCCGAGTGGAGGACTTCGGCGACGACGTCCTGCTGCCCGGCCTGGTGGACACCCACGTGCACGTCAACGACCCCGGTCGCACCGAATGGGAGGGCTTCTGGACGGCCACCCGCGCGGCCGCCGCCGGCGGCATCACCACGCTCGTGGACATGCCGCTCAACAGCCTCCCGCCGACCACCACCGTCGACAACCTCGACACCAAGCGCGCGGTCGCCCGCAGCAAGGCCCACATCGACGTCGGCTTCTGGGGCGGTGCCATCCCCGGCAACGTCAAGGACCTGCGCCCGCTCCACGAGGCCGGCGTCTTCGGCTTCAAATGCTTCCTGTCGCCCTCCGGCGTCGACGAGTTCCCGCAGGTCGACCAGGAGCAGCTGGCGGCGGCGCTCGGCGAGATCGCGGCCTTCGACGGCCTGCTGATCGTGCACGCCGAGGACCCCGGCCACCTGGACGCCGCCCCCGAGCCGCACGGCCCCAAGTACGCCGACTTCCTCGCCTCCCGCCCCCGGGTCTCCGAGAACGACGCCATCGCCGGCCTGATCGAACTCGCCCGGAAGCTGGACGCCCGGGTGCACGTGCTGCACCTGTCCTCCAGCGACGCCCTGCCGACGATCGCCGCCGCCCGCGCCGACGGCGTCAAGATCACCGTCGAGACCTGCCCGCACTTCCTGACCCTGACCGCCGAGGAGATCCCGGACGGCGCCACGGAGTTCAAGTGCTGCCCGCCGATCCGCGAGGCCGGCAACCAGGACGCGCTGTGGCAGGGCCTGGCCGACGGCACCATCGACTGCATCGTCTCCGACCACTCGCCGTCCACCACCGACCTGAAGACCCCCGACTTCGGAACGGCCTGGGGCGGCATCTCCTCCCTCCAGCTCGGCCTGCCGGCCATCTGGACCGCCGCCCGGGAGCGCGGCCATAGCCTGGAGGACGTGGTCCGTTGGATGTCCGCCGCCCCGGCGGAGCTGGTCGGCCTCGGCAGCAAGGGCGGCATCGCGCCCGGCCGGGACGCCGACTTCGCAGTGCTGTCACCCGACGCGACCTTCACCGTCGACCCCGCCGAACTCCAGCACCGCAACAAGATCACCGCGTACGCCGGAAAGACCCTCTACGGCGTCGTCCGCTCCACCTGGCTGCGCGGCCGGAAGATCAACGACGGCGCCACCCTCGCCGAGCCCACCGGCGAGCTCCTCGAAAGGCCGCGCGCATGACCACCGGCGAGCTCCCGCGCTACACCGGGGACGCCAGCCCCTACGGAGGCGGCGACCCCTACGCCGACTACCGGACCCCGGGCCCGGCCGGCTTCCCCTTCTCCCACCTGCCCGACCTCGCCGACCGGCGGCTCGGCGCCGGAGTGCTCGCCGCCAACGACGAGTTCTTCGCCGAACGGGAGAACCTCCTCAAGCCCGACGCCGCCCACTTCGACCCCGAGGCGTTCGGCCACAAGGGCAAGGTCATGGACGGGTGGGAGACCCGCCGGCGCCGCGGCACCGACGGCGAACACCCCTTCCCGACCGAGGAGGACCACGACTGGGCCCTGATCCGGCTCGGCGCCCCCGGCGTGATCCGCGGCATCGTCGTCGACACCGCGCACTTCCGCGGCAACTACCCGCAGTCCGTCAGCGTCGAGGGCACCTGCGTGGAAGGCTCGCCGTCGCCCGCCGAACTCCTCGGCGCCGGCACCACGTGGACCCCGCTGGTCCACCGCACCGCCATCGGCGGGCACGCCGCCAACGGCTTCGCCGTCCACGTCGAGCAGCGCTTCACCCACCTGCGGCTCAACCAGCACCCCGACGGCGGCGTCGCCCGCCTACGGGTCCACGGCGAGGTCGTCCCGGCGCCCCGCTGGCTGGCCACCCTCGGCACCTTCGACCTCGCCGCCCTGGAGAACGGCGGCCAGGTCGAGGACGCCTCGGACCGCTTCTACTCCTCGCCCACCAACACCATCCAGCCGGGCCGGTCCCGCAAGATGGACGACGGCTGGGAGACCCGGCGGCGCCGCGGCACCGGCAACGACTGGGTCCGCTACCGCCTCACCGAGCAGTCCGCGATCCGCGCGGTGGAGATCGACACCGGCTACCTCAAGGGCAACGCGGCCGGCTGGGCGGCGCTGTCCGGACGCGACGGCGAACAGGGCGACTGGGTCGAACTACTGCCCCGCACCCGGCTCCAGCCCGACACCGTCCACCGCTTCCTCCTGGACGACGCGCCGGCCGTGACCCACGTCCGGTTGGACATCTTCCCCGACGGCGGAATCGCCCGACTCCGGCTGCACGGCTCGCTCACCGACGACGGCGCGGCCCGACTCACCACCCGCCACCGGGAACTCGGCGGCTGACGGTTCGCTGCGCGCTTGGTTGGGCTTCCCACGTTGTCGGCTTTCCCGCCGTGCGGGTTGCTGTTGTTTGCGCCTGCGGCGCGGGGCGGGTCCGCTGCGCGGGGCGGGTCCGCTGCGCGGGGCTGTTAGGGCGCGGTGACGGGTCTGCGGGGTTGGGGGTTGCCGGACTGCTGCGCTTTACGTCCGGCAACCCCCAACCCCGCAGACCCGTCCCCTCCCGTGGGTGGGTGGGAAAGAGGGAGGGTGGGGGTCTGGGTGGGTGGGCTGCTGCGGGTTCGGTGCGGTGGTGCGGGCCGAGGATGAGCAGCGTGGCCGGGTCGGGCCGGTGCGGCGGAGCCGTGACGGGCACGGCCCTGTCATGACCGACGGATGACCGGCACCACACCATCTACCTCAAGTCCCACCCACCCGTCTTTCCCCCACCTTCAACGGGAGGGGGCGGGCCGGAGGGGGTGGTGTGCAGGACGTAAAGCGCAGCAGTCCTGCACACCACCCCCTCCGGCCCGTCACCGGCACCCAACAGCCCCGCGCAGCGGACAACGCCCGCGCCGCAGGCGCAAACAGCAACCCCCACGGCGGGACAGCCGACCACGTACGTCAAAGCCCCGCGCAGCGGCAACGCGCCGCAGGCGCAACGGCAAAACCCCTACGGCGGGACGGCCGACCACGTGGGAAGAAGCCCCGCGCAGCGGCAACGCGCAGCGGCACCGTTAACGACCGCCCCGTCCCGCCAACGCGTCCGCGACGAAGGTGTCCAGTACTCCGTCGCCGACCACGACCGGGATCCGCTTGCCCTTCAGGTCCACGTAGACGTACGACTTCGCTTTGGTCACCAATTCCGGGATGTGGGCGCGTAGTTGCCGGGCCTTGGCCGTGTCGCCCGACCGGTCCGCCTCGATGAGACGTAGGGCGTCGCGCGCCGCGACCGCCCAGGCGTGGGTGGCGTCCAGCCATGGCGTCGCCTCTCGGGCGAAGCCGCGGTCCGGGAGGCGGTCGCGCAGCACGCCCGGGGCGTCCTGGAGGTCGTGCAGCACCGCGTCCAGCCGCCGGGCGTCGCCGCTCTTGCGGAACCGGTCGAGGGCGGCGGACAGTTCGGGCGCCTGCTTCGGGTTGATCGCCGAGGTGTAGTTGACGTCGGCGAAGGCCCGCAGGGCGCGGGCGGCCCGGGCGTCGCCGCCGGCCAGTTCCTCGATGGCCGTGCTCCAGGAGTCCCGTGCGTCGTAGGCCCGGTCGTTCCAGGCGTAGTCGGCGACGGTGGCCAGCGCCAGCTTGGACGCCGAGGGCTGGATCATCGGGTTGGCGGTGATCCCGGCCAGCCGGCCCGGGACGCCCGGTGCCCGCCCGTTGTACGGCCCGAGCATCAGCCGCTTGCTGACGTAGTCGTTGACGGGGTAGTTGTCCCAGAGCAGGATCGGGTGGCCGAAGAGCTCCCGGGCCTGTTGGGCCTGTGCGGCGGTCATGGTGGGTGCGATGACGCCCACGCCCGTCCACTCCACCAGCACGTTGGCGTCCAGCTTGGTGGCGAGCGCTGCCTTGTACGGCGTGGCCTTGAGGTCGTAGTACTCGGTCGGCACCATCTGGAGCGGCCGGGCGCCCGGGTGGCGGGCGATGAACGCGCGGTTGACCTGGTTGAGCAGTTGGGCCTGCGCGGTGCCGGCCGCTGCGCCGCCGGTCCCGAACTTCTCCTTGTCCGCGGCGCAGTTCCACTTGGTGTAGCTGATGTCGTCCAGCGGCACCGCGAAGGTCCGTACCCCGATGTCCCACAGGGTCGCGAACTTGGCGGTCAGTGCCTTGACGTCGGCGGCCGAGCTGTAGCAGACGGACAGTCCTGGGGAGAGGGCGTAGGTGAACTCCACGTGCCGGGCCCGGGCCCGGTCCACCAGCTCCTTGATCCGGTCCAACTGGTGCGCGGGGTAGCGGTCGCGCCATTTCTCCCGCAGGTAGGCGTCGTCCTTGGGGGAGTAGACGTAGATGTTCATCTTGTGCCGGGCGGCGAAGTCGAGTTGGTCGAGGCGGGCGGTGTGCGACCACGGCGTGCCGTAGAAGCCCTCGATGACGCCGCGCAGCGGGGTCGCCGGCCAGTCCCGTACGACGGCGCCGGGCACCCGGGCGCCCGGGCGGTCCCGGTGTGGCAGCAAGTGGGCCAGCGTCTGTGCGGCGTAGTAGGTGCCGGTGGCGTCCTTGCCGGCCAGGGCGATCCGACCGCGGCCGACGGCCAGCGCGTAGCCCTCGGCGGGGAGGCCGGCGGTGCCGCGGGCCCCCAACGCCGTCAGGGCGCGCGCCGCACCCGGCCCGTCCACGTAGACGGTCAGCCGCCCGGCCTGCGGGGCGACCCGGTCGGTTCGTACGACGCGCTGGGCACCCGCGGCCTTCAGGGACGTGGTCACCAGCGCCAGCGCCGGGGCGTCGGTCTTCGGCCCGGCGACGAGGGTCACGGTGCCGGTGACGGTGAGGTGGTCGGAGCGGTCGTGGACGGACTGCGGGGCGGGGGAGAGGGTGGCGGTGGCGGGTCTGGCCCGGGAGCCGTCGGCCCCTCGGGCCGGCGCGGCGCCGGACGGCCCGGCCATGCCCGCCAGGGGGATCACGGCGAGGGTCACGGCGAGGCCGGTGACGGCCGCGGTGCGCGTACGGTGCATCCTTCGGTCCTCCTCGGTGCAGCGAGGTTCACGGACGAGTCTGGTGCGTGCGTCGCGCCGCGGGTGCGCTGCCGGGCGCGCGTCGGGCAGGGTGTGGCAGCAGGGTTCACCCGATCGCGGGGGTGGGGCAAGGGGGCCCGGCCCGGCGCGGCCTAGGTCGTTTCTGATGGCTCTTGGACGGTGTCGCGGAGCCAGATGACGATTGCTGTGACGGTGAGGGTGCCGTTGAAGATGTAGTCGCGTTTGTCGTACCTGCTGGCCGCTGCGCGGTGCTGCTTCCACTTGCTGACGCAGCGCTCGACGGCACTGCGGCGGCGGTACTGCGTCTTGTCGAAGGCCGGAGGACGTCCGCCGGCCTGGCCCTTGCGCCGGCGGTTGGCCCGCTGATCCTCGGGCTGGGCGATGGTCGCCTTGATTCCCCGCCGTCGCAGGTAGGCACGGTTGTCGTAGCTGGAGTACGCCTTGTCACCGCGGACACGATCCGGACGACTGCGGGGCCGACCCGACCCACGCCGTCGGATCCGCAGCCCCTCCAACACAGGGATGAACATGGGACTGTCGCCTCGCTGGCCTGGAGAGGTCTGCCAGGTCAAAGGGCGAGCCCGGTCATCGGCCAGCAGATGGACCTTGCTGGTCAGTCCGCCTCGTGAGCGCCCCAGCGCCTCACGCCCCTCTGCGTCCACACGCGCACCGCCCCCTTTTGCGGAAAGTCCCGCGGTGGCCGACGGCGCGCACCGGCCGCGTGCTGGTGGGCCCGGCAGGACGTGGAATCGATGTTCACCGCCCACTCCCGCCGGCGCTGCACGCCTTCCTTCTCTACGTCCTCGGCCAGGGTCCCGTCGGGGTCGGTGGCGTCTGCCTCGATCTGTAACTCGGTCAGGATGTGCTGCCAGGTTCCGTCAGCTGACCAGCGGCGATGTCGTTCGTAGACGGTCTGCCAAGGGCCGTACCGCTCCGGCAGGTCCGGCCAGGGAACACCGGTACGAGCCCTGAACAGCACCCCGTTGATCACTGTGCGGTGATCGGCCCACTGCCCACCAGGCCTGCCATTGGCGGGCAGTAAACCTTCGATCTTCTGCCACTGCGCGTCCGTGAGCTCATGTCGCCGCACCATACGACGCAACTGCCCAGCCAGAGCACTGATCCACCACCCCAGCAAGAGCCATCAGAAACGACCTAGCGGGACTTGGCGACGAGGACCAGCACGCTCATGAAGGCGAGCAGCACGTGGGTGGCGACGACGTAGATGAAGACCCGCACGTACAGACCGCGCGGCGGCTTGTTCTCGACGTAGCGACGGGGGGCCGCGGCGTCGGACGCGGCTCCGGCGGTCGGGGGCGTGGCGGGGTCGGGGGTGGTGTGGTCGGGCACGGCGGACGGTCCTTCCCTTCCGAAAACGGTGGACGGCGGGTGACGGCTCGGGCGGGGTCAGCCGCCGCGACGGTGCGGGGTGCGGTCGCCCAGGCACAGCTCGGCCGCGCCGCTCTGCAGCAGGGTGTGCACGAACAACAGTTCCGTCCCGCCGCGGGCGGCTGCGGCCAGCCGGTGCGGGGTGAGCGAGTCGAAGTGCGCGGCGTCGCCCGGCTCCAGTACGTGCACCGCCTCGCCGAGCGTGAGCCGCAGCCGTCCGGTGAGGACGTAGAGCCACTCCTCGCCGGGGTGCACCCGCACCAGGTCGCCCTGCGCCCGCTCCGGCACGTGCACCCTCAGTGCCTGCATGGCGCGACCGGCCCCGCCGACGGTCCGGTACGTCCAACCGCCGGCCTCCGAGGGCTCGGCGCGGGCGGCCCGCACGATCGGGTCGTGCTCCGGGGCGGTCTCGCCGAGCAGGTCGGATACCGTGGTTCCGTATGTCCGCGCCAGGGCCAGCAGCATCGGCAGCGACGGTTGCCGCTGACCGGTCTCCAGCCGGGACAGGTGTGCGGGCGACAGGCCCACCCGCCGGGCCGCGGTCTCCAGCGTCAGTGCGCTGTGCCGCCGCAGCTCGCGCAGGCGCGGTGCGACGGCGGTCGACAACTCCTCCGGGGCGGGGTCGGAGGGCGGGTCGGGGAGCTCGGTCATGCTTCCGGTATAGCCAGCGTTCGCCTCAGAGGCAAAAGTTTTGCCTCTGAGGCAAATCCGCCCAGAAGGCCGGCCGGGCCCGCTACTGGACGTCCTGCGGGTACCAGCGCAGTTCGACGGTGTTGCCGTCCGGGTCGGCGACGTAGATCGACTGTGCGTCGCCGCGGGCGCCGTAGCGGCCCACCGGGCCCTCCAGCATGGTGAAGGCGCCGGAGTCGATGACTTCCTGCCAGTCCAGCGGATCGACGACCAGACAGATGTGGTCCACGTTGGTGCCGGCCCGGTCGCCGGTGACCAGGTCGATGATGGTGGTCGGGGTCACCCGGACCGACGGGAACGGGGCCTCGCCGGCCCGCCAGGCGTCCACCCGGACCGGCTCCAGGCCGAGCGGCCCGCAGTAGAACTCCAGGGAGCGTTCGATGTCCTGCACCGTGAGGACGAGGTGGTCGAAGTCCTTGACGCGCATGGGGGTTCCTCCTGTGGGTTTGGCTTTGGGTTTGGGTGTTGTGGGTTTGGGTGTGGGTGTCGGTGTGGCTCGGGGGTGGTGGGGGCGTGGGTGGTGAGGGGGGCGGGGGGTGGTTGGCGTCGGGGTGGTGGCGGCGGAACATTCAGGGCGTCTTGGGGTGACCCTGCGGGGTCCGTGTGAACTCCCGGGAAACATCGGCTCCTTGGGATTGACAGGGCCATGTCTACGCGCGTCATGCTGGTTCGCATGAGAATCCCCCCACGGATGACCAGGATCGGCGCCGCCGGCGCCCTCGCATCGGCCCTTCTCCTCGGTGGCACGGCGGTCGCCGCGACGCCCGCCGCCCCGACGCACCACGCCGCGGTCCACACGGCGACCGTCCACGTCAAGTCGGTCGGCAGCGTCTGCTATTCCAAGCTGCCGTCCCAGGCGCACGACACCCTGGACCTGATCGACAAGGGTGGCCCCTTCCCGTACCCGAAGGACGGCACCGTCTTCGACAACCGCGAGGGCATCCTGCCGTCCCAGAAGTCCGGCTACTACCACGAGTACACCGTGGTCACGCCGGGCTCGCCGGACCGTGGCGCCCGGCGCATCGTCGCCGGTCAGAAGCAGCAGGAGGACTACTACACCGCCGACCACTACGCCACCTTCAACCTCGTCAACTTCGGCTGCTGAGCCGACGGACGACCCAGCCGCACGAGCGGCGCACACGGCGGCCGGGGTGCCCATGCACCCCGGCCGCCGTCGTGCTCCCCCGAAAACCCCGGTCCCACCTGCCACTCGCCCCTCTCCTTCGCCCATTCTCGGCAGAAGGGGCGCACGGGGGCGCACCCCGAGAGAGGATTGTCAGTGGTTGCCGGTAGCGTTTCGGTAGAAACGAGGAACGGGCGGGCATCGGCGGCAAAGGGGCCATGAGTGGTCGGCCGGCGTGGCGCGCCCCGGATGGTGCTGGGTCAGTCATGAGCCGCCTCGCCGCGGCGCGGGCGTCGGAGCAGAAGGAAGGACGGCGAACTGCCGTGTATCGCTGGGAGATCACCCGGGCCGCACTGGCGCAGCGCGTTTTCGCCATCGTCCGCAGCAAGACCTACGACGAGGCGAGCGCCACCGCCGACACCCTGCTGTCGGCCGGCATCACGAGCCTGGAGATATCCCTCACCACGCCCTTCGCGCTGGAGGCGGTCACCACCCTCTCCCGCGAGTTGGGGGACGACGCGGTCATCGGCGCCGGCACCGTCCTCGACGCCGCATCGGCCCGGATGGCGGTCGACGCCGGCGCCCGCTTCCTGGTCTCGCCGAGCCTGGACGCCTCGGTGATCAGCGCCGGCCACCGCTACGGCGTCCCGGTCTTCGCCGGGGTCTCCACCCCCACCGAGATCGTGCGCGGCCTGGAGCTCGGCGCGGACGCGCTCAAGCTGTTCCCGGCCGCCGGCCACCACCCCTCCTGGGTCAGCGACGTCCGCGCGGCCCTGCCACAGGCCCCGTTGGTGCCGACCGGCGGGGTGACCACCGAGACCGCACCGGAGTGGATAGCCGCCGGCGCCGTCGCCGTGGGCATGGGCTCGGCCCTGTCGGAGGGCGACCGCGAGACGGTAGCCAAGCGCGCAGCGGACCTCCTGGCGCGGCTCGCCGACGCGGTGCCGGAGCAGCCGGGCCAGGCCGGCGCGCTGGACCCGTACGGGGCCTGAGCGGGCGGGACCGGCGGGGGCCCGGGCGCGGCCCGAGCGGGCGTCGTCGGGGCGTCCCAGGGGCCGGTCGGGGGCTTCACCGGGCGGCCGGGCTCTGCCACCCTGAGCGCTCCGCCCACCTGATCAGGAGTCAGCCCACGATGAAGCGCGCCGCGACCCTCCCCGCCCTGGCCTGTCTGCTCGTCGCCACCGCCGCTGCCCCGGCGGCCTCCTCCGCCCCGACCGCCGGCAGCGCCGCCGCGGCCGCCGCCCAGCGGGACCGGCGGCCGGCCACGCTCCTGGACGAGGTCCCGCGCCGCGGCGTGCTGCGGGTCTGCACCACCGGCGACTACCGCCCCTTCAGCTACCGCGACCCCGCCACCGGCGACTACCGCGGCGTGGACGTCGACATGGCCCGGGACCTCGCCAAGAGCCTGGACGCCACGCCCCGTTACGTCCCCACGACCTGGTCCGGGTTGGTCGGCGACCTGACCGCCGGCCGCTGCGACATCGGCATGGGCGGCGTCTCGATCACCCTGGCCCGGGCCCGCTCGGTGGCCTTCAGCGAGCCGACCCGCACCGACGGCAAGACCCCGATCGTCCGCTGCGCCGACCAGGACGCGTACCGCACCCTGGAGCAGATCGACCGGCCCGGCGTCCGGGTCGTGGTCAACCCCGGTGGCACCAACGAGCAGTTCGCCCGCGCCCACGTCAAGCGGGCCACCCTCACCGTGCACCCGGACAACACCACGATCTTCGACGAGATCATCGCCGGCCGCCAGGACGTGATGATGACCGACGCCAGCGAGACCCGCTACCAGGCCAAGATCCACCCCGAGCTCTGCGCGGTCCACCCGGACCAGCCGTTCACCTTCTCCGAGAAGGCGTACGCCCTGCCCCGCGGCGACGCCCAGTTCACCGCGTACGTCAACCAGTGGGTCCACCTGGCCACCCACGACGGGACGTACCGCAGGTACGAGGACGCCTGGATGAAGTAGCCCGGCGGCGACCGGCCGACGCGGCCGAAGCTCCCGGTTGGCGGGGCGTCACGCGGCGGGCCGGGCCTGCCGGACCGCTTCGAGGACGTCGCGCAGCACGGTGCGGTGGTCGTCCGCGCGCCAGGCCAGCGCCAACCGGCTGGGGGGCAGGCCGCTCACGGGCCGGGTGACCACCCCGGGGCGGCGGTAGATCGTGGCGTTCCCGGCGGCCAGCAGCACCACGCCCAGCCCCTCCGCCACCGCCTCGAACGTCTCGTCCGCACCGGCCACCACGGCCCCGACCCGCACCAGCCGGCCACCCCGCTCGGACACCGCGAGCCAGTGGTCGCGCAGCGCGCCCGCGCTCTCCGGCAGCGCGAGGAACGGCTCGTCGAGCAGTTCGGCGAACGGTATCTCGGCCGCGTCCGCGAGCCGGTGCCCGGCCGGGAGCGCCACCCAGCGCGGTTCGGTGGCCACCACCTCGACGGCGAGCGCCTCCTGACCCGGACACGGCAGCCACAGCAGCGCCAGGTCGGCGGTGCCGTCGGCGAGCCCGGCGGTGCCGTCGTCCCAGGTGATCTGCCGCACCCGAATACGCCAGTTGGGGCGGCGCTCGGCGAACCGGGCCCGGATGGCGGGGAGGAGACCGCGACCCACACTGGTGGAGACCCCCAGGGTCAGCTCGGCGGCCTCGGCCGCCGCCGCGTCGCTCACCGCCCGCTGGGCCTCGTCCCAGAGGCCGACCAGTTCCCGGGCCCTCGGCAGCAGCGCGGTGCCGGCCGCGGTCAGCGTCACGGTGCGCCGGTCGCGGTGGAACAGCCGGACCCGCAGGCCCTCCTCCAGCTGGCGGATCTGCTTGCTCAGCGCCGGCTGCGAGACGAAGAGCCGCTCCGCGGCCCGGGTGAAGTGCAACTCCTCGGCGGTGGCGAGGAAGTAGCGAAGATCGCGGATGTGGGCGTCCATAACCCCTGGTTATCAGAAAGGGTCTTGGACGGGGCACGGGAGGCGGCGGCACGATCGCCCCATGGACTCCTCATCGCCGCACCAACTGCCCGCCCGCAAGCCACCGTTGGGACGCCGGTCGGTGTCCGCGCCGCCGTCGGCGGGGTCCGGTGCCGCCGGCGGCGACAGCCGTTGGGGCCGGCTCGTCGCCACCGTCGTGGTCACCGTCGGCGCCGTCACCCCGGGCCTGATGGTGCCCGCCCTCGCGGCCCCCGTGCCGGGCGCGCCGCCGCTGTCCGCCACCGCCTACGGCGCCGCCGTCACCTGCTTCTTCGCCTGCACCGCCGCGGGCGCCCCGCTCGCCCGCCGGATCGTGCCGCGGATGCCCGTGCGGGCCGTGCTCGGTGCCGTCGGGCTGCTGACGGTCGGGGTCTTCGCCGGTCTGGCGGTGGCCGGGCGGGCGTGGCAGCTGTGCCTGTTGCTCGCCCTGGCCGGCCTCGGCAACGCCTTCACCCAGCCGGTCGCGGCCCGGGTGATCGCCGCCGACGTCGCGCCCGGGCGGCACTCCTTCGCCGGCGGCCTCTTCGGCGCCTCGCTCGGCGCCGGACCGTTCCTGCCGGGGCTGTTGGTGACGCTGGTGGGCGCGCCGTACGGGTGGCGGCCCGCGCTGTGGACCGCGGCCGGCCTGGCCCTGCTGACGCTGGTCGCGGCGGCGCTGGCCCGCCCGGCGGCGGGTGGCCAGGCCGTGCCCGAGCAGGGGCGCGCGGTGACCGCCGCGGGGGCCCCGGCCGCCGTCGCCGCCCCCGCGCCGCGCACCGTGGGCCGGGTCGTGGTCGCCTGGAGCGCCGCCGCGGCCCTGGCGACCATCGGCAACAACGTCGGCGCCGCGTACTTCATCCAGATCGGTTCCGCCTCCGGGTTCTCCGCGGCGACCGCCGGGACGCTGCAGATGGTCGCCAGCGTGCTGGGCATCGCGGTGCGCCTCGGCTCGGGCGGACTGGCGGACCGGGCACCGCACCGGATCCCGCGGACCGTCGCCGTGATGATGCTCACCGGCACCGTCGGGCTCGCGGTGATCGTCGTCGGCACCCCGGTGGCGTTCGTGGCCGGCGCGCTGCTCGCGGTGGCCGGCGGCTGGGGCTGGACCGGCCTGTTGCTGGCCGCCACCATGCGGCTGCTGCCGGGGGAGAGCGCCCGGGCCGGGGCGGCGATGCAGGGCGGGCTGTTCGCGGGCGCGGCCGTCGGCCCGCTGTCGTTCGGGGTGCTCTCCGGTCACCTCGGCATCCCGACGACGGTCGGCATCGCCGCCGTCGGCCCGCTGCTGGGCGCGCTGCTGCTGGGCGTCGGCATCCGCGCCCTGGCGAAGGACGGGGCGGGACGGGCCGCCCCGGCCGCCCCGCCCGCGTCGGCGGCCGTCCGGGCGGACGAGGCCCGGTGACGGTGCCCGCCTGCCCGTGACCGGCCGGCCACGTCCGCACCCCCACCCCCCGACCGACTGCCCGCCCGCCACCGCCTCCAGGAGCACCCCGTGCCGTCCTCCGCCGCCAGCACACCCGCCCCCTCCGCCGCCCCGACCGCACGCATCGCCCTCGTCACCGGCGCCACCCGGGGCATCGGCCGCGAGGTGAGTCGCCAACTGGCCGAGCGCGGCCACACCGTGCTGCTCACCGGCCGTGACCCGGACGCCGTCCGACGGGCGGCCGACGAACTGCGGGCCGCCGCCGGCACCGCGGACGTCCGCCCGCTCCCGCTGGACGTCACCGACGACAGCAGCGTCGCCCGTGCCGCGGCCCGGGTCACCGCGGCGTTCGGCCGGCTGGACGTCCTGATCAACAACGCCGCGATCACCTACGACACCTGGCAGCGGGCCGTCACCGCCGACCTGGCGGTGGTGCGCGAGGCGGCCGAGACCAATCTGTACGGGCCCTGGCGGATGGCCACCGCCTTCGCCCCGCTGCTGCGCGCCTCGGCCCACCCCCGGCTGGTCAACGTCTCCAGCGAGGCCGCCGCGCTGACGAACATGGGCGGCGGCACCCCCGCGTACACCGCCTCCAAGGCCGCGCTGAACGCGCTGACCCGGATGCTCGCCGCCGAGCTGCGCGCGGACGGCGTGCTGGTCAACGCGGTCTGCCCGGGCTGGGTGGCCACCGACATGGGAGGGCCGGGCGGCCGACCGGTGGCGGCGGGCGCGGCGAGCGTCCTGCACGCGGCGACGCTGCCCGACGACGGACCCACCGGCGGTTTCTTCCGCGACGGCCGCCCGCTGCCCTGGTAGGCCGGCGTCCTCACGGCCCCCGCACGGCCCGGCCACGCCGGGGAGATCCCGTCCTTCGAGACGCCCGACCGCCCTTGTCCGGACAATGTGACCTGAAGACTTCCCGTCATCTGTGCGGACGGTTACGCTCGCGAGCGTGGGGAAACGCGATGCAGATGCCGCGGGCGCCGAGGGCCCCGTCCAGTTCAGCGTGGACCGGAACAGTCCGGTGCCGCTGTATTTCCAGCTGTCGCAGCAGTTGGAGGCCGCGATCGAGGACGGCCGGTTGGCCCCCGGCAGCCTGCTCGGCAACGAGATCGAACTGGCCGGTCGGCTCGGCCTGTCCCGGCCCACGGTGCGCCAGGCCATCCAGTCACTGGTCGACAAGGGCTTGTTGGTCCGCCGCCGCGGCATCGGCACCCAGGTCGTGCACAGCCAGGTCAAGCGCCCGCTGGAACTCAGCAGCCTCTACGACGACCTGGAGGCGGCCGGGCAGAAGCCGGCCACCCGCGTCCTGCTGAACACCACCACCGCGGCGGACGCCGAGGTCGCCGCCGCCCTGGGGATCGCCGAGGGCACCGAGGTCGCCCTGGTCGAGCGGCTCCGGCTGACCCACGGCGAACCGGTCGCCCACCTGCGCAACCACCTTCCGGTCGGGCTGTTGAAGCTGGCGACCGCCGACTTGGAGGAGACCGGTCTGTACCGCCTGATGCGGGCCGCCGGGATCACGCTGCACAGCGCCCGCCAGGCGGTCGGCGCCCGCGCGGCGACCGCCGAGGAGGCCGCCCGGCTCGACGAACCCGAAGGCGCGCCGCTGCTCACGATGGAGCGCACGACCTTCGACGACACCGGTCGCGCGGTGGAGTTCGGCTCGCACGTCTACCGGGCGACCCGCTACGCCTTCGAGTTCCAACTGCTCGTGCGGCCGTAGCCGCGCGGTGTCGGTCGGGCGGCGTGCGACCGTAGGGTGCCGGGGGCGGAACGCGCGCCGACCCTCTCGTCAGAATGTTCTGACAAACCATTGACGCGGCTCGACGCGCGCCGCTAGAACTCCTCCAGCCGCAATCCGGCGGCGGGGGAGCGAAGGCGGTCCACCATGATCTGCGTCAGCACGGCCCGGCCCGGGAGCGGTCGGCCGGGCACCCTGCGAGCCCTTATCACCCGGTGCACCTCGGCCGGGGCCAGGACCCCATGAAACGGTACAGAACGCCGGTAACGGATACTTGCAAGGTTGCCCGGTCCGGCCGCCGGCCGGCGCCGCGGCGACACCAGACAGAGCCGGGACAGCGGCTAGAGCGGGAAAGGCAAGTCCTCGTGGCAAGGGTTCGAAGAAGAGGACGCGTCGTGGGCGCCGTGCTGGCGGCGGTGCTCGGCGCCTCCCTGGCGGGGTGCAGCAGCACCGGCGGCAAGCGTGCCGAGGAGGAGCGCGCCGCGCAGACCGCGGGCGGGAGGGCCGCCGTGCACACGCCCCGGTGGACCTTCGCGATGGTCACCCACTCGGGAGACGGCGACACCTTCTGGGACATCGTGCAGAACGGCGCCGAGCAGGCCGCCGTCAAGGACAACATCAACTTCGTCTACGCGCACGACAAGGAGGCCCAGCGGCAGAGCCAGCTCGTGCAGTCCTACATCGACCAGAAGGTCGACGGGCTGATCGTCTCGCTGGCCAAGCCGGACGCGATGAAGGACGTGGTCCTCAAGGCCGAGAAGGCCGGCATCCCGGTGATCACGGTGAACTCCGGCGCCGAGGAGTCCAAGGCGTTCGGCGCGCTCACCCACGTCGGGCAGGACGAGACGGTGGCCGGCGAGGCGGTCGGCGAGGAGCTGACCAAGCGCGGCAAGAAGAAGGCCCTGTGCGTCCTGCACGAGCAGGGCAACGTCGGTCACGAGCAGCGCTGCGACGGTGCCGCGAAGACCTTCAAGGGACAGTTCCAGAAGCTCTACGTCGACGGCACCAACATGCCCGACGTCCAGGCGTCCATCGAGTCCAAGCTCCAGGCGGACCCGGACATCGACGCCGTGGTCACCCTCGGCGCACCGTTCGCCCCCACCGCCGCCAAGGCCAAGGAGCAGGCCGGCAGCAAGGCCGAGGTCGACACCTTCGACCTCAACGCGCAGGTCGCGGGCGGACTGGAGGACGGCTCGCTGGGCTTCGCCGTCGACCAGCAGCCCTACCTCCAGGGGTACCAGGCGGTCGACCTGCTGTGGCTGTACAAGTACAACGCCGACGTCCTCGGCGGCGGCAAGCCGGTGTTCACCGGACCCCAGGTGATCACCAAGAAGGACGCCGCCGCGCTCCAGGAGTACACGAAGCGGGGGACCCGATGAGCACGGCCGACGCGCCGACCCGGCAGCCCGCGCCGTCCGGCGGCGCGGGCGACGAGCGGCTGCTGCACCGTTCCCTGGCCCGCCGGCTGATGGGCCGCCCCGAGCTGGGGTCGGTGGTCGGCGCCCTCGCGGTCTTCGTCTTCTTCTCGCTGATCGCCGAACCGTTCCTGCGGCCGGCCAGCCTCTCCACGGTCCTGTACGCCTCCTCGACGATCGGCATCATGGCCGTGCCGGTGGCGCTGCTGATGATCGGCGGGGAGTTCGACCTGTCGGCCGGCGTGATGGTGGTCAGCTCGGCGCTGATCTCGTCGATGTTCAGCTACCAGATGACCGCCAACACCTGGGTCGGCGTCGGGGTGTCGCTGCTGGTCACCCTCGCCATCGGGGTCCTGAACGGGGTGCTGCTGACCCGGACGAAGCTGCCCAGCTTCGTGATCACCCTGGGCACCTTCTTCATGCTCACCGGCCTCAACCTGGGCTTCACCAAACTGGTCAGCGGCACCGTCTCGACCAAGTCGATCGCCGACATGGAGGGCTTCGACTCCGCCCGCGCGGTCTTCGCCTCGCACCTGGACCTCGGCGGCGTCGACATCCAGATCACCATCGTGTGGTGGCTGGCGCTGGTGGCCGTCGCCACCTGGATCCTGCTGCGGACCCGGGCCGGCAACTGGATCTTCGCGGTGGGCGGCAACGCCGACGCGGCCCGGGCGGTCGGCGTCCCGGTCACCCGCACCAAGATCGGCCTCTACATGGGCGTCGCGTTCGCCGCCTGGATCTCGGGCCAGCACCTGCTGTTCTCGTACGACGCGATCCAGTCCGGCGACGGCGTCGGCAACGAGTTCCTGTACATCATCGCGGCGGCGGTCGGCGGCTGTCTGATGACCGGCGGCTTCGGCTCGGCGATCGGCGCCGCGGTCGGCGCGTTCATCTTCGGCATGGCCAGCAAGGGCATCGTCTACGCGCAGTGGAACCCGGACTGGTACAAGTTCTTCCTGGGCGCGATGCTGCTGCTCGCCACGCTCCTGAACGCCTGGGTCCGCAAGCGGGCGGAGGACAAGTCATGACGGCGCTGGTCGAACTCGACGACGTCAGCAAGTTCTACGGCAACGTCAAGGCGCTGACGGGTGTGTCGCTGGAGGTGCACGCGGGCGAGATCACCTGCGTCCTCGGTGACAACGGCGCCGGCAAGTCCACCCTCATCAAGATCATCGCGGGGCTGCACCGGCACGACGCCGGCGCCTTCCGCATCGAGGGCGAAGAGGCCCGGCTCGGCTCCCCGAGGGAGGCCCTGGACCGCGGCATCGCCACGGTCTACCAGGACCTGGCCGTGGTGCCGCTGATGCCGGTGTGGCGGAACTTCTTCCTCGGCTCCGAGCCGAGGACCGGCGTCGGTCCGTTCCGCCGGCTCGACGTGCGCACCATGCGCGAGACCACCCGCGCCGAGCTGCTGCGGATGGGCATCGACCTGCGCGACGTCGACCAGCCCATCGGCACCCTCTCCGGAGGCGAACGACAGTGCGTCGCCATCGCCCGCGCGGTCTACTTCGGTGCCAAGGTCCTCGTCCTGGACGAGCCGACCGCGGCGCTCGGCGTGAAGCAGTCCGGGGTGGTGCTCAAGTACGTCGCGGCCGCCCGGGACGCCGGCCTCGGGGTGGTGTTGATCACCCACAACCCGCACCACGCCTACCTGGTCGGCGACCGCTTCGTCCTGCTCAAACGCGGCACGATGGCCGGCAGCCACCTGAAGTCGGAGATCGCGCTGGAGGAGCTGACCCGCCAAATGGCGGGCGGCAGCGAGCTGGAACAGCTCAGCCACGAACTGGCCCGCACCGGCCCGACGGAGTTCCCCGGCGGTCACCGGCCCGAGTGAACCCGCGCCGCGCCCCGCACCGGCCCCCGGCCGCAGAGCCGTCCGGCGCCCCGCACCGCGGTGCGCCGGACGGTGCGGTTGATGCACAATCGCAGCGGACCATCCACCGAGGCCCCTGGCCTCCCCGACACCCGCAGGGACGAGACGACTCTTGCGCGCACGCAGCCGTCGAGACCGTAACGGCAGCCGCCCCGGCTGTCCCGGCCGCCGTACCGGCGACGAGGTCCGGGGGGTGATCCGATGAGCATGTACCGGGACCGGGCGCACCGCGGGAGCGCCCGCGCCACCGTCCTGCGCACCGTCGGGGCCAGAGAGCGCCGCTCCCACCTGACCGCCCCCCGGGTGCCCACCGTCGGCATCGACATCGGCGGCACCAAGGTGATGGCCGGCGTGGTCGACGCCGACGGCACCATCTTGGAGAAGGTCCGCACCGAGACGCCGGACAAGTCCAAGAGCCCCAAGGTCGTCGAGGACACCATCACCGAGCTGGTTTTGGACCTCTCCGACCGGCACGATGTGCACGCGGTCGGCATCGGCGCGGCCGGCTGGGTCGACGCCGACCGCTCCCGGGTGCTCTTCGCCCCGCACCTGAACTGGCGCAACGAGCCGCTGCGCGACCGGCTCGCCGGCCGGCTGGCGGTTCCGGTGATGGTCGACAACGACGCCAACACCGCGGCCTGGGCGGAGTGGCGGTTCGGCGCCGGCCGCGGCCAGGACCACCTCGTCATGATCACGCTCGGCACCGGCATCGGCGGCGCCATCCTGGAGGACGGCGCCGTCAAGCGCGGCAAGTACGGGGTGGCGGGCGAGTTCGGCCACATGCAGGTGGTCCCCGGCGGGCACCGCTGCCCGTGCGGCAACCGCGGCTGCTGGGAGCAGTACAGCTCCGGCAACGCCCTGGTCCGCGAGGCCCGGGAGCTGGCCGCCGCCGACTCCCCGGTCGCCTACAACATCATCGAGCGGGTCGGCGGACGGGTCGGTGACATCACCGGGCCGCTGATCACCGAGCTGGCCCGGGAGGGCGACGCGATGTGCGTCGAACTCCTCCAGGACATCGGCCAGTGGCTCGGCGTCGGCATCGCCAACCTCGCCGCCGCCCTCGACCCGTCCTGCTTCGTCATCGGCGGTGGCGTCAGCGCCGCCGACGACCTGCTGATCGGCCCGGCCCGGGACGCCTTCCGACGCCACCTCACCGGCCGCGGCTACCGCCCCGAGGCCACCCTCACCAAGGCCCAGCTGGGCCCCGAGGCCGGCATGGTCGGCGCCGCCGACCTGGCCCGCCTGGTGGCCCGCCGCTTCCGGCGCGCCAACCGCCGCCGCGTGGAGCGCTACGAGCGCTACGAACGGTCCGGCCGCCGATGACCGAACCGGACCCCGCCGCCATGCCCGACGAGCACCACCCCACCACCGCGCCCCGCCCCCGGCCGCGTCGGCCCCTGTTGATGGCGCTGGTCATCTTCCTGCTGATCACGATCCCGGCCGGCTACTTCGTCATCTCGGCCGTGCAGAGCCGGGACAGCGGCGAGGACAAGGAGTCCGAGGCCGCCGCCAGCGGCCTGACCAACGCCTTCCCCTCCAAGCTCCAGCAGCGGATCTACGACGTCCCGGTGCCCATCGGCTCCACCCCGGTCTACTACTACGAGACCAACTCCTGGCAGACCAGTTCGCTGTTCGTGCAGTTCCGGACCAACGACTGGGGCCTTGCGAAGTACCTCGCGGCCGTCGGCACCAGCACCGCCGCCCTCAAGAAGGGCGCGGTCCCGATCTCCCCGGAGCAGGCCGCCAAGGTCGGTTGGGACTTCAGCGCCAACTGGCCCTGGCGGGGCGCCACGGTCAACCGCCCGGCGCCGCAGCCGTCCCAGCGCATCGTGGTCAGCGACGACGAGCCGGGGCACCCGGTCGTTTACACCGTTTCGACCGTGCACTTCTGATCTGTTCCCCCCCGCTTCCTTACCCGGGTGTCAGGACCGCGTCACGGCGTCGGTTAGCGTGGTCGGGTGAGCGAGAAGACCCTGCAGCACCGGATCGACGGTCCCGACGGCGCCCCCGTCCTCGTCCTGGGGGCTGCCCTCGGGACGACCTGGCACATGTGGGACCGGCAGATCCCCGACCTGACCCGCCAGTGGCGCGTGATCCGTTTCGACCTGCCCGGGCACGGTGGATCCCCCGCGCACGCGGCGAGTTCCATCGCCGAACTCGCCGACCGGCTCGTCGCCACCCTCGACGCCCTGGGCGTGGAGCGGTTCGGCTACGCGGGCTGCGACATCGGCGGTGCCGTCGGCGCCCAGCTCGCTCTCACCCGTCCGCACCGCGTGACCTCCCTCGCGCTGGTGTCCTCCTCGCCGCGCTACGGCACCGCCGACGCCTGGCGCCAGCGCGGCGTGGTGATCCGCACCAACGGACTCGACCCGATCGCCCGCACCGCGCCCGAGCACTGGTTCACCCCGGGCTTCGCCGGCGCCCAGACGGCCATCGTGGAATGGGCCGTCCAGATGGTGCGGACCACCGACCCCGGCTGCTACATCGCGGCCTGCGAGGCGCTGGCCGCGTACGACGTGCGGTCCTCCCTGGGTCGGGTGGGCGTGCCCACCCTCGTCGTCGTCGGTGCGGAGGACCAGGTCACGCCGACCACCGACGCCCGCACCCTGGTCGCCGGCATACCGGACGCCAGCCTGGCGCTGATCCCGGGCACCTCGCACCTGGCGCCCGTCGAGCAGCCCGCCGCCGTCAGCGAACTCCTGATCCGCCACTTCAGCACCGCCTGGCACGACAAGCCCGGCCCGCCCGCGCTCGGCGCGGCCGCCCCCAAGCCGCAGATCGCGCCGCCGATGCCGACCCACGCCCCGCCCGCCATCGAGTCCGGAACGTCGCAGCCCGCCCAGGTCAGGGGCGGCACGTACGAGCAGGGCGTCAAGGTCCGGCGCGAGGTGCTCGGCGACGCCCACGTGGACCGTGTGGAGGCCGGCACCGACGACTTCAACGCCGACTTCCACGACTTCATCACCCGCTACGCCTGGGGCGAGACCTGGACCCGGCCCGGCCTGGACCGGCGCACCCGCAGTGTCATCACCCTCACCGCGCTGGTCGCCCGCGGCCATCGCGAGGAGCTCGCGCTGCACACCCGCGCCGCCCTCCGCAACGGCCTCACGCCCGCGGAGATCCGCGAGATCCTGCTGCACACCGCGGTCTACTGCGGCGTCCCGGCGGCCAACTCCGCCTTCGCGGTGGCCCAGAAGGTGATACAGGAGGAGACGACGCCGGAGGCGTGAGGCCCCGGCGGGGTTCCGCAGCGGGGCCGGGCGGTTGTCCACAGGTCGGCCGGCAGGCCGTCCCCGCGCGGCAAGATGACCTTCATGGAACTCACCAAGAAGACCCACGCCTGCGTCCGGATCGAGAAGGCCGGGCGCACGCTGGTCATCGACCCCGGGGTGTTCAGCGAGGAGGACGCGGCCGTCGGCGCGGACGCGATCCTGGTGACGCACGAGCACCCGGACCACTTCCACGAGGACCGCCTGCGCCGGGCCATGGAGGCCGATCCGGCGACCGAGATCTGGACCCTGGCCAGCGTCGCCGAGCAGATCGCGGCGGCCTTCCCCGGCCGGGTGCACACCGTCGGCGAGGGCGACGCCTTCACCGCCGCCGGTTTCGACGTCGAGGTGCACGGCCAGCTGCACGCCGTGATCCACCCGGACATCCCGCGCATCACCAACGTCGGATTCCTGCTGGACGGCACCGTCTTCCACCCCGGCGACGCGCTGACCGTCCCCGAGGGCCGCACCGTCGACACCCTCCTGCTCCCGGTCCACGCGCCGTGGAACAAGGTCGCCGAGATCATCGACTACGTCCGCGAGGTCGCCCCGCGCCGGGCCATCGACATCCACGACAGCCTCCTTCAGGACCACGCCCGCCCGATCTACGACTCGTTGATCGGCGCGCTGGGCGGGACCGACCACGGCCGCCTCGCCCCGGGCGCCCGCTCGGCGGTGGGCTGACCGTCAGTGCCGCGCGGTAGGTTTACGGACATGCGCATCGCGACCTGGAACGTCAATTCGATCACCGCCCGCCTCCCCAGGCTGCTGACCTGGCTGGAGCAGTCCGGCACGGACGTGCTGTGCGTCCAGGAGACCAAGTGCTCCGACGAGCAGTTCCCCTACGCCGAGCTCCGCGAGCTCGGCTACGAAGCCGCGGTCAACGCCACCGGCCGGTGGAACGGCGTCGCGCTGCTCTCCAAGGTCGGCCTGACGGACGTGGTCACGGGGCTGCCCGGCGGCCCGGAGTACGAGGGCGTGCAGGAGCCCCGCGCCGTGTCGGCGACCTGCGGCGCGGCCCGGGTCTGGTCGGTCTACGTGCCCAACGGCCGCGAGGTCGACCACGCGCACTACGCCTACAAGCTCGGCTGGTTCGAGGCGCTGAAGACGGCGGTCGCCGAGGACGCGGCGGGCGGCCGCCCGTTCGCGGTCCTCGGTGACTTCAACGTCGCGCCCACCGACGACGACGTCTGGGACCCGGCCGTCTTCGAGGGCCTCACCCACGTCACGCCGGCCGAGCGCGCCGCCCTGGCCGCGCTGCGCGAGGCCGGCCTGTCGGACGTGGTGCCCCGCCCGCTGAAGTACGACCGGCCGTACACCTACTGGGACTACCGCCAGCTGGCCTTCCCCAAGAACCGCGGGATGCGCATCGACCTCGTCTACGGCAACGCCCCCTTCGCCAAGGCCGTCTCGGACGCCTACGTCGACCGCGAGGAGCGCAAGGGCAAGGGCGCCTCGGACCACGCACCCGTGGTGGTCGACCTCGACGTCTGAGCCGGCCGTCCTCCCCGGCGCGCACCGGGGAGGCGTGCGGCGGAGGCGTGCGGGGCACCGGGGCGGCCCCGCAACCGTGCCGCGCGCCTGTGGCCGCGGCGCGGGGGCGGGTGGGACCCTCGCAGCATGAACCTGTCTTTCCTGGACAAGTGGCGAAGGCGCACCGGCGCGGGGGGCTCGGTGCCGCTCGCCGAGTCGGTGCGTGCGGATCCCGAGAGCGTCGTCGAGCTGCTCTCCGAATGCGAGCTGCTACGCGACCAGGCGGCCACCGCCGGCGTCGAACTCGACGACTCCGCACGGTCGTTGGAGGAGCTCGACCAGCTCCAGCCGGTCTGGCGGGACGACCCCGAGGTGCTGCCCTGGCTCGGCAACGACGCCGGGCTCTACCTCGGCACGGTCCTGGTGCGCACGGTGCGCGGCGCGGTCTGGCATGTCTGGCCGGACGGCCAACCGGTGGTGCGGCTGCCCTCCGGCCGGGAGCTCGACGTGGTGGCCGCCGGGCACTCCTGGGCCGACGACGGCGCCCCCGAACTCTCCCAGGTCTACGCCGAGGTCGCGGAGGGCTGACGCACCGGTCCGCGCGTCGCCGCCGTCCGGGGCGGGGGCCGGCGGGTCAGACCCGCCAGGCGCCGTCCCGCATCAGCTCCCGGCCGGCCAGTTCGTTCTCCTCGCGCCAGACCAGCAGCCGGTGCGGGGTGAAGCGGAGGAAGACCCACGCCTCGCGGCCGCGGGGGTTCCAGCCGAGCTTGGTCGCCAGGGCGTCCGCCGCGTCCTGCGGCAGTGCGGCGTTGGCCAGCACCTCGACGGTGCAGTCGGCGAGCACCACGTCCCGGGTGGTCCCCACCGCCACCCGGCTCTCGCCGCGGGCCGCGAGGTTGCGGACGGTGGCGTTGGTGCGCTTGGTGGACATCACCAGGCGTTCGCGGTGCCAGACGAACGACAGCGGCACCAGGGTGGGCGCGCCGTCGGGGGAGGCGGACGAGACCCAGGCGTCCTCTTCGGCGGCCAGCAGCCGCAGGGCGTCCTTCTTGCGTTGCCCGGCGTCGCGGGGCGGGGGGAGCGAGCGCATGGCGGGGAGCGTAACCGGGCGAGTCCGCCGGGCGCTTCGGGCGCGAGCCGTAGGGCGGCGGTCGTAGGTCGCGACCGCCGCCGCGCCGCTCAGTCGCGGACCGGCACCGAGACGTACGAGGGGTCCTCCGCCGGGGAGGAGAACGTCAGTCGGGCGCCGGCGGGGTTCTGGGAGATGTAGAGCGGGTCGACGGTGTCCACGACCACGGCGAGCCGGTGTCCGGCGGGCACGTCGTAGGCGGTGGCGGAGAGGTCCAGGTCCGTGCCGAACGGCCGGCCCGGGGTCTTGTCGTGGAAGGTGAACGGCGCGTGGGTGACCAGCTTGCCCAGGCCCAGCGGGCCGACGTCGTAGAGGTAGGCGATGGCGGTGCCGCTGGCGGCGGTGGGGGTCACGGTGGTGTGCAGGCGGGTGGTGCCGCGCACCCGTTGGCCGCTCTCGTAGGGCGCGGACTGCCAGACGGCGGCGGCCGAGCGCGGCAGCAGCGGGATCGATGCCATCGGCGGCAGCCGGAGGAACTGGTCCAGCATGCTGGAGAGGAAGATCAGGCCGCCGTCGGCGCCGGAGTCGATCCCGGTGCGGATGCGCTGGGTGTTGTCCAGGGCGATCCGGCGGTGTGCGGAGGGGACGTCCTGCCAGCTCTTGTAGCCCTCGTAGGCGCCGGTGGAACGGGACTTGAGCAGGACCGGGGACTCGCGGTCGATGCCGTTGTCGACGTCGCGGAGGTAGTGGTCGAACCAGCGCTGGGCGTCGTTCCAGGTGTCGTTGGGCAGTCCGAGCAGCCCCAGGCCCTCGGCGGTGGCGTGGTCGCCGGGGCGGAACTCCAGTCGCTTGGGGCCCTTGAGCTTCTCGAAGAACGCCGCGTACTGGTCGGGCGGGAAGAGGGAGTCGCCCCAGGCGTTGCCGAGCAGGATCGCGGCGCCGTTGGCGTTGATCCGGTCCAGGTAGGTGGCGGGGGAGCGCTTCCGGCCCCACGCGATCATGTCCTTTTCCTTGGCCATGTTGGCGGTGAGGAAGTCCTTGAGGATCTGCTGGAGTTCGGGGCTGGGGCGTCCGGTCAGCGCGCCGGCGCCGCCGAGCATCGCCGCCGCCTGGAGGTGCGGGGTGCGTCCCCCGTAGATCGAGCCGATGAGGTCGGCCCAGCCGCTGAGCGCCGCGACCGCCTTGATCCGCTTGTCGGACGCGGCGGCCAGCAGGCTGATCCCGGCGCCGTAGGAGACGCCGGCCATCCCGACCTCGTGCGGGTCGGCGGGGGTGTGTGCCAGCGCCCAGTCGATGACCTTGGAGGCGTCGGCGACGTCCTGCGGGCCGGCGGTCTCTATCTGGCCGCCGGACTGCCAGAAGCCGCGCGAGTTGTAGCCGACGACGACGTAGCCGGTGGCGGCCAGTTTGCGGGCCTGCGCGAGGTATTCGACCTGCGGCATCGCCCAGCTGGTGGGCAGCACGATCAGCGGGTGGCGCCGGTCGCCGTCGGCGCCGGCCGGGGTGAAGACGTTCGCCTTGAGGGTGATCCCGCCCGCGCCGGTGATGTCGACGAACCGCAGGGTGGGGGAGGCGCCGGCGGCCGACGGCGCGGAGGCGTCGGGGCGGGCGGGGGCCGGTGCGGCGCTCGCCGGGGCACCGGTGAGGACCGTGGTGGCGAGCACCGTCGCGCAGACGGTGCCGATCGCGGCGCGCAGAGTGGTGCGGGAGGGCGTCATCTTCTGCTCCAGATCTCGACGCGAGCCGCGCGGGACGCTGTCCCAAGGGCCCGGGGGACAGGAGGGGCGCCCGGCGGCTCGATGTGACTGGAGAGTAAGGTCCACCGCTTACCTCTGGTAACCCGTCGGTAGGTTACGGCTGGGTAACGTCGTTGTGCGGCCGGTGAGTTCGAGCTGGCCCCGAGCGTTGGAAGAGGACACGGTGCGGGACGAGGCGCGAGGGAAAGGCCGGGCGGGCATGGCGAACGAGGAGGAGGTGCCGGTGCCCGGCGCGGTGGCGACCCCGTTCGACGCCGGTGAGCGGCGGGCCTGGGCCGGACGGGCCGCGGCCTACGCGCCCGGTTTCGGCCGGCTGTGCGCCTACACGGTGCCGCGCCTGCTGGACGCCGCCGGCGTCGGCGACGGCACGCGGGTGCTGGACGTCGGCACCGGCACCGGCACCGCCGCGGCGGCGGCCTGCGCCCGCGGCGCCCGGGTGACCGCCGTGGACGCCGAACCCGACATGGTGCGCACCGCCGCTGCCGCCGCCCCCACGGCCACGGTCCAGCTCGCCACCCTCCCCCAACTCCCCTTCCCGGACGCCACGTTCGACGCGGTCGTCGGCAACTTCGTCCTCAACCACGTCGGGCGGCCCCGGACCGCCCTCGCGGAACTGCGCCGGGTGACCCGGCCGGGCGGCCGGATCGCGCTGACCGTCTGGGCCGCACCGCCCGCGGCGGGCCAGGCGCTCCTCGGCCGCGCGGTGCGGGCCGCCGGCGTGCCCCGGCCGCCGGACGCCCCCGCCCTCGCTCCCGAGGACGACTTCCCGCGCACCGCGGACGGCTTCGCCACGCTGCTGCGCACCGCCGGCCCGCTGTCCGCGGTCGAGTGCGCCGTGGTGTCCTGGGAGCACCGCACCACGCTGGCGGAGTGGTGGCACGGGCCGGCCGCCGGCGTGGCGACCATCGGCCGGGTCGTCGCCTCCCGGGGGCCCGCCGCCACCGAGCGGATCAGGCGCCACTTCGTCGCGCTGGCGGCCGAGTTCACCGCACCGGACGGCCAACTGGTGCTGCCGCACGCGGCGTTGCTGGCGTCCGGGCGGGTCGCGCCGTAGTCGGCGTGCCGGCCGTCCGCCGGGGCCCGCGGCGCCCCGGGGCGGGCTTCAGTCCTGTGGGGCGGCCGGGGTCGGCAGCGCTGACAGGAACTCCGCCAGCGCCGCGTTGAACTCCTCCGGGCGCTCCAGGTTCGGCATGTGGCCGGCGTCCTCAATGATGGTCAGGCGGGCCTCGGGCACCGCATCGTGGATCACCCGCGCGTCCGCGACCGGCGTGAACTCGTCCGCCGCGCCCACCACGACCAGGGTCGGCACGGTGACCCGCGGCAACAGCCCGGTGTAGTCCGGGCGTTCGGCCCGACCGCGCAGGGCCGCCGCCGCGCCTTCGGGGGAGGCGCCCCGCATCATGCCCAGGACGTGTGCGGCGACCGCCGGCAGCGCGGTGACGTTGGCCGGCGCGATCATCTTGGACAGCACCTCGTGCGCGTAGCCGTCCATGCCCTCCGCGAGCAGGCGTTCCGCGGTCCGCAGCCGTACCGCCCGGTCCTCCGCGGTGTCGGCCGCCGCGAAGGTGTCGGCGAGCAGCAGCGCCCGGATCCGCTCCGGGAACTGCCGGTAGCACTCCATGACGATCTGCCCGCCCATGGACAGTCCGCCCAGGACGCACCGCTCGATGCCGAGGTGGTCGAGCAGGGTGGCGACGTCCCCGGCGAAGGTCTCCAGCGGGGTCTTGCCGGGCACCACCGAACTGCCGCCGTAGCCGCGGAGGTCCGGTGCGATCACCCGCATCCCGGCGCGGCTGAAGTGCGCGGTCTGCGGGCGCCACATCGAGCGGTCGAAGGGGTGCCCGTGGAGGAGCACCAGCGGTTCGCCGCTGCCCTCGTCCTCGTACTCCACCGTGATTCCACCACATTGCACCGATGCCATGACACGCCTCTCCTAGCCGCATCACCTGCGGCCTTCTGCATAGGGAGTTGACGCACCGATGCTATGAGGGGCATTGTCTCGACACAATAGGATCAATGCACTCGGTGCAATGTTGGGGAGGGCGTGCGCATGACGGCGGACGACTACCGGGCCATCGCCGACGAATTCGCCGCGGCCATCGCCGCCGGCCGGCTCCGACCGGGGGACCGGCTGCCGCCGCTGCGCCGGTTCGCCCAACGGCGGCGGATCGCCGACTCGACCGCGGCCCGCGTCTACCGCGAACTGGGCCGCCGCGGCCTGACGGTGGGCGAGGTCGGCCGCGGCACCTTCGTCCGCACGGCACCGCCGGCGACCGAGCCGGCGCTCGCCGAACCCGGCGGCCACCGCATCGACCTGGAGCTCAACTTCCCCGTCCTGCCCGGCCAGCCCGCACTCCTCGCGCGCAGCCTCGGCACGCTGCTCCAGCAGGACGACGCGCTGGCCGCGGCGCTGATCCCGGCCGGCGCCGCCGGCACCCCGGCCGCCCGGGAGCTGGCCGCCGCCCACCTGGCCCGGGCCGGCTGGGCCCCCGACGCCCGCCGGTTGCTCTTCGCCGGCAGCGGCCGCCAGGCGCTCGCCGCCGCCTTCGCCACCCTGGTCCCGCCCGGTGAACGCCTCGGCGTCGAAGCGCTCACCTTCCCCGTCGTCAAGGGCATCGCGACCCGCCTCGGCATCACCCTCGTCCCGCTGGCCATGGACGCGCACGGCGTCACCCCCGACGCCGTGCGCGCCGCCGCCCCGCTGCGCGCGGTCTACCTCCAGCCCGCCCTGCACAACCCGCTCGGCATCACCATGCCGGCCGCCCGCCGCGCCGAGCTCGCCTCGACGGTGCGCGCGCTGGACGTGTCCGTGGTGGAGGACGCCGTCTACGCCTTCCTGCGCCCCGACCTGCCGCCGTTCGCCGCCCTCGCGCCGGAGCGCACGGTGCTCGTCGACAGCCTCTCCAAGCGGCTCGCCCCCGGGCTGACCCTCGGCTTCCTGGTGCCTCCCGATCACGGCGCCGCCCCGGACTTCGCGGCCGCGCTCCGCTCCGGCGCCTGGACGGCCGCCGGTTTCGCGCTACAGGCGGCGGTCCGCTGGCTGGGCGACGGCACGGCCGCCGCCGTCGAAGCGGACAAGCGGGCCGACGCGGCGGCCCGCCAACGGATCGCCGCGGACCGCCTCGCCGGGCAGCGGCTCCGCGCCGACCCGCGCTCCTACCACTGCTGGTGGGAGCTGCCCGAGCCGTGGCGGGCCGACACCTTCGTGGCCGCGGCGGCCCGGCACGGCATCGCGGTCACCCCGTCCGGCGCCTTCGCCGCCGGCCCCGGCCACGTCCCCAACGCGGTCCGGCTGGCGCTGGCCTCCCCGCCCGTCGACGTCCTGGCCGACGCCCTCGACGTGCTGGCCGGGCTGGCCCGCCGGACCCCGGAGGACGCGACGCCGGAGTAGTCGCAGCCCTCGCTGAAAGCCGACTTCCTCGCGGAGGGGCAGTGTTGACGGTGTCACGGTTCGGAGGTCGCCTCCGTGCCGTCCGGGCGGTCGACGTGCGCCATGGCTTCGTTCAGCCGCTCCGGCACCTCGGGCTCTCTCCTTCCGGTCGTTCACGCCGGGGAAGGACCGCTGTGCCGGACCCGACAATCGGTGCCCCCTACGGTCGGGTGGTCAGGGGCGCCCCGACGGCGGGACCTCCTCGCCGGGCCGGACCGGACCCGGCGGCGTGCCGTCGCCGAACGGCCGGCCGCCCAACTCCTCGCGGTGGTGCGGGGTCAGCCAACCGGACAGGTCCGGACCGAGTGGGACGATGCCGGTGGGGTTGATGCCGGTGTGCACCCGGTAGTAGTGCTGCTTGATGTGGTGGAAGTCCACCGTGTCGCCGAATCCGGGGGTCTGGAAGAGGTCCTTGGCGTACGCCCACAGCACCGGGTCCTCGGCCAGCTTGAACCGGTTGCACTTGAAGTGGCCGTGGTAGACGGGGTCGAAGCGGACCAGCGTGGTGAACAGGCGGACGTCCGCCTCGGTGAGCGTGTCCCCGACCAGGTAGCGCCGGTCGGACAGCCGGTCGGCGAGCCGGTCCAACCGCGCGAAGAGCGCGCCGAACGCCTCGTCGTACTCGCCCTGGCCGGTGGCGAATCCGGCCCGGTACACGCCGTTGTTGACGTCCCGGTAGACGTCCGCCATCACCGCGTCGATCTCCGCGCGGTGGGCTTGTGGATAGAGGTCGGGCGCACCGGGCCGGTGCAGCGCCGTCCACTCGGTCGCGAAGTCCAGCGTGAGCTGCTGGAAGTCGTTGGTGACGAGCTGCCCGCTGGGGACGTCGACGAGCGCGGGGACGCTGACGCCGCCGGGGTAGTCGCGCTCGCGGGCGTCGTACGCCTCGCTGAGGAAGCGGATGCCGAGGACCGGGTCGCGCCCGTCGGCGTCGAGGGTGAAGCGCCAGCTGCGGTCGTCCTGGAGCGGGTCGACGACGGCGAGCGACACGGCGTCTTCGAGGCCGAGCAGCCGTCGGGAGATCACCGCGCGGCTCGCCCAGGGGCAGGCGCGGCTGACCACCAGCCGATAGCGGCCGGCCGCCACCGGCCAGCCGTCGCGGCCGTCGGCGGTGACCCGGTCGGCGAAGTGGCTCCGGGAGCGCGTGAAGGGCCGGTGGCCGTACGCGGGGTTGCCGGCGTCGGCGGGAGCGGGGTCGGGGGCGGGCATCGCCGGGTCCTTCCGTAGGGGGCCATGGGGTGGCGTCCCCCCATGACTTCCGCCCCGACGGGGGATTCTCCCGGTGCGTCAGCCGCCCGGCGCACGGTGAATCCTGAGGGAATGTCCGGAGCCCCGCGGAATGCGAAAGCGCCAACTCACCGGTAATTGACGGGATTCACCTATCATCGCCCGATGATCAAGAAGGCAATAGGTGTGGCCCTCGCCGGTGTCGCGTTGCTGGCGCCGACGACGGCCACCGCACAGGAGCAGCATCCGGCCGCCGCGTCCCGCCCCGGCGGCACCGACTGGCAGCGGGTCGGGGACGGCATCACGGCCGGCATCAGCGGCCTGGCGATCGAGGGTCGGCACGGCGCCGCGATCGACGCCGTCGGCGTCCGCGACAACAAGAAGCCGGACCAGAACCGGCTGGTGGCGATAGGTCTGCGCCCCGACGCCGGACCGCAGGTGCAGCCGCTCGACTGGGTCGGCGACCTGCCGGTGGACCTGGAGGCGATCGACGCGGTCCCCGGTCGCCCGCACGAGTTCGTGGCGCTGGCCAGCAGCGGCACCGCCTACCGCGTCGTCCGGGAGGGCGACACCGCGCGGGTGCTCGGCACGTTCCAGCTGCCCGGCATTTCGCCGGACGCCAATTACGAGGGTTTCGCGCTCTTCGTCAGCCACGGGAAAACCGTCGCGGTGTGGGCGGACCGTGGCCAGGACGACCGTCCGGCGACGTTGTCGGCGGCCGTGTGGAATACGGCGGACAACTCCTTCGAAAAGCCGGTCTCGGCGGAATTCCGGGCGCCCTATCCGACGGCTGACGTCCGGCACGTCTCGGACGTGAAGGTCGCCGCGGACGGCCGGTTGACCGTGTCGTCGGCGTCCGACCCGGGGGACGACGGCCCGTTCGCCTCCGCGCTGTACGACGCCGGACGGGTCGGCGTCACCGCGGACGGCCGGGTCCGGCTGACGGTGTCCGAGCGTCCGCGGCGCCTGGCGACGGTCGTCGGCCACAAGGTCGAGGCGCTGGCCTGTCTGCCCGGCTCCCGCAGCGGCGTCCTCGGCTCGGACGACGAGAACGCCGGGGGCTCGGTCGCGGTGGCGGCGTTCTGCCGCCCGTGACGGCGCCGGGCCGCCGGTGAGGCGACCCGTACCGGTGGTCACGTCCGTGCCGTCCCACGGTCGTGCCCCCGTCCGGGCCCCGCGGCCCCTGTGCCGGCAGGTCCGGGCGGCTCAGCCCAGCCGGGTCAGGTCGGGCCGCAGCCGGTGCCAGACCGGATGCCGGATCCGGCCCGCCGAGGTCCAGCCGCTGATGGTGATCTCGGCCACCAGCCGGGGTTCCGTCCAGTGCACCCCCGTCTGGTCCACGGGGTTGACGAACGGCGAGCGGTCCAGCGGGATCACGCCGAGGTAGCTCGCCAGTTCCCGTCGCTCGGCGTCGGACAGGCCCGACCCGACGGCGCCCACGAACCGCAGCCCACCCGGTTCCACCACGCCCGCCAGTACCGACCCGGGCAGCCCGCCGAGCGCCCCGTGCCCCTCCGTCCAGCCGCCGATGACGACGTCCAGCGTCTCCACGTGCTTGGTCTTGACCCAGTCGGGCGAGCGCACCCCGGGGAGGTAAGGCGAGGACAACCGCTTGGCCACCACGCCTTCCAGGCCGCCGCGCAGCGCCGCCTGCCACGCCCGGTCGCCGTGGCCGGCCAGGTACCCCGGCACCGACCAGTTGGGGCCGGCCAGCCCGAGGCCCTCCAACACCGCCCGCCGCGCGTGGTACGGCGCGTCCACCAGCGGCCCGGCCAGGTACATCACGTCGAACAGCACCAGCTGCGCCGGCACCTCCATCGCCAGCCGGGCGGTGCGGCGCGGGTTGAGCACGCCCATCCGACGCTGCAACAGCCCGAAGTCCGGCCGCCCGGACGGGTCCAGCACCACCACCTCGCCGTCCAGCACGGCGGGGCGCCCGCGCAACTGCTGCCCGAGCGGTCCCAGCTCCGGGTAGGTGGTGGTGGCGTCGTTGCCGGCCCGGGTGACCAGCCGGACGGTGCCGTCGCCCGGCGCGTTGACCAGGCACCGGGCCCCGTCCCACTTGGCTTCGAACGCCCAGTCGACCTGCTCGTGCTCGGGCGGCAGCGGCCCGAGCACGGCCAGCATCGGCCGGATCACGGGATACGGGGGCGGGGCCGCGCCGCCGCCCCCGGGGGTCGGGGCCATACTCCGATGATCGGCGGCCCCGCTGGTCCCCGCAGGGCGGGCCGCGGCCGTTCGGCCCGCGGTCAGCGCGGTGGCACCCCGGACCGTCCGACCGGTTCCGCGGGCCGCGGGGGCTCGGGGCGCGGTGACTCCACCGGCCCGGGGGCCCGGGCCGGCACGGCCCGCGCCAGCCACCACGGCGTCCACCAGGCCCGCCGCCCCAGCAGCGCCAGCAGCGCCGGCACCAGCACCAGCCGCACCACCGTCGCGTCGAGCAGCACGCCCACCGCCAGACCCAGCCCGAGCATCCGCACCGCCACGTCGTCGCTCAGCACGAAGGCGGCGAAGACGCCCGCCGTCACCAGCGCGGCACCGGCGAGGACCGCCGGGGCGGGGGAGCGGCCCGGGGGCGGGTCCGCGTGCCGCGGCCGGCCGGGGCGGACCGGGGAGAGCGCGAGGAGCGCGGAGCCCGTGCTCACTCCGGCGAGGACCGCGCACAACGTCACCGGGACGTGCCCCTCCACCGGAACGGGCCCGGCGACGCCCAGCACCGGGCCGCCCCAGCCCCACTGGAAGACGGCCACCACCACCCCCACGGACGCCGCGAGCGTCAGCCCGGTGCACACCGCGGCCTGCACCGCAATCAGCACGCCCCGGCACAGCAGCAGGACGTTCAGGAACGCCAGGCCGACCAGCACCACGATGATCAGCGGCTGCCGGGCGGCGAGCAGGGCCACGAAGTCGACCCGCGCCGCGGTGGCGCCCGTGACGTAGCCGTGCGCCTCGTACCCGCGGACCGCCCGCGGCAGCACGGAGTCCCTCAGCCGCCGGGTGAGCGCGGTGGTCGCCGCGTCCTGCGGGTCCGTCAGCGGTTGGGCGGTGGCGGAGAGCACCGCGCCGTCCGGGGACGGCCGCAGCGGGGTGACCGTGGCGGTGCCGGGGATCCGCCCGAGGACGCGCCGGGCCTGGTCCGCGAGCGCCGGGCGGTCCGCCTCCGGCACCGCGGTGCGGTCGATGACCAGCGTCAGCGGCCCGTTCGCGCCGGGGCCGAACGCGGCGGCCATCAGGTCGTGCGCCCGGCGGCCGGTGGACGACGGCGGGTCCGCGCCCTCGTCGACGTGCCCCGGCCGCAGCGACCACGCCGGGACCGCGAGCACCGCGAGCACCAGCACCGCGCCCACCAGGTACGGCCACGGGTGGTGCGCCGCCCGGCGTGGGCCGGGTGCCGGGACCCCCGCGGCGCCCGGACGGGGCACCCGGAACCGTTCGATCCGCCGGCCCAGCAGCCCGAGCAGGGCGGGTACCAGGGTCAGCGCCGTGAGGACCGCGGTGACGACGGCGAGCGCCGCGGCGACGCCCACCCCGGTGAGGAACCCGATGCCGGCCAGCGGCAGCCCGGCCAGCGCGAGCAGCACCGTGCCCCCGCAGCGCAGTACCGTCCGGCCGCTGCTCGCCACCGCCCGCCCCGCGGCGACCGCCGCCGGCGCGCCGTCCGCCAGGTACTGCCGGTGACGGGCGATCAGGAGCAGCGCGGCGTCGATCCCGACGCCGAGGCCGAGCATGGTGGCCACCGCGGGGGAGCGGGTGGCGAAGGGGAAGGCGGCGCCGAGCAGCCCCAGGCAGCCCAGTCCGCCGACCACGCCGATCAACGCGGTCAGCAGCGGCACCCCGGCGGCCAGGGCGCTGCCGCACCCGGCCAGCAGCACCAGCAGCGCCACCGCGCACCCGACCAGTTCGCCCGGCCGGTCGTCGCCGGCCGGCCGTGCCAGGTCGCCGAGCACCCCGCCGTACTCGACGCGGACGCCCGCGGCGCGCAGCGGTGCCACCGCCCGGTCCACGCCGGCCAGGACGTCCGTCCCCAGGTCGGCGGGGGTGTCGCGGAGGTGGAGCGTGAGGTAGCCGGTCCGGCCGTCGGCGGTCAGTGGCCCGGTGTGCGCCGGGCCGGGCGGCGGGGCTGCGGGCCGGGCGCCGGGCGGTGGCAGCGGGCTCTGCGCGGACCGCACCGCCGGCAGCCGGGCCAGCGCCGCCCGGGCGTTCGTGATCCGGTCGGCGACCTCGGTCAGCGGTCGGTCGGCGTGCAGTACCACCTGGCCGGTGTCCCCGCCGGCGGTCGGGTGGTGGGCGGTGAGGACCGCGCGGCCCCGGGTGGACTGGGCGCCGGGGAGCCAGAAGTCGTCGGCGTACCGCCCGCCGCACGTCCGCTGGAGCACCTGGACCGCGGCCAGTCCCACCAGCCACAGCACGACGACGACCACGGCGTGCCGGGCACACCACTCCCCGAGGCGTCGCAGTGCGCCCTCGGGACGCCGGCGGTCCGGCGCTTTCGGTGACGACATGCCTCGCATTCAAGGCGCGTTCGGCCGCGGCGGCATGCGGGGGGAGCGAGACGGGTGGTGCGGCCGCGGGCGTACGGGGCGGGGCGCCGCCGTACCGGGGCACGGGGGGGGAGGGGGAAGCCCCGGCCGGACGGGGGAACCCAGCCGGGGCTGCTCGTGGGGCGCGGCCCATGGGGCACGCCGCCAATTGAACGATAAACCATTCTTCGGCGTTCCGACGCCCCGGGTGACCACGCTCACGCCCGCCCCGTCAGGGGCTGACCGCCAGCACGAGGTACGCCGCGAACAGCGTCAGGTGGACGCTGCCCTGGAGCACGGTGGCCCGGCCGGGCACGACCGTCAGGGTGCCGACGGTGACGGTGAGCGCCAGCAGCACCATGTGGCTGGCGCCCAGGCCCAGCACGAGCGGGCCCTTGAGCCAGATGGTGGCCAGCGCGACCGCGGGGATCGTCAGGCCGATGCTGGCCATCGCCGAGCCCAGGCCGAGGTTGATGCTGGTCTGCATCCGGTCCCGGCGGGCCGCCCGGACCGCCGCGATGGTCTCCGGCAGCAGCACCAGCAGCGCGATCACCACGCCCACCACCGACGACGGCAGGCCCGCCGAGGCCACCCCGGTCTCGATGGTGGGCGAGACCGCCTTGGCCA
Organism: Streptomyces sp. x-19; assembly: GCF_046549115.1. Classification (NCBI taxonomy): domain Bacteria; kingdom Bacillati; phylum Actinomycetota; class Actinomycetes; order Kitasatosporales; family Streptomycetaceae; genus Streptomyces; species Streptomyces sp. x-19. The sequence continues at coordinate 809,165 of NZ_JAJPWK010000003.1, read as the reverse complement.
GCCCGACCACCGCGACCAACGCCAGCACCAACAGTCCCAGACTGCTCAGTGCGGCCCTGAGGGACGGCGGGTCGGCGTGGTCCTCGGTGTCGATCACCTCGCCGGCCGTGGTGAGCGGCAGGAAGTAGTCCCGGTGCCGGATGGTCTGGGTGGTGACGAACAGGCCGTACAGCGCCAGCGCCGCGAGCGCCGCGAAGACCAGCTGCGGACCGGAGAACTGCGGCCCGGGCGTCGTGGTGGTGAAGGACGGCAGCACCAGGCTCAGTCCGGCCAGCGTGGCGACCGAGGCCAGCTCCGCCCCGGTGCCCTCGGCGTTGAAGACCGCCACCCGCCGCTTGAGCGCGCCGATCAGGAGGCAGAGCCCGACGATGCCGTTACAGGTGATCATGACGGCGGCGAAGACCGTGTCCCGCGCCAGCCCGGCGCTCTTCTCCCCGCCGTCGACCATCAACGTGACGATCAGCGCCACCTCGATGATGGTCACCGCGACCGCCAGCACCAGCGACCCGAACGGCTCGCCCACCCGGTGCGCGATCACCTCCGCGTGATGGACCGCGGCCAGCACCGCCGCGGCCAGGAACAGCGACACCACGCCCACCAGCGCGCTGGGCAGCGTCCGGCCCCAGATGAAAGCGAGCAGCACCACCGCCAGGACCGGCAGCACACCGGTCCAGTGCACCAAGGGCGTTCGCGGCCGGGGAGTCATGCCCCGAGCTTGGCAGAGAAGCCGGACCCCCGCCCGTCGGTGAAGCCGCCTCAGGCCGTCGCCCGGTGCTGCCCCTTGGTCTCCGGCGGAGCCAGCGCCGCCTTGCTGACATCGGCCACCAGCTCCACCACATCGGGCCCGTACGCCTGCGAGTTGACGACCTTCAGCAGCAGCGCGAACTGCCCGTCCGCGCCGTACCGGCGGGCCAGCCGGGACCGGTTGCGGACCAGGTGGCGCACCGCCGCCCGGTGGGTGACCGGCCGCTGACCGGCCGCCAGGAACACCGGCCGACCGCCCTCCCCGGCCGTCAGCCGGGCCAGCAGTACGTGCTCCACCGCCCCCGGCTCCACCCGGTACGCCGTCCCGCCGATGGTGAGGGTGCCCCGGCCGGCGCCGGTCGCGTCACCCGGGTGGACCGCGACGCCCGGCAGCAGGTTCGCCATGTGGGCCGCCAGCCGGCGGTGCGCGGTCGGGTCGCCGACGCAGAACTCGGTCCGCGCCCCGAAGCCCTGGAGCCCGGTGTCGTGCGGGGCGACCTCCGGGTGCGCACCGCAGTTCTCGACCACCGAGGCCAGCCCCAGCAGCGCCAGCGCGTCGTGCCGCGGGATGCTCCACTGGGCCGCGGCGCTGTCCCGGTGGGTGACCAGGACGCACTCGGAGCCGTCGGGCAGCCCGAAGAAGTCCTGTTCGCGGGCGTGCTTCCGGCGGGCCACCGCAGAGGGTCCGGCCCAGCCGGCGGCCAGCCCCACCAGGAGGGCGACCGCCGCGGTCAGGAGCAGCAGGGTGTCGTTCATGGCGGGCGAGCGTAGCGGCTGTCGGGCGGGTGTTCGAGGCCGGCCCGCCGGTCCGCGCCGCTTGCCCGGAACCGTCCCGAATCGGCGGGAGCGTACGCCTTCGGCCCCGAACCGTCCCCGCGTCCGCGCCGCCCCGAACGGCGCAGCCGCACCCTGAAGCACCCCCTGTCGGCACGGTGTTGGCCCCGGTAGGCTCCGGCCCCTGCCGCCCCCCATCGCGCAGCCCTTGGAGGAATTCCAGGTATGTCGAACGCCCGACGTCTCACCGTCCTGGGAGTCGCGGCCGCACTGGCCGGTTCCCTGATGGCCGTCCCGGCCGCCGCCCGGACCGCGGCACCCCGCCCCGGCCCCGCCGCCGAACACGCCGAACACGCCGAATACGCCGAAGACACAGCCGCCCCCGCCAAGACCCCGGTCGCCGTCGGCTACGGCGGAGCGGTCTCCAGCGTCGACGCGGACGCCTCGGCCGCCGGCATCGAGGTGCTCCGCAAGGGCGGCAACGCGGTCGACGCCGCGGTCGCCACCGCCGCCGCCCTCGGCGTCACGGAGCCCTACTCCGCCGGCGTCGGAGGCGGCGGCTACTTCGTCTACTACGACGCCAAGTCCAAGACCGTCCGCACCCTCGACGGCCGCGAGACCGCCCCCCGCTCCGCCACCAAGGCCCTCTTCCTGGAGAACGGCAAGCCGATACCGTTCGACGACGCGGTCACCAGCGGACTCAGCATCGGCACCCCCGGCACCCCCGCCACCTGGGACAGCGCCCTCAAGAAGTGGGGCAGTCGCTCCCTGGCGCAGGTGCTCCAGCCGGCCGAGAAGATCGCCGCGAACGGCTTCACCGTCGACGCGACCTTCCGCCAGCAGACCGCCGACAACGAGGCGCGGTTCCGCGACTTCCCGGCCACCGCCGACCTCTTCCTGCCCGGCGGCAAGCTCCCCGTCGTCGGCTCGACCCTGAAGAACCCCGATCTGGCCCGCACCTACCGCGAGTTGGGGCAGCAGGGCGTCGGCGCGCTCTACCGCGGCGACATCGGCCGGGACATCGTCCGCACCGTCCAGCAGCCCCCCGTCCGCTCCGGCGCCACCCGCAAGGTCCGGCCCGGCGACCTGACCGCCGCCGACCTGCGCGCCTACCGCACGCTCAGCCACCGCCCGACCCACACCACCTACCGCGGCCTGGACGTCTACGGCATCGCCCCGTCGTCCTCCGGCGGCACCAGCGTCGCCGAAGCCCTCAACATCCTGGAGAGGAGCGACCTCTCGCACCTGTCCGAGGCGCAGTTCCTGCACCGCTACATCGAGGCCAGCCGGATCGCCTTCGCCGACCGCGGCCGCTGGGTCGGCGACCCGGCCTACGAGAACGTCCCCGTCAAGGGCCTCACCTCCAAGCGGTTCGCCGCCTCCCGGGAGTGCCTGATCCACGACGACAAGGCGCTCACCAGCCCGCTCGCGCCCGGCGACCCGCGCCACCCGACGCCCTGCGGCACCACCGGCAAGGCCGCGCCGACGACGTACGAGGGCGAGAACACCACCCACCTCACCGCCGCCGACAAGTGGGGCAACGTCGTCGCCTACACCCTCACCATCGAGCAGACCGGCGGCAGCGGCATCGCCGTCCCCGGCCGTGGCTTCCTGCTCAACAACGAACTGACCGACTTCTCCTTCGCCCCCGCCGACCCGGCCGTGCACGACCCGAACCTGCCCGGCCCCGGCAAGCGGCCGCGCTCCTCCATCTCCCCGACCGTCGTGCTGCGCCACGGCGACCCCGTACTGGCGCTGGGCTCGCCCGGCGGCGCCACCATCATCACCACCGTGCTGCAGACCCTGGTCAACCACCTCGACCGCGGGATGTCGCTGGTCGACGCCATCGCGGCGCCGCGCGCCAGCCAGCGCAACGCCGCCGCCACCGAGCTCGAACCGGCACTGTGGAACAGCCCGCTGCGCAAGCAACTCGAAGCCCTCGGCCACACCTTCAAGCTGAACCCGGAGATCGGCGCGGCCACCGGGGTGCAACGCCTGCCGGACGGCCGCTGGCTCGCGGCGGCCGAGAAGGTCCGGCGCGGCGGCGGCTCGGCGAGGGTCGTCCAGCCGGCGCCGTGACGCTCCCGCGCGGGGCGGCCGGCGACCGGCGAGGCGCCTGCGAGGCCGCCCGGGCGGGCCGTGTGTGCCGTCCGTGTGTCGTCGGCGTGTCGCGCCGCGCGGCGTCGTTGCCGCCCCCAGCGGGTCCTATTAGCCTCCTGGGACCGTTCGTTGGCATGAGCGGTCCCAGGGAGGGCACGCAGCGTGAGCGTTGACGAGAGCCAGGAACGCCGGACCGGATCGTCCCCGGAACGCCCCCGCCGCCCGGCGTCCGCCCCGGCCGGGAACCTGGACGGACAGTGGGAGGGGCTCGCCGATCAGGCCCGGGCACTGGCCGACGGGCGGGTCACCGCCACCGCGCTGGTGCAGCGCTGCCTCGACCGCATCGCCGCCACCCAGGAGACCGTCAACGCCTTCCGCCGGGTCCGGGCCGAGGCCGCCCTCGCCGAGGCCGCGGAGGCGGACCGCCGGCTCGCCGACGGGGAGCGGCTGCCGCTGCTCGGGGTGCCGGTCGCGGTCAAGGACGACACCGACGTGGCGGGCGAACCCACCGCGTTCGGCTGCGCCGGGGTGTTCCCGCCCAAGCCGCACGACGCCGAGGTCGTCCGGCGGCTGCGCGCGGCCGGCGCGGTCATCGTCGGCAAGACCAACGCCTGCGAACTCGGGCAGTGGCCGTTCACCGAGGGCCCGGCCTTCGGCGACACCCGCAACCCCTGGAACCTCGCGCACACCCCCGGCGGCTCCTCCGGCGGCTCGGCCGCCGCGGTCGCCGCCGGACTGGTCCCCGCCGCACTCGGCACCGACGGCGCCGGCTCGGTCCGGATCCCCGCCGCCTGGTCCCACCTCGTCGGCATCAAACCGCAGCGCGGCCGGATCTCCACCTGGCCGGACCCCGAGGCGTTCCAAGGCATCACCGGCATCGGCCCGCTGGCCCGCACGGTCCAGGACGCCGCGCTGCTGCTGGACGTCGCCAGCGGCAACCACGCCGGCGACCTGCACCGGCCACCGGCCATCGCGGCCCACGAGGCGGCCGGCCGGGACCCCGGGAAGCTGCGCATCGCGCTCGCCTGGAAGGCCCCCACCACCTTCACCCGCAAACCCCTGCACCCCGACGTGCGGACCGCGGTCACCGCGGTGGCCCGCACCCTGGCCGGCCTGGGCCACTTCGTCGAGGAGGCCGAACCCGACTACGGGCTGGTCGGACTGGCCTTCGTCCCGCGCGCCACGGCCGGGGTGGGCGAGTGGGCCGCCCGGGTCCCCGACCCCCGGCTGCTGGACCGCCGCACCCGGGAGGCGGCGCGGCTGGGCCGCCTGCTCGGCGGACCGGTGCTGCGCCGCGCCCGGGCCGCGGAACGGCGCCAGCAGAGCCGCATCGGCGCGCTGTTCGGCCGCTACGACGTGCTGCTGACCCCGACCACCGCGACCCCGCCGCCGCGCGTGGGCACCCTGGCCCGGCTCAGCGGCTGGCAGACCGACCGAGCCATGATCGCGGCCTGCCCGTACGCCTGGCCGTGGAACGTGCTGGGCTGGCCGGGCATCAGCGTGCCGGCCGGCTTCAGCGCCGACGGCCTGCCGCTGGGCGCGCAACTGCTCGGCCCGGCGCACGGCGAACCGCGGTTGATCTCACTGGCCGCCCAGTTGCAGGACGCCCTGCGGTGGCACGAGCGGCACCCCGAACCGCACCCCGTACCGGACGCCGCCCTCAGCCCAGGAGGCCGATGATCGCCTCGGTGGTGTCGGTCTCGCCCAGCCGCGGGAAGATCCGCTCCACGCTGTTGCGGTGCGCCTCCGGGTCCAGGTCGGTCACCGCGTCGACGGCGATCGTGACGTGGTAGCCGTGCGCGTACGCGGCGCGGGCGCTGGACTCCACGCCGATGCTGGTGGCGATCCCGCCGAACACGACCTGGGTGACGCCGCGCCGGCGCAGCTCGGCGTCCAGCTCGGTGCCGTGGAAGGCGCCCCACCGCTCCTTGGTGACGAGCACGTCGCCCGGCTGCCGGTCCAGTTCCCCGACCAGCTCGGCCCAGTCGGCCGGCGGGGTGCCGCCGCCGGCCCGCCCGGCCTCGGTGCGGCCCGGCGCCCCACCGGTGACGTTCACCAGGACGACCGGCAGGCCGTGGGCGCGGAACGCCGCGGCCAGCCGGGCCGCGCGGGCCACGACCTCGTCGGCGGGGTGGACGGTGGGCAGCCCGGTGATGCCCTTCTGAAGGTCGATCAGGACCAGGGCGGTGTTCGGGTCAAGAGTGCTGGCAGGCACGGTAACTCTCCATGGTGGGTCGGTGGTTGGTGGTGGGTCAGCCGAAGCTCCGGTCGCCCGCGGTGCGCAGCGTCCGGTCGGCGAGGGTGACGGCGAGCAGGAGCCCGCCGAGGATCACGCCGGTCAGCGCGATCGAGTGCAGTCCCGGGTCCGTGGCCCGCTGCCCGTACCAGAGCCCGATCAGGCTGGACGCGGTGATCGCGCCGAGGTACTGGGCGGTGCGCTGGAGCCCGGCGGCCGCGCCCACGCCGTCGGCCGGGGCCTGGGCGTAGACGGCGGCTTGGTTGCCGGTGGAGGCCAGCCCCTGCGGGATGCCGAACAGCGCCCCCGCGACGAGCAGCAGTGGCAGCGGACTGGTGCCGTGCAGCAGCAGGAAGACGGCGCTGCCCGCGGTCAGGCAGGCCGCGGCGACGGTCAGCGGGGCGCGGATGCCCTTCGTCCGGGCGCCGGCCAGCGAGCAGACCGCCGCCGCGCCGGACATGGGCAGCATCACCAGTCCGGCGTGGAACGACGAGAAGCCGTGCCCCTGCTCCAGCCACTGGCTGTAGCCGTACAGCACGCAGTAGATGACCAGGTAGGTCAGCCCGTGCCGGAGGTAGGTCAGCGCCAGGGCCCGGTTGCGGGCCAGCATCCGCAGGTCGATGAAGGGTCGGGGGTGGCGCAGCTGCCACCAGACCAGGACGGCGGTCAGCGCCGCGGTCGGCGCGAGCAGCGGCCACCGCGGGGCGTCCAGCCGCAGCAGGAAGAACATCGCGCAGGTCAGTGCGGAGGCGAAGAGCGCGATGCCGAACGGGTCCAGGCCGCCGCGGGCGGCGTCGGCCGGCGCGGCACCGTGCGCGGCCCGGGCGTCCCGGTCGGCCGGGAGCCAGGCCAGCGCACCGACCAGCGCCAGCAGCGCGAGGGGGATGTTGACCGCGAAGACCGCCCGCCAGCCCGCGGTCGCGGCCAGCAGCCCGCCGAGGGTGGGGCCGACCGCGGCACTCGCCAGCGCGGCCAGGGAGAGCCGCCCGAGCACCGCCCGGGGGGTGGGCCGGCCCACCCGCCGCGACTCGGCGCGCAGCATCGCCATCGCCGCCGGGTAGGCGGCCGCGGTGCCGATGCCGAGGACGATCCGGGAGACGACCAGCAGCGTGAAGGTCGGCGCCAGCGCGCCGATCAGTCCGGCTGCACCGACCGCCACGGTGCCGGCGACGAACACCCGGCGCGGCCCGATCCGGTCGGCGACCCGGCCCAGCGTCGGCTGGCCCACCGCGCTGGCGAGGTACATCGCCGAGATCAGCCACGCGGTGTCGGCGGCGCCGACCCGGAAGTCCCGGCCGATCGCCACCAGCGCGGTGGCGATCATCGTCGAGTTGATCGGATTGAGCAGCGACCCCAGCAGCAGCGGCGTCATCAGCCGGGCGCCGAAGCCGCGGTCGGCGGCCGGGGGCGCGGGGCGGTGCGCGGCCGGGCCGGCGGTGTCGGCGGTGGTCCGGCCGGCGGTCTGGCCGGCGGTCCGGTCCGGGGCGTCGGGGGCGCTCATTCCTCGGTCAGCCGTCGTATCAACGCGGTCGCCTCGGCCAGTGTCCGCCGCTCGTCGGCGGTCAACCGCTCGGCGACGGCCACCGCGAGCCAGTCGTGTTTGGCGGCCCGGACGTCCCGGAGCACCCGGCGGCCCTCCTCGGTGAGCGAGAAGACCACCTGCCGCCCGTCGGTGGGGTGCGGGCTGCGGGCGAGGATCCCGTGCTCCTCCAGGGCGCCGACGGTCACCCGCATCGACTGCGGGCGCACCAGCTCGGCGCGGGCCAGTGCCGCGATGGTGGACGGCCCGTCGGCGTCGATCCGGGCGAGCACCGCGCGCTGCGTGGGGGACAGCTCGCCCTGCGGCGAGGCGGCGCGCAGCCGGCGCATCAGCAGGGACACCGTCGCGCCGAGATCGGTGGCGAGCCGTTCCTGGTCCTTGTCGGGCATGCTCCGAGCGTAGAAGCCCGACAGGCAAACTTGCAAGTTTGCCTGTCGTTCTTGCTGTCCTCCCGGTGCTCCCTCCCGCCCGCGCCGTCGCGCTGAGCGGCCCGCTCGGCCCCGGTCCGGACCCGCGCACCCGATCGCCGCGCCGTGCTGGGAGATGGTCTTGCCACGGTCGGTGACGGGGCTTACGGTCGCCTCCACACGCGTAGATCCGCGCACCGCAGGCTGACGCAGCGACAAAGGAGCAGCTCATGGCCGATGTTGTGCGTGCCGCACTGGTCCAGGCGACCTGGACGGGCGACACCGAATCGATGATCGCGAAACACGAGGAGCACGCCCGGGCGGCGGCCGCGCAGGGTGCCAAGGTGATAGGCTTCCAGGAGGTCTTCAACGCCCCGTACTTCTGCCAGGTCCAGGAGCCGGAGCACTACCGCTGGGCGGAGCCGGTGCCGGACGGCCCGACCGTGCGGCGGATGCAGGACCTCGCCCGCGAGACCCAGATGGTGATCGTCGTGCCGGTCTTCGAGGTCGAGCAGTCCGGCTTCTACTACAACACCGCGGCCGTCATCGACGCCGACGGCACCGTCCTCGGCAAGTACCGCAAGCACCACATCCCGCAGGTCAAGGGGTTCTGGGAGAAGTACTACTTCCGCCCGGGGAACGTCGGCTGGCCGGTCTTCGACACCGCCGTCGGCCGGATCGGCGTCTACATCTGCTACGACCGGCACTTCCCGGAGGGCTGGCGGCAGTTGGGCCTCAACGGCGCCCAGCTCGTCTACAACCCGTCCGCCACCTCGCGCGGACTGTCGGGGTACCTCTGGCGGCTGGAACAGCCCGCGGCCGCGGTCGCCAACGAGTACTTCGTCGCCGCGATCAACCGGGTCGGCGTGGAGGAGTACGGCGACAACGACTTCTACGGCTCCAGTTACTTCGTCGACCCGCGCGGCCAGGTCGTCGGCGATCCCGCCAGCGACTCCAAGGAGGAACTGGTCGTCCGCGACCTGGACTTCGGCCTGATCGACGAGGTCCGCCAGCAGTGGGCGTTCTACCGCGACCGGCGCCCCGACGCCTACGAGGGGCTGGTGCAGCCGTGACGTCCGACGCCGCAAGCCTGCACGCCCGCCACCAGGCCGTCATGCCGTCCTGGTTGAGCCTCTACTACGACCGCCCCCTGGAGCTCACCCACGGCGAGGGCCGGTACGTCTGGGACGCCGACGGCACCCGCTACCTCGACTTCTTCGGTGGCATCCTCACCACGATGACCGCGCACGCCCTGCCGGAGGTCACCAAGGCGATCAGCGAGCAGGCCGGCCGTCTCCTGCACTCCTCCACGCTGTACCTCTCCCGCCCCATGGTGGAGTTGGCGGAGCGGATCGCCGCGCTCTCCGGCATCCCCGACGCCCGGGTCTTCTTCACCACCTCCGGCACCGAGGCCAACGACACCGCACTGCTCCTGGCCACGACCCACCGCCGGTCCAACCAGATCCTGGCGATGCGCAACAGCTACCACGGCCGTTCCTTCTCCACCGTCGGCATCACCGGCAACCAGAGCTGGTCACCCACCAGCCTCTCGCCGCTGCAGACCCTCTACGTCCACGGCGGGGTCCGCTCCCGCGGCCCGTACGCCGACCTCGACGACGCCGCGTACACCGCGGCCTGCGTCGCCGACCTGGAGGACGTGCTCCAGCAGGCCGCGGGCGGCGTCGCCGCGCTGATCGCCGAACCGGTGCAGGGCGTCGGCGGCTTCACCGCACCGCCGGACGGGCTGTACGCGGCGTTCCGCGAGGTCCTGGCCCGCGAGGGGATCCTGTGGATCAGCGACGAGGTGCAGACCGGCTGGGGCCGCACCGGCGAGCACTTCTGGGGCTGGCAGGCGCACGGCGAGAACGGCCCGCCGGACCTGCTCACCTTCGCCAAGGGCATCGGCAACGGCATGTCCATCGGCGGGGTGGTGGCCCGCGCCGAGATCATGAACTGCCTGCCCGCCAACTCCATCTCGACCTTCGGCGGCAGCCCGATCACCATGGCCGCCGGCCTGGCCAACCTCACCTACCTCCTGGAGCACGACCTCCAGGGCAACGCCCGGCGGGTCGGCGGACTGCTCATCGAGCGGCTGCGGGCGGTGACCGCCGGCCTCGACGTGGTGCGGGAGGTGCGCGGGCGGGGCCTGATGATCGGGGTGGAGCTGGTCCGACCGGGCACCGACGAGCCGTCCCCGGAGGCCGCCACCCTGGTCCTGGAGGCCGCGCGGGAACGCGGGCTGCTGGTCGGCAAGGGCGGCCGGGGCGGCGCCTCGCTCCGCATCGCCCCGCCGCTCACACTCACCGTCGCCGAGGCGGAGCACGGTGCCGAACTGCTCGCGGACGCCCTGCGGTGGACGCGGGCGAACCTCGCACGGCGCTGACCGACGTGCGCCGCGCCCGGCCCGCGCCGCCCCGGTCACCCCGAGGGGTGCCCCGGCCGCGGCGCCGCGCGCGTCGACCGGACACCCCCGTGCTCCCTCGTGCGCGTGGTTCCCCGGCGTGTTGCTTGTCCGGCCGGGGCGCGGCCGGAACGGTGGGACCGTGCGCACCCCTCCCCTCCTCGTCCTGACGGCCGCGGTGTTGGCCACGGTCACCGGCTGCATGTCCGTCCCGGCGTCCCGGACGGCGCCGCCCGGGCCCCGTCCGGCGCCGTCCGTGCCCGAACGCCCCGCGACCCGGGCGCCGTCCGAAGGGACCGCGCACGAACAGGTGGTGACCGCACCGCGGCCACCGGAACCGCCCGAGGACGCCGCCGTCGCGGAAGCGGACGGGGCCGCGGCGGACGCGCCGGCCCCGCACCGCGGACGGCTCCCCGCCGCGCCGCATCCGCAGCACCCCCGGCCGGCCCACCACCGCGAACGGCCACGGCCCGCGCAGGCCGCACCGCCCCCGCACCATCCCGCGGTGCGCGCCCCGGCCGCGCACCGCTCCGTGGACCCACGGGTGATCTGCCAGATGGCCGCCGGCAAGGTGCGCCCGGACCTGTTGACGCTGTGTCAGGGAAGCTTCGGGCAGTGACGCACCGCGGTGCCTGCCGCAGCACACGAGAAAGGGCCCCCGCTCGATGAGCGGGGGCCCTTCGTGTGGAGCGCCCGGCAGGCCTTGCACCTACATTTCCCATCGGATGATGGGCGTCTTTCCTTGGACCACAGACGCGTGACTCCCGCCCGTGGGCCGGAGTTACGTGATGATCTTACAGTCTCGGCGGGTGGTCGCGCACCCGCCGCCCGGCCGGCCGCGGAAGGGCCGCGGCCGGCCCCGCCCCGACCCGCCGGGCGCATCCGGGCCCACGCGGTGCCCCACGGTCAGCCCTTGGGTGCCACCTCCTCGTAACGGCCGCCCACGGCCGGGGAGTTGAGCCAGGCGGTGGCCGGCCCCTTGATGCCGTCGGAGCGGTAGACCCCCCACTTGTCGGTGACCCAGGAGGCGCGCAGGGTCGCCGCGGGGTACTGCTCGGAGCCGCCGGGCAACTGCTGGGCCGCGCCGTCGTGCCAGAGCCGCACCCAGCCGCGCCCCGGGTCCTTCGAGACCTTGATGCCGAGGACGAAGTCGTGCCAGGTGTTCAGGGCGATCGGCGCCTGCCAGAGCCGGGTGGTCCGCAACTGCGGGTCGCAGTACTCCAGGTCCACGGTGCCGTCGCCCCGGGCGCGCAGCGACAGCGGTGGGGTGGCGGCGCCCGGACCGTAGTCCTTGAGCTGCCACAGGACCACCCAGTCGCCCTTCTTCGTCGGCAGCGGACCCCACATCGAGCGCCAGCCGACGTAGACGACGTCGCCCTCGCGGGAGAAGCGGAGCGGGCCGTTGGCGGTGCGGTGGCCGCGGGTCTCCACCCGCACCCGGGTGGGGCCGTCGAGCTTGTCGCCGGAGGTGTGCAGCGTGAAGGACTTCCCGTGCCGCCCGGTCGGATCGTCGGCGACCCGCACCGTGCCCGGTTTGGTCTCCGTGCCCTCGAAGTCGGCGGTGCCCCGCGCCGGATCGGCGCGCCACGGCGCGGCCGCGCGCGCGGCGGACGGGTGCGCGCCGCCGGGCCGGGCCGCGGGCGGGGCCAGCTGGGCGGCCGCGGAACAGGCGCCGGTCAGCGCGATTCCGACGAGGAGGGCAACTCCCCTACGGAGGTGGGGGGTTAGGGGTTGCTCCATGGGTGGACTCCCGACGTGGAGGTGGGGGACGGGAGTGAAAGTTAGGTTTGTTGCCAGTTGCCGTCAAGGGGGTGGCCGGGCCGCCGACGTCCGGTGCACCGCGGGAGCCCGGACGCTACTTCCGCGCGGCGGCCGCCCGCACCGCGCCGGCCACCTCGGTGAAGAAACGGGTGTGGGCGCGCCGGCTGACCGGGGCCTCGGGGTTCCACGGCAGCAACTGCACCCGGGACTCGATCGCCCGCCAGTGCTCGTCCGTCCGCAGCGCCTCGACCCGGGCGGCGTTGGCCCGGACGTCGATCAGGACCACGTCCGGGGCGAGCGCGGCGGCCTCCGCCCAGCCCACCGTCGACCAGTTGGTGCCGGCCCCGGCCACCGGTTCCGGCAGCTCCACGCCGTGCTCGGCCAGCGCCCGCAGGTCCGGCCAGGTGCCCGGGCGGGCCAGGTGCACCCTGTCCGACCCGGCGGGGGAGAGCGCCACCACCCGCGGCCGCACCGGACCGCCGCCGGCCCGTCGCAGCTCGTCCTCGGCGTCGTCCAACTCCTTCGCGAGCGTGCGTGGTTCACCGTGCCCCAGGGAGCCGGCCAGTGCCGCGAAGCGCTCCCGCACTTCGGGCAGGCTGCGCCCCGGACCCACCGCGACGGTCGCCACCGGGACCTGCTCCTCCAGCTCCTGTGCGACCTTCGCCTCCAGGCCGTACACCTGCTCCCCGTCGTAGGTCACCGCCACCACGAGGTCCGGGCGGGCCGCCAGCACGGCGTCCGGGTGCAGTGCGCTGCCCGATCCGAGGTACGGGATCTCGTCCAACGGCAGCTCACCGGCCTTGGCCGGGTCGGCCGCCACCCCGTCGTGCTGGGACCCGAACAGGCCCGCGGGGCGGATGCCGTGGTCCCACAGCGTCGCCCCCGCCGGTATGTACGCCACGATCCGTTCCGGCCGGCTTCCGGCCACCACCAGGCGCCCGCGGTCGTCGGAGAACTCCCACGGCGTGCTCTGCTCCATGGCGCATCGCCTTTCTGGCGTCATCCGTGAGCCTTTTGACGCCCTCAGTGCCGATTGTGAAGGTGTGGTTCCGTCATCGCTTTCGAAGTTGTGGGTCGGAGTCTGTTACCTGCCCATCCGGTCGCCCCCGCACCCCTCCCGGCGCCGCCCCCGGCGCCCCTCCCGCACCGCCCGTTCAACCACCCGACTGACCGCCGCCGCGACACCCGGTCGGTGGCCGATCTGCCGTCACGGTATTGCCACGGTGGGTGACATGCTTCTACGGTGTCTCCTTCCCGTCCGGAATCTACGGGTGTAGACCAGCTTGTGACGTAGCGTCAGGTAGGGAGCCGAGATGAGCCGTACGGTCGTCCGGGGCGGACTGGTCATCACCGCCGCCGAGGAGATGCACGCCGACGTCCTGATCGAGGACGGCCGCGTCGCCGCCCTCGCCGCCCACGACAGCGCGACCGCCGACGGCTGGACCGCCGGCGCCGACCGGGTCCTCGACGCCACCGGCACCTACGTCATCCCGGGCGGCGTCGACGCCCACACCCACCTGGACTTCCCGTTCGGCGGCACCGCCTCCTCCGACACCTTCGAGACCGGCACCCGCGCCGCGGCCTGGGGCGGCACCACCACCCTCGTCGACTTCGCCGTCCAGAGCCGCGGCCAGGCACTCCGCGCCGGCCTGGACCTGTGGCACGCCAAGTCCGACGCCCAGTGCGCCATCGACTACGCCTTCCACATGATCCTCTCCGACGTCAACGAGCACTCGCTCAAGGAGATGGACCTCCTGGTCGCCGAAGGCGTCACCTCCTTCAAGCTGTTCACCGCCTACCCCGGCGTCTTCTACAGCGACGACGGCCAGATCCTGCGCGCCATGCAGCGCGCCGCCGGCAACGGCGGACTGGTGATGATGCACGCCGAGAACGGCCCCGCCATCGACGTCCTGGTCGAGCAGGCCCTCGCCGCCGGCCACACCGACCCCCGCTACCACGGCGAGGTACGCCACGTGTTGCTGGAGGCCGAGGCCACCCACCGCACCATCCAACTCGCCCGGGTCGCCGGCGCCCCCCTCTACGTCGTCCACGTCTCCGCCGAGCAGGCCGCCGACGAGATCGCCCGGGCCCGCCACGCCGGACTCAACGTCTTCGGCGAGACCTGCCCGCAGTACCTCTTCCTGTCCACCGACAACCTCGCCGAGCCGGACTTCGAAGGCGCCAAGTACGTCTGCTCCACGCCGCTGCGGCCCCGCGAGCACCAGGCGGCACTCTGGCGGGCCCTGCGCACCAACGACCTCCAGGTGGTCTCCACCGACCACTGCCCGTTCTGCTTCCGCGGCCAGAAGGAACTGGGCCGCGACGACTTCTCCAAGATCCCCAACGGGATGCCGGGCATCGAGAACCGCATGGACCTGCTCCACCAGGCCGTCGTCGACGGCCGCATCAGCCGCCGCCGCTGGATCGAGATCGCCTGCGCGACCCCGGCCCGGATGTTCGGCCTCTACCCGAAGAAGGGCACCATCGCGCCGGGCGCCGACGCCGACATCGTGCTCTACGACCCGCACGCCGAACAGACCGTCTCCGCACGGACCCACCACATGAACGTCGACTACTCGGCCTACGAGGGCAAGCGTCTGACCGGACAGGTCGTCACCGTGCTGTCCCGCGGCGAACCCGTCATCGACGGCCGCGAGTTCACCGGCCGCGCCGGCCACGGCCAGTACATCCCGCGCGGCACCTGCCAGTACCTCATGTGAGCACCCCGCGCCCACCCCACCCGGCCGGCACCGGACCGGCCCGCACCCCAAGGAGCGCCGCAGTGGACTTCGGAGTCGTCCTCCAGCCCGATCCGCCCGCCTCCGCCGTCGTGGAGCTGATGCGCCGCGCCGAGCGCAACGGCTTCCGCTACGGCTGGACCTTCGACTCGGCCGTGCTGTGGCAGGAGCCGTTCGTCATCCACAGCCGCATCCTGGAACACACCGACCACCTGATCGTCGGCCCGATGGTCACCAACCCCTCCACCCGCACCCCCGAGGTCACCGCCTCGACCTTCGCCACCCTCAACGACATGTACGGCAACCGCACCGTCTGCGGCATCGGACGCGGCGACTCCGCGATGCGGGTGGCCGGCCGCCCGCCCAACACCCTGGCACGGCTGGGCGAGGCGATCGGCCAGATCCGCGACCTCGCCGAGGGACGCGAGGCCGACGTCGGCGGCCACCGCATCCGCATCCCCTGGATCACCAACGGCCACCTGCCGGTGTGGATGGCCGCCTACGGCCCCAAGGCGCTGGCCATGGCCGGCCGGCTGGCCGACGGCTTCATCCTCCAACTCGCCGACCCCTTCCTCACCGAGTGGATGATCAAGGCCGTCCGCCGGGCCGCCGCGGACGCCGGCCGCGACCCGGCCGCGGTCACCATCTGCGTCGCCGCCCCCGCCTACGTCGGCGACGACCTCGACCACGCCCGCGAGCAGTGCCGCTGGTTCGGCGGCATGGTCGGCAACCACGTCGCCGACCTCGTCGCCCGCTACGGCGAACACTCCGGCCTCGTCCCCGACGAACTCACCGACTACATCAAGTCCCGCGAGGGCTACGACTACTCCCACCACGGCCGCACCGGAAACCCCGACACCGCCTTCGTCCCGGACGGGATCGTGGACCGCTTCTGCCTGCTCGGCCCGGCCGAGGCGCACCGCGAGAAGCTGCGCGCCCTGCGCGACCTGGGCGTCGACCAGTTCGCGCTCTACGCCATGCACGACGCCAAGGAATCCACCCTCGACGCGTACGGCGCGGAGGTCATCCCCGCTCTCCGCTGAGGCCGGAGCACCCGGCCGACCGTTCCACCGGCGCGGCCCCGAACAGGAGAGCCACCCTGCTCGGGGCCAGTCGCAGGACCAGCACAGGATCACGCGCCCCGGTGGCGAGGCCGAGCCCGTTCAACGGTCAGGGCAGGCTCGCAGCGCCTCTGACGATCTGCCCGGACCGTGCTCCGCAGAGCCCCTGCAGTTCCTCCCGGCCCAACGCCCCGTTCGTACGCGGACTCGTGTGTCTGGAGTTGTCTCAGCGCGCCGTTCGACCGTTGCCTCTGAAGTCAGCCAGCACACGTCTGCTGGCAGTGGTGAACGGATGGTCGGGCCCCAAACTGCTGGCTCGCTTCTGCACGACCTCGTCCATGAGGTCTACCGCTGCCTCGACGTTGCCAAGCTTGTGGTGGATGCGGGCGTGCAGCTGTTGTGCGGAGAGCGCGATAGGGTAATCGGCCCCGAAGCGATGCTCGTACATCTCCGAGACGAGTCGAATTTCTTCATCTGCCTCGCGGAGCCGGTGCAGTACGTAGAGCGCCCACGCGTGATTGTGTCTCGCGCCCAACGTGACCGTGTGATCGGCGCCGAGGTGGCGCTCGCAGTCCGTGGGCAGGGAAAGCAGCGGGACGTTTTCCGGCATTTCGAGTTCGGGCTTCGACAACATGGTCAACAAGCTGGCCTGGGAGCGCAACGTCAGCGGGTGAGCAGGTCCGAGAGATGCCAGCCGGCCGGTGATCGTGGCACGGAGCAGCGAAAGGGCCTCCGGTCTTTTGCCGACATTCCCCAAGACCAGCTGGAGTCCGTGGCTGCTGTCCAGAGTGTCCGGGTCGTGAGCTCCGAACAGTTGCTCCTGAGCGCCTCTTACCTGACGTAGCACCCGCTCGGCCTCGGGGTACCTGCCCAAACGAAAAAGCGCCCGGCCGGCCCTCGAATCCGCTGCCAACACCAAGCGGTGCTCTGCGCCCAGGGTTTCCCGGGAGAGCTGCGCTGCGCCATGTGCAGTCTCCCAGGCGGTGAGGTAGTCGCCCGTGCGGTGTAGGGCGGTGGCCAACCGTGTCGCAGTGCCGACCAGTTCAGCCATCGTCGGGGGAGGCGCGCCGTGCCGCAACATGGCGATGGCGTGGGGGCTGAGAAGACGTAACCGAGGGTCTTCCGGGCCGGCGTCCGGTTGCTCCGGAACGGCGGCGTTCAGCAACTTGCCAGCTGTCGTGCTGAGCACCGCGAGTGTCTCAGGCGGCGTCGCGGAAGCAACGCTGTCGAGCAAAACGCCGTGGGTCTGCACACACCGTACGCCGACGTCGATGAGCTCGGTGAGTGATTGATCGAGCAACGCGCGGAGCGCCGCTTCCGTACGAGCACGGGGAAACGCGCGGCCGACTTCCGGGTGATTCAGGAGAGATACCGGCAACGGCTCCGGCGCGAAACGCGCGAGCAAGCGAAGAAGCGTCACCGCTTCAGGCAATCCGCGTGCCTCGAAGCTGTCGAGCGTCAGTTGCCAGGTGCGCGCCACCAGGTGGCGCGGGTCGTCGTCAGACAAGATGTCAGCTCCTTGGTCTATCAGCTCGACGCCTTCTCCTTCCTCGAGGTGGCGCCGGTAGGCATCCATCGTCCAGGGGTCGAGCACTTGGTGGGAGAGGAAGCCGCCTGCCAGCGTCAGTGCGAGGGGCAGGCGACCCAGCTTGTCCGCGATCTCAGCGGCCTGCTTCAGCGTGCCGCTCTGTGGTGCGAGGTCGCACAGCACCCTCGCGGCGTCGTCCCGCGGCAGCACCCCGATGTACTGCAACTCTGCTCCCGGCCACCAACGAGGCGCCGCTCGACGGGTCGTGACCACGACGATGCCGTTGGGGCTGGTGCGCAGCCAGCTCCCGTCCCGCAAGATCTCGGGGTCGTCCGCGTTGTCCAACACCAGTAACCACGGCTCGGTGGAACGGTTGAGGCGTTCCCAGACCAGGTCGGCTCCGGGCCGCAAGCCGTTCCTGGCTGCCAGGAGTTCGCCGTCCGCAGCCCCGCGGTCAGCGGCCACCGCGAGCATCCCGGAGCGGAGGCTGGCCCGGTCGGAGGCGTTCACCCAGAGCCCGACACGGCAGTTGCCCTCGGTGGCGAAGTGGAAGAAGGCGTAGGCAACGGCGGTTTTGCCGCAGCCTCCCATACCGTGGAGCACGAAGGCCCGGCCACCATGTCGCGCGGCGGTGCTTGATCGCAGGCGTTCCAGCACTTCGGCGCGGTCCCGCAGGACCACCGGTGCCCGACCGACTGCCGGGCGCCTCACGGAGTCGGGCCCGGCGAGGCCGAGTTCCGCACTGCCGTGGTAGTGGTACTCGCTGATGTGCTGGTCGCGGGATGACTGGTAGACGCGGCCGCCGTCCTCGGCACGGCCGTCCATCGCTCCTCTCATCGCTCATTGATGTGCATGTCGCGGCCCGCTTGATAGATGCGAGCTCGCCCGGACGCGGTGCCGTGCTGAGCCACGGACGGGGCACTCGCGTCGGCGTGGGGGCTGAGCTCGCTGAGCAACGTGCGCAGATCCTCGATGGCTTCCGGATCGGACAGCAAAAGCCGGCGGAGATATCCCACCCACTGCATTCGCAGTTCACCCAGCATCTCTTGGTCGTCTGCCGAGTGGGCGCGCAGTACTTCCTCTTGGCTCACGTCCAACGCGCGGGAAATGTCTTGTGCTCTTTCGGGCTGCCAGCGCTGCCATAAGCGTGTGAAACTATCGCGAGCGTGTTGCCAGGCTTCAGTTGTCATCAGAGTGACCAGGGTGGTTCCAGCGGCCTGTGCGAAGGACGTTAATTCTGCATCCATAGTTCCCCCATTTGGATGATTGGCGGGCTAAAACTTTTCCCATAAGGCTACAAATCGGGCCATCGGCGCCCATGGGTGAGTTGCGTTTCCTCCTTGTGGTCAGCATGGTGGCATCGGCAATCCGAACCAGCAAGTGTCTTCGGGGAGGTATGACTATGGCATATGCCGTTGTCGATTTTCCCCGGATGGCTTAGTGGTTGCTCTAGTGGGGCAACGCTTCAACCGTTACGCTCGGTACGTTCTAGTCATCTCTGGGAGGGGTGTTATGTCCAGGCCGTGGGAAGCTGACCCCATGACGACATTTAAGAGGCGGCTGGGGAAGTCGCCGCAAGAATTAGGTCACACGACCGATAATCCCGACTGCCCGGACATCTGGGAGCTTGAGAACGGAGACGTCGCCATCATCGGTCGAGACCTCACGGATTCGCTGGGGGAAGTGCTTCCCGCAGGCGTTTCGATCGGGAGTGACGAACGTCTGGTGGTCATCCCGAGGAGCATGATGGTCGCAGCGAAGCCGGACATTCCCAGTGTTTGAATCGTTCCGGCGTAGTACCTCAGAGCATCTGGACCGCCCTCGGTATCACGAAGACTTTCGTCGCCATTATGGGAGCGGCATCCGCTCCTTGCGCAAGCTTGAACGTGGGCAGAACTTCAAGGAGCGAGGCTTTCCCAGTTGGGAAGCTTTTGCGGTTGGTGAATGGCGCACGGCGATCTCTCTGATCGAGGAGAAGCGAGAGATCTATTCCGCGCAGTTCCGGAAGGCCGCCGAATTGGGGATTCTGGAGCGCCGCATTCGCGTGGTCGAATTCCCCGTCACCCCGTACGTGCAGTGGGAGCTCTTCGTGCTTCGTCTGCGCGTAGAACTGGGGGACAATATCAGGGTGCTGGACTCCCGTGCCATCGCGGAAATTGAAGCAGAATCCCTGGTCCCCGAAGTCGTGATCCTTGGCGACGAGGTCATGTACGAGGTGGCTTACGATGACGACGGGAACGCTGCCGGAGCAAACCGCATCGTGGATCGAGCGGCAATCGAGGACACCTCTGCGAGTTTCGACGTGCTGTACCAGCGCAGTGAGCCGTTTGGTGAATTCTTCGCTCGCGAAATTGCGCCACTCGAACCTCCGGTGGTCAATGATCAAGTCGCCGCTCGCTGAGCGGTGGCTCACATCCCCTCCGCTGTTTCCGGGAGCATTGTCTCGTTCAGGCATGCTCGGTCATGGTGCGCGAAGACGGATTCCCCGTCAGTGCTGAACGAGCCTGCTCGCGAGTGAACAGGTGGTTCCCCTTGTCCGAAGGGCAGTTGCCCGGGCACGGCAGGCCCTCCGCGGCGCGGCGCCAGTCACGTGCGAACCCTCCCGCGAGGTAGTTGAGTCGTCCGCCACGCAGGCGAATGCCTGCCGGTGGGCGACGGCACGGCTGATCGTGCGGATGCCACGACTCTCACCGCACGCCCCCGATCGCCCGCCGGCGCCCGTCGGCCCCGGCTACGGCACCCGCGTCAGCCACTCCCGGGAGCTGAACTTGGCGGCGGCCAGTTCCTCCGCCCGGGCCAGTTCGCGAGGGGACACCGAACCCGTCGAACCGCCGTACCGGGTGCGGAACGAGGCGATCATCCGGGCGATGACCTCCGCCCGCGGCAGGCCCGTCTGCCGGCGCAGGGGATCCACCCGCTTCTTCGCGCTGGTGGTGCCCTTGTCCGAGAGCTTCTCCTTGCCGATGCGCAGCACCTGGACCATCTTCTCGGCGTCGATGTCGTAGGACATCGTCACGTGGTGCAGCACCGCGCCGTCGCCCGCCGCCATGCGCTTCTGCGCCGCACCGGCGATCTTCCCGGCCTCGGTGGCGATGTCGTTCAGCGGCTTGTACCACGCGGTGATGCCCATGTCGCCGAGGGCGCCCAGCACCCAGTCGTCCAGATAGGCGTAGCTCTCCGCGAAACTCAGGCCCTGGACAAGGGAGTTGGGGACGCAGAGCGAGTAGGTGATGGTGTTGCCCGGCTCCACGAACATCGCGCCGCCGCCCGAGATCCGGCGGACAACCGTGACACCGTGCCGGGCGGCGCCCTCCGGGTCGACCTCGTTCGCCAGCGACTGGAAGCTACCGATGATCACCGCCGGGCGGTCCCACTCCCACACCCGCAGCGTCGGCGGTCGCCGCCCCGCCGCGACCTCGGCCGTCAACACCTCGTCCAACGCCATGTGCAGGGCCGGCGACTGCGGCCCCTCGTGGATGATCTGCCAGTCGAAGTCGGTCCACTCCCGGGCGCCGGCCACCGCCCGTCGCACCGCGACGCCCACCGCCTCGCTGCTGAACCCGAACAGCACCGCACCGGCGGGCAACGCCGCGTCGATGCGGGCGGCCAGCCCCCGCGCGTCGGTGTCCGCCGGCGCGCCCTCCAGGGCGCCGTTGATGGCGTCCAGCGCCTCGTCCGGCTCCAGGAAGAAGTCCCCGGCCACCCGGACGCCGCGCAGCGCCCCGTCCACCACCTCCAGGTCGACGACCACCAACTTGCCGCCCGGCACCTTGTACTCACCGTGGTGCTTGCCCTGCACGGCCCTACCGCCTTTCCCGCTCCCCGCTGCCGTTCCCCCGCACGGCGCGCGGCCGGCAGCGGCGTCAACCGTAACGCGGGCCGCAGCATTCCCGACGAAAGGGACCGATCCGGGCGCGATCCGGGACGATCCCGGATGCTCCGGGACCACGTCGGCCAAGGGCGGTGCCGCGCCGAGGTCAGACGAGGGCGTCCAACAGGCGGGGCAACGCCGACCCGATCGGCTCGCGCACCAACTCGGCGGCCAGCGCGTCGTACGGCGTCGGCTCGGCATTGACGATCACCAGACGCGCGCCGTGCTCCACCGCCACCCCGGCGAGCGAGGCCGCCGGCTGCACCTGGAGCGTGGTGCCCACCGCGAAGAACACCTCGGCCGCCTTCGCCACGCCCAACGCCTCGCCGAGCACCTGCGGATCCAGCCGCTCCCCGAACATCACCGTCGCCGACTTCAGGATCCCGCCGCAGACCAGGCACGCCGGATCGGGATCGCCGGCCGCCACCCGCTCCAGCGCCTGCGCCATCGACGACCGGGCGTGGCAGCGGGTGCACGCCACCTCCCGTGCGGTGCCGTGCAGTTCGAGCACCTTGCGGGCCGGCATCCCGGCGAGTTGGTGCAGCCCGTCCACGTTCTGGGTGATCACCCGCACCGGCGTCCCGGACCGCTCCAACCGGGCCACCGCCTCGTGCGCGGCGTTCGGCCGGGCGCGGAAGGCCGGGCTCTCCTGCCGCATCCGCCACGACCGCCGGCGGATCTCCGGATCCGCCATGTACGTGTCGTAGGTGACCAGCTTCTCGGCCTCCGGGTCGCGCCGCCACAGGCCGTTCGGCCCGCGGTAGTCGGGGATCCCGGAGTCGGTGGAGATCCCGGCGCCGCTCAGGATCGCCACCAGGGGGCGGCGCGCGGGCCCGTCGTCGGTGCTGCTCATGGGGCGAGCGTACGGAACGGCGCGCGGCACGGCGACCGGGTTCGCCGGCCGGCCGGTCCGTCCGCGACCGGCGTCAGCCCGCCCCAACGGGCCCCGCGGACGGCACCGGGGAGCGAGGTGAGATCCCGGAGCATGGGGGGAGGGTACGGGGGACAGCCCCGCCGCGACGACCCGTGACGCCGCACACCGACCCACGACTAGGAGCCCCCGTGTTCACCACCCGCCCCACGCTCCAAGGCACCTTCGGCATGGCCGCCACCACCCACTGGTTGGCGTCCCAGTCTGCGATGGCCGTCCTGGAGGACGGCGGCAACGCCTTCGACGCCGCCGTCGCCGCCGGATTCGTGCTGCACGTCGTCGAACCGCACCTCAACGGCCCGGCCGGCGAAGTGCCCATCCTCCTGGCCCCGGCGGGCGGACCGGTGCGGGTGCTGTGCGGCCAGGGCCCGGCCCCGGCCGGGGCCAGCGTGGCGCACTACACCTCCCTCGGCCTCGACCTGGTGCCCGGCACCGGGCCGCTCGCCGCCGCCGTCCCCGGCGCCTTCGACGCCTGGATGCTGCTGCTGCGCGACCACGGCACCAAGTCCCTGGCCGAGGTGCTCCGTTACGCCATCGAGTACGCCGAACACGGACACCCCGCCGTCGAACGCATCGGGGAGACCGTCCAGACCGTCCGCACGCTCTTCGCGACCGAGTGGACCTCCTCCGCCGAGCTCTACCTGCCCGGCGGCCGCGCCGTCCGCCCGGGCGAACTCCTCACCAACCGGCCGCTGGCCGCCACCTGGCGCCGCCTCCTCACCGAGGCCGGGGCCGCCGCCACCGACCGCGCCGCCCAGATCGACGCCGCCCGCCGCATCTGGCGCGAGGGTTTCATCGGCGAGGCGCTCGCCGCCTTCGCCGCCCGCCCCGCCATGGACACCTCCGGCGAACGCCATGCCGGCACCCTCACCGGCGACGACCTGGCCGCCTACCGCGCCACCTACGAGGACCCGGTGACCTACGACTGGCAGGGGTGGACCGTCGCCAAGGCCGGCGGCTGGACCCAGGGCCCGGCCCTCCTCCAGCAACTCGCCCTGCTCCCGAACGAGTTGCCCGCCCACGGCAGTCCCGACTACGTCCACCTGCTCGTCGAGGGCAGCAAACT
Organism: Streptomyces sp. x-19; assembly: GCF_046549115.1. Lineage (NCBI taxonomy): Bacteria > Bacillati > Actinomycetota > Actinomycetes > Kitasatosporales > Streptomycetaceae > Streptomyces > Streptomyces sp. x-19. Next base: position 786,007 of record NZ_JAJPWK010000003.1, on the reverse strand, counting down.
CGCGATGGCCGACCGCGAAGCGTGGTACGGCGACGCCGCCGACGTCCCCCTCGCCACCCTGCTCGGGGACGACTACAACGCCGCCCGGCGGGCCCTGATCGGCGACCGCGCCTCCGCCGCGCTGCGGCCCGGCAGCCCCGACGGCCGCACCCCGCGGCTGAGCAAGCACGCCCTGGCGGTGGCCACCGGCACCGGTGGCTTCGATCCGCTCGGCGTGTCGGCGAGCGGCGCCGGAGAACCGACCGTGGCCCGCGGCACCGGCGAGCCCCGCCACGGCGCCCCGCCGGCCGTCGCCCCCGAGGTCGACCGTGACGGCACCACCCGCGGCGACACCTGCCACATCGACGTCGTCGACCGCTGGGGCAACTTCGTCTCCGCCACCCCCTCCGGCGGGTGGCTGCAATCCAACCCCGTCGTCCCCGGCCTCGGCTTCCCGCTCGGCACCCGCCTGCAAATGGCCTGGCTGGAGGAGGGCCTGCCCAACTCCCTCACCCCCGGGCGCCGCCCCCGGACCACCCTCACCCCCTCCCTCGCCCTGCGCGACGGCGTCCCCGTCATGGCGTTCGGCACCCCGGGCGGCGACCAGCAGGACCAGTGGCAACTGCACTTCTTCCTGTCCGTCGCCCTGCGCCCGCAGGTCCGCGGCGGACTCGACCTCCAAGGCGCCATCGACGCCCCGAACTGGCACAACGACTCCTTCCCCGGTTCCTTCTTCCCGCGCGGCATGCGCCCCGGCAGCGTCACCGTCGAATCCCGGATCGGCGACGAGGTCATCGACGGACTGCGGGAGCGCGGCCACGACGTCACGGTGGGCGCCGCCTGGTCGGAGGGGCGCCTGAGCGCGGTGGCCCGCGACCCCCGCACCGGAGTGCTGTCGGCCGCCGCCAACCCGCGCGGCATGCAGGGGTACGCCGTCGGCCGCTGACCCCTCCCGGCTCGGCCCCCCCATCCCGGCGTCACCACCGACATGGGGTCTGACCTGCAACGACACCGAGGGGGGCGGGTGCGGACGGGGCCCTCAGCGGGGCCTCCGGCCGCACCCGCCCGTGGCCCGGAGGGCACCGGGAGTTCACCCGGCGTCCGGCTGGAGTGTCAGTGGCTCGTGGTTCGATGGACGCATGATCGAAGCACTGCACACCCGCAATCAGGGAGACACCACGGAGCTCACCGACGCCGTCACCCCCCTCCCCACCACCACGACGCCCACCACCACGACGCCCGGCGCCACCGAGCCCGCCGCGTCCGACCCCACCGGCCTCGACCTCTCCGGCCTGGACCTGGCCGCCGTCGAGACCGCCGTCCGACAGGCCGCGGCCGACGAGATCACGCCCCGCTTCCGGCAGCTCGCCGCCGAGGACATCGTCCAGAAGAACGGCCCGCACGACCTCGTCACCATCGCCGACCGCCGCGCCGAGGAACACCTCACCGCCGCCCTCACCGCCCTGCTGCCCGGCTCCCGGGTGGTCGGTGAAGAAGCCGTGCACGCCGACCCCACGGTCCTCGACGCGCTCCACGGCGACGCCCCCGTCTGGATCGTCGACCCGGTCGACGGCACCCGCCAGTTCGTCCACGGCGACCCCGGCTTCGCGACCTTGGTCGCCCTCGCCCACCACGGCGAGGTCCTCGCCTCCTGGACGTACGCCCCGGCCCTCGACCAGATGGCCGTCGCCCGCCGCGGCGCCGGCGCCTGGCTCAACGGCGAGCGGCTGCACGCCGGCCACCCCGCCCCCGGCGCCACCCTCGAAGTCGCCACCTCCCACCCCGACTTCACCACCGACGACCAAAAGCGCGTGCTCGCCGGCCTCGACGCCCCCGGCATCGCCCCCCGCCCCTGCGGCTCCGCGGGCCTGGAGTACCTCCACATAGCCCTCGGCCGGCTCGACGCCACCGCCTTCAGCTGGCAGAACGCCTGGGACCACGCCGCCGGACTCCTCCTCGTCCACGAAGCGGGCGGCGCCAGCGGCACGGTCGCCGGCCAGCCCTTCCGCATCGAAGGCGGCAACGCCCTGCCCTTCACCGCGGCCCGGGACGCCCAAACGGCCCGGCGTATCCTCGGACTGCTGGCTGCCGCCAACTGACCCTCACCGACGAGGGTCGGACACGAGGGGAGTGGCGCAGGTGCCGACGATGCTCGATGCCGTCGTGATCGGAGCGGGACCCAACGGCCTGACGGCGGCGGTCGAACTCGCCCGCCGCGGCATGTCCGTAGCGGTCTTCGAAGCCCGCGACACCATCGGCGGCGGAGCCCGCACCGAGGAACTCACCCTCCCGGGCTTCCGCCACGACCCCTGCTCCGCGGTGCACCCACTGGGCGTGGGCTCACCCGCCTTCCGCGCCATGCCCCTGGAGCGGTACGGCCTGCAATGGCTCCACCCCGACCTGCCCATGGCGCACCCCTTCCCCGACGGCACCGCCGCCGTCCTCGCGCACTCCGTCGGCGAGACGGCCATGTCCTTCGGCCCCCGCGACGCCGGCACCTACCGCCGGCTCGTCGCCCCCTTCACCGGCAAGTGGGACGCCATGGCCCACGACTTCCTGCGCACCCAGTGGCTGGGCCTGCCCCAGGCTCCGGTCACCTACGCGCGCTTCGGCCTGGTCGGCATGCAGCCGGTCACCCTCCTCAACCGCCGCTTCCAGGACGAGAAGGCCCGCGCCCTGCTGGCCGGCCTCGCCGCCCACGCCATCGCCCCGCTCCGCGGCCTCGGCACCAGCGGCCTGGCCCTGATGTTCGCCCTGGCCGCCCACGCCAACGGCTGGCCGGTGCCCCGCGGCGGCTCCCAGGCCATCTCCGACGCCCTCGCCGGACTGCTCCGCGCCCACGGCGGCGCCGTCCACACCGACTTCGAGGTCAAGCGCCTGGACGACCTCCCGCCCGCCCGCGCCTACGTCTTCGACACCTCCCCGACCGCCCTCGCCCGGATCGCCGGCCTCGGCAACGCCTACCGCGACGTCACCTACGGCCCCAGCGTCTTCAAGATCGACTACGCGCTCTCCGGCCCCGCCCCCTGGACCGCCGAGGAAGCCCGGCGCGCCGGCACCGTCCACATCGGCCCCACCAGCGGCGAGATCTCCGCCGCCCTCAACGCCGCCAGCGAAGGCCGCGCCCCCTCCGTCCCCTTCCTCATCACCGCCCAACCCAGCCTCATCGACCCCACCCGCGCCCCCGACGGCAACCACACCTTCTGGGCCTACGGCCACGTCCCGAACGGCTGGGAAGGCGACGCCACCGACGTCGTCGAGCGCCAGATCGAGCGCTTCGCCCCCGGATTCCGCGACCTCGTCCTCGCCCGCGCCGTCGCCGGCCCCCCACAACTCGCCGCCCGCAACGCCAACTACGTCGGCGGCGACACCGCCACCGGCTCCGCCGCCGGCCTCCGCCTCCTCATCCGCCCCAAGCTCACCCGCGTCCCCTACGAGACCGCCCACCCCGCCGTCTTCCTCTGCTCCCAGGCCACCCCACCCGGCCCCGGCGTCCACGGCATGTCCGGCCACTACGCCGCCAAGGCGGTCTGGCGCCGCCTGCGAAGCAGCCACCGCTAGGGCGTGTCCGATGGGTCAGGGTCGGGCCCGGCCCATCGGACACGCCCTGGGCCCGCCGCCCTGCCCTTCACCGGCGCGCCCCGACGGGCGACGGACGGAGACGGGGACGGAGCACCGCACCACCTACGCTCAGCACCATGAACACCCGTCTCACCCTCACCCAGGGCGACATCACCGAGCAGGCCGTCGACGCCGTGGTCAACGCCGCCAACTCCTCGCTCCTGGGCGGCGGGGGAGTGGACGGCGCCATCCACCGCCGTGGTGGCCCGGAGATCCTCGCCGAATGCCGCGCCCTGCGCGCCGGCCGCTACGGCCGCGGCCTGCCCACCGGCCAGGCCGTCGCCACCACCGCCGGCCGACTCCCCGCCCGCTGGGTGATCCACACCGTCGGCCCGGTCCACTCCGCCACCGAGGACCGCAGCGACCTCCTGGCCTCCTGCTACGTGCAAGCCCTCCGCACCGCCGCCGCACTCGGCGCCCGCACCCTCGCCTTCCCCGCCATCTCCACCGGCGTCTACCGCTGGCCGATCGCCGACGCCGCCCACACCGCCGTCGCCACCGTCCGCGCCGCCCTCGCCACCACTCCCGACGCCTTCGACGAGATCCGCTTCGTGGTCTTCGACGACCGCGCCCACGCCGCCTATCAGACAGCCCTGGCCGAGCACTGACCCACAGCGGCCCACAGCGGCCCACAGCGGCCCGCAGCGGCCGACATCGGCCCATGGCGGCCGGTCCGGAGCCGCCCGAAGACGACCCCGGAGGCCACCCGGGCGACGCCCGAGCCGGTAACCGGCGTCCAGGCTGATGAGCCGAGGTTCATGTCGGATTTCCGCCAGCCCACCCCACCCGGCTGAGGAATCCTGGAGGACATGCACACCGACACCGAGCGCTGTCTGCGCGCCGTGCAATCCAAGGACGCCCGCTTCGACGGATGGTTCTACACCGCGGTCCTCACCACCGGCATCTACTGCCGGCCCAGCTGCCCGGTAGTGCCCCCCAAGCCCGAGAACATGCGCTTCTACCCCAGCGCCGCCGCCGCCCAACAAGCCGGCTTCCGCGCCTGCAAACGCTGCCGCCCCGACGCCAGCCCCGGCTCCCCGCAGTGGGACGAACGCGCCGACCTCGTCGCCCGCGCCATGCGTCTGATCGGCGACGGAACCGTCGACCGCGAAGGCGTCCCCGGCCTCGCCGCCCGCCTCGGCTACAGCCCCCGCCAGATCGAGCGCCAACTGCGCGCCGAACTCGGCGCCGGCCCCCTCGCCCTGGCCCGCGCCCAGCGCGCCCAAACCGCCCGACTGCTGATCGAGACGACCTCGCTCCCGATGGCCGAGATCGCCTTCGCCGCCGGATTCGCCAGCATCCGCGCCTTCAACGAGACCGTCCGCGAGGTCTTCGCCCTCTCCCCGACCGAACTCCGCGGCCGCGCCCGCCCCGGCCCCCGCACCGCCGCCCCCGGCACCCTCACCCTGCGGCTCCCCTTCCGCCAGCCGCTCAACCCCGACAACCTCTTCGGACACCTCGCCGCCACCGCCGTCCCCGGCGTCGAGGAATGGCGCGACGGCGCCTACCGCCGCACCCTCGCCCTCCCCTACGGACACGGCATCGTCGCCCTCGCGCCCCACCCCGACCACATCGACTGCCGCCTCGCCCTCACCGACCTCCGCGACCTGGCCGGCGCCATCGCCCGCTGCCGCCGACTGCTCGACCTCGACGCCGACCCCGAAGCCGTCGACGGACTCCTGCGCACCGACCCGCAACTCGCCCCCCTGGTCGACAAGGCCCCCGGCCGCCGAGTACCGCGTACCACCGACCCCGACGAGTTCGCGGTCCGCGCCGTCCTCGGACAGCAGGTCTCCACCGCCGCCGCCCGCACCCACGCCGGCCGTCTGGTCCGCGCCCACGGCGAACCCGTCGACGACCCCGCCGGCGGCCTCACCCACCTCTTCCCGACCCCCGCCGCGCTCGCCGGACTCGATCCGGAAACCCTCGCCATGCCCCGCACCCGCCGCGCCACCCTCACCGGCGTCGTCGCCGCCCTCACCGACGGCACCCTCCACCTCGACGTCGGCAGCGACCGGGACGAGGCCCGCGCCCGCCTCGCCGAACTCCCCGGCATCGGCCCCTGGACCGTCGAATGCATCGCCATGCGCGCCCTCGGCGACCCCGACGCCTTCACCCCCACCGACCTCGGCCTGCGCCGCGCCGCCGCCGGCCTCGGCATGCCCGCCACCCCCGCCGCCCTGATCCGGCACTCCGCCCGCTGGCGCCCCTGGCGCGCCTACGCCGTCCAGTACCTCTGGGCGACCGACGACCACCCCATCAACCACCTCCCAGCGAAGTGAGCCCCACCATGCCCGCACCCAGCACGGCCCCCACCAGCCCCGTCACCCACACCGTCCTCGACGACACCCCCGTGGGCCCGCTCACCCTCGTCGCCGACGGCGACGCCCTCACCGGTCTCTACATGACCGACCAGCGCCACCGCCCGCCCCAGGAGAACTTCGGCCCCCCGGCCGACCCCGCCGAACCGCCCTTCGCCCGGACCATCACCCAACTCCGCGCCTACTTCCGGGGCGAACTGACCGCCTTCGACCTGCCGCTCGCACTGCACGGCACCTCGTTCCAACGCCGCGTCTGGGCCGCCCTGTGCACGATCCCGTACGGCGAGACCCTCTCCTACGGGCAGCTCGCCGAACGGCTCGGCAACCCGGCCGCCTCCCGCGCCGTCGGCCTGGCCAACGGCCGCAACCCGGTCGGCATCATCGTCCCCTGCCACCGCGTCGTCGGCGCCAACGGCAGCCTCACCGGCTACGGCGGCGGCCTCGACCGCAAGCGCCGCCTGCTCACCTTCGAACGCGCCGCCGACGGCCTCTTCCCCGCGGAGGCGTGCGTCTGAGCCACGACCGCACCACCCCGGACGGCGCCCCGGCCACCGCCGGGCCGCCCCGTCCTCCCCGGCGGCCCCGGAATTCCGTGGAACTCCCCGAACTCCTGGGCCGGCCGTCCCCGGCACGACCGCGCCCTCCCGGGTGCTCAGGCCCCCGCGCGGCCCCTGCCGCCCCCGCGCTCGACCCTCACGTGTCGTCCGACGGTGCGAGCCCGCCCAGCAGCGCCCGCACCGTCTCCGCCGCGAACTCCGCCTCGCCCGCCGGCCGCAGCGCACCGGCCGGTGCCTCCCCGTCGAAGAACAGGTCGAGGAACGCCCGGTGGAAGCAGGCCCCGATCAGCAGGTTGGCCGCCGCGTGCGGATCGACCGCCGCCGAGACCCGACCCAGCTCCTGCTCCGCGGCCAGGTACGCCGCCACTTGCCGGCTCGCGTTGTGCGGCCCGACGGTACCCAGCTCGTCGAGCTTGCGCCGGTGCGTCGCCAGCAGCTCCGGACTGGCGAACAGCGAGGCCGCGATCGGGAACGACCGTCGGTAGAAGCGCACGGCCGCCAGCGTCACCTCCGTGAGGTGCTCGGCCGGACCGCGTTCGTCCCCCGCTCGGTCCGGCAGCTCCGCCAGGGCGTCCGCGAGCTGCGGCACCCGCTCGCGCAGCACCTGTACGAAGATCTCCTCCTTGCTCCGGAAGTGCTTGTACAGGGCCGCCTCGGAGCATCCCGCCTGCTTCGCGAGCTGCTTGGTCGTGGTGTGCGCCAGTCCGACGCTCGTCATCAGCGCGGCGGCGGCGTCGAGGATGCGGGAGCGCGTCAGAGCGCCTCCGGACAGCGGGGCGGCGGCTTCGGGGCTCATGGGGCGACTCTACATTGACAGGTGAGTAAGCACTCACTCACACTGGTGGGTGAGTGCTCACTCACCCTCGTGTTCCTTCGGGGGTGCCCAGGACAGAACACCGGAGGAGCCATGAGAATCACCGTCGTCGGGGCCTCGGGCGGCATCGGCCGGCACCTCGTCAGCCAGGCACTGGCCGACGGGCACGAGGTGACCGCCGCACTGCGCAGCCCGGAAAAGCTGACCGAGCGCCACCCACGCCTGACGGTCGTCCGCGTCGACGCCCTCGACGCGACCTCCGTCAAGCCCGCGGTCGAGGGCGCCGACGCGGTCCTCTCCGGCATCGGCCAGTTGGGCCGGCACGATCCGCTGCGGCCCGCCTCCACGTCGGCCCGCGCGGTCACCGAAGCCATGGCGGCGACCGGCGTGCGCCGCCTCCTCGTCGTCAGCGCCGGCCCGCTCAACCGCACCGGCACCGGCCAACCGTTCCTCAGCCACCGCGTCTTCAGCCCCTTGCTCTGGGCGATCCTCAAGGAGCTCTACACCGACCTGGAACGCATGGAGGCCGTACTCCGCGGCACCGACCTCGACTGGACCGTCGTACGCCCGCCCCGCCTGCTCGACCAGCCGGGCACCGGCCGCTACCGCCACGCCGTCGAAGCCGGTCCGGCCGGCAGCTCCGTCCCCCGCGCCGACGTCGCCCGTGCCATGCTCGACCTCGTCCCCGACGCCACCACGTACGGACGTGCGGTGGGGGTCAGCAGCTGACCTGCCGTCTGTTGCCCCGTCGGTTCGCCCCCTACGCCGTTACGCCTCACCCCTCACGCCTCACCCCCCACCCCTCACGCCTCGCCCCTCATCCCTCCGCCGTGACCACCTCCCGGACCTCGTCCACCAGGCGTTCGGCCAAGGTGAGGGAGTGGTGCAACTGGGTCTTGGTGCGGCCGAGTTCGCCGAGGACGGTGTTGGCGCGGGTGGCGAAGTCCGGTGGGGTGTGGGGGAGGGCGGCGGTGGTGGCCAGGGCGCCCTTTTCGTTGAGGCACCAGACGCGGTGGTGGGCGTGCAGGGCCTGGACGAGCGCTCCCATGGCCCGGGAGAGGCACAGGGAGGCGTGCAGGACGTCGGTGGCGGCGGACGACTTGGCCGCCATCGCCACCGAGAATCCCGCGTCCCAGACGGCGGCACTGGTCAGTGCCTCGCGCAGGGGCTCCGGGTACGTCCGGGTCTCGTCCTTGAGGGCGCTCAGCTCCCCGGTGTCGTCCACCAGGACCTGGCCGAGGGCGACTTCGCCCGGATAGGCGGGGGACCAGAAGCCGAGCGGATGCCCGGCCTGTATGCCGGTTTCGAAGCGGCCGGCGCGACAGTCCTTCCACACCTGTCGCACCCGGTCGACGTCCCGGAAGATCCAGTCCACGTGGCTGCCGTCGGGGAGCACCAGCCACGCTCCGCCGTTCACCCAGGGGCCCCAGGCGCCCGGTGGGTGGATCTCGACGGGGCTGCCGGTCACGTCGGCGGCCAGTGCCTCCAGGGTCGGGAGGTCGGGGGTCGCCCGGTAGTAGATCCCCAGATCCCAGTCGGAATCGGGGCGGTTGGTTCCTCGTGCGCGGCTGCCACCGAGCATGACCCCGATGACGCCCGGCACCCGCGCGATGCGTGCCGCGATTTCTTTCATGGAATGAGGCTAGGCGGCGGGCCGGTGGCAGGAATCGGCCCACGGTTCTCACACTGGGGTATGAGGCGTTCGGCGAGGGGCCGTTTTCCGATGGTGCGAGCCGTGTTCTTGGGCTCGTTCGGTGTCCCGGCATTTCGCGGGGCGCGGCTTCCGGGCGGGCGTCGCCGAGCGCTGGCACGGGAGTTCGTCCGCATGTCGGAGGCGACGCCGTCCGGGCCAGTCGGACCGGGGCCCGTGGGTGCGGCAGCGCCCCGTCGCGGTCGCCGGCGCACGGCGCTCGCACGCCGCCGGCGGAGCGTCCCGCGTGCGGAGCGGTCAGGCCGGTGGCAGGCCGTCCTCGAGTTCCAGGGGGCCGTGGCCGTGTTCCAGGGCGTTCAGGGCGCCGCGGATCCGCAGTCGCAGGTCGTCGGCGAGCAGCGGCGCCGCCTCGTCCCAGTGGAGCAGGCGCCAGGAGAGCAGTTCCTCCTGCTGCAACCGGATGGCGGCGAACTGGTCCGCGTCCAGCACCCCGCCGTCGAAGACGTAGCACACCAAGGGTGGCCGGGCCGCACTGCGGACCCAGTCGACGGCGAGCAGCCGGCCGAGTTCCACGTCGAGGCCGATCTCCTCGACGGTTTCGCGACGGGCGGCCTGGCGCGGCGATTCTCCGGTGTCCGACTCGATGGTGCCGCCGGGCAGGAGCCAGGTGTCGCGGTAGTTGGGCTCCACGAGCAGGAGGCGGCCTTCCGGGTCACGGAAGAGTGCCGCCGCGCCCGCGAGGACGCGGGGGAGGCCGGCGATGTAGGTGGCGTAGTCGTCGTCCGTGGTCGTCACGGCGGCGAGCCTAGGGGGTGATCGGGCTGGAGGCGAAGCGAGGGCCAGAGGTGGGAGGGGGTGCGGACGCGCGGGTGATCTTGGTCCGCTCTGTTCGCCGGGGCGCCGGGCGGATAAGGTCTCAACGGCGCGACTGCCAGTTCGAAAGCAAGGGGAAACACGGTGGCGGACGCAGCAAGGACAAACACAGCACACGTGCTGATCGCCGCGGACAAGTTCAAGGGCTCGCTCACGGCCGTCGAGGTCGCCGAGCACGTCACGGCCGGGCTGCGGCGCGTGGTTCCCGAGCTGGACGTGGCGGCGGTGCCGGTCGCGGACGGCGGCGACGGGACGACCGCGGCGGCCCTCGCGGCCGGTTTCACCCGGCACGAGGCGCGGGTCACCGGGCCCACCGGCGAGCCGGTGACGGCCACCTTCGCGCTGCGCGAGGACGGTACGGCGGTGGTGGAGATGGCCGAGGCATCCGGTCTCCAGCACCTCCCGAAGGGCGTCTTCGCGCCGCTCACGGCCACCACGTACGGCACCGGTGAGCTGCTGCTCGCCGCGCTGGACGCGGGGGCGACCTCGATCGTCTTCGGGGTGGGCGGCAGCGCCACGACGGACGGCGGCGCGGGCATGCTGTCGGCGCTGGGCGCCCGGTTCCTGGACGCCGACGGGGCGCCGGTCGGTCCGGGCGGTGGCGGGCTGCGCGAGCTCGCCACGGCCGACCTGTCGGGGCTCGACCCGCGGCTGGCCCGCACGGAGATCGTGCTCGCCAGTGACGTCGACAATCCGCTGACCGGCCCCAAGGGCGCGCCGGCGGTCTACGGTCCCCAGAAGGGCGCGAGCCCGGAGGACGTCGCCGTCCTGGACGGCGCGCTGGCGCACTTCGCCGAGGTGCTGGAGCGCGTCGTCGGTTCCAAGGCCGCCGAGCACGCGCTGGCGCCCGGTGCCGGTGCCGCGGGCGGCATCGGCTACGGCGCGCTGGTCGGGCTGGACGCCGCGTTCCGGCCGGGCATCGACGTGATGCTGGACGTGCTGGGCTTCGCGCCGGCGCTGGCCCGGGCCACGTTCGTGATCACCGGTGAGGGGTCGCTGGACGAGCAGACCCTGCACGGCAAGGCGCCGGCCGGGGTCGCCGCGGCGGCGCGGGCGGCGGGCATCGACGTGGTCGCGGTCTGCGGGCGGCTCCAGCTGTCCGAGGAGGCGCTGTCCGGGGCCGGCATCCAGCGTGCGTACGCCCTGACGGACCTGGAGTCGGACCCGGCGCGCTCGATGGCCGAGGCGGGTCCGCTGCTGGAGCGGTCCGCGGAGCTGCTGGCGCGGGATTTCCTGGTCTGAGCCGGCTCCCGCGGCGGGCCTCGTCAGCCACCGACGAGGCCCGGCGCCGGGGCCGTACGGGGCCCTGCCCCGTAGGGCACAGGCCCCACCTGCCGCGCGTCGCACGAACGGTGCCCCATGGCGAAGAGGCCCCGAGCGGAATGTTCCGCTCGGGGCCTCTCGGCGTCCTCGGTGGGTGCCGCCGGGGCGGCCCGCCGTCAGGGCTGGTGCGCGGCGTGCGATTCGGCGCGCGACTCGCGGCGGTTGTCGCGGAAGGTGTTGACCCTCCGGGCCGTCGCGAAGACCGGGATCATGGCGCCCAGAACGATCTGCAGGGAGCAGCCGGTCTGCAGGAGCAGCTGACCGCCGGGGGCGTCCAGGGCCCAGGCGGCGAGCATGCCCATGCTGAGCACGATCCAGCTGAGCATGGCGACCGCGAGCCGGCCGCGCGGCTTGGGGTACTCGACCCGGCTCACCATCAGCCAGGCCACCCCGATGATCGCCAGCAGGGTCGGCAGGAACGGCAGCTCCAGCAGGACGATGGCGACGACGGTCAGGGCGCCGAACGGGCTCGGCATCCCCTGGAAGATGCCGTCACGGATCGTGACGCAGGAGAAGCGGGCGAGGCGCAGCACGACCGCCAGGAGGACGACGACCGCCGCGACGACCGACACCTTCTGGTGCGCGTCCTGGGCGACCATGCCCCAGGTCACGACGAAGTAGGCGGGCGCCAACCCGAAGCTGATCAGGTCCGAGAGGTTGTCGAGTTCGGCCCCCATCGCCGAGGCCCGCAGCTTGCGGGCCACCAGCCCGTCGAAGAGGTCGAAGATCGATGCCAGGAGCATCAGGATCACGGCCATCGCCGCGCTGTGCCGCGCCATCCCGCCGTCCTCGGTGCCCGTCAGGTGCGGGATGAGGACGCCGGTGGTGGTGAAGTACACGGCCATGAAGCCGCAGATGGCGTTGCCGAGCGTGAGGGTGTCCGCTATTGACAACCGCGTCGACAGCGGCATGTCATCGTCGTCCCCGTCGTTCTCCGGCGCCCAGCCCGCCTGGGTCTCGGGATCAATCACGGTCAAGGCGAGTCACCCCCGCGGTCGTGGTCTGGCCGACCTCGACGGCCGGCTCGACGCCCTCCGGAAGGTAGACGTCCACCCGCGAGCCGAAGCGGATCAGGCCGATGCGCTCGCCCTGCTCGACCTTGGTGCCCTGCGGCACGTAAGGCACGATGCGGCGGGCGACCGCGCCGGCGATCTGCACCATCTCGATGTCACCGAGCTCGGTGTCGAAGTGCCAGACGACCCGCTCGTTGTTCTCGCTCTCCTTGTTGAACGCGGGAACGAATCCGCCGGGGATGTGCTCCACGGAGGTCACCGTGCCGGCCAGCGGCGCACGGTTGACGTGGACGTTCAGCGGGCTCATGAAGATCGCGACGCGGGTGCGCCCGTCCTTCCACGGCATGATGCTCTGCACCACGCCGTCGGCCGGAGAGATGACGCGCCCCTGCGCGATCTCTCGCTCCGGGTCGCGGAAGAACCACAGCATGCCCGCCGCGAGTGCGGTGGTGGGCACGGCGACGGCGGCCCAGCGTCCCGAGCGACGGGAACGGGCCAGGCTGACCGCTGCCGTTGCCACGGTCGGGAGGAGCCACGGCGATGCTCCGCGCGCGAGGCGGACGCGACCGCGTTGTGCAGAGGATTGGCTGTGGGGCATGGATGACCTTCGTAGCGGAGGATGCCGCGTATGGATACGGGGGACGGCGGCTTTCCTGGGATGCTATCGGTTGCGAGCGGCAACTGGCCAAGAGCCAGAGCCAATCCGTGGCCGAAGAACGATGACACGGTGTGATCTTTATCTAGCGGAAAACGGCCCAAATGGGACGTTCAGCCCTGGATTCGGTACTCCTCAAGTAGCCGTCGCCCGATGATCATTTTCTGGATCTCGGCCGTACCCTCGCCGATCAGGAGCATCGGGGCCTCCCGGTAGAGGCGCTCGATCTCGTACTCCTTGGAGAAGCCGTAGCCGCCGTGGATGCGGAAGGAGTCCTCGACCACCTCCTTGCAGTACTCGGAGGCGAGGTACTTGGCCATGCCCGCCTCAAGGTCGTTTCGTTGCCCCGAGTCCTTTTTGCGTGCGGCATTAACCATCATGGCATGCGCGGCCTCCACCTTTGTCGCCATTTCGGCGAGTTTGAACTGAATTGCCTGGTGCTGGGCAATCGGCTTGCCGAAGGTGTGTCGCTGCTGCGCGTACGACACGCCGAGCTCGAAGGCGCGCTGGGCGACTCCGCAGCCACGCGCAGCCACATTGACCCGGCCCACCTCGACGCCGTCCATCATGTGATAGAAGCCACGCCCGGTCTCGCCGCCGAGGACCCGGTCCGCCGGAATGCGTAGCCCATCCATGATCAGCTCAGTGGTGTCGACGCCCTTGTAGCCCATCTTCTCGATCTTGCCCGGAATGGTCAGGCCCGGTCGGACCTCGCCGAAGCCCGCCTCCTTCTCCACCAGGAAGGTCGTCATCGACTTGTGCGGGGCGGTGCCTTCGGGGTGTCCCTCGTCCGTTCGGCACAACACCGCCACGAGGGTGGAGGAGCCGCCGTTCGTGAGCCACATCTTTTGGCCGTTGAGGACGAAGTCGTCACCGTCCCGGACGCCCTTGGAGGAAATGGCCGACACATCGGAACCGAGCGCCGGCTCCGACATCGAGAAGGCGCCCCGGATCTCACCCGCCGCCATCTTCGGAAGGAAATGGTCCTTCTGCTCCTGCGTGCCGTGCTGCTTGAGCATGTACGCCACGATGAAGTGGGTGTTGATGATGCCGGAGACGCTCATCCAGCCGCGGGCGATCTCCTCGACCGTCAGCGCGTAGGTGAGCAACGACTCACCGAGACCCCCGTACTCCTCGGGGATCATCAGGCCGAACACGCCGAGTTCCTTCAGGCCCTCGACGATCTGCGTCGGGTACGCGTCGCGGTGCTCCAGTTCCGTGGCGACCGGAAGGATCTCCTTGTCCACGAAGTCGCGGACGGTGGAGAGGATTTCTTGCTGGACGTCGTTCAGACCCTCGGTCCGTGCCAGGCGTGCCATCCGGTCACTTCTCCTTCCGGGCCGCGGGGGCCTTGAGCTCGGGGCGGCCGGGCTGCTCGCCGCCGCGCTCCTCGATGTAGGTGGCGGTGGGCACCATCACCTTGCGCCGGAAGACGCAGACCAGGGTGCCGTCCTGCTTGTAGCCCTTGGTCTCGACGTGCACGATGCCGCGGTCGGACTTGGACTTCGACGGCGTCTTGTCCAGCACCGTGGTCTCGCCGTAAAGCGTGTCGCCGTGGAACGTGGGCGCCACGTGCTTCAGCGATTCGATCTCCAGATTGGCGATCGCTTTTCCGGAGACGTCCGGCACCGACATGCCCAGCAGCAGGGAGTAGACGTAATTGCCGACGACGACGTTCTTCCCGAAGTCGGTGGTCCGCTCCGCGTAATTGCTGTCCATGTGCAGCGGATGATGGTTCATGGTCAGCAGGCAGAACAGGTGGTCGTCGTATTCGGTCACCGTTTTACCCGGCCAGTGCTTGTAGACGTCGCCGACGGTGAACTCTTCGTAGGTGCGGCCGAACTGCATCGCGCTCATGCCTCCGGGGCTTCGAAAGTGGACTTGCGGACCATGCCGGCGGCCCGGCCCTTTCCGGCGATGACCAGTGCCATTTTGCGACTCGCCTCGTCGATCATTTCGTCGCCGAGCATCGCCGAACCCTTCTTCCCGCCCGCCTCGGACGTGCACCACTCGTACGCGTCCAGGATCAGTTCGGCGTGGTCGTAGTCCTCCTGGGACGGTGCGAAGACCTCGTTGGCCGCCTCGACCTGGCCCGGGTGCAGCACCCACTTGCCGTCGAAGCCCAGCGCGGCTGCCCGGCCGGCCACCTCGCGGAACCCGTCGACGTTCTTGATCTGGAGGTAAGGGCCGTCGATGGCCTGGAGGTTGTGGGTGCGGGCCGCCATCAGGATGCGCATCAGGATGTAGTGGTAGGCGTCCGCCGGGTAGCCGGGCGGCTGCTCGCCGACCACCAGGGACTTCATGTTGAGGGACGCCATGAAGTCCGCCGGGCCGAAGATGATGGTCTCCAGGCGCGGCGACGCGCCGGCGATCGCGTCGACGTTGACGAGGCCCTTGGCGTTCTCGATCTGCGCCTCGATGCCGATCCGGCCGACTTCGAGGCCCATGGTCTTCTCGATCTGCGTCAGCAGCAGGTCCAACGCGGTCACCTGCGCGGCGTCCTGCACCTTCGGCAGCATGATGCAGTCGAGGTTCGCGCCGGCGCCCTCGACGACCGTGACGACGTCCCGGTAGGTCCACTCGGTGGTCCAGTCGTTGACCCGCACCACCCGCGTCTTGCCGGTCCAGTCACCCTCGTTGAGGAACCTGACGATGGTGTGCCGGGCTTCCGGCTTGGCCAGCGGCGCGCAGGCGTCCTCCAGGTCCAAGAAGACCTGGTCGGCGGCGAGGCCCTGGGCCTTCTCCAGGAAGCGGGGGTTGCTGCCGGGCACCGCCAGACACGAACGGCGCGGACGCAGACGCTGAACGGGGGGCGTCATGCGAGGACCTCCAGAGGGTCGAGTTGGTTCGCTGTGCGGATCTCGTCGACGATACGGCCGATGATCTCCGTGATCCCGAAGTCCTTCGGGGTGAAGACGGCGGCGACACCCGCTTCGCGCAGCGCCGCGGCGTCCGCCGACGGGATGATGCCGCCCACGATGACCGGTAGGTCGCCGGCGCCGGCGCGGCGCAGCCGGTCCAGGACGTCCGGCACCAGCGCGGCGTGCGATCCCGACAGGATCGACAGCCCCACGCAGTGCACGTCCTCGCTGACCGCCGCCGTCACGATCTGCTCCGGGGTGAGCCGGATGCCCTGGTAGACGACCTCGAAGCCGGCGTCCCTGGCGCGCACCGCGATCTGCTCGGCGCCGTTGCTGTGCCCGTCCAGGCCGGGCTTGCCGACCAGTAGGCGCAGCCGGCCGCCGCCGAGGTCGGTTGCCGTCCTGGCGACCTTCTCGCGGACCGCCGCCAGCGTCGAACCGGCCTCCGCGGTCACCGCCACCGGCGCGCCGGAGACCCCGGTGGGGGCCCGGAACTCGCCGAAGACGTCCCGCAGTGCCCAGGCCCACTCCCCGGTCGTCACGCCGGCGCGGGCGCATTCCAGCGTCGCCGGGAAGAGGTTGGTGTCGCCCGCCGCGGCCTTCTTCAGGGCCGAGAGCGCCTCCTGGGCCCGCAGTTCGTCGCGGTTGTCCCGCCAGTTGTGCAGGGCCCGCACGACGCCCGCTTCGTTGGCCGGGTCCACCGTCATGATCGCGGTGTCCAGGTCGGCGGTGAGCGGGTTGGGCTCGGTGCCCTCGAAGCAGTTGACGCCGACGATCTTCTCGTCGCCGGACTCGATGCGGGCCCGGCGCTCGGCGTGCGCCGACACCAACTGCGACTTCAGGTAGCCGGACTCCACGGCCGCCATCGCGCCGCCCATCTCCTGGATCCGGTCGATCTCCGCCAGGCAGTCGGCCACCAGGGCGTCCACCTTGGCCTCCACGACGTGCGACCCGGCGAAGATGTCCTCGTACTCCAGCAGGTCCGACTCGTGCGCGAGGACCTGTTGGATGCGCAGCGACCACTGCTGATCCCAGGGGCGGGGCAGCCCCAACGCCTCGTTCCAGGCGGGGAGTTGGACGGCGCGGGCGCGGGCGTCCTTGGAGAGCGTGACCGCCAGCATCTCCAGGACGATCCGCTGGACGTTGTTCTCCGGCTGCGCCTCGGTCAGTCCCAGGGAGTTGACCTGCACGCCGTAGCGGAAGCGGCGCTGCTTGGGGTCCTCGATGCCGTAGCGCTCCCGGGTGATCCGGTCCCACAGGCGACCGAAGGCGCGCATCTTGCACATCTCCTCGACGAAGCGGACGCCCGCGTTCACGAAGAACGAGATCCGGGCGACCACGTCGCCGCGCCGCTCCTGGGGCACCTGGCCGGACGCGAACACCGCGTCCAGCACGGCGATCGCCGTGGACATCGCGTACGAGATCTCCTGGACCGGCGTGGCGCCCGCCTCCTGCAGGTGGTAGCTGCAGATGTTGATCGGGTTCCACTTGGGGAGGTGGTTGACCGTGTACGTGATCATGTCGGTGGTCAGCCGCAGCGAAGGACCGGGCGGGAAGACGTGCGTCCCGCGGGAGAGGTACTCCTTGACGATGTCGTTCTGCGTGGTGCCGGAGAGCTTGCCGACGTCGGCGCCCTGCTCCTCGGCGACCACCTGGTAGAGCGCCAGCAGCCACATGGCGGTGGCGTTGATGGTCATCGAGGTGTTCATCTGCTCCAGCGGGATGTCCTGGAACAGGCGCCGCATGTCACCCAGGTGGGACACCGGGACCCCGACCCGACCGACCTCGCCGCGGGCCAGGACGTGGTCGGGGTCGTATCCGGTCTGCGTCGGGAGGTCGAACGCGACCGACAGGCCCGTCTGGCCCTTGGCGAGGTTGCGCCGGTACAGCTCGTTGGACGCCTCGGCGGTGGAGTGCCCGGCGTACGTCCGCATCAGCCACGGACGATCCTTCTGACGCTCAGTCATGTGATCCCGGTCCTCAGGCGTTCCGGTCGGGGGTGCCGGTCCGCTGCGCCGGCGCGTCGTTACGGAACAGGTTGATCGCGTCGAGGTGCCGGGCGCGCTTCTCCTCGTCGCGCACGCCCATGCCCTCCTCGGGGGCCAGGCACAGCACGCCGACCTTGCCCTGGTGGACGTTGCGGTGCACGTCGTGGGCGGCCTGGCCGGTCTCCTCCAGGCGGTACGTCTTCGACAGGGTCGGGTGGATCTTGCCCTTGGCGATCAGCCGGTTGGCCTCCCACGCCTCCCGGTAGTTGGCGAAGTGCGAGCCGACGATCCGCTTCAGCGACATCCACAGGTATCGGTTGTCGTACTCGTGCTGGTATCCGGAGGTCGAGGCGCAGGTGACGATGGTGCCGCCCTTGCGGGTGACGTACACCGAGGCGCCGAAGGTCTCCCGGCCGGGGTGCTCGAAGACGATGTCCACGTCCTCGCCGCCGGTCAGCTCGCGGATGCGCTTGCCGAAGCGCTTCCACTCCCGGGGGTCCTGGTTCTGCTCGTCCTTCCAGAACTTGTAGCCCTCGGCGTTGCGGTCGATGATCGCCTCGGCGCCCATCTTCCGGCAGATCTCCGCCTTCTGGTCGCTGGAGACCACGCAGATCGGGTTGGCGCCGCCGGCCAGCGCGAACTGGGTGGCGTAGGAGCCGAGGCCGCCGCTGGCGCCCCAGATCAGGACGTTGTCGCCCTGCTTCATCGCCGCGCCGTTCTGCGAGACCAGCTGCCGGTACGCGGTCGAGTTGACCAGGCCCGGCGCCGCCGCCTCCTCCCAGCTCAGGTGGCGCGGCTTGGGCATCAGCTGGTTGGACTTGACCAGCGCGATCTCCGCCAGGCCGCCGAAGTTGGTCTCGAAGCCCCAGATCCGCTGCTCGGGGTCGAGCATCGTGTCGTTGTGGCCGTCGGAGGACTCCAGCTCCACGGAGAGGCAGTGCGCGACGACCTCGTCGCCGGGGTGCCAGGCGTTGACGCCGGGGCCGGTGCGCAGCACCACGCCGGCCAGGTCCGAGCCGATGACGTGGTACGGCAGGTCGTGGCGCTTGGCGAGGGGCGAGAGCCGCCCGTAGCGCTCCAGGAAGCCGAAGGTCGACATCGGCTCGAAGATCGAGGTCCAGACCGAGTTGTAGTTCACGGAGGAGGCCATGACGGCCACCAGCGCCTCGCCCGGCCCGAGTTCGGGCACCGGCACGTCCTCGACGTGCAGCGACTTGCGGGGGTCCTTCTCGCGGGTGGACAGGCCGGCGAACATGTCGACCTCGTCCTTGTGCACGGTGACCGCGCGGTACGACTCGGGGAGGGGGAGGGCGGCGAAGTCTTCGCGCGTGCTGTCCGGCGCGAGGATCGCATCGAGTATCTGGTTCACGGTATGCCTCCGGCGAAGCGCGTATGGAACGGCTTGAGGGAACGTCGGGGGTGGAGCGGCTGTGGTGCCGTCGGTTCGGCCGGTGGTGCTTGGCATTGCGCTGGTGGGCGCGGGGCCCCTGCGGTAGCTGGGGGAGTGCCTGTGACGCAGGCGTCCGGGCGCGCAAGTTCTTGCGGGGACAGTCGGCGCACCGGGGTTTCACGAGGTGCGCCGGCCGCCCGGACACCTCCAACGTATGACACCCGGTGCCAGCAGACAAGACACTGAGTGCCAAGAATTTCTCTCAGATGTCATGCGTTGGGCACGCATGAGCAAAGAACGGGCCGTTTTGGAGAGGCTTCGTCCCACTATGTGAGGCGCTGTGAGCGGACGGTGCGCGGAGGTCCCTTACGCCAATCGGGTGAGGCCGGGGGGCGCGCGTGTGGCGGACGGCCTTCGCCGGCCGCACCGCGAAAGGGGGAGGGGCGGGCGCGCGACACACGGGGCCGCGTTCGGCAGGCCGTCCGTGGGGCGCAGGGCCGGGGCCGGCGTCCGTGCGGCGGCGTCCCGCGGGGAAAAGCGCGGCGAGGCGCGGGGCGGCGGCGGGAAGCGGCAACTGGCCGCGGGGCCAGGTGACTTCGGTGGGCGGCGGCGCCCCGCTCGCGTCCGTCACGCGTCGGTGGACGGGGGAGCGGGGCGGTTCCGTCAGGCGCCGCGCGGACCGCGGCCCGGCCGGCGCCCGGCGGCCCCGGTCAGCGGTTCTCCTTGAGCGCCTTGCGGATGGTGCGCATGACCTCGTCGAGCGGGGCGTCCGTGCGGGCGACCGTCACCAGCACCTCGCCCTCCCGGGAGACCGTCGCCGGGGGCGTCTCGGTGGACGCGGTCCGGCCCGCGCCGATCCCCGCGCCGAAGGTCTCGCGGACGATCTCGAAGGCGTGGTCGAGCTGGCTCTCGACGTCGCCCTCCGCGCCGGCCCGCAGCCAGCGGCGCAGGACGTGGTTGTGCGCGGTGACCACGGCGGACGCGGCGACCTCGGCGAGCAGCGGGTCGTCGTCGCCCTCGCGGTGCGCGCCCTCGTCGAAGTGGCCCAGCAGGTACCTGGTGAACAGCCGCTCGTAGCGGGCCACCGAGGCGATCTCGGCCTCCCGGAGGGTGGGTACCTCGCGGGTGAGGCGGTAACGGGCCACCGACACGGCCGGCGCGGACGCGTACATCCGCATGACTTCCTTGATGCCGCGGCAGACCGTGTCGAGCGGGTTCTCGTGCGGCGGTGCGGCGTCCAGGACGGCCTCGGCGCGCACCAGCGTGTCGTCGTGGTCGGGGAAGATCGCCTCTTCCTTGGAACGGAAGTGGCGGAAGAAGGTGCGCCGGGCGACGCCCGCGGCGGCCGCGATCTCGTCGACCGTGGTCGCCTCGTAGCCCTTCGTCGCGAACAGCTCCATGGCGGCGGCCGAGAGTTCCCGGCGCATTTTCAGGCGTTGGGCGGCCGCCCGGCGGGTGCCGGGAGTGGGGGCGTCGGAGACGTCGGAGGACTGCGGGCGAGCGGGCTGGGACATGTGGGGAAGGTACTGCATATTCCCGCGGCCTGCGGCATGAGGTACCGCTCGGACCCCCGTGACCTGGGGCGGGCTGTCGGAACCGCCGTTCGACGGCTCCAGCAGCCCGCCCCAGCCGCCCCGGGCCCGAGGGCGCCGCCGCGGGTCAGCGCCGGGCGTACTCACGGAAGCCGCGACCGGTCTTCCGGCCGAGGCAGCCCGCCGCGACGAGGTGTTCCAGCAGGGGCGCCGGGGCCAGCCCCGGGTCGCGGAACGCGGCGTGCAGGACCTTCTCGATGGCGAGCGAGACGTCCAGTCCGACCACGTCCAGGAGCTCGAACGGGCCCATCGGGTAGCCGCCGCCCAGCTTCATCGCGGCGTCGATGTCGTCCAACGAGGCGTAGTGCTCCTGGACCATCTTGACCGCGTTGTTCAGGTACGGGAACAGCAGCGCGTTGACGATGAAACCGGCCCGGTCGCCGCAGTCCACCGGGTGCTTGCGGACCTTGGCGCAGACCGCGCGCACGGTGGCGTGCACCGCGTCGTCGGTCAGGACGGTACGGACCACCTCGACCAGCTTCATGGCCGGCGCCGGGTTGAAGAAGTGCATCCCGATGACGTCCTGCGGGCGCGAGGTGGCGCGGGCGCAGGCGACGACCGGCAGCGAGGAGGTGGTGGTGGCCAGCACGGCGCCCGGCTTGCAGACCGCGTCCAGCGTCCGGAACAACTGCTCCTTGACGGCCAGGTCCTCGGCCACCGCCTCCACCGCCAGGTCGACGTCGGCGAACGCGTCCAGCGAACCGGCCGGGGTGATCGCCGCCAGCGCCGCGTCGCGCGCCTCGGCGGTCATCCGGCCCTTGTCCACGGAGCGGCCCAGCGACTTGGCGATCCGGTCCTTGGCCCGGTCGGCCTTCTCCAGGCCGCGGGCGGCGAGCACCACCGTGAAGCCGGCCTTGGCGAAGACCTCCGCGATGCCGCTGGCCATCGTCCCGGAACCGGCCACGCCCACGCTGCGGACCGGCCGGCCGACCGGCGCTCCGGCGCCGTCGCCGGCACCCGGGGTCCAGGCGTCCGGCACGACGGTCGCGGAGCCGGGCGCCTCGTAGGTGTAGAAGCCACGGCCCGCCTTGCGGCCGGTCAGTCCGGCGTCCGCGAGCTGACCGAGGATCGGTGCGGGCGCGTGCAGCCGGTCGCGGGACTCGGCGTACATGGCCTCCAGGACCGTGCGGGCGGTGTCCACGCCGATCAGGTCGAGCAGCGCCAACGGGCCCATCGGCAGCCCGCAGCCGAGCCGCATCGCCGCGTCGATGTCCTCCCGCGTCGCGTACCTCGACTCGTACATCGCGGCGGCCTGGTTGAGGTACCCGAAGAGCAGGCCGTCGGCGACGAACCCGGGTCGGTCGCCCACCGCGATCGGGTCCTTGCCCAGCTCCCGGGCGAGGTCGGTGACGGCGGCGACCGCGGTCGGCGCGGTCAGCACCGAGGAGACCACCTCGACGAGCTTCATGGCCGGCGCCGGGTTGAAGAAGTGGACGCCGAGCACCCGCTCGGGGCGCTGCGAGTCGGCCGCGAGCCGGGTCACCGACAGCGCGTTGGTGCCGGTGGCGAGGATGGCGTCCGGGCGGACGACGCCGTCCAGGGTGGCGAAGACCTCCCGCTTGAGGGCGTAGTCCTCCGGCACCACCTCGATGACCAGATCGGCGTCGCGCGCGGCCTGGAGGTCACCGAACGTGCGGAACCGGGACAGCACGTCCTGCCGCTCCTGTTCGGTGAGCCGGTCACGTGCCACCGCGCGGGCGGTGGAGGCTTCGAGGGCGGCCCGGGCCCGCTTCACCGCCGCCTCGTCGGTGTCGATGCCGATGACCTCGCGGCCGGCCCGGGCCAGCACGTCGGCGATGCCGGTGCCCATGGTGCCCAGACCGACGACGGCGATGGTGGCGAGCGCCGCGGCGGGTGCGGCGGGTGCGGCAGAGGGGACAGTGGAGAGATCAGGGGTGGACTGACGGCCCATCGCGAGACTCCTGAAAGTGTTCCCCCGGAACGGGGGACGTGACGACTGAGGGGTGGGGCGCACGGGCAGGGCTGCGGCATCGGGCGGCCGACCGGCGGGAAGGGCCGCGGGAAGCCACGGCACTGCGAGCAGCGCCTGTGGTGGAGGAGCGCGGCGGGCCCTGTCCCGAGGCCGTACCACTTCCCCCGTGAGGGGCGTGCTGTGAGGGTGTGCACGGCGCGGGGCTGCGGTGCCCGCGCACGCGTGGTGCTGTGTGGTGTGCCGAACCGACGTCACACTCCGGCGGCTGCGTCACCAGGCCGCCCGAGCAGGGGTGCTGCTCGTTCCAGCAGGTTAACCGGTGGGTAACCGAAGCGCCAGGGGTAATGCGGGTCATTAGGTTGTGGTGCCGGCCACGCCCTGCGAACCAGGGCCGCCGGCAGGGAGGGGAGCAGTAAATGGAAGACGAATTCCACGAGTTGACGGACCGGGTGCGGGCCGAACTCCGCTCTCCGCAGGACCTGGTCGCCTACGAACGGCTGCTGGGCCTGGCCCGCAAGAACACCCCGGCGGGCCGGGAGGAACTGGCCCGGATGCTCACCGCGGTGGAACGCCCCCTGTGGGCCCGGGAGATCGCCGCCTTCATCCTCGGCTGCGCCGGCGACAAGCGCGCCTTCGAGACCCTGGTCCTGCTGCTCAACTACCGCGAACCGGTCCGCTGCGCCACGGCCGCGCACGCCCTGGGCAAGCTCGGCGACCCGCGCACCGCCCGGGCCGCGGCCGCCCTCGCCACCAACCCGCTGCGCACCGCCTACGCGCTGCACCCCGTCCGGCTGCTCGCCGAACTCCGCGCACCGCAGTCCGTCCCCGCCCTGATCGCCACCCTGGAACGGCTGCTGACCCCGCACAACCCGTACTGGCGGGTGGCGCTGGCCTGCGTCGAGGGCCTGGGGGCACTCGGCGACAAGCGGGCGGTGCCGGCGCTGCGGGCGGCCGCCGGCCACTCCAGGCTCGCCGCGGCCGCCTCGGCGTCGCTGGCCCGCCTCGGCGTCCACGAGGACCCGCCCGGCGTGGGCGCCGGCCCGCCGGCCTGAAGGTCCCGCGTCGGACCGCCGGCCTATGGCAGCGGCCGCCGGTAGCGCAGCTCAGGGACGCGCCGCCCGCCCACGTCGGACGCCTCCTCGGCCCCGTCCGGGACGAATCCGGCCCGCTCGTAGAAGCGTTGGGCCCGGGCGTTGCCGCGGACCACCCACAGGTACAGCGCGCCGTACCCGAGGGACCGCGCCCGAAGCGTGCCGGCGTCCAACAGCGCCCGGCCGACGCCCGTCCCGAGGAGCTCGGGCGCCACGTACAGGGCCAGCAGCTCGGCCGCGGGACGCCGGCCGGCCGGCAACTCACCGTCGTGTGGCGCGAGTTCACCGCCCGCAGGGCTCCCGTCGCCCCGGGCGAGGTCGGCGTCCCGGGCGGGGCCGGCGGCCGACCAACCGACGACCCGACCGGCCCGTTCCGCCACCAGCTCCCACACCTCGGGGCGGCGGCGCGCGAACCACTCCCGTCGCCGCGCGGCGTCCTGCGCCACATCCATCGCGTCCAGATACGCCTGCGGCATCAGCCCCGGGTACGCCGCCTGCCAGCTGCGCACCCGCACCGCCGAGACCGCGTCGATATCGGCCTCCGTCATCTCGCGTACGCGCACTTCCGACAGCGGCTGCTCCGCCCTCCCCCCACCAGCCCCATCCGTCCCCCGCATCTCGACCCGTGCCATGTCCGCCTCCCCGGTCCGGTCCGTTTCATCGAGCGTCGAATCCACCGTGGACACCGGTCAACCGGATTTCTCACACCGGACGGCAGCCCTCCGGACAGTGCGTTTGACCTTGCCCCTGAGGGCAGGGTCGAAGACTCCCGACATGGCACACGCACCTCTTGAGACCACACCGAACCCACCCGCCCCGCACCCCACACCGAACCCACCCGCCCCGCGCCCCGCACCGGAGCCGTCCGACGGCCCGCGCCGGGTCGTCGTCATCACCGGCGCCGGTACCGGCATCGGCCGGGCCACGGCCCGCGCGTTCGCGGCGCAGGGGGCGCACGTGGTGGCCGTCGGCCGCCGCCCCGAGCCGCTCGCCGAGACCGCCGCCGCGGCAGCCGACGCCGACGGCGCGATCGTCCCGTACCCCGCCGACATCACCGCGGACGGCGCGCCCGAGGACCTCGTCGGGCACGTCGTCGACACCTACGGCCGATTGGACGTCCTGGTCAACAACGCCGCGGTGGTCGGCAACGGCGCGCTCGGCAGCCACACCAAGGAGTCCATGGCACCCCAACTGGCCACCAACCTCCTCGCGCCGGTCCTGCTCACCCAGGAGGCCGTGCCCCACCTGGAGCGCACCGGCGGGGTGGTGGTCAACCTCAGCACCTCGGTCGGCCAACGGGGCTGGCCGGGCAACTCCGTCTACGCCGCCACCAAGACCGGGCTGGAACTGCTCACCCGCAGCTGGGCGGTGGAGCTGGCACCGCGCGGCGTCCGGGTCGTGGCCGTGGCCCCCGGCGCGATCGACACCCCGATCGCGGACCACCAGGGCTGGTCCCCGGAGCACCGCGCTGCCCTGCGTGCCTGGCAGATCGAGCACACCCCGATGGGCCGCATCGGCCGCGCGGAGGAGGTGGCCTGGGCGATCACCGCGCTGGCCGCCCCGCAGGCGGCCTTCGTCACGGGCGTGGTCCTCCCGGTGGACGGGGGCGCCGTGGTCGGCTGACCGGAGTCGGTAGCGTACGTGCCCTCCGGCCGCACGGCCGGTCCACGGCGCCGGACCGGCCCGTACGAGGGAGGCGATCCGGTGCGGATCGGAGAACTGGCGGACCTGACCGGGGTCTCGCCGCGGGCGCTGCGCAAGTACGAGGACGAGGGCCTGCTCTCCTCGGAGCGGGCGGCCAACGGCTACCGGGTCTACGACGCGCGCGCCGCCGTCCGGGTCCGCAACATCCGGCACCTGCTGGACGCCGGCCTCACCCTCGCCGACGTCGCCTGCTTCCGGACGTGCCTGGACGGCGACCTGACCACCGCGCCGCCCTCGCCCGAGGGCCTGCGCATCGCCCGCGAGCGGCTCGCCGTCATCGACCGGCGGATCGCCGCCCAGGCGGCCGCCCGCGACCGCCTGGCACGCGCCCTGGACGCCGTCGCGCACCCGGCGGCCACCCGGCCCTGAGCCCGCACCACGGGCCCTTCGACGCCCCGCCGCACCCTCAGAGCAGCGTCAACTGCGTAGCCTGGGCACGCGGTTCGGGCGGCGTGGCGGGCTCCGGCGGCAGCCTGCGCGCCCGGTCCCTTCGGAACGGCCCGAGGCCGTGCTCGGCCGCCAGCTCGTGGACCTGCCGGGTGATCCGGCGCTGGTACCAGGTGGGCGCGTACGAGCCGCCGGCGTACAGCTCCTCGTAGCGCCGCACCAGGTGCGGATGGTGGCGGCCCAACCAGGCCAGGTACCACTCGCGGGCGCCGGGCCGAAGGTGGAGCGCCAGCGGCGTGACCGAGTCGGCGCCGGCCTCGGCGACGGCCCGGACCGTGGCGCGCAACTGCTCCGGGGCGTCGGACAGGAACGGCAGCACCGGGGCCATCAGGACCCCGCAGGGGATGCCGTGGGCGGTGAGCGTGCGCACCACGTCGAGCCGCCGCCGGGGCGCGGGCGTGCCGGGCTCGACGGTCCGCCACAGCGCCTCGTCCAGGAACCCGACGGAGACCGAGACGCCGACGTCGGTGACCTCGGCGGCCTGCCGCAGCAGGGCGAGGTCGCGCAGGACCAGGGTGCCCTTGGTGAGGATCGAGAAGGGGTTGGCGTGATCCCGCAGGGCCGCGAGGATGCCGGGCATGAGCGCATACCGGCCCTCGGCCCGCTGGTAGCAATCGACGTTGGTACCCATCGCGAGGTGCTCGCCGCGCCACCGCGGCGCCGCCAGCTCCCGGCGCAGCAGCTCCGGCGCGTTGACCTTGACCACGATCTGGGAGTCGAAGTCGCGGCCGGTGTCCAGGTCGAGGTAGCCGTGGGTCTTGCGGGCGAAGCAGTAGACGCAGGCGTGGCTGCAACCGCGGTAGGGGTTCACGGTCCATTCGAACGGCATCCGGGAGGCGCCCGGCACGCGGTTGACGAGGGAGCGGGCGCGCACCTCGTGGAAGGTGATGCCGCGGAATTCGGGGGTGTCCACCGTTCGGGTGACGACATCCGTGCCGAACAGCGCGGACGGGCTTTCTCCCAGATTGTCCCAGCGCATCGGGCCTCCTGTTGCGATCCTGCCGAGCCCCCACCTCGATATTAGAACATCTGTTCGCTTCCGGGTTGTCAACCCGGATTTGGGTGCGCTGCCCAGTGGTGGTTGGCTTGGCGGCGCACCGCAGGTTGGCGGCGCACTCAGGTCCGGCAGCCGACTACTGGAGGAAGGCACACATGGGGCAGGTAGAGGCCACCACGCAGCGGGAGATCGCGGCGGACCCGGAGGACGTGTTCGACGCGCTCGCCGACTACAACGGAACGCGCCGGCAGCTGCTGCCCGAGCACTTCAGCGAGTACGAGGTCCGCGAGGGCGGCGACGGCAAGGGCACCCTCGTCCACTGGAAGCTCCAGGCCACCAGCAAGCGGGTGCGCGACTGTCTGCTGGAGGTCGACGAGCCGACCGACGGCCAGCTGGTGGAGAAGGACCGTAACTCCTCCATGGTGACCACCTGGGTCGTCACCCCGGCCGGGGAGAACCGCACCAAGGTCGTCGTCACCACCACCTGGCAGGGGGCCGGCGGCATCGGCGGCTTCTTCGAGCGGACCTTCGCCCCCAAGGGGCTCGGCCGCATCTACGACGCGATCCTGGCCAACCTCGCCGCCCACATGGAGAAGTGAGGGGGCGTCGCCCCCTGACCCGTTCGCGGCGCCGGCAGACTCACCGGTTCGAGTGGTTTCCCCCGCGCGGCGCCGTCCGGCCTCCCGGACGGCCCGCCGGTGGAAACCCCTGATCGGAGCCCAAGAGGCGCCCCGGACACGGCACTTGACGCCCGACACCCCGTCGAGGACATCAGGGTCACCCTCCTCGATGCCGCCGGCAACGTCGTCGACACCGCCACCACCGGCTCCGACGGGCTGTTCCGCTTCGTGGACCTCCCTTCGGGCGAGTACACCGTGGTCGCCGCCGGGTACCCGCCGGCCGCCACCGTCCTGAGGGGGCGGGCGGCAGCCGCACCGAACGGGACCTCCACTTGGAGCACGAGGACTGACGCGCCGTCACCCACCAGGTCGGGGGGGCGACGGCCGGGGCCGCACGGTCACCGTGCCGGGCGTGCCCCGCGCCGCCTCCTGCTACTGCCCCTCGGCCTCCTCCTCCTGCTGGCGGGCGGCGAGGATCGCGGCCACCGCCTCGCCGATGAACGCCTCGGCGGCGGCCTTCTCGACGCCGAGGTCGGTGAGCGGACCGGAGCCGTTCTCCTGCTCCAACAGGGCCAGCAGGAGGTGTTCGGTGCCGATGTAGTTGTGGCCCAGCCGCAGTGCCTCGCGGTAGGTGAGTTCCAGCGCCTTGCGGGACTGGGCGTCGAACGGGGTGAGGGCGGGCAGCTCCTCGACCGCGGGCGGCAGCGCCGCGGTCGCGGCCTCGCGGAGGGCCTGGGGCGACACGCCCTGGTCCGCCAGGGCCCGCACGGCGAGCGCCTCCGGTTCGCGCAGCAGGCCGAGGACGAGGTGCTCGGGGCGGATCCTGTCGTTCCGGGCGGCGTGGGCCTCGTTCTGCGCCCCGACCACCACGTTCCGGGCCCGTTCGGTGAAGCGGCTGAAGCCCTGGTAGGGGTCGAGGTCCGAGCCCGCGCCCGAAGCCTTGGACACGAAGCGCTTCTGCGCGGCCTGCTTGGTGACCCCCATGCTCTTGCCGATGTCGGTCCAGGATGCGCCCGAGCGCCGGGCCTGATCCACGAAGTGCCCGATGAGGTGGTCGGCCACCTCGCCGAGGTGGTCCGCGGCGATCACGGCGTCGGAGAGCTGCTCCAGCACGTCGGAGTGGGTCTTCTTGATGCCCTCGATCAGATCGTCGAGGCGGACGGGATGCGTCATGCGCGCGGATTCTGTCATGCGTCAACCATAGGTTGACGATCATGTGTCGTCAACCAGAAGTTGACGACGAGATGGTGTGGCGATTACCGTCGGCCACCTCCCGGTCGGCCACGGGGCCATCCGTTCAGGCGCCGGACGCCTCCGTGGGGGCGGTGTCGGCGGTGGCCCCCCGGTGGTCGGCGGCGCCCGCCAGGTCCCGGTGGATGACCTTGGCGGCCGCCTCCACCGTGGCCACCCCAGAGCCCATGCTGCCGCTGCCCGTGGAGAGGAGGGCCATCCCGTAGTCGTTGCCGTTGCCGCGGAACACGCCGACGCTGTGCACCCGCCAGCCCTGGTGGGCGCGCGACAGCCAGCCGTTCTTGAGGTGCGCGGTCGCCGACGCCGGCGCGCCCGCGGGCACGCCCCAGCGCTGCTCGGGGACGACCCTCTGCATCAGGTCGAGGGCGTAGGCGCGGGACGCCGTGCCCAGTACCGCGTTGTCCGTCGTCAGCAGCCGCAGCAGGGTGAGTTGGTCGGCGGCGGTGATCTGGGTGAGGCCCCAGGAGCCGCCGGGGCCGGGCACGGTGTGCCGCATGCCGGCCAGGTCCAGGAAGTGCTGGACCGCGGGCCGGCCGACCTGGTGCCACAGCGCGTCGGTCGAGGCGTTGTCCGACTTCGTGATCATGGCCGTGGTCAGCGCGACCTCGTGCGGCGTCAACGTCCGGTGCGCCTCCTCCGCCTGCCGCAGCAACGTCCCGAGGACCGTGACCTTGACGACGCTCGCGGAGTCGAACGACGTGCCCGACTGGAACTCGCAGCTGGTCCCGGAGGGTCGGTCGTAGAGGGCGACCGCCGAGGTGCCCTGGCGGCCCTGGAGCGCATCGGCGAGGTCATGGGACAGGGCGGGGGCCAGGCCCGGCCGGTCGGAGGTGCAAAGGACGCGGGCGTCCCCCACGGTGTCGCTGCCGGTGCTCGCCGAGGCGGGGCTCGCCGTGCTCCATGCCGTGAGCGCGGCGCCGGCGGCCACGAGGGCGGCCAGCCCGCGACGCGTGCGGCGTGCGGTGCGTGATGCGTGCATAGGCGTGGTGTCCTGTCCCACTGTGCGCGCCACCCGCCTGGCATCCCTTGGGGAGCCCACCCGGTATCCCACCGGCTACGGCGATCAAGCGGCGACCGTGCCCTGGTAGCGGGCACCCCGCAAGAATGCGGGCCGATCGACCGATGGGAAAAGACCGGACGGGTGTGATATGCGCCAAACGGGCATTGGCGTCATCGCGCCCGGCGGGCCGGAGCGCCGCTCGGCCCGCGGCCCGCCCCGACGTCCCTGTGGGCGCCGTCGCCGGCTCGGGCGGACCGCCGCGGCATCGTCCGGCGGCGGCCGCCTTCCCGTGCTCCCACAGGCCACCGCGCACCCCGTTTCGCGCAGGCCCTGACGCGCCATCGGGGCGCCGGGCGACGCCACCGCCCCGATGCGCCCCGATCTCGCGGCGAACCGCTGCCCGTCTACGGCAGCAACGGCTGGACCGGGTCCATCCACCAGGCGGCGGTGGCCCCCGGCAGCGTCCCGGCCGGACAGTCGCCGCTGGCCAGCAGGGGTGCACCGGTCACCGGCGCCGGCACCGGCCCGGTGCCGAAGTTCACCGCGCAGACCAGACCGTCACCGCGGACGAACGCCAGCACCTGCGGCGGCGATTCCAGCCAGCGCAACGTGCCGTCCCCCAACTGGGGAAGGCCCCGGCGCAACTGGAGCGCCTCGCGGTACAGGTGCCAGAAGGACCCGGTGTCGGCCACCGCCCGCTCCGCGGTGTGCGCCGCGAACGAGGCCGGCTGCGGCAGCCAGGTCGACGCCGCCCCGGGCGCGCTGAAGCCGTACGGGGCGGCCTGCCCCGACCAGGGCAGCGGCACCCGGCAGCCGTCGCGGATGTGCTGCCGGCTGCCCGTGCGGTGGAAGATCGGGTCGGTGAGCACGTCGTCCGGCAGGTCGTCGACCTCGGGTAGACCCAACTCCTCGCCCTGGTAGACGTACGCGGCGCCGGGCAGGGCCAGCATCAGCAGCGCCGCGGCGCGCGCCCGGGCCGGGCCCGACGCGCCCGCCGGGGTGCCCGCTTCGCCGGCGTAGCGGGTGACGGTGCGCACCTGGTCGTGGTTGTTGAGCACCCAGGTGACGGTGGAACCGGTGTCCGCGATGTCGGTCAGCGCCTCGGAGATCACCTTGCGGAAGAGGTCGACGTCCCAGCGCGCGGTCAACAGGTGGAAGAAGAACGCCTGGTGGAGCTCGTCGGGCCGTACGTAGGCGGCCTGCTCGCCCGGGGTGCGCACCGAGACCTCGCCCACGAGCAGCCGGTCGTGGCCGTCCCGGGCGGTGTACTCCTCGCACAGCGCCCGCCACTCGCGCCACACCTGGTGCACCTCCGGTTGGTTCCAGGCCAGCGGGTTGACCGAGTCGCGGGTGCGCTCGTCGGCCTCCGGGTCGGGGGAGTCGGGGAGCTCTGGGTGCTTGAAGAGGCCCGCGGCCACGTCGATGCGGAAGCCGTCCACGCCGCGGTCCAACCAGAAGCGCAGCACCTTGTCGAAGTCGGCCGCCACGTCGGGGTTGCGCCAGTTGAGGTCGGGCTGCTCGGGCGTGAACATGTGGAGGTACCACTGCCCCGGGGTGCCGTCCTCCTCGGTGACGCGGGACCAGGCGGGCCCGCCGAACATCGCCCGCCAGTTGTTGGGCGGCAGCTCACCGTGCTCCCCGCGCCCGTCGGCGAAGTGGAAGAGCGCCCGCGACGGCCCGCCGGGTCCCTCTTCCAACGCCGATCGGAACCAGGGGTGTTCGCTGGAGCAGTGGTTGGGGACGATGTCCAGCAGCACCTTCAGGCCGAGGCGGTGGGCGTCGGCCATCAGCCGGTCGAACTCGTTGAGGTCGCCGTAGGCGGGGTCGACGTCGCGGTAGTCCGCCACGTCGTAGCCGTGGTCGTGCTGCGGGGACGGGAAGAAGGGGCTGAGCCAGATCCCGTCCACGCCGAGCTTCTTGAGGTAAGGCAACCCCTCCCGGACGCCGGCCAGGTCTCCAGTACCGTCTCCGGTGGTGTCGCGGAAGCTGCGGACGTAGACCTGGTAGATGACCGCATCGCGCCACCAGCGCTGGGCCGTGTCCTGGGCGGGGGTCGGAAGGCCGCGATCTGCGGTGGCTGTGAGCATCTGCCGGATCCACTTCTTACGGTGCAAGTCGGCGCGGCGGCTTGCGAGTTGCTGTTATGCATGCATGTTAGGTAGCCGCATCTTTTCGGTGTCAACTGAATGTCGAAAGTCGAACGGTACGTGCCCGGATTTGTGGGGTATGGCGTCTCGATCCCGTCTGGAATGTCATCCGGCGGATGCCCACGTGATCCTCAACTCCCTTGCCCTGTAAGCGAGTAGGGAGTAGCTACATGAGTGCGGACCGTAGGGGCTCACCTCACGGAACGTGGTGCGGTCGCCACCCGGCGTCGGCCCCGATACCGCCTTCCGGTATACCTGTTAGCCGTTGTGGAGGGGGCTGCGCGCCCTCCACAGGAACGGCCTCCGTGCGAGGACTTGGGGACAAGACTTCCGGAGGAAGACCTCCGAGGCGGGACGGTCACCGGCCGGGCCCGCTCCGGGCCGGACGGTCGTTTCGGCAACCGCCGTTGCGGCAGCAGGCGTTGTCGTGCACGCCGATGCGGGTAACGGGGCGGGCGGGGCGCGCCGAGGGGCGGACGCCGCGCCCCGGGCGGCGGGGACCGGGCAACGGATGACGACTACGACTACGGGCAACGGGCGTCGAGGGCTCAAGGAGAGGGAGAGCGTGCGACTGCCACTCCTGGCACTGCTGGTCAACGGACCTGCGCACGGATACGAACTCAAACAGGCCCTGGAGGCGCTCCTGGGTGCGGCCTACCCCCGGCCGAACGTCGGCCAGATCTACGTGACCCTGGGCCGGTTGGAGAAGGCGGGCCTCATCGAGGGCGAGGACGTCGAACAGTCGGACCGGCCGAACAAGCGGACCTACCGGATCACCGCGTCCGGCCGCGAGGCGGTGGAGGCGTGGTTCGAGGACGCCACCGTCGAACCGCGGGTCCGCGACGAGTTCTTCATGAAGCTGGCGCTGGCCTCCCGCGCCGGGACCACCAGCCGGGTCGCCCTGATCGACCGCCAGCGTCGGCACTACCTCAAGAGCATGCGCGAACTGTCCCGCCTGGCCGCCTCGGAAGACCGCGACAACCGGGTCGCGCACCTGCTGATAGAGGGCGCGATGTTGCACATCCGGGCCGATCTCGCATGGTTGGAACGCTGCCAGGAGGACCTGGGGTGAGGGGGCGGGCGGCTTAGGGTGGGCGGCTTGGCGGCTTGGCGGTGGCGGTGGCCGTGGCGGTGGCGGTGGCCGGCTTGCTGGCGTGCGCCTCCGCGTTGGTTTTTTCCCCTCCGCCCACCCCCCTTCGGGGGGTGGGCGGGTATGGACGGCCGACGGGCCTGCCGCGGCCGCGCCCAGGCGAACGTACACGGCCAGCCGCCCCCGCCCCGCGGGCCGGATGATCTTCAGTGGTCTGGACCTCCGGAGTTATCCACAGCCCTGGTCGCGGGGTTCTGCCCCGCGTAACGTGATCAGTCAAGGGTCGGGCACATGCCCCCTCACCTGCGATGGGACTGATAGACGTGAAGATCCTGATCTCCGCGGACATGGAGGGAGCCACGGGCGTGACGTGGCCCGCGGACGTGCTGCCGGGTACGCCGCAGTGGGAGCGCTGCCGCCACATGTTCACCTCCGACGTGAACGCCGCCATCGCCGGCTTCTTCGACGGCGGGGCGGACGAGGTGCTCGTCAACGAGGCCCACTGGACGATGCGCAACCTGCTGCTGGAGCAGCTCGACGAGCGCGCCGAGATGCTGACGGGACGCCACAAGGCCCTGAGCATGGTCGAGGGCGTGCAGCGCGCAGATGTCGACGGCATCGCCTTCGTCGGCTACCACACCGGTGCCGGGACGGAAGGCGTGCTGGCGCACACCTATCTGGCCAACACCCTCACCGGCGTCTGGGTCAACGGGACACGCGCCAGCGAGGGACATCTCAACTCCCTCGTCGTGGCCGAGTACGGGGTGCCCGTGGTGCTGGTGACGGGCGACGACCGGACGTGCGTCGACGCGCAGGCGTACGCCCCGCAGGCGCCCGGCGTGGCGGTCAAGGACTACGTCTCGCGCTACGCGGCGGTGTGCCGTCCGCCGGCCCGCACGGCGGCCGACATCCGGGCCGCGGCCTGCAAGGGCGCGGCGCTCGCGGTGCGTCATGACCCGGTCCGGGGCGGCCCGTTCCGGTTCGAGTTGGAGTTCGACGCCGAGCATCTGGTGGGGGCCGCGACATGCGTGCCCGGCGTGGAGCGCTGCGGCGAGCGCCGGGTGACGTATACCAGTCAGGAAATGTACGAAGCCATCCGGTGTTTCAAGGCGGTCACCACGGTCGTCTCGTCCGCCGTGGAGGAACAATATGGCTGAGATCCAATGGGCACAGGACGCGTCCGACCGGGACGCCGAGACGGTCGATCAGCAGGCGCTGGACGAGGCGGTGCGGTTCACCTCGGACCTGATCCGCATCGACACCAGCAATACCGGGGACGGCACCTGCCGGGAGCGCCCGGCGGCGGAGTACGTCGCCGAGCGGCTTGCCGAGGTGGGCATCGAGCCGGTCCTGCTGGAGCGCACCCCGGGACGCACCAACGTCGTCGCCCGCATCGAGGGCAGCGACCCGTCCGCGGACGCGCTCCTGGTGCACGGGCACCTCGACGTGGTCCCGGCCGAGCCCGCCGACTGGCAGGTCCACCCCTTCTCCGGGGAGGTCCGCGACGGTGTGGTCTGGGGCCGCGGCGCCATCGACATGAAGAACATGGACGCGATGATGCTCGCCACCGTCCGGCAGTGGGCCCGCAACGGTGTGCGGCCCCGGCGGGACGTCGTCCTGGCCTTCACCGCAGACGAGGAGGCCAGCGCCGAGGACGGCGCGGGATTCCTCGCCGACCACCACGCCGACCTCTTCGAAGGCTGCACCGAAGGCATCAGCGAATCGGGCGCCTTCACGTTCCACGCCGGCGGCGGAATGCGGATCTACCCGATCGCGGCGGGGGAGCGGGGCACCGCCTGGCTGAAGCTGACGGCCCGGGGCCGGGCCGGCCACGGCTCGAAGGTCAACCGCGACAACGCGGTCAGCCGGCTGGCCGACGCGGTGTCCCGGATCGGTGCGCACGAGTGGCCGGTGCGGCTCACCCCCACCGTCCGGGCGGCGCTGCGTGAGCTCGCCGCGCTGCACGACGTCGACGTCGATCCCGAGCGCCCCGACTTCGACGTCGACGCCCTCATGGCGAAGCTCGGCCCGACCGCCAAGCTGATCGAGCCGACGGTCCGCAACAGCGCCAACCCGACGATGCTCACGGCCGGCTACAAGATCAACGTGATCCCGGGGTCCGCCACGGCCTACGTGGACGGCCGGGTCGTCCCCGGAGGCGAGGCGGAGTTCCGCACGGCCATGGACGCGCTCACCGGGCCCGACGTCAGCTGGGACTACCACCACGGTGAGGTGGCGCTCCAGGCCCCGGTCGACTCCCCGTCGTTCGCCGCGATGCGGGCCGCGATCGAGCGGTTCGACCCGGACGGGCACGTCGTGCCGTACTGCATGTCCGGGGGCACGGACGCCAAGCAGTTCTCCCGGCTCGGCATCGTCGGATACGGCTTCTCGCCGCTGCGGCTGCCGGAGGGGTTCGACTACCAGGCGCTCTTCCACGGCGTGGACGAGCGGGTGCCCGTGGAGGGCCTGCACTTCGGCGTCCGGGTCCTGGAGCACTTCCTGCGGGGCGTGCCGGGGAGTCGCTGACCGACCTTCTGGGGTGCGGTGGTCCGAGCCGGCCGTCGACGCGCCGGCCGGCTCGGTCGCCGGACCGTCCGCCACGGAGCAGCCGACGGCCTGGCACGGCCGTGGGCCGCTGGCGTGTGAGGTCGACGGGGGAGGGACCCGCCTCGTCGAGGTGCGGTGTGGCACGTGGCCGGCGCCAGGGGAGTGGACTGAGGCCCCGGAAGGCCGTCCGCCGTGCGCCCGCGCCCCGGGGCTCGCCGTGACGTCGCGTCAAAACGTGGCCCCTGGTCGGCGCTGCGCACCGGCGCGTCTCGTGGCCGTATCCGCGCCCACCGCACCCCGGCGAAGGGCGTGCCATCGCCTCATTTCCCGCCCAGATGCGCTGAACTGACGTCCTATCACCGACGCACGTCACGAGCGTTGACATGTCCGTTACTCGTGTCACAACATGAGCGCGCCGTTACCGACTGGTTGGTACGACGTGTCCTTCTGGAGGTCTGCGTGCCCAGCGTGTCCCGAGCCGTGTCCCGCCCCGTGCTCCGCATGTCCCTCGCCCTGCTGACCGGCACCGCCCTCACCGCCCCCCTCGTCCTGAGTGCCCCCGCCGCCGCTGAGGGGGACGCCGCAGAGCCGTACACGGTCACCGCGTTGAAGGTCACCATGCGGGCGGGCGACCGCCTGTGCGCGGTGGACGCGGACCTCTACCGCCCGACGGGCGTCAACGCCGCGCACCCGGCGCCGGCCGTGCTGACCACCAACGGCTTCGGCGGCAGCAAGGCGGACGGCTCGACCAACGCCACCGCCCGGGCGTTCGCCGACCGCGGCTACGTCGCGCTCGCCTACTCCGGCCTCGGATTCGGCAAGACCGGCTGCCCGATCTCCCTCGACGACCCCCAGATCGACGGCAAGGCCGCGAGTCAGCTCATCGACCTGTTGGCCGGGACGCGGACCGCCGACGACGGCACCCGCATCGACTTCGTCGCCAAGGACCGCCCCGGCGATCCCCGGGTCGGCATGATCGGCGGGTCGTACGGCGGGGCGATCCAGATGGCCACCGCCGCGGTCGACCACCGCGTCGACGCACTGGTCCCGCTGATCACCTGGAACGACCTGTCCTACTCCCTCGACCCGAACAACGCCGGTCGCACGGACGGCGTCAGCGGTCCGGTCCCCGGTGCGTACAAGTACCAGTGGACGAACGGGTTCTTCCTCATCGGGGAGGCGCAGGGGCTGCTCCACCCGGGGCTGGACTCGTCGCGGGTCGGCGGCGCCTGGTGCCTGCACTTCGTCGCGCCGGCCTGCCGCACCAAACGGCTGCTGGACTCCCGCGCCTACCCGGCCGACGAGACCCGGACGATGCTCGCCTACGCCCGCAGCGTCTCCCCGGTCTCCTACCTGAAATCCGTCAAGGCGCCCACCCTGCTCGTCCAGGGCCAGGCCGACACCCTCTTCAACCTCAACGAGGCCGCGGCCACGTACCGGACGCTCGCCGACCAGGGCACGCCCGTCAAGATGATCTGGCAGTCCTGGGGCCACAGCGGCGGGATGAAGGACCCGGCGCCGGGCGAACTCGACCTGGGCAAGGGGAATCTGGACACCAGTTACGTGGGTCGGCGGATCCTCGCCTGGTTCGACCGCTACCTCCGGCACCGGACGGCCACGAGCACCGGACCGGCCTTCGCGTACTACCGGGACTGGGTGAGCAGCGGCCCCACCTACGCCTCCTCGTCCGACTTCCCGGCGGGTGACGACCGTCGGCTGTACCTGTCCGGGGACGGCAAGCTCGTCGACGACCGCGCCAAGGTGGCTCGCGGAAGCCGCGACTACCGCAACCTGCGGGTCCCCACCAGTCACTCGGAGAACTCCCTGGCCGGCATGCTCGGGCTCCCCGACCCGGAGCCCTACGACATCAAGGGCACTTACCTGGACTGGACCTCGGAGCCGGTGACGGGCGGGCCGTTGGACGTCGTGGGTGCCCCGAAGGTGACGCTGAAGGTCGTCTCGCCGCAGGCCGAGCAGGTGCAGAACTCCTCCGACGCGGCGGACAAGCTGGTGCTCTTCGCCAAGCTCTACGACGTCGCGCCGGACGGTCACAAGACGCTGGTGCACCGGTTGGTGGCCCCGGCCCGGGTGCCCGACGTGACCCGGAAGTTCACCGTGGAGCTCCCGGGCATCGTGCACCGCTATCAGCCGGGACACCGGCTGCGGCTGGTGATCGCCGCGAGCGACTCGGCCTATGTGGGCAATCGCGGCGTGAAGCGGGTGACGGTCACCAGCGCGCCCGGGGACGCCGGTGTCCTCGAACTGCCCGTCACCCAGGGGGCCGTGCCGTAACGGGCGGACGGCTGCCGCGACGGGGGCGGCAGGGCCACGTGAGGTGCGCGCCGCGACACCCGACGCCGGTGGCCGGCCGGGCGCCGGCGTCCGCACCGGCGACCGCTCGGGGCGGGTGCCGGTGCGGGGCGGTCCGTCGGCGTCAGTCCTCCGTGACCTCGATGGCCTGTACGGGGCAGGCGCGGGCGGCTTCGCGCACCAAGGGGTCGCCCCCGCCGTCCTCCCGGCCCGGCAGCAGGGCGCTGAACCCGTCGTCGTCCTGAGTGAACACCGACGGGGCGGTCAGTGCGCACTGGCCGGAACCGATACAGACGCCGGTGTCGATGGTGATCCGCATCTTCGGAGCCCTTTCCTTGGCGTGCCGCGTGCGGTGGGCCGAACGGCGCTACCAGATCAGCGGCAGTTCGATCATTCCTTGGAGAGTTTCCCCCGGTTTGAAGGGAATTTCAGCAGCCGGCACGGCGAGTCGCAGGTCGGGCACTCGCCGGAACAGCGAGCGTAGCGCGATCTCCAACTCGGCGCGGGCCAGATTCTGGCCCAGGCACTGGTGGATGCCGAAGCCGAACGCGACGTGGTGGCGGGCCGAACGGTCGACGTGGAGTTCGTCCGGTGACGGGTAGGCCGTCGCGTCGCGGTTGATCAGGGAGGTGGAGAACACCACGCCGTCGCCGGTACGGATGGTGTGCCCGGCGATCTCGATGTCGGCGGTCGCGACCCGCAGCATGCCGTCGGCTATGGACAAGAACCGCAGCAACTCCTCGACCGCGCCCGGCATCAGGCTCTCGTCGGACCTCAACTGGTCCAACTGGTCGGGGTGTTCGAGGAGGGCAAAGGTGCCGAGGGAGATCATGTTGGCGGTGGTCTCGTGCCCGGCGACCAGCAGGACCATGGCCATCCGGACCAGTTCCTGGTGTTGGAGCGTGCCGGCCCGGAGCCGCTCGGCGATCAGCTCGTCGAGCAGTCCGTCACCCGGATCCGTCTCCTTGCGGGCCATCAGATCCGCGAGGTATCCCTCCAGTTCGCTTCGGGCCTGCTCGCTCTCCTCGGCCGTGCCTCCGCGGAGGATGCGGCGCGACCGGTCCTCGAAGAAATCGTGGTCCGCGTACGGGACGCCGAGCAGCGAGCAGATCACCATCGACGGGACGGGGAGCGCGAACGCGGAGACCAACTCGGCGGGTGGGCCCTGCTCCAGCATCCGGTCCAGGAGGCCGTCCACGATCTGTTGGATCTGCGGTCGGAGCGCGGCGGTCCGTTTGACGCTGAAGCTGGGGATCAGCATGCGGCGCTGAGTGTTGTGCTCGGGATCGTCCACGCCGATCAAGGGGGTGCGCACCCGCCGGACGGCCTCGAACCGTTCGACCGGGATGGGGAAGGCCGGATTCTGCCGGTCGGACGACAGGCGGGGGTCGACCAGCAGCGTCCGCGCCTCCGCGTGCCCGGTCACCGCCCAGACCTTGCGGCCGTTGTAGAAGCTGACGTGCGAGAGCGGACCGGATTCGCGCAGCGGCCGGTAGTTCGTCGGCGGGTGGTAGGGACAACTGCGGTCTTGGGGGAAGGGGATGGTTCCGGTCACGGTTCCTCCCGTGCGGGTGGGGAGTGAGTTGCTCGCCCGGGGGCACCGCCTGCTGCTGCGGGCTGGCGTGCCTGCCGCGGGACGAGTCGTGCGCGCCGCGCTGCTCTCCGTGGGGGCGGGTACCGGTCACCTCTGCACGCCGGCCGTCCGGCACAGGCGATGGCGGTCCCGTGGGGTGCGTCCGGTCGGTGTCTTCACCCCCTCTCGGCGGTGGCGTCCGCCGCTCGGCGCGGCGGGTCCGATGGTCGAACGTCCGGATCGGCCCCGGAGGTTCCCGCCGGATGCAGCAGGGTCTCCAGCACCGCGTCCAGGTGGCGCTCGCGGGCGGGGCCGTCCGGTAGGGAGCGGGGGACCGAGTGGCTCAGCTGGGTGTGCCCCAGGTAGGCGGTGTACGCGAGCAGGCCGCGGCGGTGCGCCTCGTCCTCGGGGAAGCCCAACTCGACGAAGAGGTCGGCGATGTGGCCGATCCGGCGGTCGGTCACCCGGGCGAGCACGGCCGACACTCGTGGATCGCCCGCGGAGGCCAGCAAGGAGACCTCCAGCGGATCCTCGGCGGCCCGGCGGGTGGCCCGCAGGAACAGGCGGCGGAGCCGTGCGCCCGGGTCGGGTTCGTCGGCCAGCTCGGTGATCGCCGCTTCGGTGCGGGCTTGTGCCCAGCGGTCCAGGGCGGCCTCGATCAAGGCGTCGCGGTTGGCGAAGTGCCAG
Source organism: Streptomyces sp. x-19 (assembly GCF_046549115.1). Classification (NCBI taxonomy): domain Bacteria; kingdom Bacillati; phylum Actinomycetota; class Actinomycetes; order Kitasatosporales; family Streptomycetaceae; genus Streptomyces; species Streptomyces sp. x-19. The sequence goes on along the minus strand of NZ_JAJPWK010000003.1, from coordinate 745,972 downwards.
TAGAAGCTGCCCTTCGTGGTGCCCAACCGGGCCGCCAGCGGCTCGACGGCGACCGCGGAGAGGCCCCCTTCCCCCATGGCCGCCAGTGCCGCGTCCGCCCAGTCCTGCACGGTCAGTCGCTGCCGTGCGGCGCCGCCGCCGGTCTCCTTCGTCCGCTCTCGCACCATGACCATACGCTACCGTACGGTAAAAACATACGCCACCGTATGGAGGTGCTCCGTGCGCACGATCCGCGATGCCCATGCCCGCACCGTCCACGCCCCCCCCGCAGCGACCGCGGGGCCCCTCCTCGACCACGTGGGCGGCGCGTCCGACCCGCTCTTCCCGGCACCCGCCTGGCCGCCGCTGCACCTCGACCGACCCCTGGGCGTCGGAGCCGACGGCGGGCACGGAACCGTCCGCTACCGCGTCGTCGCCCACGAACCGGGCCGCCGCATCCGCTTCGCCCCGGGCCGCTCCGGAGCGAGCCCGGGCCACCACGAACTCACCGTGCGCCCCCTGGGGCCGGACCGCTGCCGGGCCGGGCACGTCCTGGAGTCCCGGCTCCCCCTCGCCCGTCGGATCGCCTGGCACCTGGCGATCCGCCGCGCGCAGGCCACCGGCAGCGAGGAACTCCTCGACAACCTCGAACGCGCCGCCACCCGACGTCTCCGCACCCCGGTGCACCGCCCACCCCGCGCGCGACTGCTCAACCGCCTCCGATGGGATCGCCCGACGGCCGCACCCCTCCCGGTAGGCGGCGCGACCCTGGCACGCAGTGCCTTCTCGGGTGTGGACTTCCGCGACGCCTGGCAGTTGCCGCTGCGACCCGGCATGCCGCGCGAAGCAGAGGCGTGGCAGCGGGCGTTGCGCCGGGCCCCGTTCCCCGTCCTCGCCCGGCAAGGTGGCGAGACACTGCTCGGCAAGGACGCCGGACACCTCGACTTCCGCGCGTCCCTGCTGGTCACCGACGACCACGTCACCCTCGGCACGGTGTCCGCATCCACCACCGCGGCGCGCTCCACTGGGCCGCGCCACGCCGACTCCACCCCTTCGTCGCCCGCGGCGTGCTGCGCAGGGCCCACCGCGAGGTGGCACTGTCCGCGCCCACCGCGGGAAAGCGCTGGTGGACGCACCGTCCGTAGGCGCGTCACGGGCGCCCCACCTACTAGTCAAGAGTGGCACTCAGTGCCAGACTCGGTTCATGGTGCAACGAGACGACACACGACGGCGGACCGCCGGCACGGACCAGGCATGGGCGGCGCTCGGCGGCGCCCCCGGGCTCACGGCGCGGATCTCCTACGACGGCCCGCCCGGCCTGCTCGCGGCCCGCCTCCCGGTCATGGCCCTGGCCCGCTCCACGGTGGCCGTCTGCGCGCTCGCCGCGGCCGAACTGGCCGCCCGGCGCGACGGCGTCCCGCTGCCCGCGGTACGGGTCGACGACGGCGCCGTGGCCACCGCCTTCGTCAGCGAACGGCACCTGCGGATCGAGGGCCGCGCCCCGACCGCCTTCGCACCGCTCTCCCGCTTCTGGCGCACCACCGACGGCTGGCTGCGCACCCACGCCAACTACCCCCACCACCGCACCCGTTTGCTCGACGCCCTGGGCCTGTCCGCCACCGCGACGCCCGCGGACGCCGAGGCCGCCATCGCCGCACGCCGCTGCGAAGACCTCGAAGAGGCCGTCCACGCGGCGGGCGGCCTGGCCGTCGCCGCCCGCACCCCCGAGGAGTGGTCCGCCCACGAACAGGGCACCGCCGTCGCCCGCCATCCCCTGGTGACCCGGGAGGCCCTCGGCGCCGACGCCCCGCCGCACCCCCTGCCGGCCCGCGCCGGTGACCCCCTGCTGCCCGCCGCCGGGCTGCGGGTGCTGGACCTGACCCGGGTGATCGCCGGCCCGGTGGCCACCCGCACCCTCGCCCTCCTCGGAGCCGACGTCCTCCGCATCGACGCCCCGCAGCTGCCGGAGAGCCAGGACGCCCACTGCGACACCGGCTTCGGCAAGCGCTCCACCACCCTCGACCTGGGCTCGCGCAGCGGCCGCACGTCCTTCGAGGCGCTGTTGGCGGAGGCCGACGTCGTGGTGACCGGCTACCGCCCCGGCGCCCTGGACCGTCTCGGGCTCGCCCCCGAAGCCCTCGCCGAGCGCCGCCCCGGCCTGGTCGTGGCCCGCCTCTCCGCCTGGGGCGACGACGGCCCCTGGGGCGAACGCCGCGGATTCGACAGCCTCGTGCAGGTCGCGACCGGCATCGCCGCGGTCGAAGCCGGCGCGGACGGCACCCCGGGCGCACTGCCCGCGCAGGCACTGGACCACGGCACCGGCTACCTGCTGGCCGCGGCGGTCCTGCGGGCACTGACCGAGCAGTCCCTGACGGGCGGCTCACGCCTCGCGACGCTGGCCCTCGCCCGTACGGCGCGCTGGCTCATCGAGGGCCTCACGGACGAGCCCGAGCCTGCCGGCCCCGAGGGCACCACGGACCCGACGGCCGCTCCCGGCCACGACCCCGCCCGCCACCTCAGGGAAACCCACAGTCCCGTAGGGCGGCTGCGGCACGCACTGCCTCCGGTGTCCTTCGCCGGAGGACCGACCAACTGGTGCACGCCGCCCGGCCGTTGGGGTGCCGATGCGCCCGCCTGGCGCCCCTCCGCACACCCATAGGGCCCTGACCGCACCCGCCCCGTACACCGGCCCCGACGAGCCGCACCGACGCCGTGGCCTACGGGCGGGTAGCGAGTTTGCCCGTAGGCCACGGGACGGCCGGTCACCAGGCGGAAGAACGCGGTTGGTCCGGTCTCGCCGGCCCTCGTACGATCTGCGGATGACGAGCACCGACCGCTATCTCGCACGTGGCCCCCGGGTGGGCATCCGGCACTTCACCGCCGCGGACCGGGCGGAGTTCACCGCGCTCAGCCGGCAGAGCGCCGACCTGCACCGGCCCTGGCTCTTCCCGCCGGACGACGATGCCGCGTTCGACGGCTACCTGGCGCGGCTCCAGGAACCGCTCCGGGAGGGCTTCTTGATCTGCGAGCACGACAGCGGCCGGATCGCGGGCTACCTCACGATCAACAACATCGTGCACGGCGCCTTCCGTAGCGGCGCCATCGGCTACGGCGCCTTCGCGCCCGCCGCCGGCCGCGGCCTGATGAGCGAGGGCCTGCGGCTGGTGCTCCGGTACGCTTTCGACCACCTGGGGTTGCACCGCCTGGAGGCCAACATCCAGCCGACCAACAGACAGTCGATCTCCCTGGTCGAGCGCGCGGGCTTCCGCCTGGAGGGGTTCTCCCCGGACTTCCTCTTCGTCGACGGCGCCTGGCGCGACCACGAGCGCTGGGCCGTCACCCGTGAGATGGTCCCTGAGGACGCAGACGACCAGACGGACCGGAAGGACCCGGCCGACCGGGCGGTCCAGGAGGGCGACCGGGCGGACCGGGACGTCCGGAGAGGCGGCGAGGCGGAGTGAACGAATCCAAGGGCGCGGGGGACGTCGTCGTCCGACGCGCCGTACCGATCTTCCGGATCTTCGACGTGGCCAAGGCGCACGACTTCTACGTCGACTACCTCGGCTGCACCATCGACTGGGAACACCGCTTCGCACCCGACATGCCGCTCTACACCCAGGTCTCCCGCAGCGGCCTGGCGCTGCACCTCTCGGAGCACCACGGCGACGCCACGCCCGGCTCCACCGTCTACGTCGAGCTGACCGGCGTGCGGGCCCTGCACACCGAACTGACCGCCAAGGACTACCCCTACCTGCGGCCCGGCCTGGAGGAGGACGAGTTCGGCACCGGCCTCACCCTGATCGACCCCTTCGGCAACCGGCTCCGCTTCAACGAGCCGCGCCCCGACGAACCGGGGAAGTGACGCACCCCCACGCGATGCCCTCCCACGGGAGCGCCCCTAGCGGCCCTTCCGATTGATCTTCATCGTGTCCATGTCGGTCGCGGTGGACCGCAGCTCCCGATGGCCCAGCCCCGCCGCCCGCAGCGCGTCCTCCGCCTTCTCCTCCCCGAGCGCGGCGGCCATCTCCTCGCCGTACTCGGCGTCCGAGACGATGACGAAGCGGTAACTGAAGGCGTGCAGCGCGGCGTCGTAGGAAAGCGAGCCCTCGGCGGTGAACTGCATCCGCGCGAGCCCGTGGTCCTCGACCTCGGCGAGCAGCGTCGCCCGGGCCTCCTCCGTGAGCTGGTCCCACTTACCGCGGACGATCACTCGGTAGGTGTGCTGCGTGGCCATCTCCACCGCTTCCGTTCTGCTCGCCGTTCCCCGTGTGCAGCAGTAGAGGCTATGCCGCACCGACCTCGCACCGCCCGGCAATTACCGTGCAACCCCCTGCAACGACCGGCCGTTTGTACGCCGCCCGTTACGATCGCCGCATGCGCCGGAACGTGTTGATCGATGCTCCGTCCAACCTGGGACTGCGACCGCCCGCCCCCGGTGTGGTGCCCGGCTGCTACAAGCTCGCCGGGGCGCTGCGGGAACAGGGACTGCTGCGACGGCTCGGCGCCCTGGAGGGCGGCGTGGTGGTGCCGCCCCGCTACGGCCTGGGGGACTGGCGCGAGGGGGACGGGGACTTCCACGCCCCGGCGATCGCCTCGTACAGCGCGCGACTCGCCCGCCGGGTGCAGGGCCACGTGCGCAGCGGCGACTTCCCCGTCGTCCTCGGCGGCGACTGCAGCATCCTGCTCGGCGCGGTGCTCGCCCTGCGGCGACTGGGCCGGTACGGCGTCGCCTACCTGGACGGGCACGGTGACTTCCGGCACCCCGACAACACCGCGGTGGCCGGCCCGGTGGGCGCCGCCGCCGGAGAGGGCGTCGCACAGATCACCGGGCGCGGCCAGGCCGAGCTGACGGACATCGAGGGACTGCGCCCGTACGTCCGCGACGAGGACGTGTGCCTCCTCGGGGTCCGCGACGCGGCCGTGGACCAACCCGAGCTGGCCGGACTCGGCATCAGTTGCACCAACGTCGGCGGGATCCGGCGGCACGGGTCGGAAGCTGTCGCCCGGGAGGCACTGCGACACCTGCAGAACTCCCCACTGGACGGCTTCTGGATCCACCTGGACGCGGACGTGCTGGACCCCACCGTCATGCCCGCGGTGGACAGCCCCGACCCCGGCGGCCTGTTCACCGAGGAACTCCGTTCGCTGCTCGCCCCGTTGGCCGCCTCCTCGCGCTGCGTGGGCGTGACCGTGTCGATCTACGACCCGGACCGCGACCCCGACGGCTCCGGGGCGGTCCTGCTGGCCGACCTCCTGACGGACGTTTTTGCGCAACCCTGACCCCAGCTGGCCAACAGCAGCCCTGTTCAGACGGGCCGTCACGTTGTTCCATGGTCAACAAGGGGCCGCCACAGCCGAGGTGGTCCGGTCCGACCTTGCGAGGCAGCCGTGGCCACCAGCGTGCACCGCACCACCCTCACCCTCCCCATGGCCGCCCTCGGCCCGGACAATCCGCTGCCCGCACTGCACGGGGTCGGCGACGCACACCGCGTCGAGATCCCCCAGGACGCCGCGCTGCCCGCCGACATGGCACGGCAGACCGGCTACGCACCACTGCGCTCGATCCTGCCCACCCAAATGCGGGACGGTTACGGCCGGGAGCGCCACCTGACCGACATCGACGCGCTGGTGATCGAGAACGACCGGTTGCGCGCCACTGTCCTCCCCGGACTCGGCGGCCGGGTGCACTCCCTCCACCACAAGCCCACCGGCCGCGAACTCCTCTACCGCAACCCGGTGGTGCAGCCCGCCGCCTTCGCCCTCAACGGGGCGTGGTTCTCCGGCGGCATCGAATGGAACGTCGGCGCCACCGGCCACACCACCCTCTCCTGCGCCCCCCTGCACGCCGCCCGAGTACCCGCACCCGACGGCGGGACGATGCTGCGCCTGTGGGAGTGGGAACGCCTGCGCGACCTGCCCTTCCAGGTCGACCTGTGGCTGCCCGACGACGCCGAATTCCTCTACGTCGGCGTGCGCATCCGCAATCCCCACCACCACACCACCCCGGCTTACTGGTGGTCCAACACCGCCGTACCCGAAGACGCGCACACCCGCGTACTGGCCCCCGCCGAAGCCGCCTGGCACTTCGGATACCAACGCACCCTGCACCACGTCCCGGTGCCGGAGTCCGACGGGGCCGACCGCACCTACCCGCTGCGCAGCGAGTTCCCCGCCGACTACTTCTACGACCTGCCCCAGGGCACGCGCCCCTGGATCGCCTCCCTCGACCGCGACGGCCACGGCCTGGTGCAGACCTCCACCGGCACCCTGTCCGGCCGCAAGCTCTTCCTGTGGGGATCCGGCCGGGCCGGCCGCCGCTGGCAGCGCTGGCTCACCGAGCCCGGCACCGCCGGCTACGCGGAGATCCAGGCCGGTCTCGCCCGCACCCAACTGGAGCACGTCCCACTCGAAGCCGGCGGCCAATTCACCTGGCTGGAGGCGTACGGACCGCTGAGCGCCGACCCGTCGGCGGTGCACGGCACCGACTGGGCGGCGGCGCGCGACGCCGTCGAGACCCGACTGTCCGAAGTCCTGCCGCGGGCCGACGTCGACGCCGCGTACGCCGCCTGGCTCCCCCACGCCGACCAGGAACCCAAGGAACACCTCGCCACCGGCTCCGGCTGGGGCGCCCTCGAAACGGCCCGGGCGGGCCTGGACCTCCCCGGCACGCCCTTCGACCCGGCCACGCTGAGCGCCGCGCAGCAGCCCTGGCTGACTCTGCTCAGGACCGGGGAACTGCCCGCCGCCCCGCTCCCCGGACCCGCGCTGGTCTCCCCGGCCTGGCGCGACCTCCTGGAATCCGCCCGCCCTGGTGCGGCCGCCGAGTACCACCTCGGACTCGCCCAGTGGCACGCCGGCGATCGCGCGCAGGCCGTCCGCAGTTGGGAACGCGCCCTGGCCCACGGCGCCGGCTGCCTTCCGCTGTACTGCCTGGCCGTCGCCGAATCCGCGGCGGGCGAAGCCGCGCACGCCGCCGACCGCTTCGCCGAGGCGTTCGCCTGCGCCACCAGGTCGGCCGCCTCCGACGATCCGACGACCGCCCGGGTCTGGCAGGAGACCCTGCCGGCCCTCGCCCGCACGGCGGTCCCCGCGCTGCTTGCGGCGGAACGGGCCGAAGAGGCCGCGGCGATGCTGGCGGCACTGCGCCCGGCAGAGCGTGCCGGCGGCCGCTTCCGGCTGCTGACGGCGCAGGTCCTGCTCGCCCAGGGGCAGCCGCGGGCGGCCCGGGAGGTCTTCGACGAGGGCTTCGAGATCGCCGACCTGCAGGAGGGCGCGGAGGTGCTGAGCGACACCTGGTACGCCATCGCCGAACGACTGGTCGTGGCGGACGGTCCGGTGACCGCGGAGGCCGCGGAACGGGCCCGGGCGGAGCATCCACTGCCCGAACGGTACGAGTTCCGGATGCGCCCGACGGATCCGGCGTAGCGGAGCGGCGTGGGACTCCCGGCGGGCCGTCCCGCCGGGAGCCCGCCCCGTTTCCGCGCTGGCATATGCCATTTGAAAAAGAGTGCCGGACTCCGGAATCCCCGCCGATCGTCACGCGTTGTGACGGTCATGAAGGCAATCACCACGAACAGTTACGGTGGACCCGAGGTCCTCACCCACTCCGAGCAACCCGAACCCAAGGTCGGACCCGACTCGGTGCTGATCCGAGTGAAGGCCGCCGGCGTCAATCCGGTCGACTGGAAGATCGTCGCCGGCCACCTCGACGGCATGATGCACGTCCACTTCCCCCTCATCCCCGGCTGGGACGTCGCCGGGGTGGTCGAGGCCGTGGGCGCCGACGCCTCCGAGTACGCGGTCGGCGACGAAGTCATCGGCTACGTCCGCAAGGACGAGGTACAACACGGCACCTACGCCGAACTCGTCGCCGCGCCGGTGCGCACCCTGGCCCGCAAGCCCGACTCCCTCAACTGGCACCAGGCCGCCGGTCTGCCCCTGGCCGGGCTGACGGCCTATCAGTCGCTCAAGCGGGCCCGGACCAGAGCGGGCGACCTGGTGCTGGTGCACGCCGCCGCCGGCGGGGTCGGCTCACTCGCCGTGCAGATCGCCGTCGCCGAGGGGGCCCGCGTGATCGGCACCGCCAGCGAGCGCAACCACGACTTCCTCCGCTCCCTGGGCGCCGAACCCGTCACCTACGGCGACGGCCTCGCGGACCGGGTCCGCGACCTGGCGCCCCAAGGTGTCGACGTGGCACTGGACTTCGTCGGCGGCGGGGCCGTCGACGTCTCCCGGGCCCTGCTCAAGGAGCCGAGCCGCGTCGTGTCGATCGCCGACGGCGAGGTCCGGGCGAAGGGCGGGCACATGGTGTGGGTCAGACCGGACAGCGCCGACCTGACCGCACTGGCCATCCTCGCCGACGCGGGAAAGCTGACCGTGCCGGTCGACGCGGTGCTTCCCCTGCCGGAAGCCGCCGAGGCGTTCCGACTCAGCATGGCCGGCCGCACCCGCGGCAAGATCGTCCTGGAGGTGTGACCGACGTGCGGGCGCGATCACCTCGGCGGCGAGATCCACCGGGGCACCACCGAGCGGAACGCACGGGAGGCGAGGGCGCGACGGGCGACGCCGCGCGGAGCGCGACGCCGCCTAGACGCCCTGGCTGCGGTCGACGTACTCGAAGACCGAACCGTCCGGATGACGGGCGATCAGGTTGCGGCCGATGGGGGTGGCCAGCGGCCCGGCGATGATGTCCGCGCCGACCGCGGTGAGATCGGCCACCGCCACGTCCACGTCCTGCACGGCGATGGTCGCGGCGATCTTGCGCAGCACCGACAGTTCCGCTTCCGGGCCGCTCATCAGGAAGAAGCACCCGACCGCCGCGACCGCCACCCCACCGCGTTGGAAGCGGATCGCCTCGGCGCCGGTCAACCGTTCGTACGTCGTGACCGCGGCATCGAGGTCGCCGACACATACCCGAAGTGAGGTCCCCAGAATGTCCATATGGATCAGCCTAGTTGGGCTCCCCGCGGCTGCGCTAACCCCAGGTCGCGGTGTGATCACACCGTGCCCACGCAGTGGAGACGGCGTGACGGCGAGCGGGGGCTGACGCTACGTCACACCCGGCACAGCACCTCGCCGTGCAGCATCGCGAACCACCCGTCCTCCTGGGCTCCCCATTCCCGCCACGCCGCGGCGATGCGGGACAGCTCCTCGGTGGTGGCGTGCCCGCCGTCAACCGCCAGCTTGGCGTAGGAGGAGGCGACCGTACGGTCCGCCCACAGCTCCGACCACCAGATCCGCTCCTCCGGGGTCCGGTAGCACCAGGTGCTCGCGGACGCCGTGATGTTCTCCGGCGGGAAGCCGGCCTGGCGCGCCCAGGCGTGCAGTCGGCGTCCGGCGTCCGGCTCGCCGCCGTTGGCGCGCGCCACCCGCCGGTACAGGTCCAACCAGCCGTCCATGCCCTCGACTTCCGGATACCAGGTCATGGTGGCGTAGTCCGAGTCGCGCACGGCGACGATGCCGCCGGGCTTGGTGACGCGACGCATCTCGCGCAGCGCCTGCACGGGATCGCCCACGTGCTGCAGCACTTGGTGGGCGTGCGTCACGCAGAAGCTGTCGTCGGGGAAGTCCAGTGCGTGGACGTCGCCGACCGCGAAGCGGATGTTCTCCACTCCGCGGGCGGCGGCCGTGGCGCGGGCCTGCTCCAGGACGGCGGGTGCGTGCTCCAGGCCGGTGACGTGACCGTCCGGCACCAGGCCGGCCAGGTCGGCGGTGATGGTGCCGGGGCCGCAACCGATGTCCAGGACCTGCATGTGCGGGCGCAGTGAATCCAGCAGGTAGGCAGCCGAGTTGGCGGCGGTGCGCCAGGTGTGCGAGCGCAGTACGGACTCGTGGTGGCCGTGGGTGTAGACGGCGGATTCCTGCGGCATGGACGGCTCCTTCGCGGGCATCGGGGGGCTGTCGCGCGCGGCCGTGACGGGCCACGACCGGGTGCGGAAGCCCCGTGGTGTGCTGCCCTCACACCGTACGCGGGTGTCTCGTATCGCGAGAGTGGCGTCTTGTAATGTGGACGCGAGTGGGTGGAGTGAGGGGCGAGGAGCGGGAATCGGGGTGCGGGGAGGAGGCGCGCGCAGGGGTGGGATGGGGTGCGCGGAGGGGCGGGGTGGGGTGTTGAGGGAGGGGTGTGGGTGGGGAGGGGGCGGGGCGGGGCCCCGGGGGGGGGGAGGCCCCCGGGGCAAGAGCCGGAGCGTCAACCGCCTCCGAGGCGGGCCGGGGCAGGCCGACCGGCCGGCAAGCAGGCAAGCCGGCCGGCCGCAGGTGAGGCGAAACGTGCGGTTCAGGCGGGAAGGAGGCGGTAGACGGTGAGGGCCTCGTTCTTCTTCTCCAGGGCCAACTCGCCGTTCACCGTGGTCACTTCGCCGTCGAAGGCGAGCGGGGCGTCGTCCGGGAGGCCGCCGATCCGCAGTCGGGGGAGGCGGGCCTCGCCAAGGACCGGGGAGCTGCGCGGGGTGCCGAGGAGGGCGGCGGCGAGGAGTCGGGTGCGGGCCAGTCGGCCGCCGTGCACCACCCGGACGTCGAGCACGCCGTCGGCGAGGTCGTGACGGCGGACCGGGGCGGTGCCCAGGCCGCGGTACTGGCAGTTGCCGACGAACAGCAGCCAGACCGAGCGTCGTTCGCCGTTGATCTCCACGTTCAGCGGTGCGGCGGTGCGCAGCACCTCCCACGCGGCGAGGACGCCGGCGGGCCAGGCGCCGATGCGGTGCGCCCACCGTTCCCGGATCCGTACCAGTTCCGGATACGCGCCGATGGAGAAGGTGTTGAGGAAGTGTTGGCCCTCCTGGTGTGGTCCGGCCCGGAAGCGCGCCACGTCCACCGCGACGGCCTCGCCGGTCTCCACGGCGCGTGCCGCCTCCGCGTAGGTTTCGATGCCGAGGTCGTAGGCGAAGTGGTTGAGGGTGCCGCCGGGCAGGACGGCGAGTGGCAGGCCGTGCCGCACCGCGACCGTGGCCGCCGCGTTGACGGTGCCGTCGCCGCCCAGCACCCCGAGGGCGCCGCCGTGCGCCTTGGCCTGTTCGGCGGCTTCCTCCAGGGCCTTGTCCAGCGGCGGCCCGTCCGGATTGCCGCAGACCACGACCTCGGCGTGCGGGAGGACCCCGAGGACCTCCGAGGCCCGGTCGGGGCGCGGGCCCGAACGTTGGCCGGAGCCCGCGTTCGCGACCACGAACAGTCCGCGCCCACCGGGCAGCGCGGGCGCCTCGGCGCGCGGCCGGGCGGGCGGGGCCAGTTGGGCGCGGGTCGGCGCGAAGCCGCGGACCGCGAAGGCCGCGCCCACGCCGAGCGCGGCCCCCGCCACCACGTCGCCGGGATAGTGCACGCCTGTGTAGACGCGGGAGAAGGCGACGGAGGCGGCGACCGGGGCGAGGGCCAGCCCCCACCACTTGTTCTCGAAGGCGACGCCGGTGACGAAGGCGGCCGCCGAGGCCGCGTGCCCGGACGGGAACGAGGAGGTGAAGGGCTGGCGTTGGAGCCGCCGCATCGCCGGGACGACGTCCAGCAGCGGCCTGGCGCGGCGCACGGAGCGCTTGCCGAGGGTGTTCACCGTCGCGGAGGCCACGGCCAACGAGGCGATGCCGCGCACGGCGGCCCGTCGTGCGGGCCGCCCGCCGAGCGCTGCCGCTCCGGCCGCCACGCCGAACCACAGGAGTCCGTGGTTGGCGCTGCGGGTCAGTTTGGGCAGGACGCGCTGGGCGCCCGGCCACTCGCGGGTGGCGATCCGGTCGAAGGCCCACCGGTCGAGGTGGGTGAGGAGCGTTGGCGTTCGCATGGGTCACCTGTACCCCGGGAGGGGCGGGGCAGGCCGGGGAGCCGGTGCGAAGGAAGGGAGGAGGGAGGGGAGGGGGAGGAGAGAGGCGGACGCATGGGTCTGGGGCGGATGTTTTCCGCGGGGCTCGGGTGGCTGGCGCGGTGGGGAGGGAGGGGGAGGTGGAGGCGGAGAGGTGCGGCTGTGAGGATGGCGGGGAGCGGTGCAGACGGGGCCGGTCGAGGCCGGGGACGGATGAGCAGGGGGCGGCGGCGATGAGTGGGACGCGTGGTGGTGCGGCGGGCGACGGGGGAGGGCCGCCGGAGGTGGTGCGACGGCGGTGCGATGCGGATCTCGATGACTGCGTCGCGGTCCTCGCCGACGTGCACGCGGACAGCGGTTATCCCCATCACTGGCCCGCTGAGCCACAGCGGTGGCTCACTCCTGACGGGTTGACCGCCGCCTGGGTCGCCGAGGCGGGCGGGGTGCTGCTCGGCCATGCCGCGCTGTGCGGGCGTGAGGTCAGCCGTCTCTACGTCTCGCCCGGTGCGCGCGGCCGTGGTCTCGGCGCGCGGCTGCTGGCTGCCGTCGAGGCGGAGGCGGCGGACCGCGGGGTGCGGCTCGTCCTGGAAGTGAAGACCTCCGACTCCGCGGCGGTCGCGCTGTACGAACGGCGGGGCTGGGTGCGGCGCGGCACCGAGCGGCAGGAGTGGAGCGCGCCGGGGTCCGTCGCGGAAGTGGTGAGCGTGCACCGGTACGAGGCGCCGTAGGGCGGACGGGACGTGCATCTCGGCGGGGCGGGCGATGCCCCGTCTGGCTGTGGGCAGCCCCGTTTGGGCGCAGCCGGCCGTTGCCTCTCCGGGGGCGCCGGGTGCGTCGGCGGCCCGTGGCGATGCACCGGCTGTAACCGCCGGGCGCCCGGTGGGCCCGGCGGGCGCCGCACGAGGACGGACCCGCTCGGCAAGGTCGTGCCGGAACGTTCCCGCACGACAGCGTTCCCGTACGGCCGGGAGACGCCCCCTTACGGCCCCGTCCCCGCGCGGCCACGGCGCCGTTCGGCTCAGGGGGCAGCGGTCACCCTCCGTTGACGTGTCGTCCGCGGTCGCCACCCGCGTGATCTGCGAAGGTGGTCGGGGCCGTTCATCATGTGATGGGCCCACGATCGACCGGCCGCCGGGGAGTGGAGGTACGGATGCAGCGGACCGCATCGGATCCGCAGCGGGAGCCGGACCCCGCCCCGCCGGCGGGCCTGCCGGTCCTCCCGGAACTCGCCGCGCACCTCGCCGCCGCCGCCGGTCGCACCGCCCCCGAACCTCCCGGTGGCTCCGCGCCGCTGCGCACCGCGGCCTGCGGCTACTGGGAGCGCCGCGGCCTGTTCACCCCGCCCGACCGGGTGCTCGCCGCGCCCGGGGCGGCCGCCCTGCTCCTCGCCCTGTACGCCGCGGTGGACGGCGCGGTGCTGCTGACGCGGCCGTGCGCCGAGTGGTACGCGCCGCCCGCCCGGCTGCTCGGCCGGCCGGTCCACGTGACGCCGGTGCCGGCCGAATCGGGCGGGCTGCCGGACCCGTTCGCGCTGCTGGAGACCGTACGGCGGGCCCGGATGCACGGTGACACGCCGCGCGTCCTGGTGCTCTCGGTCGCGGACGACCCGACCGGCACCTGTCCGCCACCGGAGCAACTGCACGAGGTGTGCGAGGCGGCGGCGGAGGAGGGGCTGTGGCTCATCAGCGACGAGTCGCGCCGGGACCTGCTGCACGATCCGCACGACACCGTGGTGCTCAGCCCGGCCGAGATGCTGCCCGGTGAGGTCGTGGTGCTGACCGATCTGCGGGCCGCGCTGCTGCCCGTTTCCTGGCCCGTCGCGCTGGCCCGTTTCCCCGGCACCCGCCGGGGCGCCGTCCTCCGGGACGCCGTGTGCCAGACGCTCGCCCGGCTGCACACGCCCCTTCCCGGGCCGCTGGCCGGCGCGGTCACCCACGCGCTCGGTGAACCCGACGCCGTGCGGGAACGGACCGCGGTCGCTGCCCGGGTGTACGGGGCGCTGACCGGGGCGCTGCATCGCGCGCTCGCGGGGGCCGGCGCACTGTGCCGTCCTCCGCACGCGGGCAGTCACCTCTACGCCGACCTCGAACCGCTGCGGCGGCCGCTCGGTGACCGCGGGATCGTCGGATCGGCGGCCTTGGAAAGGGAGTTGGCGCCGTGGGCGGCTCGTGGCGGCCACCGTTTCGAGGACGACCCGGAGGCCCTGCGGGTGCGGCTGGGGGTGGACGGGCTGCTCGGCGCCGACATGGCGCTGCGCCAGCGGACGTTGGACGCGGCGGACCCCCTGACGCTGCCGCACGTGCGGGCGGGGGTGCGGGACCTGGAGCGGACGCTGGCCGCACTGGGCGGGGCGCAGGGGCGGCCGCACCGTTCCACGGGAGTGGCGCGCGCCGGGGAGGCACCGGCGGCGGGGGGCTCCGGCGCGGTGCGGGGGCCGGACGCGGAGGGGGGCGAGGACCGCTGAGCCGGCGGCCGCAGCAGGGCCCGGGGCAGTGGCGCGAGGCCGGTGCCGCCCCGGGGGTGCGGCGTTGCGTCACCCGCCCGCGGCCCGGTTCCGGTTCCGATCCGGTGACCGGCAAGCCTGAGCCCTCGTCATCGTCGCCGCCGTCGCCTGCCTCGCGGAGCGCTTCTTTCCCCGCTTCTTCCCCCCGCTTCTTTCCCTGTCTCTTCCCCCGTCCTTTCCGTTCCCCCTCCGTCGTCGCGTGCGCGCCATGGCCCACCCGCCCGCCTCGTGACTCCGGTTCCGCACTCCGGTTCCGCCCGGCCATCGAATGGAGCCCCTAGATGACCGAACAGACCGAGCGTTCTCCCGCCGGGCGCTCCCTGGACGAGCCCGCCCGCGCCGAGCCGCGTGCGGGTGCCGACGACCGGCACGGCGACGACGGGCACGGCGGCGCCGGCGGCACCGGACACGGGGGCGTGGCCGTGGACGCGGCGGGGCACACCGCCACCGTGGCGCTCCCGGCCACCGCGCCGCCACCGCTCGCCGAGCCGCGCCCCCTGGGCGAGCCGCGCACCTGGCCCCGGGACTTCACCGACCGGTTGACGGCGCCGCTGCCCGGTGTCCGCGCACTGGCCCGGATCGCGCGGGAGGGCAAGCTCCGCCCGTCCCCCGAGATGCTCCGGCAGATCCAGCAACTCCCCTTCGAGCCCGGCCCGATGCCGCGGGTCGGACCGTCGACCCTCGCGCTGACCTGGGCCGGGCACGCCAGTTGGGTCGTCCGGATCGGCGGGCTGACCGTCCTCACCGACCCGGTGTGGTCGCGCAAGATCCTCGGCACGCCCGCCCGGGTCACCCCCGTCGGGGTCCGCTGGGAGGACCTGCCGCCGGTCGATGCCGTCGTCATCAGCCACAACCACTACGACCACCTGGACGCCCCGACGCTGAAGCGGCTGCCGCGTGACGTCCCGTTGCTGCTTCCCGCGGGGTTGGCGGTCTGGGCCCGGCGGCGCGGTTTCACCCGGGTCACCGACCTGGACTGGTGGGAGGCGGTGGAACTGCCGGGCCCGGACGGCCCGGTGCGGATCGACTTCGTGCCCGCGCACCACTGGAGCAAGCGGACGCTGACCGACACCTGCCGGTCCCTGTGGGGCGGCTGGGTGCTCACCGCCCCCGACGGGCGGCGGGTCCACTTCGCGGGGGACACCGGCTACGGCCACTGGTTCGAGGAGATCGGCCGCCGCTACCAGGACGTCGACCTGGCGCTGTTGCCCATCGGGGCGTACGACCCGCGCTGGATGCTGCGGCCGGTGCACACCGACCCGGAGGAGGCGGTGCGGGCCTGCCAGGACGTGGGCGCGCGGGTCCTGGCACCGATGCACTGGTCGACGTTCCTGCTGTCCGCCGAACCTCCGCTGGAGCCGCTGCACCGCATCCGGGCCGCGTGGGCGGCGACCGGCCGTCCGCGGTCGGACCTGTGGGACCTCCCGGTGGGCGCCTCGCGGGTGTTGGAGGAACGGTGAGGGAGGCGTACGGCTGAGGCGGAGGGGCGGCCGTGGTCCGGGGGACCGCGGGGACCGTTCCGACCCTGCCGCTGCCGTGCCGCGTCGTCGGGCGCAACCGTCGCGACCGTTCCCTCAGCCGTCCCCGTCCGCCGTTCGCCCCTCGCTGACCGCCGGTGCCGGGCGGAGGCGGCGCCAGGCGGCCGGTGCGGCGCCGAACAGTACGGTCAGGCCGATCGCGGCGGCCACGCCCTGCCAGGGCTTGGGGAAGAGGGAGCCGCCCAGCACGCCGATCAGTTGGTACGTCGCCGCCCAGGCCAGGCACGCCGGCAGGTCGCCGCGGGCGAAGCGCCGCGGCGGCATGGCGGCGAGCAGACAGGCCAGCATGACCGGGATCCGGCCGGCCGGGACCAGCCGGGACAGGACCAGGACCAGCACGCCGTGTTCCCGGAGCCGTTGCTGCGCCTGCGCCAGGCGTTCCGGTGCGGCGCGGGCCCGGAGCCGGGCCAGCCAGCGCGAGCCGTTGCGGGAGCGGACGCCGCGTCGCCCGAGCCAGTACAGGCCCAGGTCCCCGAGGAACGCGGCGCCCGACGCGACCACGAAGACGAACAGCAGCGCCAGCGGCGAACTGTGGTGGAAGGCGACCGCCGCGGCCGAACTGACCACCGCGCCGGTGGGGACGACGGGCACCAGCGAGCCCAGCACCACCAGGAGGAACAGCGACGGGTAGCCCACCGCCTGCTGGGTCGACTCCGGCGGGACGTGGGCGACCACCTGGTGGAGGCCGTTCGCCCACGCCGCCCCGGCCAGGGTGCCGGCGGCCGTCATCGGCGGGTCCTCGGGCGGACGGACTCGCCGTGCGCCAGCCGGTGCACCGTGACCCCCGGGGCGAGCAGCCCGGCCTGTCGTTCGAACTCCTGGCCCGGCGCGTGGAACTCGTGGGGTCGCACCGCGTCCAGACCGAGGGGCCAGTAGGTGCCGTAGTGGACCGGTACGGCGCTGCACGGCGCCAGTCGGGCGGCGGCCACCGCGGCCCGGCGGGCGTCCAGGTGCCCGTGGCCGAGGAACGGGCCCCAGCCGCCCACCGGCAGCAGCGCCAGGTCGCACGGCCCGACCTCGTCCGGCAGTTCCTCGAACAGGCCGGTGTCGCCGGCGAAGTAGGTGCGGGCCGTGCCGTGCACGACGTAGCCGAGGGCCGGGACGCGATGCGGGCCGTAGGGCAGTCGCCGGCCGTCGTGCGCGGCGCGCACCGCGCGGACGGTCAGGGCGCGCGGAACGGACGTGCCGTCCGGGGCGGTGGTGGCACCGGGGCCCGCGGGAGGCGGTTCGCTCGTCGGGGCGATGCGGCACTCCTCGCCCGGCCGCAGTTCGATGACGGGCAGGCGCCTGGCCGCCGCCACCCGGCGCAGCCCCGGGACGGCGGCCGGCGCGCCGTGCGGCACGACCAGTCGGGTGCCGGGGGCGAGCCGGGCCAGCGACGCCGGGTGCAGGTGGTCGGCGTGCAGGTGGGAGATCAGGACCACGTCGGCGCGGGCCGCCTCGGGCGGCGGCAGGGCGCCGCGTCGGCGCCGCAGGTGGGCGAGGCGGGCCACGAACAGCGGGTCGGTGAGCACCCGCACACCGGAATCCTCGACCGTCACCGTGGCATGTCCCCACCAGGTGACCTCCAGCGACACGCTCCGTCCACCTCCCGGTCCGGCCGGGGCGTTCGCCGCCCGGCGTCGGATGTGCGGGCGGCGCCGCTCCGCTCCGGAGCCGGCCGTCCCCGCTTCGATCCCTACCGATCCTCCCCCATCGCCGGGGAAGCGGAGCCCCGGTCCCCCGGGAAGCCGGTGTCGCCCGTAGGCGCGGCGGCCCGCCCCGACGCCCCGCCCGCTCGTCGCCGCCGCCCGCTTTATGACACCCGACCGGTTTGATGACACCCTTGGCCGGAATGCCCGCCCGGCCGGTGCGGTGGGCCGGAGTGCGGAGGACGGGACGGCGTGCGGACCGCGCGGTGGAAGGCCCTGGGCGGCGCCCTCCTGAGGGTGCTGGCCGTCTGGGCGGTCTCCAGCCTGACCCTGCTCGCCCTGGCGGCGGTGCTGCCCGACTTCCGGCTCCAGGCCGCCGGTGGCGACAGCCTCACCCGCACCGCGCTCACCGCGGCGCTCGGCGCCGGCGCGTTCGGCCTGCTCAGCGCCCTGGTGTGGCCGCTGCTGGTGCGTGCGCTGCTGTTGGTGCCGGCGCTGGTGCTCGGGTTGTTGGTGTTCTTCCTCAACGGCTCGCTGCTGCTGGTCGCGCTGGATGTGATGACGGCCGGTCGGGGGCGGAGCACACCGGAGACCGCGGTGATCGTCGCGGCGGTGATGTCCGCGGCGTCGTCGGCGACCTCCACCTTCCTGGCGGTGCGCAACGACGAGGCGTACCGGCGGCGCCTGGTGCGGCTGGCCGGACGGCGGGGCAGGCGGGCCCGCGCGGACCGCGGACCCGTCACGCCGGGCACGGTCTTCCTCCAGATCGACGGCGTCGGTCACGACGTCCTCCAGGCGGCGACCCGCGGTGAGCAGCCGCTGATGCCGACCGTCGCCCGCTGGATCGACACCAGTCACCGACTCACCCCGTGGCACACCGACTGGTCCAGTCAGACCGGTGCCAGTCAGCTCGCCCTCCTGCACGGCAGCAACGAGGACCTGCCGGCCTTCCGCTGGTACGAGAAGGAGACCGGCGGCCTCATCGTCAGCAACCGGCCCAGCAGCGCCGCCGAACTCCAACGTCGGGCCGTCGCCCGCACCGGCGACGAGGGACTGCTCGCGCACGACGGCGCCAGCCGCGGCAACCTCTTCAGCGGCGGCGCCGACCAGGTCGCCCTGGTGATGTCGGTGGCCGCCCGGCGCGGTCGCCGCAACCGCTCCCGGGCCGGCTACTTCGCCTACTTCTCCGACCCGGCGAACGCCACCCGCACCGCGGTCTCGTTCGTCGCCGACGTCCTGCGGGAGATCGGGCAGGCGCTGCGCAGCCGCTGCCGCCGCGAGCGCCCGCGCGTGGGGCGCGGCGGCCTGTACCCGGTCATCCGGGCTTTCGCGACGGTCGTCGAGCGGGACGTGGTGGTCGCGGCGGTCGTCGGCGACCTGCTGGCGGGCCGCACCGCCGTCTACGCCGACCTGGTCGCCTACGACGAGGTGGCCCACCACTCCGGGCCCGCGCACCGCGACACCCACCAGGTGCTGCGCCGCCTGGACCGGTGCATCGCCCTGATCGCCGAGGCCGCCCGGCACGCGCCCCGGCCGTACCGCATCGTGCTGCTCTCCGACCACGGCCAGAGCCCCGGCGCGACCTTCCGGGACCGCTACGGGCTGACCCTGGGGGACCTGGTCCGCGCCGGGTGCGGGCTGCCGGTCCGCGGGCGGGCCGGGCGCACCCCCAGCGGCGCCGAGGCCCGGGAGGCGGCGCGGGCGGCGCTGGGCCGGCCCGAGGGCCCGTCGGACGGGGACCGGCGCGGTGCGCAGCCGGTCGTCCTGGCCTCCGGCAACCTCGGTCTGGTGTCCTTTCCGGACGTCCCCGGCCGGATCACCCGCGAGGAGTTGGACCGCCGGCACCCGGCGCTGCTCGACACGCTCGCCGGTCACCCGGGCATCGGCTTCGTCCTGGTGCGCTCGGCCGTGCACGGCCCGGTGGTGCTGGGGCCGGACGGCGGTGAGCACCACCTCGACGGCGGGCGGGTGATCGGCGCCGATCCGCTGGCGCCCTTCGGGCCCGGTGCGGCCGCCGCGGTCCGCCGCACCGACCGGTTCCCGCACGTCGCCGACCTCATGATCAACTCCGTCTGCGAGCCGGCGACCGGGGCGGTGCACGCCTTCGAGGAGCAGATCGGCTCGCACGGCGGGCTGGGCGGCCCGCAGAGCCGGCCCTTCCTGCTGTGGCCCGCGGAACTGACCCCACCGGTTGCCGACGGCACGCCCCTGACCGGCGCCGAGCAGGTCCACCAGGTGCTGCGCCGCTGGCTGCGGGAGGCGCACGGCCCGCACCTGCCCGTCGGCGCCGGGACGGAACGCCCGCGCCACGAGCCCGAGCCCGGGTCGGATCCGGGGCCGGAGCCGGCCGACCGGTTCACCGCCTGACCCTCGGCCCTCGGCACCGGCGCGGGACCTCCCGCCCCCCCCGACCAGCGACGACACGTTGTGCCACCCCGGCGGACCGTTCGGTAGCCGGGCGGCGCCGCCGAAGAAATTCGCCCGGCGAGCGGCTTCGGCAGGACGATTCGCGGCGATTTTGAGTGGTTGCGTGCGGCCGGTGACCATGGGCTCAGCCGGCACCCCGGCGAGCCCGCACGATGAGAGACGCGTCACACCACCATGCACCGCGATCCCACTGCAGAGGCCACCCCTGCCGCCTCTGACCTGCAACCATCAGCACAGCGTCCGTTCCGGATGAACCTCCTGACGGCCACCGCCCTGGTGATGGGCAACATCATCGGCGGCGGCATCTTCCTGCTGCCGGCCTCGGTCGCCCCCTTCGGCACCATCAGCCTGGTCGCCTTCGGCGTCCTCACCCTCGGTGCGATCTCCCTCGCCCTGGTCTTCGGGCGGCTCGCCCAGCGCCATCCCGACACCGGCGGCCCCTACGTCTACGCCCGCGAGGCGTTCGGCGACTTCGCCGGGTTCCTCTCCGCCTGGTCGTACTGGACCATGACTTGGGTCAGCAACGCCGCACTGGCGGTGGCCGCCGTCGGCTACGTCCACGTGCTCTTCCCCGGCCACGCCTCCCGCGGCGTCGACCTGATGGTCGCGCTGGGCGCACTGTGGCTGCCGGCGCTCGCCAACTTCGCGGGCACCCGCTACGTCGGCGCGGTCCAACTGGTCGCCACGGTCCTGAAGTTCGTGCCGCTGCTGTTCATCGCGATCGTCGGCCTGTTCTTCTTCGACCCGCACAAGCTCGGGGCGTTCCACGAGGGCGGCGGCAGCACCCTGGGCGGGCTGTCCGCGGCGGCCGCGATCCTGCTCTACAGCTACGTGGGCGTGGAGTCGGCCGCGATGAGCGCCGGCGAGGTCCGCGACCCCGAGCGCAACGTCGGCCGGGCCACCGTCCTGGGCACCATCGGCGCCGCCGTGGTCTACCTCCTGGGCACCGTGTCGGTCTTCGGCACCGTTCCGCACGACAAGCTGGTCCACTCCAAGGCGCCGTTCTCCGACGCCGTGGACGCGATGTTCGGCGGCCACTGGGGCGGAACGCTCATCGCGGCCGCCGCCGTGATCTCCATCATCGGCGCGCTCAACGGCTGGACGCTGATGAGCGCGCAGTCCCCGTACGCCGCCGCCAAGGACGGCCTCTTCCCGGCCGCGTTCCTCACCAAGCGGCGCGGCGTGCCGACCTTCGGGGTGCTGGCCGCCGCGGTGCTGGCCAGCGCCCTGACCGTGATCAACTACTTCACCGGCAGCGGCGGGGTCTTCGAGATCCTGGTGCTGATCACGACCTTCTCGGCCACCGTCCCCTACCTCCTCGCCGCCGGCGCGCAGATCTACTTCCTGCTCACCGGCCGCCGCGACCGGGTCCGCCCCGGCCGCTTCGCCCGGGACATGACGCTCGCGCTGGTCGCCTTCGGCTTCACCTTCTGGCTGGTGGCCGGCGCCGGCTACGCCGCGATCTACCAGGGCGTGCTGTTCCTCTTCGTCGGGATCCTGGTGTACGCGCTGATGGCCGCCCGCCGGTCGACGGGCCGCGGACGCCGCTCGGACGCCGCCGGGGAGGCCCCCGCGGAGCCCGCTGAGGGCGCCCCGGTGGACCAGGGCGCGCGCACCGGCCCCGCGACGGACTGACCACCCCGCCGCGGCGTCCCGCCCGGACTAATGCCCCTGGCCGCACCGCTGCGACCAGGGGCATTACCTTGCGGGTAATCGACCGGCCCCCGTCGCTCCGGCAGAGTCGGGGCATCGGTTCACGGGCCGGCGCACTCCGGCCCGTGGACCGGTGCTGACGCTCCGTCAGTCACCTGTCCGCCGGATCCGTTCCGGAACGCGCGTCGGACGGGCGCCGGGTCCGTACCCGACGCCTCCGCCGCCAACCACCAGGAGTTCGTGATGTCGCAGAACGTGCAGCAGGTCGCCCCCGCGCCGGCCATCGACCACGCGGCCGCCGCCGAGCGCTACCTCGCGGCCTGGAACGCCACCGAGGCCGGGGCGCTCGCCCGGGCCGTGACGGCGGCCTTCACCGCACAGGCCACCTACACCGACCCGCTGGCCGACGTCGCCGGGCACGACGGGCTCACGGCGCTGATCACCGGGGCGCACCAGCAGTTCCCGGGCTTCGTGTTCCGCCCGCTCGGCGCGGTGGACGGCCACCACGACATCGCCCGGTTCGGTTGGGAGCTGGTCGCGCCGGACGGGTCGGCGCCGGTCGCCGGCTTCGACGTGGTGCGGCTGGCCGAGGACGGCCGGATCGTGTCGGTGCTCGGCTTCCTGGACCGCGTCCCGGGGGCCTGAGCCACCCTCACCCGGCGACGTCGCGCAGGTGCGCGGCCGTTTCGGGGTCGGCCGGCAGGAACGCCTCCAGCGCCAGCTCCGAAACGGTCACGTCCATCGGCGTGTTGAAGGTGGTGATGGTCGAGAGGAAGGACAGCACCGCACCGCGGTGCTCGATCACCAGCGGCAGGGCGAACGGCGGGTGTTCGCCGGCGGCCGCGGCCCGGTGTTCGCCGTCCGGCATCGGATAGGAGCGCAGCTCGTCGTGGAGCGCGCGCAGCGGTGCCGACCGCATGAGCGCCAACTGCCGGTCCAGTTGGGCGAAGAGGTGCTCCCGCCACTCCGGGAAGTTGCGGATGCGGGGTGCCATGCCGCGCGGGTGGAGGGTGATCCGCATGGCGTTCATCGGCGGGCGGAGCAGTTCCGGATCGACGCCTTCCAGGAGTACGCCGATGCCCCGGTTGGCCGCCTGCACCTGGTACGTCCCGTCGACCACCAGGGCGGGATAGGGCTCGTAGCCGGCCAGGAGGCGGTCCATGCCGGCCCGGAGGGCGGACATCGACGGGTCGTCCAATGGGGTCTCCGGGAAGGCGGGGGCGTAACCGGCCGAGATCAGCAGGGCGTTGCGTTCGCGGACGGGCACGTCGAGGTGTTCGGCCAGCCGCAGCACCATCTCCTGGCTCGGACGGGCGCGGCCGGTCTCGATGAAGCTGATGTGGCGGGCGGAGGAGTCGGCGCGCAGTGCCAGTTCCAACTGGCTGATCCGGCGCCGGTCGCGCCACTCGCGCAACAGGGTGCCCACACCCGTGGTTTCCGGCGCGAACGCCGTGGCAGTCGTCATGGCGCCGACGGTAGCCGACCTGCCAGGCATTACCCTGGGTAACTCGGGGGGCGGGGGCGGCTGCGACGCGCGGCGGGCCAGGGCCGCACCCCGTTGCCGGACGCGGAACCGCCCCCGGCGTGCCAGGCTGTAACTGCCGCGTTCCAGCGGCGGTGACCGGCACACGGCGGGAGGCGACATGGGCGCGCAGGTGGTACCACTCGACGACGCGGAGATCGAGGACCGCCTCCTCGACCTGCCCGGCTGGACGCTCGACGAGGACCGGCTGAACCGCAGCTACCGCTTCGACCGCCACTTCCAGGCCGCCGCGATGGTCATCCACATCGCGCAGATCCAGGAGGAGTTGGGCCACCACGCCGAGCTGACCCTGGGGTACAACCAGCTCACCGTCGCGGTCAACACCCACAGCGCCGGCGGCCGGATCACCCACCTCGACTTCGGCCTGGCCCGCCGCATCGAGGAGATCGCCGCCGGACACGGCGGGCTCTGACCGCTCCGGCGTCAGCTCGGGCGGCGCGGCCCGATCACCCGTCCGGCCCGCGCCAGCTCCACGTTGAACTGCGCGCCCGACAGCAGCGACAGGTTCGAGAACCACAACCAGATCAGGAACACCACCGGCCCCGCCAGTGACCCGTACAGCCGGTTGAACGTGCCGACGTACGACGCGTACAACGCGAAACCCGCCGATGACACCAGCCACAGCAGCACCGCCAGCACCCCGCCCGGCCCGGCCCGTCGCACCCCGCGGGAGTGCGGCGGCCCGGATCGGAACAGCACCATCGCCAGCACCGTCGCAAGCACCAGCAACAGCGGCCACTGGAGCACGTTCCACAGCGTCTCGCCCGCTTCGCCGAACCCCAGCGCGCGCCCCAACGCCGTCGCCACCGGCCCGCTCACCAGCAGCGCCACCGCACTGGAGATCAACAGCGCCATCAACAGCAGCGCGGTGACGATGATCCGCGGCGCCTTCCGCCACGGCGGCCGGTCGTCCTTCGTCCGGTGCATGGCGTGCAGGGCCCGCCGGAACACCGCCAGATAGCTGCACGACGACCACAGCGCACTGACCGTCGCACCGCCCACCACCACCCACGCGGCGGTGCGCTGGTGCGCCATCACCACCAGCGCGTGCCGGACGGTCGCCCCCGACTCGGCCGGCGCCAGCGAACTGAGCCGGTTGATCAACTGCTCGGTACCGGCCGGATCGGCCAACCCGATCAGCGAGACGGTGAGGATCGCCGACGGCAGCAGCGCCAGCACCGAGTAGTACGTCAGGCTCGCCGCGTAGTCCGTCACGTCGTCGTGCCACACGGACAGCGGCGTCCGGCGCAACGCCGTGCGGTACCGCTTCCAGCGCGGTCGGCGGGCCGGGCGCCGCGCTCCGGTCCGTACCGGGGACGCGGACGGTGCGGTCTCAGCTCCCATGCCGGACCTCCGTCGCGCCGGCCGCCCGCCGCCCTGCGACGCCCCCCATACCGCTCCCGTCCATCGCCCATCCGTCCTCTGCGCCGTACCGGTCCGGCATCCTCCGGTCCCGGTCCTGCATCATGCCCCGGTACGTCGGCCGCCGGCGAGCCGCCGGCCGACGACCCACCCGGGGGCGTGAACCGGCCCCGTCAGGCGAACGGCAGCGTCCGCCACGGCGACGCCGGATCCTGCGTCAGCACCCGGTGCAGGTACACCGCCTCGCCGTACGCCGGCCCGAACCAGCCGTTGTCGAACGCCAGCACCCGGCCGAGCGCGTAGCCCGCGGCGAACTCCTCCCACGAGCCGTAGACCTCCGCGGCCCGCGCCGCCACCCGCGCCACCGCCTGCTCGGCCTGCGGCGGCGCGCACAACCGCGCGCCCAGGCCCCAGCGGACCAGGCCCACGGCGTGCGCCAGGTCCATCGCGACCAGCGACACCACCCGACCGTCGGCCGGCAGCAGCCCGTCCGCCCGGAACCGCTCCTCGTACCGGCCGACCAGCTCCGGGACCGTGGGCGCGGCGCCGCCGTCGGCCGCCGCGTCCCCGGCGGGCTCCGCCCCGGCACGTGACCGGGCGCGGGCGCGCAGCGCCGTCTCGGTCTCCGCCGGCACGAACTGCCCGCCGAGCAGCTGCTCGAACCGCTGCTGCCAGCTCACCGGGTCGCCCACCGACCACTGGGCGCGCAGCGTCTCGGCGTCCGTCGAGTAGTCCAGGAACGCCGTCCCCAACTCGTTCCAGGGCACGCTGTGGTGCACGGCGAGCGGGGCCCCACAGGCCAGCCCCCGCGCCACCGGACCGTGCGGCGGCCCCCCGACGGCAGCACCTCCCATGCCGTGCAGGCCAGGGGAGAGGCTCACCAGGAGCCCGCCCGGCCGCGCCCCGACCTGCGCCCGCATCCGCAACCAGCCGGCACGGTGGGCCGGCGTCGCGGACAGGTACGAGGCGTACGGGGTGCCCGGGTTGACGGCCAGTCGCCACTTGTCGTGGGGCCAGTCCTGGGCCAGTTCCTCGACGGTGACGCGGTCGAAAAGTCGCTGTGGTTCCCACGGCGGCAGCATGCCGCGCGTCAGCACGGGAATGCACTTACCGCCCGCCACCGGATCGTGGTAGACGGGCAGCGGTTCCTGACCCTGCTGCGGCACCGCCAGGTACAGATCCTCGCCGGCGATCGCCGCGACCTGTCCGTCTCCGTCCCCACGCGCCGTCGCCTCATACAGCCGCCGCTCGGTCTCCGTCGGCGGCATCCATCCCGGAGTACCCACAGGCCAAGACCCTACGGTGATCCCGTCCCCGGCCGGAACCAGGGGCCGCGCACGGGCCGCCGACCCGGCCCGGCCGCTTGCCGGCACCCACCCCGTACCGGAGGCTCGATGCCATGAGCAGTCACGACCACCCCGTGCCCGGGCACCTTCCCCCGAACCCGCCGCGCCCTTCGAGCCCGGGCCACCACGCTTCCCACGCCGGCCAGGACGGCACCACCATCGACTGGGAGGTGCTCGGTCCGCACCTCGAACGGGGCGCCGAGATCCAGACCCCGCTCTACGAGCAGGCCGCCGCCTGGCTCCGCGAACTGCTCGGTCCCGACGTCCCCGGCGCCCTCGATGGTGGGTCGGCGCCCGTGCGCCGCATCCTGGACGTCGGCAGCGGCCCCGGCGTGGTCAGTTGCCTGCTGGCACTGGCCTTCCCGGACGCCGAGGTGTGCGCGGTGGACGCCACCGAGGCCCTGTTGGACCGGGCCCGCGCCCGCGCCGAGCGGCTCGGGCTGGGCGACCGGATCCACACCCACTGCGCCGAGGTCCCGCACGGCCTCGATCCGCTCGGCGGCGCCGACCTGATCTGGTCCAGCAAGGCGCTGCACCACGTCGGCGACCAGCGCGGTGCGGTGGCGGCCCTCGCCGGCCACCTGCGGCCCGGCGGACTGCTCGCGGTCTGCGAGGGCGGCCTCGCGCCGCGCTTCCTGCCGCGCGACATCGGCATCGGCCGCCCGGGACTCCAGGCCCGCCTGGACGCGGCCGCCGAGGACTGGTTCGCCGACATGCGGGCCGCCCTGCCCGACGCCACCGACGCCCTGGAGGACTGGCCGGCCTTCCTGGCCAACGCCGGTCTGCGCACGCCGTGCACCCGCAGCTTCCTGCTGGACCTGCCGGCGCCGCTCGCCGAGGACGCCCGCCACTACATCCAGGCCAATCTCAGCCGCGCCACCGAGGAGTACGGCGACCAACTGGACCCCGAGGACGTCACCACCCTCACCCGACTCACCGACCCCCACGACCCCGCCGGCATCACCCGCCGCCCGGACGTCTTCCTGCTCTCGGCGCAGACCGTCCACACCGCTCGCGCCCTGGAGTCGTAGCCGACGGCGGGGTGCG
Organism: Streptomyces sp. x-19; assembly: GCF_046549115.1. Classification (NCBI taxonomy): domain Bacteria; kingdom Bacillati; phylum Actinomycetota; class Actinomycetes; order Kitasatosporales; family Streptomycetaceae; genus Streptomyces; species Streptomyces sp. x-19. The sequence continues at coordinate 719,161 of NZ_JAJPWK010000003.1, read as the reverse complement.
GGCGGCTGCGACGTCCGGCTCGTTCCGGCGTCGACGGGCCGGGCTCCGCCACTGGCGTCGTGCGGATATCAGGCGGCCGGTGGCGGAGCGGCGAGCGCCGGGCGGACCTTGGTGAGCATCAGGTCGAGGAACTGGTCCGGGTGCCGGAAGCCGGCGAAGTGGCCGGCGTCGCGGATCAGTTCGCACTCCTTGTGGGGCGCGCTGACGTCGTCGAAGAACCGGCGGGCGGGCCCCGGCGGGGTCAGCACGTCGCCGTCGCCCTGGAAGAGGAAGAACGGGATCGCGAACGTGGTGCCTTCGGCGCGTTCGTCGACGGTCGCGGCCTGGAGCTGGAGCCGCTCGGAGAAGCTCATGGCCCTCAGGTAGGTCCGCAGGCCGCGCAGGGTGTGCAGGGGCGAGAACCACAGCGAGCGGAACACGACGGTCTTCATGGTGTCGTAGGACAGCGGGTCGCTGGTGAGGACCAGCTTGTTGAACTCGGCGACCTGCCGGACCGTCCAGGCCCGCCGGTCGGCGCCCATGGCCAGCACCGCGGCCAGCTCCTTCCGCTTTCCCGCCGTCCGCAGCCGGTCCACCACTGCGGTGTACGCGGCGCGCTCGCGACCGCCGTCGACGATGTTCTGGTCGGTGCCGACGTAGCCGGAGTACAGCTCGGGGTGGTTGCGCGCCAGGCGCAGGCCGAGCACGGTGCCGAAGGAGTTGGCGAGCAGCAGCACCTTCGGCACGCCGAGCCGGGTCCGGACGTACGCGGTGACCTCCAACGCATCGCGGTGGAGCCGTTCGAGGCTGAGTTCGCCCTGTCCGTCGGGGCCGCCGGCGGCGAAGGTGAAGCCGGCGCCGCGCATGTCCCAGCGCACGAGCGTGAAGTGCTTCTCCCACACGTGGGTGCGCGGCAGGAACACCAGGTTGGACGCGCCCGGGCCGTCCAGGACCTCCAGGACCACCGGATTGGCGAGGTCCTCGCCACGGATCGAGACCCACTGGTCGATGCCGCCGATCTTCACCCCCGACCCCGCCGACCCGCTGGACTTCGCCCTGGCACGCGTCCTCGACGGCGTGCAGGCACTCGTCGCGCCCGCGTGACGGAGCGCCGGAGCGGGCCCGTGCACGGCCCCGGGCCCCTTCCGCGCAGGGCGGTGCGGAGCGCCTTCGGATCGCAACCGACACCGGGCGACGTCACCGCGATGGCCCGCACCGACCGGCGGAACCCCCCGACCGCGATGAGGATGAGCGGGACAAGAGGGGGGCAGCGAAAGGGATTGATCATGTTCCGCTCGATTGCCACGGTACTGGCCGCCACCGCCGTCACCGGATTCCTGAGCACCGGCATAGCCAGTGCCGCGCCCGACCGGCCCCAGGCCCCTGCAGCCGTCACCCAGCACGCGCAAGGCGGCGACGGAGGCGGCGGAGGCGTCGGGGTCGGCGGTGTCGGCGACGGCAGCCGTGACCACGGCGTCGGCGTCGGCGGCGTGGGCGCCAGGGGCACGGTCGGGGTCGGCGGCGTCGGCCCCAACGGCAACGAAGGCGTCGGCGTCGGCGGCCTGTGAGGCTCGCGCCGCCGTTCCGTCCCGGCACCCGCCTCGTGCGGGGGCCGGGACGTCGCGACTCCACCGGCGGTGGCCCCGCCTCCACCGGCACCTCGCCGGTGGAGGCGGGGCCACCGCTTCCGCTCACTCCATCGGCTTCGGGCGGATCAGGGCGAAGACCGCGCCCTGCGGGTCGGTGAGCACGGCCATCCGGCCGGCGACCATGTCGAACGGTTCCACGATCGCGTTGCCGCCGGCCGCGGTGACCCTGGCGACCGCCGCGTCCGGGTCCGCCACCGCGAAGTACGTCAGCCAGTGCGAGGGCGTGTCGGCCGGCAGGTGCTCCGGCATCGGCTGCATGCCGCCCACGGCGCCCCCGTTCACCTGGAGCGCGTAGTAGTGCTCCACGCCCTCCATCGTGGCGGATTCGATGCCGAAGGCCGCGCGGTAGAAGGCGGAGGCGGCCGACCGGTCGGAGGTGTTGAGCTCGTTCCAGATCAGCGCGCCGGCCTCGTTGACGACACCGGCACCGGGGAAGTCGACCGCTTGCCAGACGCCGAAGACCGCTCCGGTGGGGTCGGCGGCGATGAACATCCGACCCAGCGACATCACGTCCATGGTCGGCATCAACACGGTGCCGCCGGCGGACTCCACCGACCGTTGACTGGCCTCCGCGTCGGCGCTGGCCAGGTAGGTGGTCCAGACGGTCGGCGGGGCGGGCTGGTCGCCCATCGCGACCGCGGCCATGATGCCGGCCACCGGCCTGCCGTTCAGGTGGCAGACCGCGTAGCCGCCGGTCTCCGGAGGTCCGACCTCCCCGCGCCAGCCGAGGAGCTCGGAGTAGAAATCGATGGCGGCCTTCTGGTCGGGGGCCGCCAGGTCGACCCAGCAGGGTGTCCCGGGTGCGTAGGGAGTGGTGACGTCGGGCATCGGTGCCTCCTCGGCGCGGAGTTTCAGCTGCCCAGCGGCAGCGCCCGGCGGCCGGGTCGTGCTGCGGCCGCCCCCTCTCCACATTTGCCGCCACCCGCCGCCCCCGCCACTCGGGGCGGCGTCCGGCCAGCTCACGCCGCCGCTTCGCCGCGCCGACCGGCACCCGGGATCGCGGACGCGCAGCGGCGCCGCCCGCCCCGGACGGGACGGACGGCGCCGCTGCGGGGCCTTGAGACCACTGGACCACGTCGAACGCGGCCGGGTCGGGTCAGACCACGTCGAACGCGGCCGGGTCGGGGCCGAGGCGGTTGCCGGAGTCCAGGCCGGCCAGGGCCGACAGGTCGGCGTCGTCCAGGGCGAAGCCGAAGACGTCGAAGTTCTCCCGGATCCGCGATGGGGTGGCGGACTTGGGGATCACGACGTTGCCCAGCTGGAGGTGCCAGCGCAGGACCACCTGGGCCGGCGTCTTGCCGTGCTTCTCGGCGATCTTGGCGATCGTCGCGTCCTCCAGGAGGCCCCGGCCCTGGCCCAGCGGCGACCACGCCTCGGTCGCGATGCCGTGCCGGGCGTGGAAGGCGCGGGACTCGCCCTGCTGGAGCTGCGGGTGGAGCTCGATCTGGTTGACCGCCGGGACGACGGAGGTCTCGCCGAGCAGCCGCTCCAGGTGCGCGGGGAGGAAGTTCGACACCCCGATGGCCTTCGCGCGGCCGTCGGCGTAGATCTTCTCGAACGCCTTGTACGTGTCGACGTAGGTGTCGCGGGAGGGCAGCGGCCAGTGGATGAGGTACAGGTCGACGTAGTCCAGCCCGAGCTTGGCGAGCGAGGCGTCGAACGCGCGGAGGGTGGCGTCGTAGCCCTGCTCGGAGTTCCACAGCTTGGTGGTGACGAAGAGCTCCTCGCGCGCGACGCCGGAGGCGCTGAGGGCCTTGCCGGTACCCACTTCGTTCCCGTAGATGGCCGCGGTGTCGATGCTGCGGTACCCGGCCTCCAGGGCGTGGCCGACGGCGGCGAACGCCTCGTCGTCGGGGATCTGCCAGACACCGAAACCGAGCTGGGGCATCGTGACGTCGTTGTTGAGCGTGATGGACGGAACCGTGCTCACGGGGGATTCGATCCTTACGTCGGTTTTCGTGTTCTGTGCCGACAACGATCATCCGTCCTCGGACATTCCCGCGCACGCGGACGGATTTCGCCCGCGGGTCCGCCCGCCCCGCCTCACCCCCGGTACAGCGCCTCCACCTCCGCCTCGTACGCCGTCTCGATGGCCTTGCGCTTGAGCTTGAGCGAGGGCGTCAGCAGCCCGTGCTCCTCGGTGAACTGATGGGCCAGTATCCGGAACGTGCGGATCGACTCGGCCTGCGAGACCAGGGTGTTGGCGGCGACCACGGCGCGCCGGATCTCGGTCTCCAGGTCGGGGTCGCGCACCAGGTCGCGCGGCGGCATCTCCGGCTTGCCGCGCATCGTCAGCCAGTGGGCGACCGCCTCCGGGTCCAGCGTCACCAACGCCGCGACGAACGGCCGGTCGTCGCCGACGACGATGCACTGGGCGACCAGCGGATGCGCCCGCACCCGCTCCTCCAGCGGCACCGGCGAGACCGACTTGCCGCCCGAGGTGACCAGGATCTCCTTCTTCCGGCCGGTGATCGTCAGGTAGCCGTCCTCGTCCACCGCGCCGAGGTCCCCGGTGGCGAACCAGCCGTCGTGCAGCACCGCGTCGGTGGCCTTGGCGTCGTTGTGGTAGCCCTGGAAGACCTGGCCCCCGTAGAGCCAGATCTCGCCGTCTTCGGCGAGGTGGACGGTGGTGCCGGGGATCGGGGTGCCGACGGTGCCGAACCGGGTCCGCTCCGGCGGGTTCGCGGCGGCCGCCGCGGTGCTCTCGGTCAGGCCGTAGCCCTCGAAGATCCGGACGCCGGCGCCGGCGAAGAACAGGCCGAGCCGGCGTTCCATGGCCGAGCCGCCGGACATCGCGTGCCGCACCCGCCCGCCCATCGCGTCGCGGACCTTGCTGTACACCAGCTTGTCGAAGAGCTGGTGCTGCATCCGCAGGGCGGCGCCGGGGCCGGAGGCGGTGCCGAACGCCTTGTGTTCCAGCGCCTCCGCGTAGCGGACCGCGACCTCGACCGCCTTGTCGAACGGGCCGACCTTGCCGTCGGTCTCCGCGCGCCGCCGGGCCGCGGCGAACACCTTCTCGAAGATGTACGGCACCGCGAGGATGAAGGTGGGGCGGAAACTCTGGAGGTCGGGCAGGAGCGCACGGGCCGCGAGCTCCGGCTGGTGCCCCAGCTTGACCCGGCCGCGGACCGCCGCGACCTGCACCATCCGGCCGAAGACGTGCGCCAGCGGCAGGAAGAGCAGGGTCGCCGCCTCGTCGCCGGGCTTGGAGCGGAAGACCTTGTCGTACCGCAGCACGATGTTGTCGGCCTCGGCCATGAAGTTGGCGTGGGTGATCACGCAGCCCTTGGGGCGGCCGGTGGTGCCCGAGGTGTAGATGATCGTCGCGACGGCTTCCGGGGTGACCGCCATCCGGTGCCGGTGCACCACCTCGTCGTCGATGTGCGCGCCGGCCGCCGTCAGCTCGGCCACCGGGTCGGCGTCCAACTGCCACAGTTTCCGCAGCTGGGGGAGTCTGCCGATGACCGAACCGATGGTCATCGCGTGGTCCTCGTGCTCCACCAGGCAGGCCGAGACCTCGGCGTTGTGCAGCATCCAGAAGACCTGCTCCGCCGACGACGTCGGATAGAGCGGGACGGACTGGGCGCCGATCGACCACAGGGCGTAGTCGAAGAGGGTCCACTCGTAGCGGGTGCGGGACATGATGCCGACCCGGTCGCCGAACCGCACGCCCTCGGCGAGCAGGCCCTTGGCGAGCGCGATGACCTCGTCGCGGAACTGCTCGGCGGTGACGTTCTGCCACTGCCCCGCGGCGTCCTTACGTGCCAGCGCGGTCCGTCCGGGGTCGGATTCCGCGTTGTCGTACACCGAGTCGGCCAGCCCGCCGACCCGGGGCGCGGTCGCCAAAGGGGGGACGGTGAACTCGCGCAATTGCCCAGCTCCTCGTGGTGCTCCTCACAAGGCCGCGACCGTACCCCACGGGGGCGGTGGGCGGGAGTGCGCTACCACGCCGTGCCGGGGGAGTAGCCGGAACCGGCCAGGCAGGGAAATCGGGTTACTTGGGGTAACCGCGGACAATATCCGGTCCATCCGTGCCCGGACGAACACCGGGTCGGGACCGGATCTGCACCGAATCTCTGCATCTGTCGCAACGTCGGAGCGGCCCGGAAACCCCCTCCCAGCTGCTGCGACGATCCGCGGGAGGTTCCCGGGAGATCTCGGGGAGCTACGGCATCTGCAGCCGGTCGCCGCCCGCCAGGATCGCCTCGGCCAGCGCCTCCGCCGGGCCGCGCGCCGCCCCCGCGCGCTCCCCGTGCAGCAGTGCGAAGTCCACCCCGCCCAGTTCCGGCAGCCCGGCCCGGGCCGGTATCCGCACCAGGCCCGGCGGGATCATCCCGAGCGTGTGGGCCATCACGCCCAGCCCCGCCCGGGTCGCCGCGATCAGCCCGTTCAGGCTTCCGCTGGTACAGGCGATCCGCCACTGCCGGCCCTGGCCCTCCAGCGCCTCCAGGGCTCGCGCCCGGGTCACCGCAGGTGGCGGGAAAACGACCAAGGGGACCGGTCGCCGGGGGTCCAGGCGCAGCCGTTCGCCGCCCACCCACACCAGCCGGTCCCGCCACACCAGCCGGCCCTGCCGGTCCTCCGGTCGCCGTTTCGCCAGGACGAGATCGAGCCGGCCGGCCGCCAGCAACTCGTGCAGGGTGCCGGACAGCTCCACGGTCAGTTCCAGGTCGACCTCGGGGTGGTCGCGCCGGAACCCCTCCAGCACCTCCGGCATCCGGGTCAGCACGAAGTCCTCGGACGCGCCGAAGCGCAGCCGCCCGCGCAGCCGGGTCCCGGCGAAGAAGCTCGCCGCCCGTTCGTTGGCCTCCAGGATGGTGCGCGCGAACCCCAGCATCGCCTCGCCGTCCTCGGTCAGCTCCACGGCGTGGGTGTCCCGGGCGAACAGCCGCCGCCCGGCGGCGTCCTCCAGCTTGCGCACGTGCTGGCTCACCGTGGACTGGCGCAGTCCCAGCCGGTGCGCGGCCTGGGTGAAGCTCAGCGTCTGGGCCACGGCCAGGAACGTGCGCAGTTGCGCGGGCTCGAACACCGGTGACGCCTCCCTCTCGACGCGTCCCCACCGTCCCGCCGTGCGCGACCGTCGCGGCGACGCTCCCCGTTATCGCGGTCATTATCGCAGTTCATGATGACAGTGACCACGGTGAGAGGGGTTCCCGATCGCCGTTCCGCCCGGCAGTCTGGAGAGGGCACCGTCCATGCCACCGTCCGTGAGTCGTCGACCCCGAAGAGAGACCATGCGCCGCCCTGTCTTCCGCCTGCCCTCCTGGCTCCCCGTGGACGGTTACCTCCTCGCGTTGCTCGGCACGGTCGGGCTGGCCGCCCTGCTGCCGGCCCGCGGCGCCGCCGCCACCGCGGCGGACGGTGCCTCCACCGGGGCCGTCGCCCTGCTGTTCTTCCTCTACGGAGCCCGGCTCTCCACCCGGGAGGCGATGGACGGGCTGCGCCACTGGCGCCTCCACCTCACCACCCTGGCCTGCACGTTCCTGGTCTTCCCGGTGCTCGGCCTGGCCGCGCGCGGCCTGGTGCCCCTGGTACTGCCGCCCGCGCTGTACACCGGCCTGCTGTTCCTGTGCCTGGTGCCGTCGACGGTCCAGTCCTCCATCGCCTTCACCTCCATCGCCCGCGGTAACGTCGCGGCGGCGATCTGCGCCGGCTCGTTCTCCAGCATCGTGGGCATCGTCATCACCCCGCTGCTGGCCGGGCTGGTGCTGCACGGCGACGGCGGCGGCTTCTCCGCGCACTCCCTGGTGTCGATCGTCTGCCAACTGCTGCTCCCGTTCCTCGCCGGACAGGCCCTGCGGCGTTGGGTGGGTGGTTTCCTCACCCGGCACAAGAAGGTCCTCGGCTACGTCGACCGCGGCTCGATCCTGCTGGTCGTCTACGCCGCGTTCAGCGCAGGCATGGTGCAGGGCATCTGGCACCAGGTCTCCCCGCTGCGGCTGCTGTGCCTGGTGGGCGTGGAGGCGGTGCTGCTGGCGGTCATGCTGACGCTGACCTCGTACGGCGCGCGGAAGCTGGGCTTCTCGCGGGCCGACCGGATCGCGATCACCTTCGCCGGCTCCAAGAAGAGCCTGGCCGCCGGGCTCCCGATGGCCAGCGTCCTCTTCGGCGCCCAGGCGGGGCTGGCGGTGCTGCCGTTGATGCTGTTCCACCAGATGCAGCTGATGGTGTGTGCGGTGCTCGCCAAGCGGTACGCGGCACAGGCGGACGCCGACGGGCGGCCGGTGGTCGGGCCCGGCGGGGCCGGACCCGACCGGGCCGCTCAGCGGCCGCCCGCCACCCGGTCCAGCGGCAGCCCGAGCACCAACGGGCCGGCCACCGACGCGTCGTCGACCCGCACCCGGGAGAGCTCGGCGTCGGTCAGGGCCCGTCGGTAGACGCGGACCTCCGCCAGCGCCCCGGTGAACTGGGCCCGGCCGTCCGGCCGCTGGCCCAGGTGCACGCCGAACGTCGTGGTCCGGCTGACCGACCCGGGGACGTCGGCGGTGCCGGTGGTCGCGGTGCCGTCCACGGTCAGCAGCAGCCGGCCGGCCGCCCGGCGCACCGCGAGGTGGTGCCACTTCCCGTCGTTGGCGGCACCGACGCCGGAGACCTGGGCGGTGGCCGGCGGCCGGGCGCCGTCGACGGCCGTCAGCCGCGCGGTGATCCGGCCGTGCGCCGGATCGGCCTCGACGGCGACCTGCGGGGCCCGGCTGCCCACGCCGCCCATCCACAGCAGCGGCTGTTCGCCGGTGGTGGCGCGGTAGCGGAACCACAGGGTGCAGGTGAAGTCCGCGCGGCCCAGCGGGAGCGCATCGCGGTAGGGCAGGCGCACCGCGTCGTCGGTGCCGTCGAAGGACAGGGCGCGGCCGAACGGGCCGTCGGTGAGCCGGGCGCCGCCGAGCACCAGCGCCGGCCGGGCGCCGCGGGCCCGGTCGGGCGTGGTCGGGTCCGGGCCGCGGCGCGGACCGAGCCACTGTTCGGTGAAGCGGGCGAAGCGGATCTCGTCCCGGGCGTCGGCGGCGCCGCCCTCGTAGAGCAGGCCGGTGACGGTGGGGGAGATCGCGACCAGGTCGGAGTACCCGGACCAGTCGGTGGTGACCCGGGCGCCCCGGTCCACGCCCTCCCAGGTGCGGCCCTCGTCGTAGGAGGACCGGAGGGTCATCGTCCGGCGGCGGTCGGGGTCGGCGGGGGCGGCGAGCAGGGTGCGACCGGGTCCGGCGGCGGCGGTCGAGCGGGGCAGGCGCAGCGCCGACGCCTGCACCATCGGGGCGTAGAGGTCGGGGAGGGCGCGGAAGGGGGTGGTGAAGGTGTCGCCGCCGTCCCGGCTGACCGCGGCGGTGCGGTTGCCGAGGTCGGTGCCGTCCTGGTCGCGGCCGTTGACGTAGAGCGAGCCGTCGGAGCGCTCCAGGAGGGTCATCTCCGACGGCTTCTGCCGGAAGGTGCCGTCCGGTGCGATCGGCCAGCTGTCCAGTGCGCCGACCTTCCAGGTGGCGCCCCCGTCGTCGCTGTGGACGAGGGCGGCGTGGTTGGCGGTGATCCGGTTGCCCGCGTAGCTCTCGGCGTTGACGCCGAAGACCAGCCGCCCCGCGTGCCGTCCGTGGGCGAGCTGGATGCCGTGCACCGGCCCGGTGGCGTACCAGGAGTTCCACTGGCGCGGGCGGATGCTGCGGGTCAGGTCGCGGGGCGCGGACCAGGTGGCGCCGTCGTCGTCGCTGTACTGGAGGTGCGGGGTGCGGTCGCAGGGGACGTCGCAACTCAGGCCGTCGGTGCGGCCCTTGTTGTAGGTCTCGGCGAGGACGATCCGGCCGGTGCGGCGGTCCACCAGCGGTGCCGGGTTGCCGTGGGTGTCGCCGTCGCCGTGGTTGACGACCTCCAGCGGGCCCCAGGTCCGGCCGCCGTCGGTGGAGCGTTTGAGGACGAGGTCGATGTCGCCGGCGTCCCCGCAGTCGTGCACCCGGCCCTCGGCGAAGGCGAGCAGGGTGCCGCGGACGGTTCGCACGATGGCGGGTATACGGAAGCACGCGTAGCCCTTCTCGTGGGCCGCCTTGAAGAGGACCTGCTGCGCGAAGCCGCCCGACGGGGCGTCGGTGGCGGCCCGGGCGGGCGCGGTCGCCAGGGCGGCGAGCGCGGTGGCGGTGAGCGCGGCGACGGCGGACGGGGCGCGGCGGCGCCGGGGTCTGCGGCGGGGGAGGGGGTGCGCGCGGAGATCTGACGTCATGGTCCGGCCTGCCCTTCGAGGCATCGGGTCGGGTCATCAGGACATCCAACGTCCTATGTGCAGATGCGACGGAAGCTACTGCCGTGCGGGGAGCGCGACAAGGAGCCTGCGTCGGTTCTCCGCGCCCGGCCCGGAATTCACTCTCCCGGGCCGGAAGCGCTGCGCCGTGTGCGCCGTGCGGGACCGGTGGGGCGGAACCGGTGCGCCCGCTTCGGCCGGGGCCGAGGCCCGGCCGGTCACGGTCGGAGCACCACCTTCCCGAGGTTGGCCCGCGCCTCGATGATCGCGTGGGCCTTCGCGGCGTCCGCCAACGGCAGTTCGGCGTGGACCACGGCGCGCAGCCGGCCGGCGGTGGCCAGCTCCCACAGCTGCGCCCGGTGCTGCGCGTACCGCGCGCGGTGCACGGTGGCGAAGCGCCGCATGGTCAGCCCGGTGATGGTCTTCGCGCCGGCGAGCAGCTCGTACGCCGGGACCGTGCCGCCGCCGGAGCCGAAGAACACCAGCCGCCCGCCCGGCGCCAGCGCGGCCAGCGCCCGCGGCAGCAGGTCCCCGCCCACCCCGTCCAGCACGACGTCGACCGGCTCGCCCCAGGACTCCCGGTCGTAGGTGACCACGTCATCGGCGCCCAGCCCGTACAGGAACTCCGCCTTGGCCGGCGAGCCGACCGCGGCCACCACCCGCGACACGCCCTGGAGCTTGGCCAGTTGGACGGCGAGGTGGCCGGTGCCGCTGGCCGCCCCGGTGATCAGTACGGACTCGGCGGGGGACGGTGCGGCGGTGCTGAGCGCGGCCAGCGCCACGTGCCCGCTGCGCACCAACGCCACGGCCTGCACCGCGCTCGCGCCGTCGGGGATGCGGCTGGCCAGGGCGGCCGGCGCGAGGGCCAGGTCGCCGTAGGAGCCGGTGAAGGTGAGGGAGGTGATCCGGTCGCCGACCGCGACGTCGGTGACGTCCGGGCCCAGGGCGATCACCTCGCCCGCGATCTCGCCGCCGATCACGCCGGGCAGGGGGTCGCCGCCGCCCTTGCCGTCGCCGCGCACCCGGCGCACCGACGGCAGGGTGACGCCGATCGCCTCGGTGCGGACGAGGAGTTCGCCGGGGCCGGGTGTCGGGTCCGCGGCCTCTTCCAGGCGCAGGACCTCGGGGCCGCCGTAGGCGTGGTAGCGGACACGGCGCACGGGCCGTCACCTCCGGGGAAGGGTGGTCGCACCGCGACCGGTTTCATTGGGTGCCCCAACGATACGCGCGAACCGTTGGGTCTGCCAATGGTTTTTCATGGGGGAGCCCTACGTTGGTGGACCCCACGGATTCCCGGGTACGGTGCCCCCATGGCCGACACCCCCGCCCCCTACGCCCCCAGCCGGATCCGCACCCTGCCCAGTTGGCTGCTGGGCCGCGCCGCCGCCCGCGGCCACCGGCTCGTCGCCGAGGCGCTCGCCACCGAGGGCCTGCGGATGATGCACCACGCCGTACTGTGCGCGGTCGCCGAACTCGGCCCCGTCTCCCAGGCGGAACTGGGGCGGACCGTCGGCATCGACCCCAAGGACGTCGTCGCGCTCGTCAACGACCTCCAAGAGGACGGGCTGGTCACCCGCACCCCCGACCCCAAGGACCGTCGGAAGAACGCCGTCGAGATCTCGGCGGAGGGGGAACGGCGACTGCACCGCACGCAGCGGCTCGGCGACGAGGCCAACGCCGCACTCACCGCCGCACTGACCGACGAGGAGCGCGCGCAACTGATCGCCCTGTTGACCCGGATCGTGACGCCGGGGGAGTGAGCCCCAGGGCTGCGCCGCCGAGGCGCGCCGGGCGGCCTCAGCCCGCGCTTGCCGTGGTGTCCAGCGCCAGCCGGTGCGCGCCCGCGTAGACGTTCATCGACTTCCCGCGGAGGAAGCCGACCAGGGTCAGACCGCTCTCGACGGCGAGGTCGACGGCGAGCGAGGAGGGTGCGGAGACCGCGGCCAGCACCGGTATGCCGGCCATCACGGCCTTCTGCGCCAACTCGAACGAGGCCCGCCCGGAGACCATCAACACGCAGGACGACAGCGGCAGCCGACCCTCCTGCACCGCCCGCCCGACGACCTTGTCCACCGCGTTGTGCCGCCCCACGTCCTCGCGGACGTCGAGCAGTTCGCCGTCCGCGGTGAAGAGCGCCGCCGCGTGCAGCCCGCCGGTCCGCTCGAAGACGCGCTGGGCGGCCCGCAACCGGTCGGGCAGGCCCGCCAACGTCTCCGGGGCTATCCGCAGCGCGGGCTCCGCGGCCGTGTCCAGGCTCCAGCGGGCCGTCGTGCGCACCGCGTCCAGACTGGCCTTGCCGCACAGCCCGCACGACGACGTCGTGTAGAAGTTCCGCTCCAGCGTGAGGTCGGGGACGGCGACCCCGGCCGCCAGCCGGACGTCCACGACGTTGTAGCTGTTGCCGCCGGCGGTCTGCTCCCCGTCCGATCCGGGGGCGCCGCCGCTCGTCGCGCCCGCGCAGTACACGATGTTCGCCACCTCGTCGGCGCGCGCCAGGACGCCCTCGCTGACCAGGAAGCCCGCCGCTAGCGCGAAGTCGTCGCCCGGGGTGCGCATGGTGATCGCCAGTGACTTGCCGTTCAGCCGGATCTCCAACGGCTCCTCGACGACCAGGGTGTCCGGGCGGCTGCTCACCGCACCGTCGCGGATCCGGATGACGCGGCGTCGCTCGGTGACCCGTCCCATGTCTGATCAGCCCCGGTTCTGTCTGAGGTGGTGGCCGTGGTTGCCGATGTCCCTTGTCCGGCGCGGGCGTTCGTCCGCCTCCGCCGTGCGGACCGTCCCGGCGGATCGCCGCGGTGGCCTGTGGCGGAACGGAAGCGCTCAGTAGACTGTAGACGATAGCCAATTACGGAGGGGACCCCGATGCTGTCCAGAGGTCTGCCGCAGGGCGCCGTACCGAAGCTCGAACGTCCCGGACCGCTGCGCGAGCGCGTCTACGAGGCACTGCTCGACCTGATCACCACCCGTGCGCTGCGCCCCGGCCAGCACCTGGTCGAGAGCGAACTGGCCGGTCACCTCGGGGTCTCCCGCCAGCCGGTCCGCGAGGCGCTCCAGCGGCTGAACACCGACGGCTGGGTCGATCTGCGCCCCGCCCAGGGCGCCTTCGTCCACGAGCCGACCGAGGAGGAGGCGGACCAGCTCCTGACGGTCCGCACGCTGCTGGAGGCCGAGGCCGCCCGGCTCGCCGCGACCCATGCCGACCCGACCGGGATCGCCGCACTGGAGCGGCTCTGCGAGCAGGGCGAGCGCGCCGTCCAGGACGATGACGTCGATGCCGCGGTGGCGCTCAACGCGGCGTTTCACGCCAAGGTGACCGAGCTGGCCGGCAACGCCGTGCTCGCCGAACTCGCCGCGCAGGTCGGACGCCGGGTGCGCTGGTACTACACCCCGGTCGCCCGGCAGCGCGGCCAGCGGTCCTGGGTCGAGCACCGCGAACTGATCGCCGCGATCGCCGACGGCGACGGGGCCCGCGCCACCTCCGTGATGCGCGCGCACACCGAGCACACCCGGCGGATGTACCACGAACGCGACCGCGAGGACGCCTGAGCCGGCCGCTACCGCGGATGGCCGATCCTCGCCCCTGTCGGCGGTGCCCCGTCCGATCCGCGAGACCAGCGGCGAGGACCGGCCCGCCGACGGGTAGGGTGCAGGCGATCACGCACCAGCTGATCAGGGACGCACCACCACGAACCGACCAGGAACGGCGAGACGCACATGAGCGAAGGGACAGCACCGGCGGCCGGCGACGCGGCCTCCGTCGCGGACGAGGCGGCCCGCGAGCGGCTGCTCTACCTGCGCGGCAGCATCGACAACCTCGATGCCGCGCTGGTGCACCTGCTCGCCGAGCGCTTCAAGTGCACCCAGCAGGTCGGTGAACTCAAGGCCCGGCACAGCCTGCCGCCCGCCGACCCGGCCCGCGAGTCCGCCCAGATCGCCCGCCTGCGCCGCCTGGCCGAAGACGCCCGCCTGGACCCGGCGTTCGCCGAGAAGTTCCTCAACTTCATCATCGGAGAAGTCGTCCAGCACCACCGCGCCATCGCCGACCGGGCCGTGAGCGGCGGCGACGCGAAGGCGTTCTAGGCCCGCGCCCCGCACGTTCGGTCCACGCCCGGGTCCCGCCCCGGGGTGCGCCGCCGAGGCAGCGAGACGCCCCGCCCCTGCCGCGGCAGGGACGGGGCGTTCGTCGTGCGGGCGCCGCGCGGGCGCGACCGTCAGTGGTGCGTGCGGGCGGTCCGGCGGACCGGGGCCTTGGGCGCGCCGCCCTGGGTCGGCTTCAGCTTGTCCGCGGTCTTGGCGACGGCGTTGACCACGGCGTCGACGTTGACGTTGGGCTTCTTGACGACGCCCTTGGAGACCGTGTCGTTGTTGAGGAGGTTGTCGGCCGCTGCCGCGACCCCCCGGTGGCCGTCGGCGAACGCGGGGGCGGCGACGCCCAGTGCCATCACCGCGCCGGCAACAACCGCAGCGGCCTTGGAGTACGTCATGGTGGACAGTCCCTTTCTGGGTCAGTGATCGAGCGGTGTCTTCCGCCGGCGCGACGGTCGTACCGGCCGGGCACTCTCGCGCCCGGCACGCTCCCCGTCGGCACTCACCCAAACGGACTTGCCGCCCCCAGGACACGGCACGGTTCCCAACTGCCCTGGAAAGCACCCGAACGTGTCGCCGTCCGCTCACGTCATTTCGCGGCTGATCGGCCGGGGATTGGGCGCCACGTCCCGCAGGCGGGGGCGGCCCGGCTGGTGCAGCAACAACGTGAACGCCGCCGCCACCAGGGACAGGCCGCCCGCCAGCAGGTACGCGCCGTCGTACCCCCAGGCACCGACCACCATCGAGCCCAGTCCGCCGCCGAACAGACCGCTGATCAACTTCCCGCTGTAGACCAGTCCGTAGGTGGAGGCGTTGTAGTTCTCGCCGAAGTAGTCCGGGGTCAGGGCCGCGAAGAGCGGATAGAAGGCCCCGCCGCCGAAGCCGGAGAGGAAGGCGAAGACCAGGAACAGCCACTGGCTGTGGAGCTCCCCGGCCCACAACACCCCGAACTGCGCCAGGCCCAGGACCACGATGACCACGACCAGGGTCGTCTTGCGGCCCCACAGGTCCGACAGCCAGCCGACCGCGGCCCGCCCGACGCCGTTGACGACCGACATCACGCCCATCGACGAGGCGGCGACCAGCGGGCCGAACCCCACCTCCTTCGCGAAGTCCACCTGGAACGAGATCCCGAAGATCGAGACGCCGGCGGTCAGCACCACACTCACCCACATCAGGGGCAGCATGCCGCTGCGGATCGCCTCCTTGGGCGTGAACTGGCGGACCGCCGGCGGGTTCTTCACCAGGTACGCGGGGCGCCGCCCGGGGTCGTCGGTGTGCGGCGGGGCGACGTCGACGGGCCACCAGTTCTTCGGCGGGTCCTTGAAGAACCAGGCACAGCCCGCGACCACCAGGAGCACGTAGACCCCGATGCCGTCCAGCACCTCGGTGACGTCCGAGGTGTCGAAGGCGTAGTTGAAGACGAAGATGAACGGCAGCGCGCCGTAGGCGAATCCACCGTTGACGAATCCGGTCTTCGCGCCGCGCCGCTCCGGGAACCACTTGCCGACCATGTTGATGCAGGTGGCGTAGACGAGTCCGGAGCCGATGCCGCCGACGACCCCGAAGCCGCAGATCGCGGCCAGCACGTCGTGAAGGTGCCCCAGGGCCACGAAGCCCACCAGGCTGAGCGCCGCCCCGACGAACATGGCGCGGCGCGCGGTCAGCAGCCCGCGCTCCCGTAACCAGCCCGCCGGGAAGGCGATCCCGGCCTGGAAGAACACCCAGACGCTCAGGATCCAGAAGGTGTCGCTCTGGGACCAGCCGTGGGCGTGCGACAGGGTGCCCTCGGCCGATCCGTAGGCGTATTCGGAGACGCTGATGGCCATCATCGCCAACCACGGCAGATACACCATCAGTTTCCGTGAGTGACCGCCGAGCAGCTCCCGGTCGGTCTCCCCGATCCGGTACACCCGGCCCTTCGCGTCGGTGACCTCCCGATACGCGATTCCCGTCGTCGCCGTGCCGTGCCGTCCGCCGTCGTCCATACCGTTCACCTCGGAATCGAAAAAGCCGGTCAGCGCGCCCTCGGTCCGCTCTCCCGGTGCTCCAGGAGGACGGGCCTCAGGTGTCGAGCAGCCCCGCGGCCCGCGCCCAGCGGTACTTCGCGCCGAGCACCGCCACCGGCTTCTCGGTGGTGTACGGATAGGCGACGACGCCGTGCGCGAAGAGCCGGGCGGCCGCCTCCTCCACCTCGGTGTCCCCGGCCAGCGAGGCCACCACCGGCTTGTCGATCCCGCGCGCCCGGAACTCCTCGACGACCCGCCCGGTCAGCTCGGCGAAGACCGCCGGCGGAGTGACGAGGGTGTGCCAGTAGCCCAGCACCAGCGCATGGATCCGCGGATCGGAGAGCCCCAGCCGCAGTGCCGCCTCGTAGGTCGCCGGTGGCTCGCCGCCGGTGATGTCGATCGGGTTGCCGGCCGAACCGAACGGCGGGATCAGGCGTCGGAACGCCGCGTCGAGGTCCGCGGGGACCTCCATCAGCCGCAGCCCGTTGTCCACCAGCGCGTCCGACAGCAGCACCCCGGAGCCCCCGGCGCCGGTGATGACCAGCACGTTGTCGCCCCGGGGGACGGGCAGGACCGGGAGCGCCCGGGCGTACTCCAGCAGCTCGTTCAGGCCCGGCGCGCGGATCACCCCGGCCTGCCGCAGGACGTCGTCGTAGACCGCGTCGTCGCCCGCCAGTGCGCCGGTGTGCGAGCCGGCGGCCCGTGCCCCGGCGCCGGTCCGCCCCGCCTTCAACACCACCACCGGCTTCTTCGGCACGGTCTCCCGGGCCGCCGCGACGAACGCCCGGCCGTCCTTGAGGTCCTCCAGGTGCATCGCGATGCAGTCGGTGTGCGGGTCCTCGCCGAAGTACGTGAGCAGGTCGTCCTCGTCGACGTCCGCCTTGTTGCCGAGCCCGACGATCGCCGAGACCCCGGTGCGGGTCGTCCGGGCGAAGCCGAGGACGGCCATCCCGATCCCGCCGGACTGCGAGGTCAGCGCCACCCCGCCCTTGACGTCGTACGGGGTGCAGAACGTGGCGCACAGGTCCTGCCAGGGCGAGTAGTAGCCGTAGATGTTCGGTCCGAGCAGCCGGACGCCCCACTCCGCGCCGATCGCCACGATCCGTTCCTGTAGGGCGTGTTCACCGGTCTCGGCGAAGCCGGACGGGATCAGCACGGCGTTCGGCACGCCCTTGCGGCCGACCTCCTCCAGCGCCGCCGGCACGAGGGGCGCGGGGATGGCGAACACCGCCACGTCCACCTCGCCCGGCACGTCCAGCACCGACCGGTACGCCTTGCGGCCCAGGACGTCGTCGGCGGTGGGGTGCACCGGATGGATCTCGCCGGGGAAGCCGCCGTCGAGCAGGTTGCGCAGCACCGAGTGGCCGATCTTGCCCGGTGTGCCGGAGGCCCCGATGACCGCCACCGAGCGCGGGCGCATCAGCCGCCGCATCGCGGCGAGGATCTCGTCCCGACCGTGGCGCGGGCGCTGCGGCGGCGCCCCCGTGCCCAACAGGATCCGCACGTCAGCGGCCGTCGCGCCGTCCGCCGAGGCGAACACCGGATTGAGGTCGATCTCCGCCATCTCCGGGAAGTCCGCGGCCAGTTGGGAGGTGCGGACGATCAGGTCGACGAGCGCCGAACGGTCCACCGCCGGGGCGCCGCGCACGCCCCGCAGCACCTCGGCCGCCCGGATGCCGTCGAGCATCGACGCCGCGTCCGCGGCCGTCGCCGGCGCGAGCCGGAACGTGACGTCCTTGAGCACCTCCACCAGGACCCCGCCCAGCCCGAACGCCACGACCTTCCCGAACGTCGGATCGGTGACCGTCCCGACGATCACCTCCTGCCCTTCCGTCACCATCTGTTGCACCTGCACGCCGATGATCCGGGCCTGCGGCGCGTACGCCCGCGCGTTCGCCACGATCGCGGTGAACGCGCCGCGCACCTCGGCCGCCGAGCCCAGTCCGGTCCGCACCCCGCCGGCCTCGGTCTTGTGCGGGATGTCCGGCGAGACGATCTTCAACGCCACGGGGAAGCCGATCCGGTCGGCGAGCGCCACCGCGTCCTCGGAGGTCTCCGCCAGCCCCTCGGCCGGCACCGCGATCCCGTACGCCTCGGCGATCACCTTGCCCTCGGGCGCGGTGAGCACGGTCCGCCCCGCGCTGCGCACCGCCGCCAACACCCGTTCCACCGCGTCGCGTTGAGGCACCATCAGATCACTCCCGTCGTCTTCAACCGCTCCAGTTCCGCCTCGCCCAACCCCAGTTCCGCGCCGTACACCTCGGCGTTGTGCTCGCCCAACAACGGCGAACGATGCACCTCGACGGGGGAGTCGGAGAGCTTCAGCGGCGAACCGACCGTGGTGAAGGAGCCCCGCTGCGGATGCTCCACCTCGACCACCATCCCGTCGGCCGCCAGCGAGGGGTCCTCGATGATCTCCTTGGTCGACAGGATCGGCCCGCAGGGGACGTCACGGGCGGTGAGCCTGGCCAGCACCTCCCACTTGGGCAGCGTGCTGCTCCACTCCTCGATCAGTTGGAACACCTTCGTCAGCTTGGGCAGCCGGGCCTCCGGCGTCGCCCAGTCCGGGTCCTCGGCCAGTTCCGGCCGGCCGATCAGCTCGGTCAGCGGCCGCCAACCGACCGGCTGCACGATCACGTAGACGTAGTCGTTCGGTCCCCCGGGCGCGCACCTCACCGCCCACCCCGGCTGACCGCCGCCGCTGGCGTTGCCGCTGCGCGGCACCTCGGTGCCGAAGTCCTCGTTCGGGTACTCCGTCAACGGGCCGTGCGCGAGGCGCTGTTGGTCCCGCAGTTTGACCCGGCACAGGTTGAGCACCGCGTGCTGCATGGCGACGTTGACCCGCTGGCCGCGGCCGGTCCGGGTGCGCTGGAAGAGCGCGGCGAGGATGCCCGCGACGCAGTGCACGCCCGTGCCGGAGTCGCCGATCTGCGCGCCGGTCGCCAGCGGCGGACCGTCCTCGAAGCCGGTGGTCGCCATCGCCCCGCCCATCGCCTGCGCCACCACCTCGTACGCCTTGAAACCGGTGTACGGGCCCTCGCCGAAGCCCTTGATGCTGGCGTAGACGATCCGCGGGTTGATCTCCCGGATGCGCTCCCAGGTGAAGCCCATCCGGTCGACCGCGCCGGGCCCGAAGTTCTCCACCAGGACGTCGCTGCGGGCGATCAGCTCGGTGAGCAGCTCCTTTCCCCGCGGGGTCTTGGTGTTCAGGGTGATGCTGCGCTTGTTGCAGTTGAGCATCGTGAAGTAGAGCGAGTCGGCGTCCGGGACGTCCCGCAGCTGACGCCGCGTGATGTCACCGCTCACCGCCTCCAGCTTGATCACGTCCGCACCGAGCCAGGCGAGCAACTGGGTTGCGGAGGGCCCGGACTGAACGTGCGTCATGTCGAGGACGCGAATGCCGTCGAGTGCCTTGGACACGGCCGACCCCTCCTACTTGTACATGGTCTGGTTCATCGTTCCGGGGGCGTAGGCGTCCGGATCGATCCACACGTTGATCAGCGACGGCTTCCCCGACTCGCGGGCGCGCCGCAGCGCGGGGCCGATGTCGGCGGGGTCGCGGACCTCCTCGCCGTAGCCGCCCAGCATCCGCGCGAACGCGTCGTAGTGGACGTCGCCGAGGGTGTTGCCGACCCGCTCCCGCGCCGCGCCGTACTTGGCCCGCTGGCCGTAACGGATCTGGTTCATCGAGGAGTTGTTGCCGACGACGCCGACGAACGGCAGGTCGTAGCGGACCAGCGTCTCGAAGTCCCAGCCGGTCAGGCTGAACGCGCCGTCCCCGAAGAGCGCCACCACCTCCTTCTCCGGCCGCGCCTGCTTGGCCGCCAGGACGAAGGGGACGCCGACGCCGAGCGTGCCCAGCGGCCCCGGGTCCATCCAGTGCCCGGGCGACCTCGGCTGGACGACCTGGCCGGAGAAGGTCACCACGTCCCCGCCGTCGCCGACGAAGAGCGAGTCCTCGGTGAGGAAGTCGTTGATCTCGCTGACCAAGCGGTACGGGTGGATGGGGGAGGCGCCCGACCGCAGCTGCGGCAACCGCTTGTCCAGTGCGACCTGTTCGGCGGTGCGCAGCTCGTCCAGCCATGCCTTGCGCTTGGCGGCGCCCGCGTCGATCCGCCCGGACGCGGCCTGCGTGACCGCCTTCAGGACCAGGCCCGCGTCGCCCACGATCCCCAGGTCGACGTCGCGGTTCCGGCCCACCGTGCGGTAGTCCAGGTCGATCTGGACCACCGTCGCGTCCGCCGACAAGCGCTTGCCGTACCCCATCCGGAAGTCGAACGGCGTCCCCACGATCACGATCACGTCGGCGTGCGCGAACGCGTACCGCCGCGACAACTGGAAGTGGTGCGGATCCCCGGGCGGCAGCGTGCCGCGGCCGGCCCCGTTCATGTACGCGGGGACGTTCAGCGTCCGGACGAGCTCCACCGCGGCGTCGGTCCCGCGCGTCGTCCACACCTGGCTGCCCAGCAGGATCGCCGGCTTCTCGGCGCGGACCAGCAGGTCGGCCAGGCGCTGGACGTCGTCGGGGTCGCCCGGGGAGCGGGTCGAGGCCCGGTAGTGCCCGGCCCGCGGGACCCGGGCCGCGGCGGCCGGCACCTCGGCGTCCAGCACGTCGCGCGGGATCTCCAGGAACGACGGCCCCGGCGCCCCGTGGAAGCACTCCCGGAACGCCATCGACACCATGTCGGCGACGCGTGCGGTGTCCGGCACCGTCGCCGCGAACTTGGTGATCGGCGTCATCATCTCGACGTGCGGCAGGTCCTGGAGCGAGCCCATCTTGTGCTGGGTGCGCGCCCCTTGACCGCCGATCAGCAGCATCGGCGACTCGGCCCGGAAGGCGTTGGCGACCCCGGTCACCGCGTCGGTGGTGCCGGGGCCGGCGGTGACCACCGCGCAGCCCGGCCGCCCGGTGAGCCGCGCGTACCCGTCCGCGGCATGGGCGGCGACCTGCTCGTGACGGACGTCCACCACCTGGATGCCCTCGTCGACGCAGCCGTCGTAGATGTCGATGATGTGGCCCCCGCAGAGGGTGTAGACGACCTCGACGCCCTCCGCCTTGAGCGCCTTGGCGACCAGGTGCCCGCCGGAGACGAGGTCCTGGGCGCCCGCCGCCCGGGTCACGTCCTGCGCGTGCGTTGCGTCGTCGGGCATGTGCATCGCTTCCTTTCGGACCGCCCGCGGTTGCCGCTGCCGCTCCGCCGTCGCGCACCCCGACGCCGAGTCCCACGTGCACACCTCGACGGCGCGAGAAGAACGGCCACGTCCCCACGGGAAGGGAGATTGAAGACTGTATACAGTCGTCGGTCGACGAATACTGTATGAACCCGTTATCCCGCATCGCCCGGCCCTTGTCCAGAGGAAGCGTCGGCCGGCGAGGTGATCGCGCCACCCGACCGCCGGTCGTCCCACGGGCCGCGGCCCTCCTCCCGCGCCCCACCCGGACCTCACCGGCGCCTCCCCGCGAGCGCCGCCGCCCGCCCCGCGCGACACTCGCCCTATCCGGCGCCGCGCGCCTCGCCCCGTCCGTCCCCGGCCCGGCCCCCGGTCGCGCCCCGACAACGGAGACACCGATGGCCCCCACCCCCGTCCCCGCTCCGCCCCCCACCCCCGACGAGGCCCCGCCCCTGATCCGCAAGCCCGGCACCTCCTGGTCGGACGCCTGGCAGCGCAGCCTGGCCGTGGCCCCCGAGGCGTTCCACGGCGACCAGGCCGGCAACCTCTGGGCCGGCACCTGGCACCGGGACGGCCACCCCCAACCCGCCGCCAGCCCCGTCGACGGCACCCCGATCGCCGGCCCGCCCCGCCTCGACGCGGACGCCGCCCTGCGGGCCGTGCGCGCCTCCCTCGACCAGCACCGCGCCTGGCGCGACGTCCCGCTGCCCGAGCGGAAGGCCCGGATCACCGCCACCCTCGACGCCCTCGCCGCGCACCGCGAACTCCTCGCGTTGCTCCTGGTCTGGGAGATCGGCAAGCCCTGGAAACTCGCCCAGGCCGACGTCGACCGCGCCATCGACGGCGTCCGCTGGTACGTCGCCGAGAGCGACCGGATGCTGGTCGGTCGATCCCCGCTGCCCGGCCCGGTCAGCAACATCGCCAGCTGGAACTACCCGATGTCGGTCCTCGTCCACGCCATGCTCGTCCAAGCCCTGGCCGGAAACGCCGTCATCGCCAAGACGCCCACCGACGGCGGCCTGGTCTGTCTCACCCTCGCCAGCGCCCTGGCCGCCCGCGAAGGCGTCCCGATCGCCCTGGTCAGCGGCAGCGGCAGCGCCCTGTCCCCCTCCCTCGTCCGCTCACCGGAGATCGGCTGCGTCTCCTTCGTCGGCGGCCGCGACACCGGCGCCCGGGTCGCCACCGCCGTCGCCGACCTCGGCAAGCGCCACGTCCTCGAACAGGAGGGCCTCAACACCTGGGCCGTCTGGAACTTCACCGACTGGCCCGCCCTCACCCCCCAACTCCGCAAGACCTTCGACTACGCCAAGCAGCGCTGCACCGCCTACCCCCGCTTCGTCGTCCAGCGCGACGCCTTCGCCGACTTCCTCGCCGCCTACCTCCCCGCCGTCCGCAGCGTCCGCTTCGGCCACCCCCTGGCCGTCCCCGACCCCGCCGCCCCGCTCCCCGACCTCGACTTCGGCCCCCTGATCAACGCCACCAAGGTCAAGGAACTCGCCGACCTCACCACCGAGGCGATCTCCCGCGGCGCCGTCCCGCTCCACCGCGGCACCCTCGCCGACGGCCACTTCCTGCCTGCCCAGGACACCTCCGCCTACCTCCCCCCAACCACCCTCCTGGCCCCGCCCCCGTCCTCCCCACTGCACCACGCCGAACCCTTCGGCCCCGTCGACACCATCGTCCTCGTCGACACCGAGGCGGAACTCCTCGCCGCCATGAACGCCAGCAACGGCGCCCTGGTGGCCACCCTCTCCTGCGACAACGAGGAGACCTTCGACCGCCTCGCCCCACAGATCCGCGCCTTCAAGGTCGGCCACAACGCCCCCCGCTCCCGCGGCGACCGCGCGGAACTCTTCGGCGGCTTCGGCAATTCCTGGCGCGGCGCCTTCGTCGGCGGCGACCTCCTCGTCCACGCCGTCACCCAGGCCCCCACCCCCGAACGCCTCCCGGGCAACTTTCCGGAATACCAGCTGATGCCTTGAGGGGGGTGGGTGGTGGGTGGTGCCTTGGAGGTGGTGGGTGGTGGGGGCGATCCGTGGTGCGTGGTCCGGGGCGGCGGGTGGCCAGCAGGTGAGTGCGCCGCTGCCCTCCCGCCCCCGCACCTGCTGCCCATAAGCGTGACTTATGCCCGGCATGGATACGCAGGTGAAAGCCACTCCGAAACCTTGGTATTGTTGTCCATGTCGCCGCGGGGAACGCCCCGCGAAGATCACCTGAGTCCGGGTGGCGGAATGGCAGACGCGCTAGCTTGAGGTGCTAGTGCCCTTTATCGGGCGTGGGGGTTCAAGTCCCCCCTCGGACACCAGCGAAAACCCCAGTTGTTCTGGGGTTTTTGCGTTTCTGGGGTGTGGGGTGCCCTCTTGCGGGACTGGGGCCCGCCGAATTGCCTGGCTGGATCGGGATGGCTGGTCGAACCTGGTGGCTCCCGAGACGCGCAGGCGAAGACCACGTCGCGATCCGTCCACGTGGAGCCTAGACGTTCGTGCTCCACTTCCTGGCGCTCCCTCTGCCCGCGACCACGACCCGCCAACCGACCGACACCTGAGCGCGCCCCGGAACCGACGCAGGGCACCATGAGCCGGTCCGAACCGCTGGGTGTCTCCAACCCCTTCATTGCTTGGTCCCACAGGCCGAGCGGTACCTATGCCGCATCCTGCATCTGGGATCTGTGCTCAATCCGCAGGCGCAGGCGCTCTTGATCGCGCAAGTAGCGCACTTCGTCGCGCATCTTGCTCATGACGAACTCGCCGAGAGTGGCGCACAGGTCCATTCGTTGGATGCACACCCCGACCATGAACGGACCGTTCTGCGCGCGGTACAAGCGGATTCCGTAGTAACCCTCTTCGCAATCGGTGCCGTTGTTGAAACGGCATCCCTCGCAGGTCTCGGGCAGTCGTACCGCCGAGGCCCGGGGCGAACGCGTCTACACCGGCAACCGGCTGGACCGTGCAGGAGAAATCCGCTATGTCTACGACGCGGCCGGGCGCACCGTCCTCCGCCAGAAGACCCGCCTCTCTCGTAAACCGGACACCTGGCACTACACCGGGGATGCGAACGACCGGCTGATCGGCTGCACCACTCCCGACGGCACCTGCTGGAAGTACACCTACGATCCTCTCGGCCGCCGTTCGTCAAAACAGCGTCTCGCCGACGACAAGCAAACGGTCCTGGAACAGGTGGACTTTACCTGGGACGGTGCCATCCTCTGCGAACAGACCACCACGGGCGGCCTGACCCTCACTTGGGACCATCAGGGGTTCGTCTCGCTGGTCCAACGGGAATGCAAACGCCTCTCCGACGCTCAGGTCGACGAACGCTTCTTCGTGATCGTCACCGATCTCATCGGTACGCCCACCGAACTCCTCGACGAACCGGGCAACATAGCGGCCCGTACCCGATCCACCCTGTGGGGCTCCACGACGTGGAGCGCCGACGCGACCGCCCACACTCCCCTCCGCTTTCCGGGGCAATACTTCGACCCGGAAACCCAACTCCACCACAACTACTTCCGGACCTACGATCCCGAAACCGCCCGCTACCTCACACCGGACCCCCTCGGGCTCGGGCCTGCGCCCAACCCGGCGGCGTACGTCAGCAACCCGCACACATGGAGCGACCCGTTCGGGCTTTCCCCGGAGAGCGAGCACGAGTGGGCAGATCCGGCGGACATCAATTTCTCGCAGCGTACGGTTTCGCCGCACGACTACGCCGACCGCATGCGTGCGGGGGAATGGGACTGGACGCGCCCTGGGGCAGGACTGACCGTCATGGAAGTCGACGGTCAGCTCGTCAGCTACGACAACCGACGACTCGATGCCGCCCGGGAAATAGGTGAGCCTGTACCATCCACCGGGTCAATCCCAATGATCCGTACCCGCCATCACCCAACGGCGTCACCTGGAAAGAGGCGTTCCGGAAGCGCATGAATTCCGGTCTCAACAGGGATGCGGAAGGTAATCCCGTGCCGCCTACGGGACTTACGGAACGGCCGCCACATACGCACGTCTCAAAACGTAAGAAGAAGAGCGGATGCAAGAAGAAGAATTGAGCATCATCGAGGGCCTCTGGGCGGACTACTGTCTGCCGGACGTGGACGGCCTGTACTTTTCTGACGGGCGATCGTACGAGGTCTCCCTCGATGCGGATGCGACGAACGGGATGAGATTCGGGGATTCCTTCGATCTCGAAGCGGTGCTGGCGGAGGACCCGGATTGGGTGACTGACATCGGCAAGAACAGATCGGTTCCCCTGGCGGATGGAGGGTTTCTCTGGGGAGGTGAGGGAGTCTCTCACGGGTCGTACGGCTTCTGTGGAAGGCTCCGCGCCGATAACACCCTGGTCTGGGCCCTCTTCTTTGAGGAATCCAACCCTTTCACCGAAATCCAGGTTTCGGGGAGCACTGCCGTTTTTCGCTCCACTTCGGGGGTGTCGATCACCGTTGACATCGAGGATCCGCTGCGTTTCGGGGGCGCGTAGGCGTCCCATCGGGGAATCGATGCGGGCGGCCTCAGGCGGCCGTGACGCCGGTGTTCTGGCCGGCGGAGACGCGCCATTGGCCGTCCTGTTTGACCAGTACCCAGGTGCCCACGTTGACGCGTTGGTGCTGGGCCATGGCGACGGGCTGGCGGAAGAAGACCACCGCGACGTCGGGGCCGGGAAAGGTGATCCGCTCGATCTCGTACCAGGTCTCGATGCCCTCCGCGTGCTGACCTAAGCGTTCCCGGTGGTAGGCGTGCAGGGCCTCCCAGCCCACCAGGCGCATCCCGTTGACCGCGGTGAAGACCACGTCGTCGGTGAAGCGGCGGTCGAACTTCGCCGCGTCCTGCTGGGCGAAGGCCGACTCCAACTCGTCGAAGAGGTCGGCGATGTGGCGCGCGTCGTCGTTCTGGAAGGCCGGTGTGCAGGAGTGGACGGCCATGGTCGTGCTCCTTCGGTGGGGGGGTGGGCGGCGTGCGGGCGGATAGGCCACCGCCCGTGTCACGCTAAGTGGACCGGGTCAGGCGCGCGCAAGTCGGTATGCGCGACACGCATCAACTGTCAGCCACCGTCGCCTCGTTGCTGCTTCCAGGGGTGTCTCCGTGCGGCGCGGCCGCGCAAGCGGAGCCCCGGCTGAGCCGTGTGCGGCAACGGCGTCGGGCCCTCGGCGGTGGTCGCCGCCCCGTGTCGGGCCGCTGGCCAGCGCGCATGCGGACACCGACCGGTTCATTGCGAAAGGGGTGGTTTGTGGGGTGGTGGTGATGGCGCAAGGTGATCGGTGCATCCTGCACTGTCATGGGCGTACGGTGGCCGGAATCCTTACCCGAGACGGGAATCGAGCGGTGCCCGGCGCACGGGCACCTCGGCATGCAGGGGGATGGACATGAAGATTCTGGTGACCGGTGCATCGGGCAGCGTCGGCCGGGTGGTCGTCGAAGGGCTCCTCGCGGCAGGCGTCCAGGTGCGGGCCCTGACGCGGGATCCGGACCGTGTGGACCTGCCCGCCGGCGTGCAGGCCGTCGCCGGTGACCTGGCCCAACCGGCCGGCCTCGACGCCGCGTTGGAGGGGGTGGACCGGATGTACCTGTTCCCCGTTCCCACCGCGGTCCGCGAGGTGGTCGCGGCCGCGGAGCGCGCCGGGGTGCGGCGCATCGTCACGCTGTCCTCGGGCGCGGTGACCGCCGGCTACGACACCGTCCACCACCTGCCGGTGGAGCAGGCGGTCGAAGCCGCCGCGGTGGAGTGGACCCATGTGCGCCCGGGGGAGTTCGCCATGAACAAGGTCGCGCTGTGGGGGCCCGACGTCCGCGCCGAACGCGTGGTGCGCCATCCCGCTCCGGAGGCGATCTGGTGCCCCGTGCACGAGCGGGACATCGCCGACGTGGCGGTGACGGCCCTGCTCGAAGACGGCCACCACGGTGCGGCCCACACCGTGAACGGGCCGCCGATCAGCCTGCGCGACCAGGCGCGCGCCCTCGCCGAGGCGCTGGGGCAGGAGGTCCGCTTCGAGCAGGTCACCCCCGAAGACGCCCGCCGGCGCTACCGCGCGCAGGGCGGGTTCGCCGCGGCCGCCGCGGACTTCCTGCTCGGCTTCGTCGATCACGCCGGCAACCCCACCGACCCGCACGCGCTGGCCGACTTCGACCTCACCGCCTTCGGCCCGCAACCCACCGTGCGCGACGTCACCGGCGCCGCCCCGCGCACCTTCGGGCAGTGGGCCCGCGACCACGTCGCGGACTTCCGCTGACCGCGGGGCGGTGGCGCGCGGGCGGGCCCGATCCGAGCACGGGGCCCGCCCGCGCGGGGTCGTGGGGCGCCAACCGCGAGGCGTTCGCGGACGGTTGACACGTTCGTTCCTTGACGGTGCTTCGCGCGTCGCCCTAAGGTCGACCAGTAACTGACCTGTCGGAAAGTAAGTTGGTGGGTGAGGTCGTCTCGCCACCGGCGCAACGCCCTGCCGAGGAGAGGACGACCGTGTCACAAGGCCAGCCCGCGAACGGAGAGTTACTGCGGGGTCCCCGGCTGTACGTGGTGATGGCCGCCGCGGTGCTCGCCATGCTGCTGGGCTCCCTGGACAGCATGATCCTCGGCGCCGCGATGCCCCGGATCGTCGGCGAACTCGGTGGCCTGGACCGACTGTCCTGGCTGGTCACCGCCTACATGTTGACCATCGCCGTGTCGACGCCGGTCTGGGGCAAGCTCGGTGACATGTACGGCCACAAGGGCGCCTTCGTCTGGGCGATCGTGCTGTTCCTGGCCGGCTCGGTGCTCTCCGGCGTCGCCCATTCGATGAGCCAACTCATCGCCTTCCGCGCGCTGCAGGGACTGGGCGGGGGCGGGCTGATGGTCGGTGCGCTGGCCATCATCGGCACGCTGGTCCCACCCCGCCAACAAGGCAAGTACCAAGGCGTCATCTCCGCCGTCATGGGACTGGCCATGGTCGGCGGGCCCCTGATCGGCGGCGTGATCGCCGACCAACTCGGCTGGCGCTGGTGCTTCTACGTCAACGTTCCCGTCGGCGCGGCGGCCCTGGTCATGGTTGCCTGGCTCCGCCTGCCCCGCCGGCGCACCGAGGCCCGCATCGACATCGCCGGCGTGATCCTGCTCACCGTCGCCATCAGCGCCGTGGTGTTGATCACCACCTGGGGCGGCAAGGAGTACGCCTGGACCTCGCCGCCTCTGCTGGGACTGTTCGTCCTGGCCCTGGCAGCCGTCCTGGCGCTGCTCCGCGTCGAGCGGCGGGTCGCCGAACCCCTGTTGCCGCTGGCCCTGTTCAAGAAGGCCAACTTCTCCCTGATCACGGTGGCCGGGCTGTTCCTGGGCTGCGTGATGACCAGCGGGGTGACCTTCCTGCCGATCTTCCAGCAGGTCGTCCAGCACGCCTCGGCGACCAACGCGGGTCTGCTGCTGCTCCCGATGTTCGCCGCCATGGTCGCGGTCAGCGCCTTCGGCGGCCAGTTCATCACCAAGAGCGGCAAGTACAAGGTGTTCGTGATCGTCGGCGGTGCGGCGCTGACCGCCGGCTCGTTCCTGCTGAGCTGGACCGACCGCGACACCAGCCCCGTGGTGCTGGGCGTGTTCATGGCCGCACTGGGCCTGGGCATGGGCCTGTTGACCCAGACCACCTTGCTCATCTCCCTGCAGAGCGCCGAACTCGACCAGCTCGGCGTGGCCGCCTCCACGGCCACCCTCGCGCGCTCCCTGGGCGGCTCCGTCGGCGTCGCGATCAGCGGTGCCCTGTTCGCCGGTGCCGTGACCGGCGCCCGCACCGCCGACGGCACGCCGGTGAGCGGCGCCGGCGGTGCGCAACCCGACCCCGAGGTCCTGGCCCGCCTGCCCCACGCCCTGCGCCTCGCCTACGAGAACGCCGTCGCCGACGGCACCGGCCGGATCTTCCTGTTCTGCACGGTGCTGGCCGCCCTCGCGCTGGTGGCCGGGTGCTTCGTCAAGGAGGTGCCGCTGCGCACCGCCAACGTCCCCGAGGGTGCCGACGCCGACGCCCTCGCGCCCGATCCCGCACAGCCCGGCTCACCGGCGAACCCCTGAGTCCGTCACGCCCCCGACGCCTACCGCCGACCTGCACCACTCCGGCGACCCCACTCCCCCCACGGGGAACCGGATAGGGCGCGTCCCGTGCCTGTGAGGTCGTGACCTGGTCATTGAGGAGTAAAGGACTTCCCTTGTCACTGGACGCCGCGCCATACTGGCGCGGCGCCGTGACCTGGAGCTGGGGAGAGTTCTACGGTGACGGCCAGGCGGGCGCCGCGTGCGCGGTGGGCCTGCGCAACGAAGGGGTGTCACACGGTACTTGGCGGGGCAGTGGGTATCCCTGCCCCGGTGGCCCGGGCCGGCACGCGACCTGACGGTTCGAGGTCGGTCCTGGTGGTTCCTGGTGCCTGTGCACGAACTCAAGGGGGGACATGGCTCAGCAACATCGGGGGATGAAGACGCGGCGCCTGATCGTTCAGACGGCGGCCGAGGTCTTCTGCGAGCGGGGCTACGACGGGACGAGCACCACCGAAATCCTCACCCGTTCCCAACTGACGCGGGGGGCGTTGTACTTCCACTTCGATTCCAAGCAGCAGCTCGCCGAGGCGGTGGCGAGCGTTCCGGCGGAGGTGTTCGTTCCCCCGGACGGGCCGGTGGCGCTGCAGTGCCTGGTCGACTTCAGCCTGCGCCACGCCGAGCGGCTCGCCACCGACGTGGTGCTGCGGGCCTCGATGCGGCTGAGCGCCGAGCACGGCACCGGATGTGCCCAGGGCACCGCCCCGCACGAGGCGAAGTTACGTGCCGTGCTGCTGCGGATGCTGCAACAGGCCGACCGGGCCGGTGAGTTGGTGCCGGAGGCCGATCCGGTGGAGGTCACGGAGGTGTTGATGGGGTTCTTCACCAACGTCCAGCCCTACTGGGCCAAGACCACCGCGGGCCTCACCCACCGCCTGGCCACCTTATGGCGCTATCTGCTGCCGTCCATCGCCACGGCCGAACTGCTGCCGCGCCTGCGCCTCCATCCCGATCCCGGCCGCGCGCCGCAACCGGCCGGCTACGGCGAGGGGACGGCGCCGGCGATGAGCGGTTCGATGAGCTGACCGGCGCGGCCGCCCGCCCCCACCGTCGCCGCCCTTGTCCGGCCGGGGCGGTGGGGGAGCGGCGGGTCCGGTCGCGAACGTGTCGGACCGGGGCCAACTGCCCCCGGCCACCCGCGCTTCGCCGCGGTGCACGCACACCCTTCGCCCCCTGCCGCTCGTGGACATCTGCACAACTGCGCGACGACTGCCCTTGGCAGATCGCACCGTCCGAAAGGATAGGTCCCCGAGCGGGGAGCGGTCATCCCTATTTGTCCGGGCAACTTCGCGCGGGGCGCCGTTCCACTGTGGAATCAGCACTTCCGGTTGGTTGGCGCGGCAACTAACCCACGATTCCTTACGGTTCACGCGCCAAGCGTCGTAAGGGTGGCTCCTGTCGGTTTAGTGCGATTCCTGCGGGGTGCGGCCCGGGAAAGTCGCGCTATTCCTCGGGTGTAGAGCTCCCTTTGTCGCACTCTGCGACGGGTTTATGCGTGTACATGCCATCCTTGGGTGATCGTTTCCTTGACAAACCGACAAGTCTGCTTGCTATTTTGCTTGCAGGGCAGGCGGGAGCCGCGCTTAGGGTGGCGGTTCGGGTTATGCGGTTGTTTGTGCCGCCGGGGACAAGGGTATAGGCGTCCCTCACGTCAACAGGGATGGGGGACTTGTGGACGGGGATCATACAGTGCTGTGTGATGATTCCTCCGCCGCCCCTCAGGTAATGACCACTTTCTTGAAATCCCTGGCCCATAGCGGAAATCGCGCTCGCCTTATCATTGACGTTCAGGCGCCCATGAACCGGGGGATTGATGCATGTCTTGCTGGCGGAATCCGACAGGCAATCCGGAGATATTCTGCGACAGGCCATGAGGAGACACGGCTATGAGGTCGAGCTCACCGACAGCGGCGCCAACGCCCTAAAATCCTACGAGGGATACGACCTCATTCTCCTCGACCTCGAACTTCCCGACATCGATGGTCTGGAGGTCTGTCGCAGCATTCGGGAATCCAGCGACGTACCCATCATCGCGTTCACCGGACACGGGACCGAACTCGACCGGGTCCTCTGCCTCCAGGCCGGTTGCGACGACTGCATGGTGAAGCCCTACGGACTGCGGGAACTCCTGGCCCGCATCGAAGCCGTCATGCGCCGGGTGCGACCGCGCCCGGCGGAAGGCCGCAGCATGGCCTACGGCCCCCTGCAGATCGACCGGGACGGCCGCGAGGTCTTCCTCAACGAGGAGCCCGTCAAGCTGACCCGCAAGGAGTTCGACCTGCTCCACCTGCTCGCCTCGCAACCCGCCCGGGTCTTTTCCCGCGAGCAACTCATGGACAAGGTGTGGGGCGCCCAAGGCGCCCGCGGCACCCTCGGCGCCAAGCTGACCCGCACCATCGACACGCACGTCAGCTCGTTACGGGGCAAGCTCGGGTCCAGTGAATGGATCATCACCGTCCGAGGGGTCGGCTTCCGCTTCGGCGGATGACGTCGCACCGTGGGGCGACGGCTCGCCGTCGCCCCACCGTCATCCCCGCCCCTACCCCCGCGTCCCGGCCGCCACGTCCGTCACCGCGGTCGACCGGCCCGCCATCCGCGCGCTGAGGGTCCGTCGCACGTCCGCCTCGTCGTAGTGCGAGCGCCCGCCCACCCGCCGCCGCCCCCACGCGTTCTCGCTGGCCAGCCGGTACACGCTGCCCAACGACACCCGCCAGATCCGTGAGACGTCCTGCGGCGAAACCCACTGGGTGCGTCGCGTGCCGCCCGTCCCCGGCGGCGTCATCCGGCCCCGCAACTGCGCCCACTCGTACTCCGCCCACCGGTGCCCGGCGTCGGCGTCGCACCGGATCTCCGCCGCCCCCGCCGACGGGCCCCCCGTCCGCGCCACCAGCGTCCCGCCGCACCCCGACTCCACGCACGTCCCGAGCGGCACCCGGCGCACCGCGCCCGACGACGTCACCCGGCGGGCGGCCCGTACCCAGCGGTGAAGCTCCGCCGAGAACTCACCGGCCGCCGGATGCGCCGCCAACCACTCCAGCTGATCCACCAGCCACCGGGCCAACGCCGGCACGGTCCGCGCCGGCGCCGCCACCCCGCGCTCCTGCGCCACCAGTCCGCTCCACGACGCCAAGGTGGTCACGATGCCGGAACGGACCTCCGTGGCCGCGGTGTTGAACGGCATTCCCGGCAGCGGGCCCCCGCTGGTCCGCTCCCGCGGCCCGCCCGAACTGCTCAACATCCGTCCGCATTCCTCGTACAGCTGCGGCAAGGCCCGCAGCAATTCCGCGGTCGACTCCCGGCACGCACCGCACAGCGAAATACCGTCGTCGCCCGCTCCCCGTACGTGCGCGTTCCCCGCGGCCCGGCACGCGGCTCCCTGACACCGCTCCGCCACGGGCACCGCACGCATCGACTCTGCCACCGAAGGTCAACTCCTTTTCCGAAGTGGACGTCCAGCAAAACCGAAGCCGTCGCCGGTCGGCAAGTGATCTTCGTATTCCTGGAGAAGAGTCAGCACGCAGCACGCTTAATACAGAGGACTCACAAATAACGGTGCGGACCACGTCAGATGGCAATCCCCGCCCGCCTCGGAGTGTGGCCGACGCCACGATCTGACACTCCTCTGACCTTCCCCTTGGCTTGCGCTATGAATGCTGAGCCTCTTCTGAGCAATCTTGCGAGCTTCCTGGAAAAATAGGGTTGATCTCTGAAGCCGCACCGAAGAAGCTCATTACTAGCTTCCGCTGCACTGTGTTCCGGAACCGCCAAGCGCGCCTTTTCCGGGGCCGTTCAAGCGCCTAAGGGCCCCTTTCGCAAAGGCTGTGCCCGGCCGTCACGAAGTCCGCTCCGCACAAGGAGCCACATGCCGACGCGGCCCTCGCCGGAAGGTTTTTCCGAACCTTCGCCACGTGCCGCGAAGAAGGATGTGCAGCACCTACCGCGGCACCGTGCAGGTGCCGCCCGCGGCGCCCCTCGGCGGCCGGACCGCCTATTCCGCCTTCCTTTCACACAGGGGCCCCACCAGCCCAAGGGAGAGACACACATGGATGCTTCCGTCATCGTCGTCGGCGCCGGCCCGGCCGGACTCATGCTGGCCGGCGAACTGCGCCTGGCCGGCGTCGACGTCATCGTTCTCGAACGCCTTCCGCAGCGCACCGGCGAATCCCGCGGCCTCGGATTCACCGCCCGCACCATGGAGGTCTTCGACCAGCGCGGCCTGCTCCCGGGCTTCGGCGAGATCGAGACCAGCACCCTGGGCCACTTCGGCGGCCAGCCCGTCGACTTCGCCGTGCTGGACGGTGCCCACTACGGAGTCAAGGGCGTCCCCCAGTCCACGACGGAGACCGTCCTGGAACAGTGGGCCACCACGCTGGGCGCCGACATCCGCCGCGGCCACGAAGTCCTCGCCCTCGCCGAGGACGCCGACGGCGGCACCGTGACGGTGACCGTCGCCGGCCCCGAGGGCACCCACCACCTGCGCGCCGGCTACCTGGTGGGCTGTGACGGCGGCCGCAGCACCGTCCGCAAAGCCGCCGGCTTCGACTTCCCCGGCACCGCACCGACCCGCGAGATGTTCCTGGCCGACGTCCGCGGCTGCGACATCACCCCCCGGCCGATCGGCGAGACCGTCGCCGGCGGCATGGTGATGTCCGCCCCGCTCGGCGACGGCGTGGACCGCATCATCGTCTGCGAACGCGGCGCCCCGCCCCGCCGCCGCACCGAGCCGCCCGCCTTCGACGAGGTGGCGGCCGGCTGGCAGCGCCTGACCGGCCAGGACATCTCGCACGGCACCCCGGTCTGGGTCAGCGCCTTCGGCGACCCCGCCCGTCAGGTGACCGCCTACCGGCGCGGCCGCGTCCTGCTGGCCGGCGACTCCGCCCACGTCCACCTGCCGGCCGGCGGCCAAGGCATGAACACCAGCATCCAGGACGCCGTCAACCTCGGCTGGAAGCTCGCCGCGGTCCTCCACGGCACCGCCCCCGCCGGCCTGTTGGACACCTACCACGCCGAACGCCACCCCGTGGGCCGGCGCCTGCTGATGAACACCCAGGCACAAGGCATGCTCTTCCTCAGCGGCGACGAGATGCAGCCCGTCCGCGACGTGCTGGCCGAACTCATCCGCTACGACGTCGTCAGCCGCCACCTGGCCGGCATGGTCTCGGGCCTGGAGATCCGCTACGACGTCGGCCCCGGCGACCACCCCCTGCTCGGCATGCGCATGCCCCACCTGGAGCTGATCACCGCCGACGGCCGGAAGACCAGCACCACCCGACTGCTGCACCCCGCCCGCGGCGTCCTCCTCGACCTGGCGGACGACGCGGACCTGCGCCGCGCCGCCGCGCCGTGGACCCACGCCGTCGACGTGGTCACGGCCACCCCGCACGCGCTCGCGCCCGCCAGCCCGCTGGTCGGCACCACCGCCGTCCTGCTACGCCCCGACGGCCACCTCGCCTGGATCCACCCCGCCGGCCCCGCCGCGCCCACCGACGCCCTCACCCGCTGGTTCGGCCCCGCCCGCTAGCCCGAGTTCGAAAGCAGGCACACATGCACACCACCCTGATCGTCGCCCGCATGGACCCCGCCTCCGCCGCCGACGTCTCCCGACTCTTCACCGACTTCGACACCACCGACCTGCCGCACCGCATGGGCACCCGCCGCCGCCAGCTCTTCTCCTACCGCGGCCTGTACTTCCACCTCCAGGACTTCGACGACGCCGACGGCGGCCAACGCATCGAGGAGGCCAAGGCCGACCCGCGGTTCGTCGCCATCAGCGACGACCTCAAGCCCTTCATCCAGGCGTACGACCCGGCCACCTGGCGCTCGCCGGCCGACGCCATGGCGCACCGCTTCTACCACTGGCAGGCCCGTTCATGACCGCCCGCCGCGTCGTCATCACCGGCATCGGCGTCCTCGCCCCGGGCGGCATCGGCACCAAGGACTTCTGGAGCCTGCTCAGCGAGGGCCGC
Source organism: Streptomyces sp. x-19 (assembly GCF_046549115.1). Taxonomy (NCBI): domain Bacteria; kingdom Bacillati; phylum Actinomycetota; class Actinomycetes; order Kitasatosporales; family Streptomycetaceae; genus Streptomyces; species Streptomyces sp. x-19. The sequence continues at coordinate 684,039 of NZ_JAJPWK010000003.1, read as the reverse complement.
ACCGCCACCCAGGCCATCACCCTCTTCGACCCCGCCCCCTTCCGCTCGCGGGTCGCCGCCCAAGCCGCCTTCGACCCCGAGGAACACGGCCTCGGCCCGCAGGAAGTCCGTCGGATGGACCGCGCCGCGCAGTTCGCCGTCGTCACCGCCCGACAGGCCCTCACCGACAGCGGCCTGGACCGCGGCGAGCACCCCCCGCACCGCATCGGCGTCACCCTCGGCAGCGCGGTCGGCGCCTCCATGACGCTGGACCAGGAGTACCGCGTCGTCAGCGACGGCGGGCGCCTCGAAAACGTCAGCCACGCGTACGCGACCCGCCACCTCTACGACGCGTTCGTGCCCAGCTCGTTCGCCGCCGAGACCGCCTGGGCGGTGGCCGCCGAGGGCCCCACCACCGTCGTCTCCACCGGCTGCACCTCCGGCATCGACGCCGTCGGCCACGCCGTCGAACTCATCCGGGACGGCTCGGCCGACGTGATGGTCGCCGGCGCCACCGACGCCCCCATCTCGCCCATCACGCTGGCCTGCTTCGACGCCATCAAGGCCACCACGCCCCGCAACGACGACCCCGCACACGCCTCCCGGCCCTTCGACGGCACCCGCAACGGCTTCGTCCTGGGCGAAGGCGCCGCCCTCTTCGTGCTCGAAGAACTCCAGGCGGCCCGCCGGCGCGGCGCCCACATCTACGCCGAGATCGCCGGCTACGCCCAACGCTGCAACGCCTTCCACATGACGGGCCTGCGCCCCGACGGCGCCGAAATGGCCACCGCCATCGACGCCGCCCTCGCCGAGGCCCGCACCAATCCCACCGACATCGACTACGTCAGCGCCCACGGCTCCGGCACCAAGCAGAACGACCGGCACGAGACCGCCGCCCTGAAGAAGAGCCTCGGCGACCACGCCTACCGCGTCCCCGTCAGCTCCATCAAGTCGATGGTCGGCCACTCGCTGGGCGCCATCGGCTCCATCGAGATCGCCGCCTGCGCCCTGGCCATGGAGAACCACGTCGTGCCCCCCACCGCCAACCTCCACACCCCCGACCCCGAGTGCGACCTGGACTACGTCCCGCTGACCGCGCGTGACTGGCGCACCGACACCGTGTTGACCGTGGGCAGCGGCTTCGGCGGGTTCCAGAGCGCCATGGTGCTGACCCGGCCCGGAAGGAACGCCGCGTGAGCCCCGCCACCGTGGTCACCGGCATCGGCATCACCGCCCCCAACGGCCTGGGAACCAGGCACTACTGGGACGCCACCCGCACCGGCCGCAGTGCCATCGCACCGGCCACCCGCTTCGACCCCACCGGATATCCCGCCCAACTCGCCGGCGAAATAACCGACTTCACCGCCGAGGACCACCTGCCGGGACCGCTGCTCGCACAGACCGACCGCGTCACCCGCCTGGCCCTCCTCGCCGCCGACTGGGCACTCGCCGACGCCGGCATCACCCCCGGCACCCTCGACCCCTACGCCATGGGCGTCGTCACGGCCAGCTCCTCCGGCGGCTTCGAATTCGGGCAGAACGAACTGAGGGCCCTGTGGAGCAAGGGCAGCCGGCACGTCAGCGCCTACCAGGCGTTCGCGTGGTTCTACGCCGTCAACACCGGCCAGATCTCCATCCGGCACGGCATGAAGGGGCCCAGCGGCGTCGTCGTCAGCGACCAGGCCGGCGGCCTGGACGCCCTCGCCCAGGCACGACGCCACATCCGCAAGGGCACCCCGCTCGTGCTCTCCGGCGGTCTCGACGCCTCCCTGTGCCCGTGGGGTTGGGTCGCCCAGCTCGCCAGCGAGCGCCTGAGCACCTCCCGGGACCCGCACCGCGCCTACCTGCCCTTCGACGCGGCCGCACACGGCCACGTACCGGGCGAGGGCGGTGCGCTGCTCCTCCTCGAAGACGCCGACGCCGCGCGGGACCGCGGCGCGCACGTCCACGGCGAGATCGCCGGCTACGGCGCGACGTTCGACCCGGCCCCGACCAGCGGCCGACCCCCGACCCTGCGCCGGGCCATCGAACTGGCCCTGGACGACGCCCGGACGGCACCGGCCGACATCGACGTGGTCTTCGCCGACGCCGCGGCCCTGCCCGAACTGGACCGCATCGAGACCCGGGCGCTCACCGACGTCTTCGGCGCCCACGCCGTGCCCGTCACCGCCCCCAAGACGATGATCGGCCGCCTCAACTCCGGCGCCGCGCCGCTGGACGTGGCCGCCGCCCTGCTCGCCCTCCGCGACGGGCTCATCCCCCCGACGGTCAACGTCACGCCCGACCCCAGTCACCCCATCGACCTGGTCACCGAGGCCCGCCCGGCCGCCCTGCGCACCGCGCTGGTCCTGGCCCGCGGCCACGGCGGCTTCAACTCCGCACTGGTCGTCCGCGCCGCCGACCCCGGCCAGCACGACGCACCAGCCGACCCGCGAGAGGGACGCACATGACCCGACCCACCTTCACCTTCGACGACCTCAAGGAGATCCTGCGCGAGGGCGCCGGAGCCGATCCGGAGACGCTGGCCGAGACGACCCTCGACGCCACCTTCGGCGACCTCGGCTTCGAATCGCTGGCCCTGCTGGAGACCCTCGGCCGCATCGAGCGGCAGTACGACCTCGCCCTGGACGACGCGGCGTTCACCGGGGCCACCACCCCCAGGGCCCTGATCGCCCTGGTCAACGAGCAGCTCAACAGCGCCGTCGCCTGAAGCCGTCGGCGCCGTGCCCGCCCGTCGATGCCCGGCACGGCGCCGACACCCCCCGCCCACCCCCTTCGTGAAGGAGAACCGTGCCCGACCAGCAGCCCGTCGCCCTCATCACCGGCGGCACCAGCGGAATCGGACTGGCCACCGCCCGCCTCCTGGCCACCCAGGGCCACGCCGTCTACCTCGGCGCCCGCACCCCCGAGGACGTCACCCGCACCGTCGCGGAACTGCGCGCCGAGGGCCTCACCGTCGACGGCAGCAGCTGCGACGTGCGGGACGGCGCGCAGGTCACCGCCTTCGTCCAGGCCGCCGTCGAGCGCTTCGGCACCGTCGACGTCCTGGTCAACAACGCGGGGCGCAGCGGCGGCGGCGTGACCGCCGACGTCCCCGACGACCTGTGGGCCGACGTCCTGGCCACCAACCTCACCAGCGTCTTCACCGTGACCCGCGAGGTCCTCAACGCCGGCGGCATGCGCAAGAAGAACCGCGGCCGCATCATCAACATCGCCTCCACCGCGGGCAAGCAGGGCGTCGTCCTCGGCGCCCCCTACTCGGCCTCCAAGCACGGCGTCGTCGGCTTCACCAAGGCCCTGGGCAACGAACTGGCCCCCACCGGCATCACCGTCAACGCGGTCTGCCCCGGCTACGTCGAAACCCCGATGGCTCAACGCGTCCGGGCGGGCTACGCCGCCGCGTACGACACCACCGAGGACGCGGTCATGAAGAAGTTCACCGCCAAGATCCCCCTCGGCCGCTACACCACCCCGGAGGAAGTGGCCGGCCTGGTGGGCTACTTGGCCTCCGACACCGCCGCCGCCATCACCGCCCAGGCCCTCAACGTCTGCGGCGGCCTGGGCAACTTCTGACCGTCCGGCGCACCAGCTAAGGAGACCCACCATGACGCAACCGGGCCCGCGCACCGTCGAGCACGAGATCACGATCTCGGCCCCGGCCCGCGCCGTGTACCAGCTGCTCGCCCAGGTGGCGAACTGGCCCAGGATCTTCCCGCCGACCCTCCACGTCGAGCAGCTCGAACAGGACGGGCACAGCGAGCGGATCCAGATCTGGGCCACCGCCAACGGCGAACCCAAGAACTGGACGTCCCGCCGCACCCTGGACCCCGAAGGGCTCCGCATCGACTTCCGCCAGGAGGTCTCCGCCCCGCCGGTGGCGTCCATGGGCGGTGCCTGGGTCATCGAACCGCTCGCCGCGGACCGCTCCCGCGTCCGCCTCCTGCACGACTACCGCGCCGTCGACGACGACCCCGACAAGCTCCAGTGGATCGACCGGGCCGTCGACGACAACTCCCGCCAGGAACTGGCCGCGCTCAAGACCAACGTCGAAGCCGACCGGGCCGCGGGGGAGTGGACCTTCTCCTTCGAGGACACCGTGCACATCGACGGCGCCCCGCGCGACGTCTACGACTTCATCAACGAAGCGGACCGGTGGCCGCAGCGGCTCCCGCACGTCGCGGAGGTCGACCTCGCCGAAGCCACCCCCGGCCTCCAGCACCTGACGATGGAGACCCGGGCCAAGGACGGCTCCACCCACACCACCCAGTCCTACCGCGTCTGCTTCCCGCACCGGCAGATCGCCTACAAGCAGACCACCCTGCCGGCACTGATGACCCTCCACACCGGCCGGTGGACCTTCCAGGAGCACGGCAGCGGCGTACGGGCCACCTCCCAGCACACGGTCGTCCTCAACCCCGCCAACATCTCCGCCGTCCTCGGCCCGCAGGCCGGCATCCCCGAAGCCACCGCGTACGTGCGCGGCGCCCTGAGCACCAACAGCCGCGCCACCCTCGGCCACGCCAAGGACTACGCCGAAGCCCGGCGGCAGTGACCATGACGGCACCCGCCCTCGACACCCCCGTCGTCGTGGTCGGCGCCGGACCGGTCGGACTGATGCTCGCCGGCGAACTGCGGCTGGGCGGCGCAGAGGTGACCGTGCTGGAACAACGGCCCGCGCCCACCACCGAATCCCGCGCCTCCACGCTGCACGCCCGCACCATGGACATCCTCCACCAACGCGGTCTGCTCGCGGAGTTGGGTGACCCGCCCCGTGGCGGCCCCGGCCACTTCGGCGGCATGCGCCTGGACCTGACCGGCCCCAGCCCGCACAGCGGCCAGTGGAAGGTCCCCCAGGCCCGCACCGAGGCCCTCCTCGCACGGTGGGCCACCGGCCTGGGCGCCCGGATCCTGCGCGGCCACCGCCTGGTCGGCCTGGCCCAGACGGGCGACCACGTCCGCGCCGACGTCGTGGCGGACGGCGTCCACCGCACCGTGCGCGCCCGCTACCTCATCGGCTGCGACGGCGAGACCAGCACCGTGCGGGAGTTGGGCGGGTTCGCCTTCCCCGGCCACGACGCCACCAAGGAGCTGCTGCGCGCCGACGTCGCCGACGTCACCGTGCCCGACCGGCGGTTCGAACGTCACCCGGGCGGCCTGGCCATCGCCTCCCGCGGCCCCGGCGGCGTCACCCGCGTCATGGTCCACCGTTACGGCACCCCGGCCGCGCCCCGGACCACCGACCCCACCTTCGAGGAGGTCACCGCAGCCTGGAAGCACGTCACCGGCGAGGACCTCACCCACGGCCGCCCGCTCTGGCTCAACGCCTTCGGCAACGCCTGCCGCCAGGCCGACCGCTACCGCAACGGCCGGATACTGCTCGCCGGTGACGCCGCGCACCACCAAATGCCGGTCGGCGGGCAGGCGTTGAACCTGGGCCTGCACGACGCGGTCAACCTCGGCTGGAAACTCGCCGCGCACCTCGGCGGCACCGCCGGCGACGGCCTGCTCGACAGCTACCACGACGAACGCCACCCGGTCGGCGCCCGCATCCTGGGCAACATCACCGCCCAGGCACTGCTCCTACTCGGCGGCCCCGAAGTGGAACCGCTGCGCGCCGTGTTCGGCGAACTCCTCGCCCTGCCCGAGGCCCGCACCCACCTCGCCGCCATGATCAGCGGCCTGGACCACGCCTACCCACCCGACCCCGGCCACCACCCCCTGGTGGGCACCCCCGTGCGCCACCACGCACTGCGCACCACCACCGAGGCCACCGACACCTTCACGCCGCTCCAGACAGGCCGCGGCCTGCTCGTCGACCTCACCGACGACCCGGCCCTCGCCACGTGCGCCGCCCCCTGGGCGGACGGCCGGGTCCGGGCCCTGCGCGCCACCGTGCCGCCCGGCACCGCACCACCGCCCTTCACCGCCGCACTCGTCCGGCCCGACGGCCACCTCGCCTGGGTCGACGGCACGCCCGACAGCCTGGCGGCCGCCCTGCGGCGTTGGTTCGGGCCACCCCACGTCAGCCCCCGGGCCACCAGGCGCTGACCGCACACCACCCCCACCACGACACCAAGGAGGACACCGTGGGCAAGCTCGCGGGAAAGACCGCACTGGTCACCGGCTCCAGCCGCGGCATCGGCCGCGCCACCGCCCGGCGCCTGGCGCGCGAGGGCGCCACCGTCGCCGTGCACTACACCGCCGACGAACGGGCCGCCGCGCAGACGGTCGCCGACATCGAGGCCGACGGCGGCCGGGCCTTCGCGGTCCGCGCCGAACTGGGCGTCCCCGGTGACGTCGAGACCCTCTTCGAGGCCCTCGAAGCCGGGTTGAAGGACCGCACCGGCACCACCACCCTGGACGTCCTGGTCAACAACGCGGCCATCATGGGCGGCGTGGCGCCCGAAGAGGTCACCCCGGAACTCTTCGACCGCCTGGTCGCCGTCAACGCCAAGGCGCCGTTCTTCATCGTGCAGCGCGCGCTGACCCTGATCCCCGACGGCGGGCGCATCGTCAACATCTCGTCCGGCCTGACCCGCTTCGCCAACCCCCAGGAGGTCGCCTACTCGATGACCAAGGGCGCCGTCGAGCAGCTCGCCCTGCACTTCGCCAAGCACCTGGGGCCGCGCGGCATCACCGTCAACAGCGTCGCCCCCGGCATCACCAACAACGGCAGCCCGGTCTTCGACATCCCCGAAGCCGTCGAGCAGATGGCCCAGATGTCGGCCTTCGGCCGGGTCGGCGACCCCGGCGACGTCGCCGACGTGGTCGCCTTCCTCGCCTCCGACGACGCCCGCTGGATCACCGGTGCCTTCCTCGACGCCACCGGCGGAACCCTCCTGGGCTGACCCCCAACCCGCCCGCCCCGCCGCCCCGCGCGGCACCGGCCGCGGCCCCTCCGGGGCGTCGCGGCCGGCCCACAGCCCACCCCTTGGCGGTGACACCATGGCGCACCCGCACGCCTCACCCGCACACCCCGCCGCACCCCACGACCCGCCCCGCGCCCGCGGTGGTTGGGCCCTGTTGCTCGTGCTCGCCGGCAACATGCTGATCGACGCCCTGGAAGTCTCCGTCGTCATCGTCGCCCTGCCCCCGATCAGCGCCGGCCTGGGCCTGACCCCGCTCGCCGTGCAGTGGGTCATGGGCGGCTTCGCACTCGGCTTCGCCGGGCTGCTCCTCGTGGGCGCCGCCCTGGTCTCGCGCTTCGGACGCCGCCCCCTCTACCTCGGGGCCCTCGCCGTCTTCGTCCTGGCCTCCCTGGCCGGCGGACTGACCAGTGACCCCACCCTGCTGGTCGTCACCCGCGTCCTGAAGGGCGTCTGCGCCGCCCTGACCGCACCCACCGGCCTGGCCATCATCACCACCACCTACCGCGAGGGCCCCGAACGCCGGCGTGCCGTCTCCGTGTACACCTTCTTCGGCGCCATCGGCTTCACCGCCGGACTGCTCCTCTCCGGAGCTCTGGCCTCCCTCGACTGGCGGCTGACGTTCCTGTGCACGGCACCGGCCGCCCTGCTCCTGCTGTGCCTGGCCACCCGCGCCATTCCCCGCGACCCCCGCCGCGGGACCGGCCGGCCCCGCACACCGTTCCGGCCCCCGTACCACCTGCTGACCAACGGGCGCCTGCTCCGCAGCGCACTGGGCGCCGCCACCCTCAACGGCACCTACCTCGCCCTGTTGGTCCTGGCGGCCTTCTACCTCCAGACCGCCTGGCACTGGTCCCCGTGGCAGACCGCACTGGCCTTCCTGCCCGCCTGCACGCCCCTGGCCGTCGCCGCCCTCTTCGCCGGCCCGATGGTCGCCCGCTTCGGCGCCCCGCGGCTGATCGCCCTGGGCGCGGTGGCGCCCCTGGCCGGGTACCTCCTCGCCCTCGCCGCCACCCCGCCGCACTCCTATGCCGCCGGTCTGCTGCCCACGTTGGTGCTGGTCGGCACGGGATTCGTGCTGTCCTTCACCGCCTTGAACCTGCATGCCGGCAGCGCGTTGCCGGCCATCGACCGCCCCGCCGCCACCGCGCTGTACCAGACCGCCGTCCAACTGGGCGCGGTCCTTGTACCCACGGCCAGCGCCGCACTGCTGACGGCGCAGCTGGCCGGCCGGCCACCCGGCGCACCCGGCACCGCGGGCGCCTACCGGGCGCCCCTGGTACTGGTCAGCGTCGTCGCAGCCATCGGTCTCGCCCTCGCCCTGTGGGGGTTGCGCGCCGTCAAGTCCTCTCGCAGCACGGCACGTTGAGGCAGTCGGCGGGTGGTCGGGCGGGTACCGCCGCCCCAGACTGTTGCCCATCACCCGCCCGCCACCGACGCACCGGCCGAACGGTTTTCCCCGGCACCGCATGCCCAGGCACCGAACTCCCGAAGGAAGGCACCCGCCCATGACGCCCCCCGCCCCACCCTCCAGACTGCCCTCGCTCACCGGCATGCGGTTCCTGGCCGCCGCGATGGTCTTCGCGGTGCACGGCGCCGCCGCCGGCGCCTTCCGTGACATCGGCGCGGCCGCCGACTACTTCCGCTTCTTCGGCAACGCGGGCGCCCTCGGGGTCTCCTTCTTCTTCGTCCTCAGCGGTTTCGTGCTGACCTGGTCGGCCCGGCCCACCGACACCACCACCGGGTTCTGGCGCCGACGACTGTTGAAGATCTTCCCCAACCACCTGGTCACCTTCGTCGTCGCACTGGTGCTCCTGGCCCTGATCGGCACCACGGTCGCCACCAAGCAGACCGTGGTCACCCTGTTCCTGCTGCACGCCTGGATGCCCGACAGCTCCTACGTCGAGGCCGCCAACAACGTCAGCTGGTCGCTGTCGGTGGAGCTGCTCTTCTACCTGTCCTTCCCGCTGCTCATCAAGGCGGTCAACAAGATCCGGGCCGGCCGCCTGTGGTACGCCGCCGGGATCAGCGCCCTGCTGGTCGTCCTGATGCCGGTGATCGCCCAGCACCTGCTCCCAGGCACCCCCCACTACTCGTTCCTGCCGGTGTCCTGGACCCAGATCTGGTTCGTCTACGTCTTCCCGGCCGTCCGCCTCCTGGAGTTCCTGCTCGGCATGATCATGGCCCGGATCCTGCTCACCGGCCGCTGGATCAACCTGCCGATCGTCCCGGCCGCCGTCCTCACGGTCGTCGCCTACCTGGTCCCGATCTACGTCGACCACAACCCGCTGTTCAACTACGCGGCCTTCACCATCGTCCCGCTGGCCCTGCTGATACCGGCCGCCGCCGCAGCCGACGTCCAAGGCCGCCGCACCCTGGTCAGCACCCGGCCCATGGTGTGGCTGGGCGAGATCTCGTTCGCCTTCTACCTCGTCCACTACCTGGTCCTGAAGTTCGGCCACCGGGCCTTCGGCTCCCAACCCAACATCTTCGGCCAGCCCTCCGGACCCGCCTGGAGCACGCCGGTCGCCCTCGCCTTCCTCCTGGGCTGCTTCGCCGTCTCCGTCGTCGCGGCCTGGGCGCTGTACGCAGGCGTCGAACGCCCGGCCATGCGCCGGTGGTCCCGGCCCAAGAACCGCCGCCCGCGGCAGGACGAACCGCAACCCCACGGCGTCCCCGCCGACGCCCGCTGAACCACCACCACCCCGCCCTCCGAGAGGACCCCCCATGTCCGCACAGCAGCCCCTGCGCCTGGCCGTCATCATCGGCAGCGTCCGCGACGGCCGGTTCGGCCCCACCGTCACCGAGTGGTTCACCCGGCTCGCCGCCCAGCGCCCCGACCTGGACGTCGACGTCATCGACCTGGCCGACGTCCCCCTGAGCACCACCGGCCCGACCCGCGAACCCTCGCCCGAGATGACCGCGGTCCTCGCCACCACCCGCCCCCGGCTCGCCCGGGCCGACGCCTTCGTGGTCGTCACCCCCGAGTACAACCACAGCTTCCCCGCCGCCCTGAAGAACGCCATCGACTGGCACCTGGCCGAATGGCAGGCCAAGCCCGTCGGCTTCGTCTCCTACGGCGGCATCGCCGGCGGCCTGCGCGCCGTCGAACAGCTCCGCCAGGTCTTCGCCGAACTCCACGCCGTCACCGTCCGCGACACCGTCAGCTTCCACGGCGGCGTCGCCGCCTTCGACGACCAGGGCCAACCCAAGGAGCCCGAGGGCTGCGAGACCGCCGCCAAGGCCCTGCTGGACCAGCTCACCTGGTGGGCCCACGCGCTGCGCCGGGCACGCGCCGAGCGTCCCTACGGCGCGTGACCGCCATGCCCATGAAGTACGACGTCCTGGGCAGGACCGGGCTACGAGTCTCCGAACTCGCCCTGGGCGCAGGCACGTTCGGCGTCGACGACTGGGGCGCCTCCACGGAGGTCGCCGCCCGACTCGTCGACACCTACGCCCAGGCCGGCGGCAACTTCCTCGACACCGGCAACGTCTACGGCGGCGGACGCTCCGAGGAGTGCCTGGGAACCGTCCTGGCCGGCGGCCGCCGCGACCACTTCGTACTGGCCACCAAGTACAACGCCATGACCAGGCCGGGCGACGTCAACTCCGCCGGCAACCACCGCAAGAACCTCGTCGCCTCTCTGGAAGCCAGCCTGCGCCGCCTGCGCACCGACCGCATCGACCTGCTCTGGCTGCACGCCCGGGACGCCCTCACCCCCGTCGAAGAGGTGATGCGCGCCCTCGACGACCAGATCCGCGCCGGAAAGGTCCTCTACGTCGGCGCCTCCAACTGGCCCGCCTGGGAGGTCTCCCGCGCCAACATGCTCGCCGACCTGCGCGGCTGGTCCGCCTTCGCCGGCCTCCAGGCCCGCTACAACCTGCTGGACCGCACCCCCGAGCGGGACCTGCTCCCCATGGCCGCGGCCTGCGACGTCACCGTCTTCGCCTGGGGCGCACTGGCCGAAGGGCGACTGACCGGCAAGTACCTGCGCGGCGAGCGCGGCCGGCTGTCCGTGGAGAACTGGGCCGGCGACAGCGACGACGACACCGCCCTGGTCCGCGAGGTCGTCCGCATCGCCGACGAAGGGGGCTGGACGCCCGCCCAGGTGGCCCTCGCCTGGCTGCGCACCCGCCCCCACCCGGTCCTCCCGATCCTCGGCGCCACCCGCCCCGAACAGCTCCACGACACCCTGGCCAGCCTGGACGTGACCCTGGACCGCGCACACCTCACGCGCCTGGACGACCTCAGCGCCCCCACGCTGGGCTTCCCCCGCGACCTGATGCGCCACCCCAAATACACCCGCGGCGCCTACGGAGACCGCTGGCAGGACATCGAACGACGCCGGCCCCCGGCCCGTACCGTGACCGACGTCCTGTAACCCCCAGCCCACACCGGGCCGGGCCCGGGCCCGCCCCGCGCCCCGTCCGGTCCGGGCCCGCCCGCCCAAGGAGAGCCACCAGATGACTCCCGCTCGCGCCGCCGGCCCCAGCAGAAGGCAGCCGCCCCGCACCCCCACAGGAGGCACCACCCGATGAAACTCCTCGTCACCGGCGGTGCCGGCTTCATCGGCTCGCACTTCGTCCGGATGCTCCTCGATGACCGCTTCGCAGGTTGGGAAGGCGCCCGCGTCACCGTCCTGGACAACCTCACCTACGCCGGCAACCGCGCCAACCTGCCCCCCTCCCACCCGCGCCTGGAGTTCGTCCGGGGCGACATCTGCGACACCGACCTGCTGTGCGACCTGCTCCCGGGCCACGACGCCGTGGTCCACTTCGCCGCCGAATCCCACGTGGACCGCTCGATCTCGGGCCCGGCCGACTTCTTCCGCACCAACGTCCTGGGCACCCAGTCCGTGATGGAGGCCGCCCTGCGGTGCGGCACCGAACGGGTCGTCCACGTCTCCACCGACGAGGTCTACGGCTCCATCGAGGACGGTGCCTGGACCGAGGACTGGCCGCTGCTGCCCAACACCCCCTACGCCGCCTCCAAGGCCGGCTCCGACCTGGTGGTCCGCTCCTACTGGCGCACCCACGGCATCGACGTGTCGCTCACCCGTTGTTCCAACAACTACGGCCCCTACCAACACCCCGAAAAGCTCATCCCGCTCTTCGTCACCCACCTCCTCCAAGGCCAGCCCGTACCCCTGTACGGCAACGGCCACAACGTGCGCGAATGGCTGCACGTCGAGGACCACTGCCGCGCCATCGGCCTGGTCCTCAACAAGGGCGGGGCGGGGGAGACCTACAACGTCGGCGGCGGCAACGAACGCACCAACCTCGACATCACCCAGGCCCTCCTCGACCTGTGCGGCGCCGACTGGTCCCAGGTACGGCGGGTCGCCGACCGCAAGGGCCACGACCTGCGCTACGCCCTGGACGACAGCAAGATCCGCCGGGAACTGGGCTACGCGCCACGGATCGGTTTCGACCGGGGACTGGCCGACACGGTCGCCTGGTACCGGGACAACGCCGACTGGTGGCAGGACACCGGCACCCGGGTGTCGCGGTGAGCGAGGAAGTGACCATCCGCGTCCGGACATCAAGGAGACCAAGTGGACACCCGCGACGCTAAGGCGCTGCTGCTGGACGACGTACGCACGTACCACCGCCAGACCCAGGCCGACCAGCGATTCGTCCCCGGCCAGACCGAGATCTGGCCCTCCGGCGCCGTCCTCGACGAAGACGACCGGGTCGCCCTCGTCGAGGCGGCGCTGGACCTGCGCATCGCCGCGGGACGCAGCGCCCGCAAGTTCGAATCCGCCTTCGCCCGGACCCTCAAGCGCCGCAAGGCCCACCTGACCAACTCGGGATCCTCGGCCAACCTCCTGGCCCTCTCCGCGCTGACCTCGCACCTCCTGGAGGACCGGCGACTGCGTCCGGGCGACGAGGTCATCACCGTGGCCGCGGGGTTCCCGACCACCGTCAACCCCATCCTGCAAAACGGACTGGTCCCCGTCTTCGTCGACGTCGAACTGGGCACCTACAACACCACCGCCGACCGCGTCGCCCAAGCCATCGGGCCCCGCACCAAGGCGATCATCATCGCGCACGCCCTCGGCAACCCCTTCGAGGTCGCCGCAATGGCCCAACTCGCTGAGGAACACGACCTGTTCCTCATCGAGGACAACTGCGACGCGGTCGGCTCCACCTACGACGGCCGACTCACCGGCACCTTCGGTGACCTGGCCACCGTCAGCTTCTACCCCGCCCACCACCTCACGATGGGCGAGGGCGGCTGCGTCCTGACCTCCAACCTCGCCCTGGCCCGCATCGTGGAATCGATGCGCGACTGGGGCCGGGACTGCTGGTGCGAGCCCGGCGAGAACGACAAGTGCCTCAAGCGCTTCACGTACCAGATGGGCGACCTGCCGGCCGGCTACGACCACAAGTACATCTTCTCCCACGTGGGCTACAACCTGAAGGCGACCGACCTCCAGGCCGCCCTGGGCCTGACCCAGTTGACCAAGCTCGAGGAGTTCGGCGCCGCCCGCCGCCGCAACTGGCGGCGCCTGCGGGAGGGTCTGGACGACGTGCCCCACCTGCTGCTCCCCGAGGCCACTCCGCGCAGCGACCCCAGCTGGTTCGGCTTCGTGCTCACCATCGACCCCGACGCCCCCTTCCGGCGCGCCGAGCTCGTCGACTTCCTCGAAGGCCGCAAGATCGGCACCCGCCGCCTGTTCGCCGGGAACCTCACCCGGCACCCCGCCTACATCGGCCAACCGCAGCGCGTGGTGGGGGAGTTGACCAACAGCGACCTGATCACCGAGCACACCTTCTGGATCGGCGTGTACCCCGCGCTGACCGACGAGATGCTCGACTACGTGATCGACTCGATCCGGGAATTCGTCAAGACGCACAGCTGACGGACCCCGCCGGGCCGACGGCGAACGTGCACACCCGTCCCCCGCACCACCCCTCGCCCGCCCCGCCGGTGGCTCAGGACCTCGCGTGACGGCGCGGCCGCAACGCATCCCGGGGTGACGCCGCGACGCGCCGCGAGCCCCGCACGACACGCTCCCCGGCCCAGGCCGAGGGCCCCCTTCGAGAGGTTCCGATGGACATAGTGGGAAACGGGTTCCTCGCCCGCCACCTGACACCCCTGGCCGAGCGCCACCCCGACACGGTGGTGCTGGCCGCCGGCGTCTCCTGGGCCAGTCACACCTCGGACGCCGACTTCGCCCGCGAGGCCGCCCTGCTGCGCGAAGTCGCCGCGGAATGCCGGGCCACCGCACGTCGCCTGCTGTTCTTCTCCACCGCGTCCACCGGGATGTACGGCACCGCGGACGGCCCCGGGCACGAGGACCTCACCATCACGCCGTGCACCCCCTACGGCGCCCACAAGATCGCCATGGAGCGCCACCTGCGCGCCTCGGGCACCGACTTCCTGGCGCTGCGCCTGGGCCATCTGGTCGGCCCCGGACAACCGCCCCACCAACTCCTGCCCACCCTGCTGCGCCAACTCCACCTGGGCTCCGTGGCCGTCCACAAGGACGCCACCCGCGACCTGATCGACGTCGACGACGTCATCGCCATCGTCGACCACCTGCTGACCCGCGGCGCGAGCCGGCAGATCGTCAACGTGGCCTCCGGCGTCGCGGTGCCCGTCGACCGCATCATCGACCACCTTGAGGAGCGCACCGGGCTGCACGCCACCCGCAGCTACGTCGACGTCGGCGGCCACCACACCATCTCCATCGCCAAGCTCCGCAGCCTCGTCCCCGAGGTCGCCGCCATGGGGTTCGGCCCCGACTACTACCGAGGCGTCCTCGACGACTTCCTGGCCGCCGCCACCCCGGCAACCCCCTGATCCCGCCCCGGGTCCGTCCCGACCGACAGGAACTCCCGCCGGAGTTCGGAAAGTTGGATCATGCCGTCCCACGCCGACGCCTCCCACGCCGCGCCGCCCACGGTGCGGCCCCGCGCCGACGCCACGACCGCCGAACGGTTCGCCCGCTCCGCAGCCGCCCTCGAACCCACCGCCCCCGCCGCCTCCGGAACCCCCGACGTCCCCGCCTGGCTCGGCCGGCGACGACGCGCCCACGACTTCCGCGTCGAACGGATCCCGCTGGCCGACCTGGAGGGCTGGACGTTCGCCCCCACCACCGGCAACCTCGGCCACCACAGCGGCAAGTTCTTCACCGTCGAGGGGCTGGACGTCACCGCCGTCGACGACGAGGGCCACCAGCACTGGCAGCAGCCCATCATCCGCCAGCCCGAAGTCGGCATCCTCGGCATCCTGGTCAAGGAGTTCGACGGCGTCCTGCACTTCCTGATGCAGGCCAAGATGGAGCCGGGCAACCCCAACCTGGTGCAGCTCTCGCCCACCGTCCAGGCCACCCGCAGCAACTACACCCGGGCCCACCGCGGCGCCGCGGTGAAGTACATCGAGTACTTCACCCGCCCCGGCCGCGGCCGGGTGCTCGCCGACGTCCTCCAGTCCGAACACGGTTCCTGGTTCTTCCGCAAGAGCAACCGCAACATGATCGTGGAGGCCGACGGCGACGTCCCCCTCCTGGAGGACTTCCGCTGGCTGACCCTCGGTCAGATCGACGACCTCCTCCATCAGGACAACGTCGTCAACATGGACGCCCGCACCGTCCTGTCCTGCATCCCCCTGCCCGACGCCCACGGCCGGGCCCACCTCTCGGACACCGAGCTGCTGTCGTGGTTCACCGAGGAACGCGCCCGCCACACCGTCACCGCCACCCGCATCCCCCTGGCCGACGTCAGCGGCTGGAAGCGCGGCCCCTACGTCGTCGAGCACGAGGAGGGCCGCTACTTCAAGGCCGTCGGGGTGTCGGTGCGGGCCGGGAACCGCGAGGTCACCGGCTGGACCCAACCCCTCTTCGAACCGGTCGAACCCGGCGTCGTCGCGTTCCTGACCCGCACCTTCGACGGCGTCCCGCACGTCCTGGCCCACGCCCGCGTCGAAGGCGGCTTCCTGGACGCCGTCGAACTCGGCCCCACCGTCCAGTACACCCCCGCCAACTACGCGCACCTACCGGCCCGACGCCGGCCCCCCTTCCTCCAGCACGTCCTGGCCGCGCCCCCCGAGGCCGTCCGCTACCAGGCCGTCCACTCCGAGGAGGGCGGCCGCTTCCTCAACGCCGAGAGCCGCTACCTGATCGTCGAAGCCGAGCAGACCACCGCCCCGCTCACCCCGCCGGCCGGCTACCAGTGGGTCACCCCCGGCCAACTCACCTCGCTGGTCCGCCACGGCCACTACGTCAACGTCCAGGCCCGCACCCTCCTGGCCTGTCTCGGCGCGATGCGGCCGGCCCGATGACCCGCCCGCTGCGCCTCGGCGTCCTGGGCCTGGCATCCATCGCCCGCCGCCGCATGCTGCCCGCCATGGCCGCCTGCCCCGACGTGCAGATCACCGCCCTGGCCAGCCGGGACGTGTCCGCCGCCGAGCAGGCCGCCGCCCAGTACCGCTGCCAGGCGGCCCCCGACTACACCGCGCTGCTGGCCAGGCCGGACGTCGACGCCGTCTACGTCCCGCTGCCCGCCGCCCTGCACGCCACCTGGACCCGGGCCGCCCTCGACGCCGGCAAACACGTGCTGGCGGAGAAGCCCACCACCACCAACGCCGCCGAAACCCGCGCACTGCTGTCCCTGGCCCGCTCCCGCGGCCTGGTCCTGGCGGAGAACGTCATGTTCCTCCAGCACGCCCAACACGCCACCGTCCAATGCCTCGTCCGCGACGGCGCGATCGGCGAACTCCGTTCGTTCGCAGCCCAGTTCAGCATTCCCGTGCTGCCCGACGACGACATCCGGCACCGCCCCGAACTGGGCGGCGGCGCACTGGCCGACGTCGGCGTCTACCCGCTGCGCGCCGCCCTGCACCTGCTCGGCGCGGACCTCGACGTGGTCGGCGCCGCCCTCACCCACGGCGCCGGCCGCCGGGTGGAAACCGCCGGCGGCGTCCTCCTGCAGAGCGCCACGGGCGTCACCGCGCACCTCACCTTCGGCCTGGACCACGCCTACCGCTCCTGGTACGAGCTGTGCGGCAGCACCGGCCGCATCGTCGTCGACCACGCCTTCACACCGCCGGCCGACCACGCCCCCGTCCTCCGCATCGAACGCGGCACGGGGAGCGAAGAGCTGCACCTCCCGCCCGACGACCAAGTCACCAACACCCTGACCGCCTTCGCCGCGGCCGTCCGCACGCCCACGCAGCGTCCCGCACCGGACCCGATGGTGCTGCGCCAGGCGGAACTGCTGGACGCCGTCCGCCACCGCGCCGTCGTCCACCACGCCCGGCCCGCCACCGCGCACGGCGCGGCCCGCCACCCGGCGTGAGACCGCACCCGCACCCACCGACCCCACCCCGTCAGGAGCCCGTGATGACCGCGACCCTTCCGTGGATCCCCGAGGACATGGACCGCCACACCGCCAGCGCCGCCCGCGCCTACGACTACCTCCTGGGCGGCACCCACCACTTCCCCGCCGACCGCGAACTGGGCGACCAGGTCCTGTCGGTGCTGCCGGCCAACGTCATGGCCCGACAGAACCGGGACTACCTCCAGCGCGTGATGGGCTTCCTGCTGACCGCCGGCGTCCGCCAGTTCATCGACCTCGGTTCCGGCCTGCCGGTCATGGGCAACGTCCACGAGATCGCCCGACAGGCCGATCCGCACGCCCGCGTCGTCTACGTCGACAACGAACCGGCCACCGTCGCCCACAGCGCGCTGCTCCTGCGCGACGAGGAACGCACCGCCATGGTCGCCGCCGACATCCGTGACCCGAAGGCCGTCCTGGAGGCCGAGGCCACCACCCGGCTCATCGACTTCTCCCAGCCCGTCGGCTTCCTCATGCTCGGCGTCACCCAGTTCCTGCCGGACGACGCACAGCTGTGGGAGATCACCGCCCGCTACCGCGACGCCCTGCCCGCCGGCAGCTACCTCGCCCTGTCCTGCTTCACCTGGGACAACGACGCCGACACCATGCGCCGCACGATCGAGATGTTCGAGAACAGCGGGCGCGCCCCGATCGTGCCCCGCACCGGCGCCGAAGTCACCCGCCTGCTGGGCGACTTCGAACTCCTCGACCCCGGGCTGGTCTTCACCCCCCAGTGGCGCCCCGACGCCACCTCCGGCGACGCCGACGAGCGCTCCAACCTCTACGCCGCCGTCGCCCGCAAACCCTGACCCCCCGGCTCAGGCGCCCTCGCCGTGGGCGGTCTCCACCATGTCCGTGGCGATCGCCAACAGCGCCGTGCGCTTGACCTCCGGATCCCCCTCGAAGTGCCCCAGCGCGAACGTCCCGAAGTGCAGCGTGAACAGCGCGCCCATGCACCGCAACTGCTCGATCAGCGGAGTCTGCGGATCGGTGAGCATCTCGCCGATGGCCGTCATCTGCTGGTTGAACTCCTGACCGACCTTCAAGTCCCGCAGCGTCGCCTCGTTCTCCCGCATGAACCGGAACAACGGGACCGTGGCGTCCATCGCCGCCCCGTACCGGCGCAGCAGCTCCTTCTTCGTCTCCAACGTCGGCGGCTGCTGCCGCCCCCAGGCGATGAGGTCGTCCACCGGACGTCCCAGGTCCTCGAAGATGCTCTGGAGGATGTCCTCCTTGGACCTGAAGTGGTAGTAGATCGCGGGCTTGGTGACCCCCAGGACCTCCGCGATCTCCCGCAGCGAGGTCTTCTCGTAGCCGTGCCGCACGAACAGCTCCAGCGCCACTTCCTGGATGCGCTTGCGGGTGTCCCCCCGGTCCTTCCTGGCGCCACTGCCGGCCACGGTCGTCACTCCTCGATCTCCTCGCACCCACGGGCGAAAGCCGCCCCTCCAGAGGCCACTTGCGCTCCACCGGAGGGCAGGCGGCCAGGCCCGAGTCTACGTCCGACCACCCGCACCGCCGCCGGCGGTGACCCCGCACGACCATGCGAAAGGAACGCGATGCGCGTTGTGTTCTCGGTGTCCAACTGGCCCGGGCACTGGTTCTCCATGGTGCCCCTGGGCTGGGCCCTGCAAGCCGCCGGTCACGAGGTCAAGGTCCTGTGCACCCCCTGCCAGACCGAACCGCTGACCCACGCCGGACTGCTCGCGGTACCCGTCCTGGAGGCGATGGACATGACCGTGCGGGGCCGGCTGCACAACTACCGCAAGGCGCGCGCGGGCACCTGGGCCTTCGCCGGCCTGCCCCCGCACCCCCTGACCGGCGAACAGCTCACCTCCCTCGACGCGTTCGACATGGACACCTGGTCCAAGGAGAACCACGACTGGGCCGTCGGCGTCACCGCCCGCAGCTGCGACGCGGCCGTGGACTTCGCCCGCTGGTGGCGGCCCGAACTGGTCGTCAACGACCTGATGAGCCTGGAAGGCCCCCTGGTCGGACGGGCCCTGAACGTCCCGGCGCTGCTCCACCTGTGGGGACCGATGGGCCCCCAGGACCCGGTTCCCGGCGCCCCGCCCGGCGCCAGCTTCGTCCCCATGGACCCCAGCGACGCCTTCTCCCGGCACCACGCGGGTCGGATGGGACCGGACGTCTACGAGCACGTCATCGACCCCTCACCCACCACCGCCCGCCCGCCGCTGGACGCCCACCGCATCCCCGTGCGCCACGTCCCCTACAACGGCCCCGGCGCCGTTCCGCCCTCCCTGACCGGCCACCACGGCACCAAGCCGCGCGTCTGTGTGGTGTGGGGGACCTCCGTCAGCGGCGTGTACGGACCGGCCTCCTTCGCCGTGCCGCGCATCCTCGAAGCCCTCGCCGACCTCGACGTCGAGGTCCTGCTGACCCTCACCGGCGCCGACCGCGCCCGCATCACGCAGGCCGGCCCGCTCCCGCCCGGCGTGCGCCTGTTGGAACGCACCCCCCTGCACCTGCTGCTGCCGGCCTGCGACGCGGTGATCCACCACGGCGGTGCCGGCTGCACCATGACCGCCCTGGCCGCCGGCACGCCGCAGCTCGCGATCCACGCCGGATCCGACCAGGAAGTGATCGCCGAGCGGCTCGCCGGCGTCCGCGCCGCCCAGTCCCTGCCCAACGCGCACGCCGACCCCGAGGCCATCCGGACCGCCGTCCGCCGCCTCCTGGACGACCCCGTCCACCGCGACACCGCCGCGCGACTGCGCCGGGAGATGACGGACCTGCCCACCCCGGCGGAACGCGTCGACACCCTCACCGCCCTCGCGCGCTGACGTCCACGTCGGCAGCCAGGACCCACCCGTCCCCCGCCGAGCCCGCCCCGACCGCCCGCCCGGGACCCGGCCCCGCCCCGCGCCTGCGCAGCCCCAAGGAGAACCCGATGCGCGTCCTGGTGATGACCACCCCCGACCCCAGCCACCTGCCGCCCCTGGTCCCCGTGGCGTGGGCCCTGCGCGCCGCCGGCCACGACGTCCTCGTCCTCGGCCAACCCGACAGCGCCGAGTCGGCCCGCACCGCCGGACTGAACTTCGTGAGCCTGGGCGACTGGTTCCGCACCGAGGAACTGGTGCTGCGCGCCCTGGCACCCGGCAAGCGCCCCCTGGAGTCCCGCCCCCGCGCCGACCCCCGGATGAAGGGCGGCTTCGGCGGCGTGTGGATCGAGCACGCCAAGGACATGGCCGGCACCTACCTCGACTTCGCCCGCGCCCACCGCCCGGACCTGATCCTCTCCGACCCGCTCAACTACAGCGCCCTGATCGCCGGCGGGGTCCTGGGCGTCCCGGCCGTCCACCACCGCTGGGGCGTCGACCCGATCGGCACCCCCCGCCTGCCGGCCGCCCGGCAGGAGCTCCAGGCGACGTGCCAGGCCCTGGGGCTCGACGCCCTGCCCGACCCCGCCGCCGTCCTCGACCCTTGCCCCACCGCCCTCCAACTGCCCGAACTGACCGGCCAAACCCCCCTGCGCTACGTGCCGTTCAACGGCAGCGGCACCGTCCCCGACTGGCTCCGCGCCGAGTGGGGCCGGCCCCGCACCGGCCCGCACCGCGTGGTGGTCTCACTGGGCCGACGCACCCTCGCCTACCACGGCGTCCCCTTCACCCGGACCCTCCTGCACGCGCTGGGTGAGCTGCCCGACGTCGAACTCCTCGCCACCGTCGGCGCCGACCACCGCCAGCAGATCGGCCCGGTGCCCGACGCCGTCCGCATGGTCGACCCCTTCCCGCTCCATCTCGCCCTCGACTCCTGCGACGCGATCGTCACCCACGGCGGCTCCGCCACCACCATGACCGCCGCCCTGTACGGACTGCCCCAACTCGCCCTGCCCCAGATGGCGGACTGCTTCGCCCACGGCGACCGCCTGGCCGCCACCGGCGCCGGTCTCACGCTCGACACCGTCGCCGCCCAGGACGACCCCGACCAGCTGCGCCGGTCCCTGACCCGCCTGCTCACCGACCCCCAGCACGCCGAGGCGGCCGCCGCACTGCGCCAGGACATGGAGCGGATGCCCACCCCCGCCCAGACCGTCGGCACCCTCGAACGGCTCGCCGGACACCGCACCCGTTGACCCCCCACGCCACACACCCCGAGCACCCCGGACCGAAAGGCACGACCGTGACGAACGCCAGCACGCAGTGGACCTTCCACGAGGACCAGTTCTGGATGCGGGGCGAACTGCCCCCGGGCAGGGTCTGCTACGACGAGAAGAAGGGACTGTGGAACGTCTACGGATACGCCGAATGCCTCCAGGTCCTGGGCGACGCGGAGACCTTCTCCTCCGACCTGAGCATCCTGGCCCCCGAAGGCAAGCGGCAGATCTTCCCCGGCAACCTCACCACGATGGACCCGCCCGAGCACACCAAGATGCGCAAGATCGTCAGTGGGGTGTTCACCCGCGGCGTGGTCGCCGCCCTCGAACCCCGCATCAAGGCGATCACCCACGAACTGCTCGACCAGGTCGAGCCCGGCGACGCCTTCGACCTCGTCGAGGTCCTCGCGCACCCCCTGCCCGTCATCGTCATCGCCGAACTGCTGGGCATCCCCGCCGGCGACCGCCACGTGTTCCGCGAGTGGGTCAGCAAACTGCTGGAGAACAACCAGAGCTTCTCCACCGGCGAGGACACCGAGGAACTGCGCAAGCAGCGCGAAGAGACCTTCGTGCAGATCAACAACCTCTCCACCTACCTGCGCGAACACGTCGAGCAGCGCATCGCCGAGCCCCGCGACGACCTCCTCACCAAGCTCGTCCAGGCCGAGGTCGACGGCGAACGCCTCTCCACCGCCGAGATCGTCAACTTCGCCTTCGTCCTCCTGGTGGCCGGCCACATCACCACCACCATGCTGCTGGGCAACACCATCCTGTGCCTGGACGCCCACCCGACGGCGCTGAAGAGCGTCCGCACGGACCGCAGCCGCATCCCCGCGGCCATCGAGGAGTCCCTGCGCCTCTTCGCCCCGCTGGCGGCCCTGCGCCGGGTCACCCGCAAGCCCGCACGGATCGGCGACGTCGAGATCCCCGAGCTCCAGGTCGTCATGGTCTGGACGGCCGCCGCCAGCCGCGACCTCGACCAGTTCCGCGACCCGAACACCTTCGACCTGGACCGCGGCAACAACCCGCACCTGTCCTTCGGCCGCGGCTCCCACTTCTGCATGGGCGCCCCGCTGGCCCGCCTGGAGGGCCTCCTCGCCCTGGACATCCTCTTCGACCGCTTCCCGGCACTGCGCTGCGATCCCGACCAGGCACCCGTCTTCATGCCCGGCGCCAACGTGATGGGCGTGGAGTCCCTGCACCTGCTCACCTGACCGGCCACCGGAGCCCACCCGTCCCGCGGCGTCCCGAAGGAACACCCCACATGAAGCTGCTCTTTGTCGCCGGGCCCACGCCCTCCAACATCTTCGCCCTCGCCCCCCTGGCCGCCGCCGCCCGCAACGCCGGCCACCAGGTGTTCATGTCCGCCCCCAAGGAACTCACCTCGGTGGTCACCGGCGTCGGGCTGCCCGCCATCGCGGCCACCACCACCGACCTGACCGCCCTCAAGGCCACCCGCCGCTCCGGCGAACCCGAACACGTCCCCGATGACGTCGACCACCCGGACTTCATCCAGTACACCGGCCGTTGGTTCGGACGCCTGGCCGCGCACAGCCTCGTCCGGCTGCGCGAGGTGGTGGCCGCCTGGCGCCCCGACGCCCTCGTCGGCGGCCCGCACGCCTACGCCGCGGCCCTGCTGGCCCACGAGTACGACGTCCCCTGGATACGCCACTCCTGGACCGCCCTGGACACCGTCGGCATCCACACCGGCAGCGAAGGCGAACTCACGCCCGAACTGGCCGAGTTGGGTCTGGGCCGGTTGGTCCTGCCCGACCTGCTCGTCGACAACTGCCCGCCGGCCATCCGCCCCGCCGGCGCCGCCCCCGCCCAACAGATCCGCTGGACCCCCCTCAACACCCAACGCCCCCTCGAACCGTGGATGTACACCCGTCCCGCCCGGCGCCGGGTCTGCGTGACCGGCGGCAGCATGGCCACCACCAGCAACAACTTCGACCTGATCCGCAGCATGGTGCAACGCCTGACCGCACTCGACGCCGAGATCGTCATCCCCGCCCCGGCGGAGGTCGCCGACGAACTCCACGCCCAGTTCCCGCAGGTCAGGGCCGGCTGGATCCCCTTGGACGTCCTCATGCCGACCTGCGACCTCATCGTCCACCACGCCGGCGGGCTGACCGGACTGACCGCCTCCCTCGCCGGCGTCCCCCAGCTCCTCCTGCCCCAGGAGGCCAAGGTGCACGAGGCCGCCCGCCTGGTCGCCGACTACGGCGCCGCCCGCAGCCTGCTGCCCCACGAAGTGGACCCGGACAGCGTCGGCAAGGCCCTCGACGCGCTCCTGGACGACCCCGCCTACACGGACCGCTCCCACGACCTGGGCCGTGAGATCGCCGCCATGCCCAGCCCGGCCGAGGTCGTCGCCGTACTGGAAGACCTCGCCGCCCGCTGAACCCGCGCGCCCGGGGCCGGGGGAGCGGTCACCACCCCCGGCCCCACCCCACCCCCACCCCACCCCCAGGCACCCACCCGTGAAGAAGGACCGATGAGAATCCTGTTCGTCACCGGCGGCGGGCCGGCCACCGTCTTCGCCCTGGCACCACTGGCCACCGCCGCCCGCGGTGCCGGCCACGAGGTGTTCATGGCCGGCAACGCCGATCTGCTGCCCGCCATCACCGCCTCGGCGCTCCCGGCGATCCCCACCACGGACCTGCCCGTCCAGCACTTCACCACCCAGGACCGCGCGGGCCGCCCGGTCGACTCCCCGCTGGGCAAGTCCCTCGCCGAACAGGGCCACTTCACCGGCCGCTGGTTCGGCCGCCTGGCCGCCGCGAGCCTCCCCGCGCTGCGGCAGTTCAGCCGGCACCGGCGCCCGGACCTGATCGTGGGCGGCACCACCACCTACGCCGCCGCCCTCCTCGCCGCCGAACTCGGCGTCCCCTACGTACGGCAAGCCTGGGACGCCATCGACGCCCGGCACATCCACCCCGGCGCCGACGAGGAACTCCAGCCGGAACTGGCCGAGTTGGGGCGCGGCCGGCTCCCCGAACCGGACCTGTTCCTCGACGTCTGCCCGCCCAGCCTCCGCCCCCGTCACGCGGCCCCCGCCAGACCCCTGCGGTTCGTCCTGGGCAACCAACACCGCCCCCTCGAACCGTGGATGTACACCCGCACCGACCGCCCCCGCATCTGCTTGACCGCCGGCAGTCAGGTCACCCGCGACGTCCGGCACCGCCTCTACGAATTCCTCACCCGCGCCCTCGCCGAAGTCGCCCCGCTGGGCGCCGAGGTCCTCGTCGCGGCCCCCGAAGCCCTCGCCCCCGACCTCCGCGCCAGGCACCCCGACGTGCACGCCGGCTGGGTCCCCCTGGACGTCGTCGCCCCCACCTGCGACCTGCTCGTCCACCACGGCGGCGGCGTGACCAGCCTGACCGGCATGTGTGCCGGCACCCCCCAAGTCATCGTGCCGGGCGCCGAGATGCTCGCCGGTGCCGCCCGCGCCCTGGCCGACCACGGTGCCGCCCTGACCCTGCCCACCGGCGACGACACCCCCGAGGCCCTCGGCCGGGCCTGCCGGCGGATGCTGGCCGACGACGCCCCGCGCCAGCGCGCCCAGGCCCTGCGCGAAGAGATCCAGGCCATGCCCACGCCCGCCGCCACCGTGCGGGTGCTGGAAGACCTGACGCGCCGGTAGGGCGTGTCCGAGGGGCCGGGGCCGCGGCCGCCCGACACTGCCTTGACCTTCCCCTGACACGGGCTGACCTTCCCCTGACACCAGCCGGAAGGTCCCTGACACCGGCCGCAAAGTTCCCTGAAATCAACGCCGTTGACCCCGTACGCCCCCGAAGATAGATTTCCTAGGGTTCGCGGTATTCCTCGCTCGTCGCCGAATACCGCACCGCGCAGTGCCCAGGCACCGCGCCCGGCCGGCCGCGGCGGACGCCCATCCCGCCCCCGGCCCCCACCCCGCGCACCCCACCACGGCACCACCACGCCACCCGCAGCGCGGACCCGGGGCCGTACACCGCATGCATCAGGGCCCGAAGCCCCCATCCCGCAATCCGGAGGGACACCTTGCAAGCGCGCAAGCTCGCCGTGCACGGCGCATTCGAATTCACCTCGCAGACGTTCTCCGACGACCGCGGGGTCTTCGTCGCGCCCTTCCAACAGCAGGCATTCCAAGCCGCCAAGGGCGGACCGCTGTTCTCCGTCGCCCAGAGCAACCACAGCGTCTCCCGACGCGGCGTCGTCCGCGGCATCCACTACACCGCCGCACCGCCCGGCGCCGCCAAGTACGTCTACTGCGCCAGCGGCCGGTCCCTGGACATCGTCGTCGACATCCGCCGCGGCTCACCGACGTACGGCACCTGGGACGCCGTCCTCCTGGACCAGACCGGCTTCCGCTCGGTGTACCTGCCGGTCGGCGTCGGACACGCCTTCGTCGCCCTCACCGACCACACCGTCATGGCCTACCTCACCTCCGCCCCCTACGTCGCCGAACAGGAACTGGCCCTCTCCCCCCTCGACCCGGCACTGGCCCTGCCCCTGCCCGACGACATCGACCCGATCCTCTCCGAACGGGACGGCGCCGCCCTCACCCTCGCCCAGGCCGCCGACCGCGGCCTGCTCCCCGACTTCGCGCGCTGCCAGGAGCTCGAAGCCCGCCTCGGCACCCCCGCCCAGGCACCGCACGACCTGACCGGGACCCGGGCATGAAGGGCATCCTGCTGGCCGGCGGCAGCGGAACCCGCCTGCGGCCCCTGACCGGCGTGGTCTCCAAGCAGATCCTGCCCGTCTACAACAAACCGATGGTCTACTACCCCCTGTCGGTCCTCATGCTCGCCGGCATCCGGGAGATCCTGGTCATCTCCTCGCCCGCCCACACGGAGAGCTTCCGCACCCTGCTCGGCGACGGCTCCGACCTCGGCCTGACACTGGACTACGCCGAACAGAAGGAACCCAACGGCATCGCCGAAGCCTTCCTGATCGGCGCCGACCACATCGGCACCGACGACGTGGCCCTCATCCTGGGCGACAACATCTTCCACGGCCACGGCTTCTCCGAACTGCTGCGCACCACCACCACCCGCCTCGACGGCTGCGCCCTGTTCGGCTACCCCGTGAAGGACCCCTGGCGGTACGGCGTCGCCGAACTCGACGCCGACCGGCGCCTGACCGCCCTCGCCGAGAAGCCCCGCGAACCCCGCTCCAACATCGCCGTCACCGGCCTGTACATGTACGACCACACCGTCGTCCACCTCGCCCAGGACCTCATCCCCTCCGACCGCGGCGAGTTGGAGATCACCGACATCAACAAGGCGTACCTGGAGCAGGGCCGCGCCCACCTCGCCGAACTGGGGCGCGGCTTCGTCTGGCTCGACATGGGCACCCACGACTCGCTCCTGGAAGCCGGCCAGTACGTGCAGATGCTGGAACAACGCCAAGGCATCCGCATCGGCTGCGTCGAGGAAGTCGCCTACCTCAAGGGCTACATCACCGCCGAACAGTGCCACCGGCTGGGCCGGGAACGGGCCGGCACCGACTACGGGGACTACCTGGTCAACCTCGCCGAAGAAGGCGGGGCACTGTCCCGCACCGTCGGCGCCGGCCACTCCTCCCGCACCGCCTGACCACCCCGGGCACCCCACCGCCACCGCACTCCCGCCCCTTCCTCTCCCACCCTCCGGAGGTCCCATGCAGAACCGCTCACCGGCCCCGCCCCCGGACCCCGACGCCCCCGGCGTCGTCGTCCTGGGCGGCAGCGGCTGCATCGGACGGCACGTCTGCGCGGCCTTCGCCCGGCACGGCTACCGCGTCACCGTCGTGGCCCGCACCCCCGCCCCGCACGTCGCCGCACACGCCTTCCAGTCCCTGGACCTGCTCACCGCCCCCGCCGACGCCCTGACCCGGCTCCTGACCGACACCGGTGCGCAGGCCGTGGTCAACGCCACCGACATGGCCGGCGCCACCGACGTCACCAGCGCCGCCGACGGCGGCGAACAGCGCGCCGCGGAACTGCTGGCCGCCAACGCCGGCCTGGCCCGCACCCTGACCCAGGCCCTCCAGCAGTGCCCGAAGCCACCCCGCCTGGTCCACCTCGGCACCATCCACGAGTACGGCCCCGGCCAGCGCGGCGTCCCCCTCGACGAGGACCTCACCCCCCGCCCGACCAACGCCTACGCCCGCGCCAAACTCGCCGGCTCACAAGCCGTCCTGGCCGCCGCCAACACCGGGGTCGTCGACGCCGCCGTGCTCCGCCTGGTCAACACCGTCGGCCCCTACCCGACACCGGCCAGCTTCCCCGGCAAGCTCCTGCCCCGGATGCGCGCCGCCGCCCTCGGCGGCGAACCCCTCACCGTCGACGTCGCCGCCGCCGTGCGGGACTGGGTCGACGTCCGCGACGTCGCCGAAGCAGCCGTCCAGGCCGCCAGGCGACCCCTGCCCCAACGGGTCTTCAACATCGGCAGCGGCGCCGCCGTCCCCATGCGGGAACTGGTCACCCACATGCTGGTCGCCGCCGGCCTACCCCTCACCGCCCTCAACGACGACCACGGTCCCGTCCGCAGCCTGGGCGCCGACTGGGTCCAGGCCGACATCCGCCGCGCCCGCACCCTCCTGCACTGGCAACCCCGCATCCCCCTCCACCAGACCTGCAAGGACCTGTGGGACGCCGGCCAGACCAGCCGCTGACCCCGCCGCCACCCGCACCCAGCGCCCTCCACGAAAGGACCACCATGACCGACTCCCCCTACAAGGACCCGCGCGTCGTCCCGCACGAGTCCGAGCCGGAACGCGACTCCCGGCTGCGCCTGACCGAACTCCTCGCCCAGACCCCCATCCCGCCCGAGTACCTGATCGACAACCTCCCCGTGTACCTGCGCCGCCCCCAGCTCGCCGACCTCCTGGCGATGGACGCCCTGTACCGCAAGATCGTCGACGTGCCCGGCGTCATCATGGAGTTCGGCGTCCTGCACGGCCGCCACCTCGCCGCCTTCACGGCCCTGCGCAGCATCTACGAGCCCTACAACTCGCTGCGCCGCGTCATCGGCTTCGACACCTTCACCGGCTTCCCCGACATCGCCGACGTCGACCGCGCCACCCCCAGCGCCGTCGAAGGCCGCTTCGCCGTCCCCGCCGACGAGGTCGACCACCTGCGCGCCGTCCTGGCCGCACACGAAGCCAACGAACCCTACGGCCACACCCAGCGCAGCTTCGTCGTCCAGGGCGACGTCCGCAAGACCGTCCCCCAGTACCTGGCCGAGAACCCCGAGACGATCGTGGCCCTCGCCTACATCGACCTCGACCTGTACGAACCCTCCCTGGAGACCCTGCACGCGATCCGCCCGCACCTGGCCAAGGGCAGCATCATCGCCTTCGACGAACTCGCCCACCCCAAGTGGCCCGGCGAGACCAAGGCACTCACCGAGTTCCTGGACCTGGGCAGCGTCACGCTCCACCAGCTGCCGCACCGCGAGTCCCCGATCATCTACCTGGTCTGGGGCGAGGACTAGACCCCGCACCCCGACCCCCGCACCCCGCGTCCCACACCCACCCCGCGTCCCGCCGGACCCCCGACCGGTCGCCCGTCGCCGGCCGAGCTCGACTTGGAGAACCCATGCCCATCGACACCTGCCGCGCCTGCGGCAACAGCGAACTGCTGCCCGTGCTGGACCTGGGCCCGCAGGCCCTCACCGGCGTCTTCCCCCGCAGCCGGGAGGAGCACGTCCCGCAGGTCCCCCTGGAGCTCGTCAAGTGCTCACCCGCCGGCTGCGGCCTGGTCCAGCTGCGCCACACCGCCGACTTCTCCCTGATGTACGGCGAGGGCTACGGCTACCGCTCCGGCATCCGCGAATTCATGATCAACCACCTGCACGGCAAGGTCTCCCAACTCACCGAGTTGGTCCGGCCCGCCGCCGGGGACCTCGTCCTCGACATCGGCAGCAACGACGCCACCCTCCTGCGCGGCTACGCGAGCGGCCCCACCCTGGTCGGCATCGACCCCACCGGCGAGAAGTTCCGCTCCTACTACCCGGCCCACATCGACCTGATCCCGGACTTCTTCTCCCGCCGGCTGTTCCAGGAGCACTTCGGCTCCCGCCGCGCCAAGATCGTCACCTCCGTCGCCATGTTCTACGACCTGCCGCGGCCGCTGGAGTTCATGCAGGAGGTCCACGACATCCTCGACGACGACGGTGTGTGGCTGATGGAACAGAGCTACCTGCCGGCGATGCTGGAGGCCACCGCCTACGACGTGGTCTGCCACGAACACCTGGAGTACTACGCGCTCCAGCAGATCGAATGGATGGCGCACCGCGTCGGCCTGAAGGTCATCCGCGCCGAACTCACCGCCGTCTACGGCGGCAGCATCAGCATCACCCTCGCCCGCCGCGACAGCCGGCACCGCGTGGAGGAGGCGGCCCTGGCCCGCATCCGGGCCCGCGAGGTGGAACTGGGCCTGGCCACCATGGCCCCGTTCGAGGCGTTCGCCAAGCGTTCCCTCGCCGCCCGAGACCAACTGCGGGACTTCCTCGACCAGTCCCGCAAGGACGGCAAGCTCACCCTGGGCTACGGCGCCTCCACCAAGGGCAACGTCATCCTCCAGTTCTGCGGCCTCACCGAGGCGGACCTGCCCTGCATCGGCGAGGTCAGCCCGGAGAAGGCCGGCGCCTTCACCCCCGGCACCACCATCCCCATCGTCTCCGAGGAACAGGCCAAGTCCCACCGGCCCGACCAACTGCTGGTCCTGCCCTGGATCTACCGCGAGGGATTCCTGGAGCGCGAGGCCGACTACATGGCCGCCGGTGGCCAACTCGTCTTCCCCCTGCCGGAGTTGACCGTCGTACCCGGCCGCGGAAAGTAACCCCACCGCCCCAGGACGGGCCGCCGGCCGGACACCGTCGGCCCGAGGCCGGGTCCTTCGCTGCGTACCCGCCCCGGCCTGGGGCGGTGCCGGCGCGACCCGGCACCACCCCACCCCTTCACCACTGCCCGGCAGGCGAGGTCGACGCCGTTCCCCCTTCGGACGCGCGGCGTCCACCCGGCCCGCCCGCAGGAGTTCCACGCCTCTCCCGGCAACCCCACCGGGGGCATCCACGGAGGAATCCCGATGATCATCCTGGGCTACAACGGCTTCTCCCAGGTCGCCGACCTCTTCGCCCGGCTCTACGGCCACGCCCCCGACGGCGTCGACCGCCACAACCTCATCGGCCACGACGCGGCCGCCGCCCTGATCATCGACGGCGAGCTGGTCGCCGCCGTCGAGGAAGAACGCCTCAACCGCAACAAGAAGACCAGCGCCTTCCCCCTCAACGCCATCCGCTGGTGCCTGGCACAGGCCGGCCTGGACTACGACGACGTCGACCACTTCGCCTTCGGCTGGAACCACGACAACACCTACGCCGACACCACCGTCACCGCCGTCGCAGGCGCCCCCCTGACCGCCGAGGAGAAACTCACCGTCCTCACCACCTTCGGCGAGCTCTACCTCGGGGCGCTGGGCCGCACCGCACTCATCGAGGACTTCACCCGCCACACCGGCTACGCCCTCCCCGACCACAAGCTGGTCACCGTCCCCCACCACCGCGCCCACCTGGCCTGCGGCCGCACCTTCGCCGGCCTGACCGACGCCGCCTTCCTCATCAACGACGGCCAGGCCGAACGGGACAGCGCCATCATGGGCGAGATCCGCAACGGCAAGGTCGAGGTCTTCGACCGCTTCACCATCGACTTCGGCAACTCCCTCGCCCAACTCTTCGGGGAGATCACCCGCTACCTCGGCTTCGTCCCCAACAACGACGAGTACAAGGTGATGGGCCTGGCCGGCTTCGGCACGCCCCCCGCACCCGAGGACAACCCCCTGCTCGGCAACGTCGTCACCCTCGAAGACGACGGACGCTACGCGCTGGCCCTGGCCCACGACCGACGCGGCCCCCGCGCCTACGCCGAACTGCTCGACAAGCTCTTCGACGGCCACGACGGCAACCGCGAAACCTTCGAGTTCCGCGTCCGCCTGGCCACCGCGGCCCAACAGTTGGTCGAGGTCGTCACCGCCCACCAACTGCGCGCCCTGGCCGCCGCCACCGACCTGCGCGACCTGATCTTCGAAGGCGGCCTGGCCCTCAACTGCGTCAACAACACCAAGCTCCTCGAAGACCTGCCGTTCGACCGCATCGAAGTCAGCTTCGGCGCCAGCGACCCCGGAGTCTCCATCGGCGCAGCCGCCCACGTCGCCCAGTCCCACGCCGCACCGCTGACCCACACCTCCCCCTACCTCGGCCCGGAATACGACACCGAGCAGATCCGCACCGCGCTGGAGGCCCACGCCTCCGCCGTGACATGGGAAGAGCTCCCCACCGACCGGATCGTGGAGCGGACCGCCGAACTGCTGTCCGGCGAGACCGTCATCGGCTGGTTCCAGGGCCGCACCGAATACGGCCCGCGGGCACTGGGCAACCGCAGCATCCTCGCCAACCCGTCCTACCCGGACATGAAGGACATCATCAACAACCGGGTCAAGCACCGCGAGCCCTTCCGCCCCTTCGCCCCCCTGGTCCTCGAAGAGGACGCCCCGACCGTCTTCGACCTGGGCAAGAAGCACCGCTCGCCCTACATGACCTTCGTCTTCCCGGTCCGCCCCGCCTACCGGGAGAAGATCGCCGCCGCCACCCACGTCGACGCCACCTCGCGCATCCAGACCCTCACCGACGAGAGCAACCCCCTGCTGGCCCGTCTGCTGCGCGCCTTCACCGCCCGCACCGGCGTGCCGTGCCTGATCAACACCTCCTTCAACGTCGCCGGCGAACCCATCGTCTGCGCCCCCGAGGACGCCGTCGCGTGCTTCCTGGGCACCGACATCGACCACCTGGTCATCGGCAACTTCCTGGTCACCAAGCGCTGACCCCACCCAACGGCCCGCCACCCCGGCGGGCCGTTTTTTCGCTGTCCGCCTCCCGGACCCGACCCGGGAACACGCCCGGCGGGCCCCCGCACTCAACCGGACGCCCCCCGCCGACCGACGGTGCTGCGCGACGACCCCTGTACACGCGTGCGGCGGTGCGCGATTCTTATGCGTCTGCGTCAAGTGGCCGATTGTCGCCGGTAGTACGCCAGGTGTTGTACCGGGTCCCGAGGAGGATGACGTGCCGCTGCTCACCACGGTGGACGCCCGGCCCCGCGCCGGCGCCGCCCGCTTCGCCTCACGGGAGCCCCGGCACGGCACGGACGGCGACCCGTCACGCCCAGGTCGTGCGTGACGGGTGCGGACGGCCTGCTCCCTCGCGAGTCCCGCCTTGAGGAAGGACCAGTTGCATGCGTCGTGTGGTCTGTCTTCCGTCGACGGTGGAAAAAGGCGCTGCGCCCCGGCCCGCGCCGACCTCCGACGGCCTCCTGGCGCAGCTCTCCCGAAGAGTCCACGCGGCAGGCAACTCGGCCGAAAACAACGATACGTGGGACACGGCGGCCTTCGACGTGCTGTGGCTCCCCAAGCGCGAGGCAGGGTCCCCGCTCGACGCCCACCTGACAACGGTGCAACGGAGTCCCCACGGCCCGCAGCGCGGGCGAGCCGGCGGTGAGGCGTGGCAGTACGCGCCGGAGGAGACCCTCGCAGCCACCCTCAACGACCCCCACCGCCTGGGTGAGCGGTTCACACCATGGTCACGTGCGTGCGCGGAGATGGCCGCCCGCGGCCGGGAGTTGCTGACCGAGATCCACCGCACGCGCTCCGGCGGCCCCGCGGGCGAGCAGGTCCGAAGGACCCCGGTGACGATCGGACAGGACCGGATAGGGGACATCTGCGCCCGGGCCCGTGCCGGCGCCAACGCCGGGCGCTCGACGAAGTCGACGCTGCCCTCCTGCACCGCGCCCTCGTGGTTGACGGTGCGGGACGAGTTCGGGCTGCGGGGCGTCGCGGGCTACCCGAACTTCGCCATGGGCTCGTGGTGGATGGGCCTCCTCTCCGACGACTACGGAGACTGGCGCCAGGCATACCTGCCCCTGTTGGACTACGCCTTCTACCTTGAGTACAACGTCGACACCGCCCGCCCCGGTCCGGCCGGTGGCAACGACCTGATGCACGACGTCCTCGCCCTGTGGGACATGCCCGGCCTGCCGGCCGAGCTCCAGGCCCGCCGGCTGCACGTCGCCTGCGACATGGCGTTCTTCGACCTCAAACGCCGCCACGAGGCCAGCCTCAGAACACACCCGACCGACGGACTGACCACCTGGGTCCACACCGATCGGGACGACTGGCGCGACTTCAAGGCCGTTGACAGCGGCATCTTCGCGCACTACCTGTCGTTCGCCGAAGGCCCCGCGGGCCGCGACGACATGATGCTCACCGGGCTCGTCAACGACTGGGTGGACCTCGGCCCGGACCTGCGCCACGAGGAGTGCGGCCAGGGTGTCCTGGCACTCACCCGCGGTTCGCTGGTCCTGACGGACCTGCTGGACTGCTACGAGCGGACCGTGTGGATGATCAACACCCAGCTGACCCCGGACGCCGGGGTCCGACCCGAGCGGTACGCGGGGTGCATGGAGACCCTCGGCACCTGCGTGTGGCAGATGTGCAACCACCGCCAGGACCTGTGGCGCTACTACGCACTCGCCCACGACCTGTGCGACCGGGCCGCCGCACGGGACCTGTACGCGGCCGGCCAACTCGCCGAGTGCTACACCCCCGCCCTGGAACCCCGGACCCCCTCGTGGGGAGAACGCGTCTGCGTCCCGCGCTGCGACCTGGAGTACGCGGTGCGCGTCGGGGGAGCGCTGCACCGCGGCACGCTGACCGTGCACCACGCCGTCCGCGCGGCCGTCGAAGACGGTCTGCTGCCGATGAGCGTTGTGGAGTACGCACTGGTCGTGCCCCTGCTGCTCCGCGACCGACGGATCACCGAGGGCGTCTTCCTGCGGCACATGGACGGTGGCTACTGCGACCACTTCGCCTCCGTCATGCACGCGAGCCACGCCAGCGGGTTCTCCCGTGCCTACGGCACCGCCGTGGCCGCACTGGTGATGGAGCAGTGGTGGCACGGCATCTGGTTCGCGATCGGGGCGGGAAGCCTCATCGAGGCCCAGCCGGACCGCATCGCGGCGGACCGCGATTACGGACCGTCCGGGAGCCGCACCTAGCCGTACGGTGCCGACGCCCCGGCGTCCGCCTCCCCGCCCGTGGGGGAGGCGAACGCCGGGCGTCCCCGGCGGCACGGTTACTGTCCCGACAGCCACCGCGTCAACCGGGCCCACCACGAGGAGCGGGACCTCGGCGCACCTGCGGGCGGCGTCGACGCGTCGGCGTCGCCCGCGACCAGCGGCCCGCCGCCCGCGGATTCCCGGAGGTCGTGCGGGCCGTCGGCGCCGTCCCCGGACGCGTCGGCGGACGCCGGGAGGCCCGGGGTGAACTTCACCGGCAGCGCGCGCAGATGGCGGGCGATCCAGTGGGACACCCACGTCAGGTCACCCTCGGGTACGGCCAGGTCGATGTCGGGCAGCCGCATCAGCAGGACGTCGATCCCCGTGTCGACGATGGCCCGACCGATGTCCTGGCCGGGACATTCGTGCGGTCCGCTGCTGAAGGCGAGGTGGGACCGGTTGCCGTGCATGGGCACCGAGCGATCGGGGCGGATGACGGGATCGCCGTTGCCCGGGGCCAGGCCGAGGAGGAGCATGTCCCCGGCCCGGACGGACTGGCCGCCGAGCTCCGTGTCGCCGGTGGCCCACCGGGCGGGCAGCACCGAGGTCGGCGGCTCGTCCCAAAGCATCTGTTCCAGGGCGTCGGGCAGGGTCATGCTGCCCCCCGTGAGCGACGCCCGGAAGCGGGGATCGGTGAGCACCATGCGCAGGGTGTTCGCGGTGAGGTTGGTGGTGTTCTCGTTCGCGGCGAGGGCGACGATGCGCAGGTGCTGGGCGACTTCCTCGTCGGTGAGCCGCGTGGGGTGGCTCATCAGCCACGAGGTGAAGTCGGGGCCGGGGGCGTCACGCTTTCGGGCGACGAGCTGTTCCAACGCCGCCATGAGGAACGCGTTGCTCTCGACGGCCGTCTCCGACCCCTTGAGGAGGTCCCGGGTGGCCTCGACCAACCGCGGACCGGCCTCGTCGGGCATGCCGAGGAGCTGCATCAGCACCAGCATCGGCAGTTGCTCCGCGAACTGGCGCACGAGGTCGGCCCGTCCGTCGGCGACGAAGGCGTCGATCAACTGGTTGGCGGACCGGGTGACGCAGCGACGGATCCCGCGGCGGTCGAACCGCGCCATGCTCTCGTTGATCGCGAGGCGCAGCCGCTCGTGCTCCTTGCCGTCCATGAAGAGGCAGACGGGCTGCCAGGCGAGCGCGGGCATCAGGGGCGAGTCCGCGGGGACCCGGCCCTCCTGGAAGCAGTGCCAGAGGCGCGAGTCGTGGGAGAAGCGGGTGGGCGTGCGGAGGACTTCGAGGTTCTCGCGGTACCCGAGGACCAACCAGGCCGGCAGGTCACCGTCCACCAAGACGGGCGCCACGGGGCCGTGTTCGCTCCGCAGCCGTTCGAAGAAGCCGGGCGCATCGTGGGCGACCTCGGGCCCGAAGAGCCGCGCCAGATGGTCGGTGCCGCCCGCTCGGGCATGCGCCGGGCACCCCTGAGGGGGGCCGGACGCCGACGTCGTACCGGGCTGGTGTGAGGGAAAGGCGGTCACCGGGACTCCGAGGCTGTGGTGGTGAGGGCGTACAGATGGCGCACGAGGGTCAGCAGGGCGTCGCGGCTGGAGGAACGCTCCCGGGCGTCGCAGTCGACCATGGGCACGTCGTCGGGCAGGTCCATGGCGGCGCGGAGCTCCGACATGGGGTAGAAGGGTGCGTCCGGGAAGGCGTTGACGGCGACGACGAACGGCAGTCCGCGTTCCTCCAGCCGGCCGAGTACGTCGAAGCTGTCGTCGAGGCGCCGGGTGTCGATCAGCACCACAGCGCCCAGCGCGCCCTCGAAGAGGCCGTTCCACAGGAACCAGAACCGCTGCTGGCCCGGGGTGCCGAAGAGGTACAGCACGAGCTCTTCGCTGAGGCTGATCCGGCCGAAGTCCATCGCCACGGTCGTCTGGGTCTTGCGCTCGACGCCGGCGAGGTCGTCGACCCCCACCCCGGCCTGCGTCATGGTCTCCTCGGTGGTCAGCGGACGGATCTCGCTGACCGATCCGACCAGGGTGGTCTTCCCCACCCCGAAGCCACCGACGATCACGACCTTGACCGCGGTGGAGACCGAGTCCGGCAGGACGTCCTCGCTCCGCGGACCGACGACGGGTTCAGAGATTTTGCAGTCCATGCATCACCGCCTCCAACAGTTCGGCATCGGGCAACGACGCGGCCGGGATCGGTGCCCTGGCTTCGACGTGGCCGTTGTCCAGCAGGTCCGCGAGCAGTACCGTGACCACGCTGATCGGCAGGTGGACATACGCGGAGATCTCGGCGACCGACAGCGGGTAGTCGCATATGCGGAGGATGGCGGACTGTTCCGGCTGCAGGCTCGACGAGGGCCGGTGCCGGGTCACGATCAGCGTGACCATGTCCAGCGTGCTCGACCGGCCCGGCGCGCTCCGCCCGGACGTGAGGACGTAGAGACGCTCGGGGCCGCCCTCTTCCCACCGCTTGTGTTCTTCCGGTTTCGAGTCGCTCACGGGACCTACCGGTCGGCCCGCGGCGGGCTGGTGAGGTGCTGACCGATGCGGGCGACCAGGTCCCGCATGCCCTGCCCCATGAGGCCGGCGTCCACGTCGTCGTCGGCCAGCACCGCCAGGTACGCCCCGGCGCCGGCCGCCATGAGGTAGAAGAAGCCGCCGTTGACCTCGATGACGACGAGTTTCATCCGCCCGTCGCCGTAGGGGAATTCGGTGGCGATGGCCGCCGACAGGCTCTGCAGCCCGGCGCAGGCCGCGGCCAGCCGATCCGCGGTCTCCTCGTCCGTGCCGTACTGGGCCATGCACAAACCGTCCGAGGACAGCACCACGACATCACGGGTGTGCGGAACGCTGGACGCCAGGCCCTCGAGCATCCAATTCATATTGAGTCGCTGCTGTGTCGCCACTTACTTACTCATCCTTACCTAATGACTCAGTAACGCTCGGACTCTTCATCGCTCGGGCCGTCGGGACGGCGCGCGGGGGAGTCGACCCGGGGCTCCCCGGAGATGCCCTCCTGGAAGGCGGCCAGCCACAACCCCGCCTGCGGGGGCGGAGCGGCCGACGCCGGGGTGCCGCATCCCGTGGCGGAGGTCGCGGGCTTCTGACGCAGGGGCGGGATCACGGTGCGCGTGCGGCGCCTGCGCTGCGGGAGCCCGTTGGCGCCGCGCGAAGCGGCGACGGGCGCGGCCGCCTCGTCGGCCCCCTGGGCGTGGCGCGCCGGACCGCCGAAGTGCCGGGGCGGCGGAAGGACGGCGGCCTTGGCCATGGCTCCGCCGGGGACGGGAGTCGCGGTGATCAGCTCCGGCGGGACGATCAGGACGACGCGCACCCCGCCGTACGCGGAACTCCGGAAGGAGACCTTGAAGTTGTTCGTGCGGGCGAGCCGACCGACCACGGCCAGACCGAGTCGCGGTGACTCGCCCAGGTCGTCCAGGTCGAGCCCCGTGGGGGAGTCCTGCGCCAGGGCTTGCTCCGCGCGCATACGGGCCTCATCGGTCAGGCCGATCCCGGCGTCCTCCATCTCGATGGCCACGCCGTTCTGGATCCCGGTCGCGGTCAGGTGGACGCGGGTCTGCGGCGGCGAGTAGCGGGTGGCGTTGTCCAGCAGTTCGGACAGGGCGTGGATCAGCGGCTCGACGCCCCGTCCGAGAATGCCGACCTCGGCCACGGAGTGCAGATCGACGCGTTGGTAGTCGAGGATGCGGGACATCGCACCGCGCAGCACGTTGAACAGCGGGATGGTCTGCTGCCACTGACGGCCGGGCCGCGCCCCACCGAGTACCGCGATGCTGTCCGCGAGCCGGCCGACGAGCGCGGTGCGGTGATCGAGGCGCAGCAGGTCCCCGAAGACGTCCGGTTCGTGACCGTGCTTGTCCTCCATCTCCCGGAGTTCTTGGGACTGTTGGTGGACGATGGCCTGGACGCGCCGGGCGATGTTGACGAAGGCGCGCTGGGCGGAGTCCCGCAGGTCCTCCTCGGCCTCGACGGCCTGCAGGACGTAGCGCAGCACCGCCCGGTACGCGGCTTCGAACTCCGGGCTGACGCGGGAGACGTGGACGACCCTCTGGAGCACTTCCTCGGCCCGGGCGCCCTGTTGGAGCTGTCCCATCGCCGTGGGCAGGGTCTCCTTGGCCATCCGTACGGTTTCGGCCTCCTGTTGGGACAGGTGCCCGCGGAGGACGGCCTCCCGCTCGGCGCACTCCTGACGCAGCCTTTCGAGCGCGCGCCCTCGGCGGGCGGTCTCACCGGTCGCGAGGGCCACCGCCACCGTGGCGACGACGCCGATGGAGACGACCGGCGCACGGGCCATCGGCGGTGTCAGTGACACGGCCACGGCCGTGCACACGGCCAGGAGTACGGACGGGAGCAGCCATATGGGGGTGGGTGCCGCCCCCGGCCGCCCGGGGGGCGAATCAGCTTGAACCATCGGCGTCCTCAGAGCGCTAAAAGGGATGGACAGGGCGACGTGCAGGGTGGAGAGGGGCACCGCGAGGAAGGCCGCCTGCGCAAGGTCGACCACGAGGGGGTCGCGCTCGCCAATTGCTTGGCCGCGGCGCATGACTAAGGCGGCGTTCCGCACGCATGGGGCCGGGTCCCAGGACGCCCGAGCTCTTGTGCGATTGGCGGCACCACGACAGTTGGTCGCGACGGATCGTAATCGCCGCAACTCGCTGCGCGACAGCGAGCATAGCGGGGGCGGGATGATTATGTGGCTTGAGTGCGCATAACACATAAATGTACTCGTGTGCGAAATACGGAAGGAGTGTTCGGGTTCGGCGCCGGGCGACGTCGGAGCTCGGGCGGACCGCGTCCGCGTCGGGAGACGACGCTGTGGGGGGAGTGGTGACGGTGGCCTTCTGTGGTCTGCCGGCTGGCAGTTGGGGGCTCACGGGCAGCGCATGAGGTCGGTGCATGAGGTGGGCGCATGAGGTGCCCGCTTCGGAAGGACCGGTGAGGGGGCTGCGAACTCTTCCCGGATCTCGGCGAGTTCCTCAAGGAATTCGCGGATCAAGGGCGCGGCGGCTCTGGTGGCGTTCCGGGAATTCGACACCGTGCCGCAGCCGGAATTCCCGTGAATCACCGTGCAAGGAATGGCCTGTTGTGGACCGCGCTCGTGCCTGATTGTCGAACGCGGGGGGAATCTCGGCATGTGCCTCTTTGGCGAGAAGGGGCGGGCGATGCTCCGTGCCGTACCTGCTGCCGGACGCGTGTGGCGCGTGGACCTCGCCCTCAGTCCCAGGCGGCCCACGCCGTCACCGTGAACCGGTCGCCGACGCGCTGCACTTCGGCCGCCCCCGGGCCGGGGAAGTGCGCGGGGAACACCAGGGCGCCCCGGTCCGCGGCCTCCGCCAGTACCCGGCGGCGGCTGTTGCGTGCGCGGGGCTCGTCCTCGTCGAACCGGGGGCAGTCGTCCGGTTCCGCGATCTGCAACGGGCTGTGCACCAGGTCCCCGGCGAACACCGCCCGTTCCGTGCCGGACCGCAACCACACGACGCAGGAGCCCGGCGTGTGGCCGGGGGCGGGCTCGATACGGAGGTGGGCGTCGACGACGTGCTGGTCGCCCTCCCACAGGGTGGTCTGCCCTGCCTGGTGCACGGGGGCGACGCTGTCCTCGAAGACGTTGGCCATCTGGCGGCCGGAGCGGGTCCGGTGCCCGGCTGCCGGGTCCCAGTAGTCGAAGTCGGCGCGCGGGATGACGTAGCGGGCGCGGGGGAAGGTCGGTTGCCAGGCGCCGTCCTCGGTCCGGCGGGTGTTCCAACCGACGTGGTCGCTGTGGACGTGGGTGCAGATCACCGTGTCCACGTCGGTCAACCGGACTCCGGCGGCGGCCAGTTGTGCGAGGTAGTCGGTGTGCAGGTGGTGGAAGTT
This sequence comes from Streptomyces sp. x-19, assembly GCF_046549115.1. Classification (NCBI taxonomy): domain Bacteria; kingdom Bacillati; phylum Actinomycetota; class Actinomycetes; order Kitasatosporales; family Streptomycetaceae; genus Streptomyces; species Streptomyces sp. x-19. The sequence continues at coordinate 643,777 of NZ_JAJPWK010000003.1, read as the reverse complement.
CGGCATGGCCGGGCGTTCCCGGTCGTTGCCGACGCCGGTGTCGATCAGGATCGTCCGGCCCTCGCTGCGGACGAGCCAGGTCTGGATCGTCAGGGCGACCTCGTCGGCGGCCGGGTCCAGGAAGGCGGGGGCGAGCCACTTCTCGTGCGCCCGCCAGTGCTCGACGGGCACGTCGGGGAAGACGTAGTCGCGGGGGCGGCCCCTCGCCGGCAACTCCACGACGCGGGTGATCTCGACGTTGCCGAGCACCATGCTGTCCATGCCTCCAGCCTGCGTCCCGGACGAAGCGGGCGCTATCGCTCGCCGGACCGCACTGCCGGGCCCTCCGGGCGCCCGGATGCGGGAGCCGGGGCCTGCCCGGGCGGGGCGGGCGCGCCAGCGTCGTCGGGACGCGGGATCCGGTGGCCGTGCGCGCCAGGTGGCACGTCGGCGCCGTTCTTCGTGGTGCGGCGATCCGGCTGACTTTCCGCTCAGAATTTCTCGGCCCGGGCGGAGGGGGTGCACGGGCGCCGATTAAGCTGGGTGATCGTGAGCGACCGTAGAACAGCGATCATGGAGGCGGCCGCGCGGGTCATCGCCCGGCGCGGGGTCCGCGGACTGCGGGTCGAGGAGCTGGCCGCCGAGGCCGGGGTGTCCACCGCGCTGATCTACTACCACTTCAAGGACCGGGCCGGCATCCTGCGGCGGACCCTGGAGTTCATCAACGACCGGGCCGCCGCCTACACCACCGAGCGCGACCCGGACGCCGCTCCCCTCGACCCCCGGCAGGAGCTCGAACAGGCACTGCTGTTGGAGCTGCAGGACGACGAGGCGGTCCGCGAGAACAGCATCGCCTGGGGCGAGCTGCGCGCCAGCGCGATCTTCGAACCCCACCTGCGCGAGGACCTGGCCAAGGCCACGCTGATCTGGGTCCAGGAGGTCGCCGACCTGCTCGGCCGGGTGCGCCCCATGGCGACCGCCGCGGGCCTGGCCGTCGCCGCCGAACGCCTCACGGCCGTGGTGGAAGGGCTCAGCATGCGGTGGCTCAGCGGCATCCTGCCGCTGGGGCACGCCCGCGAGCTGGTGGTGGACGCCATCGACGCGGAGTTGGAGCGACTGGGACACCGGTAGGTCCAGGCGCCGTGCGGTTGCGGAGAGGGCGGGACGTGAATGCCTGCCGCATTGACTGAAAAGTCAGTCAGTGGGGTCGGATGCATCGCGGACGTTCGCGGCACCGGTGTGGGGAAGGCCGCGACGCCCGCGTGCGGGGGGGGGGCGTGCTCGCCGCCTCCCGGCGCCGCGCGCGACCCTCGGTGCACCCGCACCCCTCCCGGGAACACCAGGAGCGGGGGCCGAACGCCGGTGAACCGCCCGGTGCGTGTCCTAGCATCCCGGCATGCGCCACAAGTCTGCTGCCGCAGTCGCCCTGCTCGCCGCTCTGGCCGCCGTGTCGGGCTGCGCCAGCGGGGACGTACCGGCCCGGAACACCCTGATCCCCGCGCCGACGGCGTCCTCCTCCTCCGCGGCGTCCTCGCCGTCCGCGTCCGCCACCGGTTCGGCACCCGGTTGGTCCGCGCAGCGGATGCGCGGCGCCAAGCCCTTCCGCCACCCGCCGGGGGTCTCGCACACCCCGCCGCCGACCACGTCCAACGCCCGGGTGGGCGCCCTGTTCAGCCACGGCGGCACCGGCGACCACTTCTGCACCGGGAGCGTCGTCGACAGCCCCGGCAAGTCCGTGGTGATCACCGCGGCGCACTGCATCCACACCGGCGCGGGCGGCGGCTACCAGACGGACCTGGCGTTCGTCCCGGGCTACCGCGACGGCCAGGCACCCAACGGCACCTGGCCGATCGAGAAGCTGGTGGTGGACGACCACTGGGCGCGGTCCTCCGACCCCGGCTACGACGTGGGGTTCGTCATCGTGGGCAAGGTAGGCGGCAAGCGGATCGCCGACGTGCTCGGCGCCAACCGCTTCGGGTACGACGCCGGCTACGACAACACCGTGCGGATCACCGGCTATCCGGCGAGCGGCCAGGACCCCATCTCCTGCGGCAACAAGACCACGAAGTTCCAAGCGGACCAGATGAAGGTGGACTGCACCGGGTACAGCGGCGGGACCAGCGGCAGCCCCTGGCTGACCCACTTCGACCGCGCCACCCGCACCGGCGAGGTCATCGGCGTCATCGGCGGCTACCAGGCCGGCGGCGACACCGACGACGTCTCCTACAGCCCCTACTTCAACGCCGCCATCAAGTCCCTCTACGACAAGGCCGTCAGCGCGGAGGGCTAGGCGTGTCCGCTGGTCAGGGCCGGGCCGCGCGCCCGGTCCGTGCGCCCCGGCCTCAGCCGTGGCCGAGCACGTTCACCACGCGGCCGTTCGGGTCGCGCACGAAGAAGCGGCGGACGCCCCACTCCTCGTCGGTGAGCGGATGGACGATCTCCGCGCCCTGCGCGCGCATCGTGGCGTAGGCGGCGTCCACGTCCTCGACCTCGATGCTCATGTCCGGTGCCACGGGGGCCGTCTTGTCGTCGGTCATGAAGCTCACCTGGACGGCGGGGTTGTCGGCGGAGGCCAACGTCATGATCCAGCCGTGGTTCATCACCTCCTCGAACCCCAGCAGGCCGTAGAACCGCGCGCTCTCCTCCAGGGTTTCCGACTGCACGTTGGGGACGATCCGGCGCACGTACATCTCACGGCACCTCCGTGATGCGGGACGAAAGGGCGCCAGCAGCGTAGCGAAGGCGGGGCCGGCACACGGGGTCTTTCGGCTGTCCGTCGGGTGCCTGTCCGCGACCCGTCACCGGCCCGTGCCGCCGCCGCTGCGCGGTCGGTTATTGTGCGCGGATGTCACACGCACGCACGCACTGCGGCTACCGGACCGGCGGTCTGTGGCGCGCGGCCGGCATCTCGTTCGGCTTGTTGGTGGTCGGTTCGGGACTGGCCCTGTTCGCCATGGTGGAGTTCGACGAGCGGTGCATGCAGGGGCTGACGCGGGGCCCCGGCCGCTTCCTGCGGACCCGCGACCAGGCGTTCCCGCCCGCCACCGTCTGCGAGTTCGACCAGGGAGAGGTGGCGTCCTTCGGCGGCCGGGCGGTGCCCGGCACGCTGCTGTGGGCGGCCCTGGCGGTCATGGTCGGCTGCCTGCTCGTGGCGCTCCTCGCGGAGTGCCTGGACCCGCGCCCCGGCAGTCGCCTGGTCGTCCCGATGTCCAGGGGACAGAAGGTCGTCCGCACCGGTACGGCGTTCTTCGTGACCGGCTCGGTGTTCCTGCTGTGCTACGCGCCGGCTGCCTGGCGGCTCTTCACCGGTCCCTCGTCGGCCTGTTCGGCGGGCGCGGGCTGGAGCAGCCATCCGCCCAGGACCCTGGAGTACAGCTTCCTCCCGCCGCAGGCGTCCTGCCAGTACGGCAGCGGCCTGGTCCGGCCGCTGAACCCCGAGTGGATGGCGTCGCTGGCAACCGAGTTGGTCGTCCCCGCGGCACTGGCCGGCGTCGGCTTCGTCCTCGCCTGGCGACGCCGGCGGGCCGAACGGCGCGCGGCGTGGGGGTCGTCGACCGGCGGCGGTGGGTACCTCGACGTGCGCTCAGTGGCCGAAGACGGTGCTGGCCAGGACCACGTTGACCACGGTGCCGCCGAGGATGCTCAGCAGCGCGTTGCGGCGCCACAGGTGCAGTCCGACGGTGACGGCCAGGGCCGCGAGGGGGGCCACGGCCTGGGGCCGGGACAGCGGTAGGTCGCGCAGGCAGTAGACGCACAGGATCACCATGACGCCGGCCGGCATGCGGGCGCCGAGGTACCGGACCACGGCGCTGGCGCGCAGCGGCGCCAGGACGGTGAACGGGAGGGCGCGCAGGGCCCAGGTGACGGCGGCCGAGACCGCGACGGCCAGGAGCAGGTACCGGGTGTCAGGCATGGGACGGCCTTGAGCGGGTGACGAAGTGGCGGACGAGGAGGGCGCCGGTGAACAGGGCGAAGGCGCCCAGCATCAGCTGCCCGGGAACTATCAGGCGGGCGATCAGCGCGCTGAGCAGCGCCAGCAGGGGAGTGGGCAGGTCGCCGCGCCGTTCCCGGACGGCGTCCAGGGCCAGCACGGTGAACAGCGCGGTCAGCGCGAAGTCCAGGCCGGTGACCGTGTCGGGCACCACGGAGCCCAGCAGGGCACCGGCGGTGGCGCCGCCGACCCAGTACGCCTGCATGAGCACCTGGAGCCACAGCAGGCGCGCGCCGCTCCAGTCCCGGGCCTGCGGGCCGGTCGCCAGCGCGTAGGACTCGTCGTTGAGTGCGAAGGTGCTGTAGGCCCGCGCGGGGCGCCCGGACACCTTGTCCAGCGGGAAGGACAGCGCGTAGAACACGTGCCGGACGTTGACCAGGAAAGCGGTCAGCGCGATGGTCGCCAGCGGTACGGCCGCCAGGACCAGGCCGACGAGGATGAACTCGAACGAGCCGGCGTAGATGACCGCGGTGGACAGGCTCGCGCACCACCAGGGCAGGCCGGCATGGGTGATGAGCACCCCGAGGGCGAGACCGAGCGGCAGCAGTCCCAGGCCCACGGACGTCGAGTCCTTCAGGGCCGCCAGCGCCTCGGACCGCTGCCGGGGCGGGGGGACGGGGGCAGGACGAGGAGGGCCGCTGACGGCGACCGGAGAGCCAGGCATGCTGAAATTTTACGTGGAGATCCGCCACATATGGTTGCTAACCATTCCCGTATCATGGGCCCGTGAGCAATGAAATGCACCTCGATGCCATCGATCGAGAAATCTTGTTTCACCTGCGCCAGGACGGGCGGCTGACCAACGTGGAGCTGGCCAAGCGGGTCGGCCTGACCCCGCCACCGTGCCTGCGGCGCCTCAAGCGGCTGGAGGAGACCGGCGTCATCACCGGCTACCGCGCCGTCATCGACCCGGAAGCCGTCGGCCGCGGCCTGGAGGTCATGGTCGACGTCGAGGTCTACGCCAACGACCTCAAGACCATCGAGACGCTGGAGGAGACACTGGCCGGCTACGAGGAGGTCGTGGAGCTGCGCCGGATGTTCGGCCGCCCCGACTACTTCCTCCGCGTCGCCGTCGCCGACCACGCCGCCTACAACGCCTTCCTGACGAGCAAGCTCACCGGCCTCCCCGGCATCCTGCGCGTCGAGTCCCACCTGACGATGAAGAAGGTCAAGACCGGCGACTGACCATCGCCCGACACCCGGCGCGGCAGCCGGCGGGGACCTTACGATCGAGGCGTGACGATCGAGTACGAGTGGCGCGGCGACTTCGACGACGACGCGCTCGACGCGCTGCACGCGGACGGCTTCGGCCCCCCGGCCACCGCGACGGACTGGCGCGCCCGCCTGCACCGGCACAGCCTCGGCTGGGTCTGCGCCCGGGAGGACGGCGCACTGATCGGCTTCGTCAACGTCGCCTGGGACGGCGGCCGCCACGCCTTCGTCCTGGACACGGTGGTCGCACCGCACCGCCGGTCGCACGGCGTGGGCACCGCCCTCCTCGCCACCGCGGTCGACCGGGCCCGCGCCGCGCACTGCGCCTGGCTCCACGTCGACTTCGAGGAACACCTGCGCCCGTTCTACTTCGCCGCCTGCGGCTTCGAGCAGACGACGGCCGGCCTGATCGCCCTCTGACCCCGACGCACGGCACGACGGCGAGAACCGACGGCGCCGGAGCGGCGACCGGTCGCCGCAGGGCACCGCCGCCGACGCCTGACGCACGGCCCGTTCGCCGGCACGCCAGGCAACGGGGCGGCCCGCACCACCGGCCGGCTCAGCGGTGCTGGACCGGCGGGCACTCACCGGTGTTCTCGCCGATCGAGTTGATCTCGGCGTTGGAGCGCGGGTCGCCCGCGTAGTCGATCTGGTTCGTGCAGCTCTGCCCGGGCTTCTTGGGGGTGCCGGTCGTCGCGCTGCCCTTCGTGGGCGCCGGGCAGTGGCCGGTCCGTTCGCCGATCGAGTTGATCTCGGCGTTGGAGCGCGGGTCACCCGCGTAGTCGACCTGGTTCGTGCACCGCACGCCCGCCTTCGTCGGAGCACTCGACGCCGTGCTCTTGGCCCCGCTCTGGGAGGACTTGGCCGTGGACGCGCCGGACTGCGGGGCGCTCGCGTCCCCCGCCGCGCCGGACGTCCCCGAGGCGGCGGACGAGGCGGCGGACGAGGAGACGGACGAGGCCGGTGTGCTGGTCCCGCCCCCCTGGCAGGCGGTCAGCCCGAAGGCGGCGATGGTGATCACCGCGGCGGCGGCGGCCTTGCGGACGTGGCTCAGTGCGGCCCGGTGCGACATGGTCTTTCGTCCCGTTCTCTGAAGAGTGTGCGAGGCGGAGTTGCCTTCCCGAGAAAGAGGCTGCCGGGCCCTGCTGACGCTCCGACGCCGTCCCGCTAACGGCTCGCTAACGTCCCCGAGCCGCCGGCGGGCGGCCCCGTCACGGTCGCACCACCGCCTTGAGGGAGCCGGGCGTGCGGTCGGCGTCGAGGGCGTCCGCGGTGTGGTCGAGGTCGAAGCGGGCGGTGACGAGGGCGGCCGGGTCGACCTGTCCGGACGCGGCGAGGTGGGTGGCGAGCGGCCAGGTGTCCGTGTAGCGGAAGACGCCGGTCACCGTGAGCTCGCGGCGCTGGATGACCGGGAGGGGCATCGGGACCTCGTCCGCGCCCATGCCCACGAGCACGACGGTGCCCGCGCCGCGGACGGCCGCGAGGCCCGACCGGACGGCCGGCGGCGCGCCGGAGCAGTCGATGAAGGCGTCCACGTCGAGCCCGGCGACGGCATCGGTCGCCGGGTCGAGCGTGGCCGTCGCGCCGTACCGGGCCGCCCGCGCGCGCCGCTCGGGCATCGGGTCGGAGACGAGCACCTCGGCGGCGCCGAACGCCTGCGCGGTGCGGGCGGTCAGCATGCCGATCGGTCCCGCGCCGGTGATCAACACCCGTGATCCTGGGCCCACTTCGGCCTTGCGGTTGGCGCTGACGGCGACCGAGAGCGGTTCGAGCAGGGCGGCGGCGTCGTCCGGGACGGAGTCCGGCACCGGGTGCGCGAACGGTGCCTGGATCGTGACGTACTCCTGGAAGGCACCGTCGACCGGCGGAGTGGCGTAGAACTCCATGGCGGGGCAGAGGTTGTAGCGGCCGGCCGTGCACTGTCGGCAGACCCGGCAGGGGCGTTGGGGCTCGATCGCGACGCGTTCGCCGATCCGGGCTTCGGGGACGCGGGCGCCGACCGCGACGATGCGGCCGGACGCCTCGTGCCCGAGCACCAGTGGGGCGTCGACGACGAAGTCACCGATCCGGCCCTCCCGGTAGTAGTGCACGTCGGAGCCGCAGACTCCGACGGACGCCACGTCGATCAGGACATCGTCCTCGGCGGGGACCGGCACCGGCCGTTCCTCGATGCGGATCTCGCCCTTGGCGACCAGGACCGACGCGCGCATCGTGCGCGGCACGCCCGCGCCGCCCGTGGTGGTGCTCATGGAGGCTCCTCGTCTCGTCGTCTCGGGTTCCGTGCGTGCCCGGGTTCCGGCCGGTCGGCCGCGCACCGGGACGCTGCTCGAAGAGGATGTACCGCGGCGGGTGCGCGGGCCGGTAGCCCGCGTGGGCGCGGTGGGGCGTTTCGCGCCGCGCCGGCTGCGGCCGGGGGACGTACCGGCGCATGGCCCGCGCCCCGGTCGTAGGCTCCGCCCCGTACCTGCCCGCGTGCCGAACTCGGCTGAAATGCCGCCGGTACCGACCGGGCGGTGGGCATCAACCCCTCGCAGTCCTTCATCCCCGCGGTCAGGAGGCACCAGTGACGCCCACGCACAGCAGTCCGACGCAGTCCGTGGACTTCGACGTACTGATCATCGGCGCCGGGATCTCGGGCATCGGCGCGGCCTGCCACCTCAAGGCCCGCCGCCCGGGCACCACGTTCGCGGTCCTGGAGGGGCGCGACGCGATCGGCGGTACGTGGAGCCTGTTCCGCTACCCCGGCGTCCGCTCCGACTCGGACATGCCCACCTTCGGCTTCGGCTTCCAACCGTGGACCGCGCACACGTCGATCGCCGACGGGCCCCTCATCCTGGACTACCTGCGACGGACGGTCCGCGAGCACCACCTGGCCGACCACCTGCGCTTCGGGCACCGGGTGGTCGGCGCCGCGTTCTCCTCGGCGACGGGCCGGTGGACCGTCACCTCCCGGCTCGCCGGCAACGGCCGGGAGACCACGCACACCGCGCGGTTCCTCTTCCTGGGCACCGGCTACTACGACTACGAGACGGGCTTCACGCCCGCCTTCGACGGCGTCGCGGACTTCACCGGCCAGGTGGTCCATCCGCAACACTGGCCGGCGGACCTCGACCACGCGGGCAAGCGCGTCCTCGTGATCGGCAGCGGCGCCACGGCCGTCACGCTGATCCCCGCGCTGGCCGCCACCGCGGCGCACGTCACGATGGTGCAGCGCTCGCCGAGCTACGTGTTCTCGACGGCGGCCGAGGACCCGATCGCCCGCGTGCTGGGCCGCGCGCTCGGCCCTCGGCGCGCGCACCGGATCGTCCGGCGCAAGAACCTCCTGCTCACCCGGGGGATGTACCGGCTGTGCCGGCGCGCCCCGAGGCTGATGCGCCGGCTGCTGATCGCCCGGGTGCGCCGGCAGTTGCCCGCCGACTTCGACGTCGCGACCCACTTCACCCCGCGCTACGACCCGTGGGACCAGCGGCTGTGCGTGGTGCCGGACGGCGACCTGTTCAAGGCGATCTCGGCCGGCCGGGCCTCGGTGGTCACCGACCGGATCGAGCGGTTCACCACGACGGGCCTTCAGTTGGCGTCCGGCCGGGAACTGGCCGCCGACCTGGTCGTGACCGCGACCGGCCTGACCATGTGCCCCTTCGGCAAGGTCCGGTTGAGCGTGGACGGGCGCCGGGTGAACCCGGCGGACACGACGGCGTACAAGGCGGTGATGCTCTCCGGGGTGCCCAACCTCGTGTTCGCGCTGGGCTACACCAACCTGTCCTGGACGCTCAAGGTGGACCTGGTCTGCGCGTACTTCTGCCGGCTGCTCGACCACATGGACGTGCACGGCCACACCACCGTCGAACCGGTGCCGGCCGACCCGGACATGGCGCGGGTGCCTTACATGGACCTGAGCGCCGGCTACATACGACGGGGCATCGGACAGTTCCCGCGGGCGGGCACCCGCGGCCCGTGGACGGTCGAGATGGCCTACGAGAAGGACGTCGAACGGCTGCGGAACGGTCCGGTGGAGGATCCCGCACTGAAATTCACGGCACCGGCGCCGGCACCGGCACCCGACGCCGACCGCTACGGCAGGTTGAAGTAGATCATCGGATTGTGGTCGCTGTGCCGGACCGGCTCGTCGAGCCCCAACTCAGCTTTCACTGCGGCGAGTTGACGAGTGACCTCGGGGGCCTTGGCGGTGGACGGGGTGAAGAACCCGATGTTCTTCTCGGCCAACCACTTGACGATGACCGAGCCCTCGCTGAAGGGCTTGGGGCGCCGCCCGTGGAAGACGTCGTGGACGCTGGTGGGCGTGCCCGCGGGGACACCGGGGAAGAGGTTGTCGACGTACCAGTGGGCGAACCGCGCACCGTGGTCGGCGTCGATGAAGAGGTAGTCCACCTCGGTGGGGACCGCTTCGAGGTGCCGGCGCACGTCGCCCTTGGTGAACGACCAACGGTCCTCGGCGAGTTCGGCCGGCACGGTGCGCACCACGTGGTCCACGATGTCGAACGAGTGCAGCCGCCCGGTCCCGTTGTCCCGCAAGGCGCGGAGGAGCCACGTCGTGGACCATCCGTGGAACGTGCCGATCTCCACCACGACCTCGGGGCGCAGATCGCGCAGCAGCAGATAGGTTATCTCGGCCTCGTAGTCGTCGAGTTGGGCCTTCATCGACGGGCCGCGGTCCGCCAGGAGCCGGCGCTGGGCGTCCCGCGCCGCCCGCAGGTCGTCCTCGTACTTCCCGTACAGGGCGGCGACGTGGTCGGTGGTGATGGTGTCCATGCTGTCCTCCAACGAGCGGGCAGGTGCTGCCCGGGTGTTCCTGGCGCGGCCCGCGCCGATGAGAACCTAGGGTCCCGAGGACCTCGACCACGTCACACTCGGGAGCCATGTTCCGGCGTAGCTCTGAGGTATGACGTCCGGCCGGGGACCGGCCCCTACGGACGACTCCGGCGTGCGCCACCCGTCCGTACCATGGTCCGGTGATCCCGGAAGAGTCGAACGCACCGACCGGGCCGGACCCCCGACGCGACGGCCTGCGACAGATCGGGGCCGTGCTCAGGGCGGTGCGACGCGAGGCGTGCGACGTCTCCCGCCGGGCTTCGCCGCCCTTTCGGAACGCCGAGCGCCGGTTCCTGCGGTACCTCCCGCTCCTCGCCGTCGCCTTGGTCGCGGCCGACCTGGGCATCGGCGGGACGCTGATCGTCGCGGACGGGCTGGGCCTGCCGTGGTGGGGTGCGGGGCTCGTCGCCGGCGTCCAGGGGCCGCCGTTGGTGCTCGCCCTGTACCGGCCGGTGCTGGCCTGGTGGTCGTCGCTCGCCGCGTCGCTGCCGTACGCGCTCCTCGCGGCCCTCGCCGAGCCGGCGGGGCGCGCCGACGAGCCGTGGCCGTGGACGGCACCGGGACTCTGGGCGCACCTGGGGGTCACGCTGTTGGTGGCCTGCCGGGTGCGGACCGAGACGTACGTGGCGCAGTGGCTGCTGACGATGGCGCTCGGCGGCGCGCTCGCCGCCGGGCTGGCACCGCCGTCGTCGGTCGGTGACCTGCTGCTGTGGGGGCTGTTCTCGGCGCTGGGGCTGGCGGTCGTCACCGCCGTGCGCGGGCGGAGCCGGGCCCGTCGTGCGTTGCGCGCGCAGGAGGCGCTGACGGAGTTCGAACGGGGCCGGCGCGCGCTGTTGGAGGAGCGCACCCGCATCGCCCGCGAGTTGCACGACGTCGTCGCGCACCACATGTCCGTCGTGGCGGTGCAGGCGGAGGCGGCACCGTACCGGGTGGCCGAACCGCCGCCGGAACTGAGCGAGAGCTTCGCCAGCATCCGGGAGAACGCGCTGGCCGCCCTCACCGAACTGCGGTACGTCCTGGGCATGTTGCGGTCGCCGGAGGAGCGTCCGGAAGCCCGCTACACACCGCAGCCGACACTGGAGAACCTCGACGGCCTGGTGGCCAACGTGCGGGCGGCGGGGCTGCGGATCGACACGGTGGTCACCGGCGAGGCGCGGGCGGTGCCGCAGCGGGTCGCGTTGTCGGCGTTCCGGATAGCGCAGGAGGCGCTGAGCAATGCGCTGCGGCACGCCCCGGGGTGCCGGGTCGAGGTGGAGCTAACCTACGGTCGTGGCGAGCTCGCCATACGCGTGGCCAACAGCCCGGCGCCGGCCGGTGCGCCACGCCAGCGGGGCACCGGACACGGTGTGTTGGGCATCCGCGAGAGGGCGTTGCTGCTCGGCGGTTCCGTGCGGATCGGCACCCGGGAGGACGGCTGGTTCGAGGTCGCGGCTTCCCTCCCCACCAGTGAGCAGGAGTGAGGACGCATGACGATCCGGGTGTTGATCGCGGACGACCAGCAACTGATCCGGCAGAGCTTCGGGATCCTGCTGAACGCCCAGCCGGACATCGAGGTGGTGGCCGAGGCGGTCAACGGTCAGGACGCGATCGACCGCATCGCCGCCCGGTGTCCGGACGTGGCCCTGATGGACATCAGGATGCCGGTGCTCGACGGTCTGGAGGCGACCCGGCGCATCACGCAGGACTTCCCGGACGTCAAGAGCATCATGCTGACGACGTTCGACCTCGACGAGTACGTGTACGAGGCGCTGCGGGCCGGCGCGCACGGCTTCTTGTTGAAGGACTCCTCCGCGCAGCAACTCGCCGATGCGGTACGCACGGTGGCCATGGGCGGCGCGCTGCTGGCCCCCTCCGTCACCAAGCGGCTGATCGAGGAGTTCGCCAGGGGCGGCGCGCCGCGCGCCGTGCCGCGCGGCCGGGTGGCGGATCTGACGGAGCGCGAGACGGAGGTGCTCTCCCTGATCGCGCGGGGGCTGTCCAACTCCGAGTTGGCCGCACACCTGGTCATCGCCGAGCAGACGGTGAAGACCCACGTCAGCCGCATCCTGGTGAAGTTGGGGTTGCGGGACCGCACCCAGGCGGTGGTCTTCGCGTACGAGACGGGCCTGGTGCGCGCCGGGGAATGACAGGGTGGCGGCGGCCCGGGCGGGGCACCTTCCGGGGCGCAGCCGGAAGGTGCCCCGACGGCTCCGTGGCCGTCGGTCGGGCCCGGGCGGTCAGGAGTGGGTGGCGAAGTCCTGCGTCCACCACGGCCCGTTGGAGCTGAGGTTCACGCCCACACCGGTGGCCTTGTAGGCGCAGTTGAGGATGTTGGCGCGGTGCCCGGGGCTGTTCATCCAGCCGTCCACCGCCGTCGCCGGGTCCTTGGGGCTCTTGAAGATGTTCTCGCCCCAGCTCATCCAGGGGAATCCGGCACGGGTCATCCGGGTGCCCGGGTCGACGCCCTCCGGGGTCTCGTGGGCGTAGTAGTTCCGGGCGGCCATGTCGTCCGAGTGTCCCTGGGCCGCCGCCGTCAGGTGCGGGTCGGCGGTGAGCGGGGCGCAACCGTGCTGGGCCCGCTGGGTGTTGACCAGCTCGACGACCTTCCGGGCGAACTCCGCCGCGGTGCCGGTCGCGGTGCGCGCGCCGACCGGGGCGCCCGCGCCGCCGCCCGCGCCGGACGCGACGCGGGGCGGGTGGCCGGCGGTCCGGGGGGTCGGGCGCGGTGCGGCGGGGGTGGGGGTCGCCCGGGGCGTCGCGGCCCGCTCGCCGTCCCCTGTCGTCTCCTTTGCCGACGGGGACGGGGACGGGGACGGCTTGTGGCGGCGGGGGGAGTGCGCGTCGCCGCCGGACTCCGGCAGGACGGAGGTTCCCGCGGCGGTCCGCACCGGGGCGGCCGGATCGGCGGCGAGCGCCTGGTCGGCCCCGGAGCCGGGGCGTATCAGCACCAGGCACGTACCGGTCACGGCGAGGACCGCCGTCCCCGTCAGCAGCGCGGCCCTCGTCCGCGGCCGGGCGGTGTCGGCGCGGTGGTTCCCGCTGCGGCCGGCGGGGCGGGGCGCGGCGTGCCGCCGGGGTGCCGCGGGCGGTGCGGTGCGGTGTCCGGGGTCGGTCGGGGCCTGGTCGTGCGGGGCGGGGCGGAGGCGGTCGTCGTGGTGCATGCTCGGGGTTCCGTTTCCGGTCCGGTCGGCGGGCCGCGCGGTCGGTGACGGGTGGACCGTCACCGGTGGCCGACGCCGCCGACCTGGGGGGACGAGGGGTCGTGCGGGCCGCGTGGTGCACGGTCCGCAGTGGGGAGACCCCCGGCGGGCCCGCGGACAACGAAAATCCCGGGGATTTTTTTCCGCGGTGTCGAGGCGGCGTCGAGGCGGCGTCGAGCGGGTGCCCGCCGGTGTGCGCCGGTGCCCGGCGGCGGGCTCCGGCGCCTCCCCGGCGGCGGGGGGAGCCCGTGCCGCGACGGCGTCCGACCGGCACGTAGTTTTTCTGTTATCGCCGTGCGCCGAACGGGTCACCTGAGCACGGGGGCCATGACGGTGTACACGGATGAACGGGAACGAACAGGCGTGAAGTGGGAAAACGGTACGGCGACCGTGGAGGCGGCCAGGGCGGGTGACGACGCTGCCCGGGAACAGCTGCTCTCCGCGTACCTGCCCCTGATCTACAACGTCGTGGGACGGGCGCTGGACGGCCATGCGGACGTCGACGACGTGGTGCAGGAGACCATGGTGCGCGCCCTGGAGTCGCTGGCGGACCTGCGCGAGCCGGCGTCCTTCCGTTCCTGGTTGGTGGCGATCGCCATGAACCAGGTGCGGCGCCGCTGGACCGGCGCCCACCGGCACCCCGTCGTCGGCCTGGACCAGACGGCGGAACAGCCCGACCGGGGCGCCGACTTCGTGGACCTGACGATCCTGCGGCTGGGCCTGTCCGGCCAGCGCCGCGAGGTGGCCGAGGCCACCCGCTGGCTGGACGACGGGGACCGCGCGCTGCTGTCGCTGTGGTGGCTGGAGGCCGCCGGCGAGATCGACAGACCGGAACTGGCCGCCGCCCTGGGGTGCGGGACGCGGCACGCCGCGGTCCGGGTCCAGCGGATGAAGCAGCAGTTGGAGACCGGGCGGGTCGTCGTCCGCGCCCTCGCCGGGAACCCGCCCTGCCCGGAACTCGTGCGACTGACCGACGCCTGGGACACCCGCCCCGCGCCGCTGTGGCGCAAACGCATAGCCCGCCACGCGCGGGACTGCGCGGCCTGCTCCGGTCACGCACGCGACCTGCTGCCCGCCGAGGGGTTGTTGGCCGGTCTGGCGATGCTGCCGCTGCCCGGGCACCTGACCCCGCCGCCGGTCCCCACCGCCACGGCCACCACCACCACGTCCGCCACCACGTCCGCCACCTCCACCGCCTCGGCGTCGGGCGGTCACCGGGCGCACCACCTGCTGCGTCGGCCGCCCCGCCCGCGCGGGGCCGTCGCGACCACCGCCGTGGCCGGCACCGCGGCGCTCACCGCGGCCGTCGTCGCCGCCGTGTGGTGGGGCTCCGGCGCCCCGCGGGACGAGCAGCCCACCGCGCCCCGGGCCGAGCCGACGGTGCGACGAACCACCGCCGTTCCCACCCCCACCCCCACTCCGACGCCCACCCCGACGCCCACACCCACCCCGACGCGCACCGCGTCCGCCACCCCCACCCCCGCGCCGCCGTCTCCCACGGCCACCCCGCCCGACCTGGAGGAACAGGCCACCGCGCTGATCAACCGCAAGCGGGCGCAGGTCGGTTGCGGTCCGCTGCGCATCGACCCGCGGCTGCACGCCGCGGCGCAGCGGCACTCCGCCGACATGGCCGCCCGCGGCTACTACGAGCACGTCTCGCCGGAGGGCGTCGGCCCCGATGCGCGGATCACCGCCGCCGGATACCAGTGGAGCAGTTGGGGCGAGAACCTCGACCGCGGCCCGCAGAGCGCGGCCGCGGCGGTGCGGGACTGGATGGGCGACGCGCCGCACCGCGACAACCTGCTCGACTGCCGGTTCACCGCGGTCGGCATCGGGATCGTCCACGGGGCCGGTGGCCCGTGGTGGACCCAGGACCTCGCGGCCCCCCGCTGAGCGAGCGGACCGCCCGGTGACGGGCCTGGCCCGGCCCGGCCCGTCACCGCAGCATGGTCTCCACCAGGTCCGTGCCGATCCGTGCCGTCGCCTCCAGGTCCAGCTCGTGCAGGACGTAGCGGCCGCGCCGGCGGGTGCGGAGCAGACCGGCCCGCTTCAGCACGGCGAGGTGGCGGGAGACCTCCGGGGCCGTCAGCTTCCAGGACGCGGCCAGTTCGAGGGTGGTGCGCGGGCCGCGGGAGAGCGTGTGGGCCAGCCGCAGCCGGGTGGGGTGGGCCAGCGCCGCCAGCCGACGGCTCGTCAGGTCCAGCGGCATCGGCTGCGGCAGCCCCGGTTCCGGGACGGGGTAGTGGACTACCGGCTGCCAGCCCGCGGCGTGGACGACCAGGAGGTGCGGATGGCCGAACGCGGTCGGCACGAAGGTGAGGCCGTCGCGGGCGCTGGTGGTGCCGTCGTAGATCTTGTCGACGACGATGCGCTGCCCACTGGCGTCGAGGGACAGGCAGGCGGAGACGGCCGGGAGGGCGCCGGTCAGGCCGAAGCGGCGGAAGAGCTCGGTCTTGTGCCGGGCGTCGGCGGCCAGTGCCGGCCGCACCCGCTGCCAGTGCTCCGCGAAGAACGCGCCCTCGCAGTCCTCCCACAGGCGGCGCAGCCGGCCGCGCACGGCGGGCGGGTCGGCGAGCAGCGCGTCGAGGAACGCGGCGGCGCGCGGACCGTCGGCCTGTGCCAGGGTGCGGGCGCGCTCCCGGGCGGCCGGGTCGGTCAGCGGGGACCCGTCCGGCCGCGTCGGGTCGGCATCGACGGCCAGGCACAGCGCCCCGGCCACGAACTTCTCGTCGGTCAGCCGGTCCAGCGCGTCCAGCTCCTCGGCGAGGGTCGCGGCGGGCGCCGGCGGGAGCAGGAAGTCCGCACGGGTGGTGCGCCACAGGCAGTCGGCGGCCGACAGCCGGGCGGCGAGGGACGCGTCCAGACCGGCGCGGACCGAGCGGGCCCAGTCCTGCCGCGGCGGATGGTGCCCCGGCTCGGACAGCACGTGCAGCATCGCGGTCAGCTCGGCGAGTGGGGAGGGCGCGAAGCGGACGCCTCCGGGGGCGAGGGTGCTGATGTCGACGGTCAGGCTCACCCGTCCATACTGGCGGACCGGGCGGGGCGGCGGCCGACGGGAGCGAACGCGATGTTCTGCTGGTCCACGGGAACCCCCGCCTCTTCGGGTGCGGCCGGCCCCTTCCGGCGGGACGTGCGATGCGGTGCAGGGGATGCGACGCCCGGGGGCCGGACGCGTTCCGCGTGACCCCACATTCAGGTCGGTGGGCACCGCATGACGGTATTCCCAGGTAATCGTGCGATGTCAAGCCGGAACGAAGACGGACCGGAAAACCCTCTCCAAGGGCGAGTGGTTTGACTGGTTTGTCCTTCCAGGCGCGGGAATTGCCGGGCGCTTCCGGGCGCGTGGCGAAGAGTCGGCGGTGCGAATCCGCCAACTGTCCGGCGCGGCTTGACGACGCCGAACGGAAAAAGATCAAGTGGTGGTGCTTCGCCCGGACCGCATCGTTTCGTTGACCGACAGGAGGAGCCCCCTTGAGCACCGTGAACCTTCCGCCGGCCGGCACCCCGGCCGATGACGAAGGCTTCCGCCGCAGGGCCGGCGCGCTCCTGCACAGCGCCGCCGACGACCTGCAGCGCACCTCCCGTTCGGCCGCCGCCGACCTGGGCCTGACCGACGCGGACTACGCGGCTCACCTCGCCCCTGAACAGGGCTTCTCCTGGGACCTCGCGCAGCGGGCGGCCACCGTCTGGCCCCTGAACGAACGCGATCTGGTGCCCGTCCGCAACGACTGCCCGCGCGGCGTGCGGGTGCTGCGCGCCACCGAGTCCGCATCCTCCGCCCGGGTTTTTCAGCGTGGCGGGATCGACTATTACGAGTACCGCGACACGGCGATGTCGCGCCTGGCCTCATTCCGCCCCGCGTGGATCCGGATGCTCTCCGCCGTGACCGACGACGATCCGCACAACGCCGACGTGCACTGGAACAACGGCCATGTGCTCTATCAATTCACCTATTGCGTGGGGCCGGTTAACTACTATTACCGATGGAACGGACGTGATCACGTACTGCGGATGAACACCGGCGACTCCATCTGGGGCCTGCCCTTTTCCCCGCACACCTTCACCGCCCGCAATGCCGAGGAGCCGGCATACATCCTCGCGCTCACCTACGGCGGTGAACTCATGGGCGACGCGCGGCACGAACTCGCCGCCCTGGGACCGGACACCGCCCGCGGATTCGCCCTCGACACCGACTCCGCCGCGGCCGCCCAGGGCCGCCTGCTCCGCTCCTACCTGGACGCCTCGGCGCTCCCCCTGGAGCACGCGGCCGAGCTCTCCGGAATTCCGGCGGACCGCCTGGCCGGCGTCGCCGACGGCGGCACCACCCTCACCCCCGACGAGGTCACCGCGCTCGCCGCCGCACTGCGCCTGTCCCCGCGCGACCTGCTGCCCGTCGTGCCCGACGCCGTCGACGGCGTGAGCTTCTGCCCCGCCGCCACCTCCCGCTCCTGGTACCACCCCTCCGCCGGGCACCGCGACTACCGGGTGCGCGAACTGGCCGGCGACCGGCTGCACCCGCACACCCGCGCCCTGGAGATCCACCCGCAGCGCGCCGACTCCGACTCCGCCGACCAGGCCGTCACACCCCTGCGCACCCACCAGCACCAGTACCTCCACAACGTCGGCGGCGGCCCCGTCCGGATGGCCTGGCAGCACGGCGGCGAGCGGTACGAAACGCTGCTGGAACCCGGCGCGTCGGCCTACGTCACGCCGTTCGTCCGCGCCGAGTTCACCCGCAGCGGTCGCGGCGACCCCACCGACCCCACCCGCCTGCTCGCGCTGCGCATCGGCGGCCGGGTGACCACCGAGGCCCGCTCCGCCCTGGGCTCGATGTACCCGGGCAGCCTGGAACGCTACCTGCACGAGGACCGCCAGTGGTACGAGGAGCGCGACACCGGCGGGAGCTGGACGTGAGCGCACCCGCGCCCGCCGGCCCGCCCCCGACCACCGGCGCACCGCCGGCACCGGCCCGCTCCGAGGAGCCCGCGGCGCTCGCCGGCACCGCGCCGCTGCTCCCGGCCCAACACCGCTTCTTCGGGGCGGCCTTCGGCGAGATCGGCCACGACGACGAGCCGCTGCTGTTCGCCGTCGACCACTGCCTGGACCGGGCCGCGCTCGCCCGCTGCCTGACCCGCCTCGCGGACCGCCACCCGGCGCTGACCTCGCGCTTCGTCGAACTGGTCGGCGAGCGCCGGGTGCGGCCGGGCGATCCCGCCGTGGCCGTCCCGCTGGAGTGGCACGACCACACCGGGCTCGACGAGGCCGCCGCCGACCGGGCGTTCACCGGTGCGGCCCGGCGCCTCCACGACCGCCTGGACCTGCGCGAGGGACCCGTCTGCCGGGCCGCCTACTTCCGCCGGGACGGCGGGGACCGCCTACTGCTCCTGCTGCACCACCTGGTGTGCGACGGCGTCACCCGGCACACCCTGGCCGAGGAACTCCCCACGCTCTACCGGCAGGCCGCCGCAGGACTGGACGACACCCTCGGGCCCCCGCCGCCCTCGGCCCTGGGCCACGCCCGCGAACTCCAGGACCTCGCCGACGCACTGCCCCGCGAGACACCGCAACTCGACGCCTGGTTGCGCCTCCCGTGGGACCGGGTGCGCCCCTTCCCGACCACGGCCGAGGGCCCGGGCAGCCTCGCCCGACCCCACCTCCGCACCCTGCGCACCAGCCTGGATCCGCGCACCGCGCGGACGGTCCGCACGGTGGCGCAGTCCTCCCCGTACACCACCGAGGACCTGCTGATCGCGGCGGTGGCCCGCGGCGTCGCGGAGTTCTCCGGCGCCTCGACCGCCTGCCTGGACGTGGTGCGCCACGGCCGACTCTCCCCGCTGACGGCGTCCGACCTCAGCCGCACCGTCGGCCGGCTCTCCACGATCACCCCGTTCGTCCTCGACACCGCGGCCGACGGCACGCCGCCCGGTGCACCGTCCGCCGCCGGCGCCCTCCCCGACCTGCGCGCCCTCAGCGCCCAGATCGGCCGGCTCCACGCGATCGAGCACGTCTGGGGGGTCCTGCGCCACCTCCACCGGGACCCGGCCGTCACCGGCCGCCTGGCCGCGCTGCCGAAGCCCGAGGTGTACCTCGACTTCCGCGGCACGGGCCTGCACGACCTTCCGGTCGGGCCGCCGTTCTCCCTCGTCACGGGCGACACCGGCGTGACCCGGACCCCCACGCACCCCCGGCCCTACCCCCTGGAGATCCGGATCGACGTCGCGGACGAACGACTCGACCTGCGCTGGAAGTTCAGCCTCCGGCGCAACGCCGAGGACGACGTCCGCCGGCTGGCCCGCCGCTGCACCGAGCTCCTCGTGTGCCTCGCGGAGTCCGCCACCGGCGCCTGAGCCGCGCCCGTCGTCGTGCGCTGACACCCTGGGCGGGGCCGGCGACCAGAGCCCGACGGCCTCGCCCACCCCCACCGCGCCGGCGCTGCTCGCGCCCGCTCCTCTCGTCCCGGTGGCGGGCCCTCACGCCGGTGGCGCGGTGGACCCGCGCACCACCAGGGAGACCGGGACGTCGGCCGGGCGGACGGGACGTTCGTCGGCCAGTACGGAGACCAGGGCGGTCATGCCCCGCCGGCCGGCTTCCTCGGCGGGCAGGCGGACCGTGGTCAGTTCCGGTTCCACCGCCGAGGCGAGGGTGAGGTCGTCGAAGCCGGTGATCGACAGGTCCGCCGGCACACGGAGCCCGAGCCGACGGGCGGCCTTGAGAGCGCCGACCGCGAGGACGTCGAAGTCGCACAGCAGCGCCGTGGGACGGCGCCCGGGGGCCCGCAGCACGGTCTCCGCGGCGTGCCGTCCGGCGTCCATGGTGAGGGCCGCGCGCACGGTGCGCAGTTCCGCGCCGGTGCCCTCCAGCGCCGCCGCGAGCGCCCGGGAGCGGACGGCGAACGTCCAGGACTCCACCCCGGCGGCGAGGTGGGCGATCCGCCGGTGGCCCAGGGCCAACAGGTGCTCCGCGACCTGGTGCATGCCGTCCGCCACGTCGAGGTTGACGGTGGTGGCGGCCCGGGAGTTGGCGGGGTCGCTGTCCAGCATCACCAGCGGACGCCCGCCGTCGTCGAAGTCGGCGAGCACGTCGGCTGCCATCGACGACGCGAGCACGCCGTCGAGGCTGGCCGGTGCGGACCCGAACGGGTTGCGGGCGGGACCGCCGTCCGCGGGGGAGGGGTACAGCACCACGCCGAATCCGTGCTGGGCCGCCACCCGCGCGGCACCGGTGTACAGGCGGGCGTAGTACTGGTTGGTGAGGGCCGGCACGATCAGCATGACGGTCTTGGTCCGTCCGGTCCGCAGGTTCCGGGCCGCGAGGTTGGGCCGGTATCCCAGTGCGTCCGCGGCGTCGCGGACCGCCGTGGCGATCCGCTCCGAGACCCGTCCGTGCCACTTCCCGCCGCACACCAGCGAAACCGTCGCCTGGGAGACGCCCGCCTCCCGGGCCACGTCGCGTGAAGTCGGGCGTGCCTTGTCGGTCACGGGGGCGATCCTTTCCGATACGACCGGAGCCACTGGACCGGCTCACACCCAACATGCTAGACATCTCGCGGGAGTTATACGTACTACCGGGGTACGGAATTCCGTCGCCCGGCGGGCCGGGGCGGGAAATGGCCGGGGCCGTGGGGGAGTTCGCCCGGCCGAGTGGTTCGCGGGCACGTCGCACCTGTCACAGGTATGCGCTTTGGCCGATTTTCCCCGGTGTCAAACCGTGTCACATCGCAGCAAAACGGTTGTGGTGAACGAGTTGAAAAGAAGTCAACTTCCGTTCCGGTGGGTAAGGCTCCGCAACAAAATCGTCGACCGCAATGCGGGTTGAGATGCCACGTCGGTGAGGGGGGCGGTTGCGTGCGAGGGGGCGTCGAGCCGTCCCGGTGACGTGACCGAATGGGGCGAGCGATGCCCGATGCGGGCCAACCGCTGGTTCCGGACAATCGCCGATCGAGCCGTGTTCCTCTGTACACGGTTGTGATCAAATGTGAATATGACATGGCCATGGGCGGCGCAGAGAGTTATTCAGGAGTGCGCAACGTCCTGATGGTCGGTGCGGGGGCTGGTCGGAGAGTGTGGCATGCAGAGGGGACACATGAGCCGGATATCCGCAGTTCCTTGACGATTCTCTTGCCTGAACTGGTTTCGCACGGCTGATCCTTGCTGGAAGCTTGGGCTTTGCAAAGCTGATCGGGTACCGGGGGATTGCGCTGCGTGTCGCACGCAGGAGTTGGCGAACCCGTTTGCTGGAAAGCCAAGTTGCCGCATGGCGCACGGCAACATGGAGAAAAGCGAATGACGAAGCGAGTAGTTTTTTCGGATGCCTCGTTCGGCTCGTCGTTGCGGCTCTTGCGCGAAGAGCGGGGACTTTCTCTCGGCGACCTGTCCCGACTGGTGAATTATAGCAGGAGTCACCTGAGCCGCGTGGAAACGGGAAAGAAGCAACCGGCCGAAGGACTGGTGCGGTTGTGCGACGACGCCCTGGACGCGAAGGGGAGTCTGCTCGCCCTTTTGGTGCGGGCTCCGCGGCGCCAGAGCGGGCGCAACTGTCCCATTCAACTGCCGCGGAGCATTTCCGACTTCACCGGCCGGGAGGGCGCGCTCGACGAACTCGACGCCCTGCTCTCCGAGGTGCACCGGCAGAGTGACGGGCAGGCCGTGGTCACGGTGGTCGAAGGAGCCGCGGGCGTGGGGAAGACGGCCACCGTCGTGCACTGGGGGCACGGCGTGCGGAGCCACTTCCCGGACGGCGTGCTCTTCGCCGACCTCCAAGGATTCGGCCCCGGCGGCCGCCCGGTCAGCACCCGTCAGGTGCTCCGGAACTTCATGACGGCACTGGGCGCCGAACCGGTCGAATTCTCCGGTGAAATCCACCACTTGGCCGCCAGCTATCGCAGCCTGCTCACCGGACGACGGCTGCTGATCGTCCTCGACAACGCCGCCACTGCGGAACAGGTGCGCCCCCTCTTACCGGCCTCGCCCCGCTGTATGACGGTGATCACCAGTCGCAGTCGACTGACCGGACTCGTCACCCGGGACGGCTCCCACCGCATCACCGTGCCGCCGTTGAACGCGAGCGAGTGCGACGCGCTGTTGTCCCGTCTCGGGGGCGCGTCCCGACCGCCGAAAAGCGCGAGCCCGTGCGCCTGCCAATACCTGCCGCTCACCGTGCGGATCGCGGCGGAACGCCGGGAGACGGTCGGCGGCATGGACATTTGCGAGCGCTGCGGATCGGATGCGTTGCTCACTTACCTCTACAACACGGGCGACGACGTCAGCAACATGTACACCGCGCTCTCCTGGTCGTACCGGTATTTACCGCCGGCGGTCGCCAGGGCATTCCGGGTGCTCGCGGCCGAGGTGCGCGACACGGTCACCGTTTCCGCGGCGGCGCGGTTGCTGGGCGTCGAGGTGATGGCGGCACGGAAAATGCTCGAATCCTTGGCTGACATCCATCTGTTGCAGTGCCTCTCCTCTGATGAGTACCGCTTCGAGAAGACCGTGCGGGGATTCGCGCGGGAACTCGACGGGCGGGACGTGGCGCGCTTCGCCCGTGCGGGTCACGACGCCGAGCGGGTCATGAGCTACTGAACGCCTCCCGAGTGTCGGCCCTGCCGCCCGCGCCGGACAGGGGTTGCCCGGTGTCCCTTCCCGCGGGCAACGGGCGACGGGCCGTGCCTGGGCTTCCTGCGCCGCGCCGACCGCCGGGACACCGCGCAGGACGCCGGTTCGGTGCCGCCCGCAACGACTCTCGGTAGGCCCGGACCCCGGTCACGGTCGTGGCCGTGATGTGCCCGCGGAGCGCCGAACGGACCATGGGGCGGTGCACTTCGCCGGACGTCGGGTGCGACCCGGCGCGGCGAGCGGTCCTATCCCAGCAGGAGGGTCTGCATGGCTTTTCGGATCACCAAAGAGTTCCACTTCTCGGCCAGTCACCGGCTCGCCGAGCTGCCCGACGGGCACCCGTGCGGCCGGATGCACGGGCACAACTACATCGTCGAACTGGAGCTCGCGGCCCCGGCCGACGGCCTGGACAAGGCGGGCTTCGTACGCGACTACGGCGACCTCAAGCAGTTCAGCCAGTGGCTGGACGCCGAGGTGGACCACCGTCACCTCAACGACGTGCTGGACCGCAACCCCTCGGCCGAGCACCTCTCGCAGTGGCTGTACGAGCGGTGGCTGCCGCACTACCCGCAGTTGAGCGCGGTGCGGGTCTCCGAGACCGCCAAGACGTGGGCGGAGTACCGGCCGTGACGCACCTGCCCGCCGCACCGTCGCAGCACGGGGGAGGTGGTGCCGCGGTGGAACCGAAGCTCGTCGTCAACGAGATCTTCGGCCCCACTTGAGGGCCGTGCAGGGAGAGGGCCCCTCGGCCGGGCAGCGGTGCGCCTTCGTGCGGTTGGGCGGCTGCAACCTGTCCTGCCGCTGGTGCGACACCCCGTACACCTGGGACTGGACCGGAGTGGGCGACTCCGGGGTCGCCTACGACCCCAAGCGGGAACTGCGGCCGATGCCGTGGACCGACGTGCTGCACGCGCTGCTCGCCTACGAGGTCCCGCTGATCGTGGTCTCCGGGGGCGAACCCCTCAGCCAGCAGCGCCGGTTGCTGCCGCTGCTGCGCGCGCTGACGGACGCCGGCCGCAAGGTGGAGATCGAGACGAACGGCACCGTGGTGCCGCAGGACGACCTGGTGGCGCTCGGCGTGCGGTTCAACGTCTCGCCCAAGCTGTCGCACTCGGGCGATCCGCAGGCGCGGCGGATCGTGCCGGACGCGTTGCGGGCGTTCGCGGCCGTCCCGGGGACCGCCTTCAAATTCGTCTGCCGCACCACCAGCGACCTCGACGAAGTGGCGCAGCTCGTCGACCGGTACGGAACCCGCCCGGTGTGGATCATGCCCGAGGGGCAGGTCCCCGCCGAGGTCGGCCAACACCTGTCCGCGCTGGGAGACGACGTCGTGGCACGCGGCTGGAACCTGACCACTCGATTGCATGTTGCCGTCTGGGGCGACAGGAGAGGCGTGTGAGCACAGTGAGCGGAGCCCCCGAACTGGACGTCCTCGACGACTCCGGGCCGCAGGTCCCGGACCCGCTGGAGGACGTCGCGCGCAAGCTGCTGATCGAGATCGGCGAGGACCCGGACCGCGACGGGCTCAAGGAGACGCCGGCCCGCTTCGCCCGCTGGTGGCGGGAGTTCTCCCGCTACGACGCGGGGGTGGTCGACACGCTGTTCCCCCTCCAGACGGAGGGACAACTGGTCATGGTCTCGGACATCAACGTGTGGTCGCTGTGCGAACACCACCTGCTGCCCTTCTCCTGCTCCCTGACCATCGCCTACCGGCCCAAGGGCGACGTGCTCGGACTGTCGAAGTTCGCCCGCATCGCCCATCGCCACGCGCACCGGCTCCAGGTGCAGGAGCGCCTGGTCCGCGACATCGCGGACGAGGTCACCAAGGTGACCGGTTCGGTCGACGTCGCGGTCATCGCCACCGGCGAGCACCTGTGCATGAGCATGCGCGGCATCCGCACCCCGGCGGTCATGACGTCCACGGCCTACTCCGGGGTCTTCGAGGAGTACGGGCCGGCCCGTCAGGAGCTCGTGGCGACGGTGTTCCCGCCGCGCAGGTGACCCGCCCCCCGTCCACGATCGACAGGAGTACGCACGTGGCAGTTCGCGACATACGCACCGGGCTCAGCCTGGACGACGTCCTGCTGGTGCCCCGCCGCACCTCGGTGGTGAGCCGTTCGGCGACCGACACCAGCACCGAGCTGGCCGGGATCACCCTGCGGGTACCGGTCCTCTCCGCCAACACCCCCTGGTGCACCGGCCGGCAGATGGCCGTCGCCATGGCGGTGGCCGGCGGGCTCGGGATCGTCCACCGCATGCAGACCGCCGAGGACCAGGCCGCGGAGGTGGCCGCGGTCAAGGCGACGCCGGTGCCCGAGGGCACGGAGCGGGCCACCGTCGACGGGCAGGGGCGGCTGCGCGCCGGGGCGGCGGTGGGGGTGACCGACGACTATCTGGAGCGGGCCGCCCGGCTCGTCGAGGCGGGCGCGGACGTGCTGGTCACCGACGTCGCCCACGGCCACGCGGACTACGTCCTGGCCTCCGTCGAGAAGCTGCGGGCCCGTTTCCCCGACACGCCGCTGATCGCCGGGAACGTCGCCACCGCCGCCGGCACGAGGGACCTGATCGAGGCCGGCGCGCACGCCGTGAAGGTGGGCATCGGCCCGGGCGGCATCTGCACCACCCGGCTCGTCGCGGGCAGCGGGGTGCCGCAGCTGACCGCGGTCCTCGACTGCGCCGAGGAGGCGGCCGCATCCGGCGTCCCGGTGATCGCGGACGGCGGGATCAAGGCGCCGGGCGACGTCGTCAAGGCGCTGGCCGCGGGCGGCCACGCGGTGATGCTGGGCAGCGCCCTGGCCGGCGCCGACGAGAGCGCGGCCCGCCTGGTGGAACGCGACGGCGTCCCCGTGAAGGTCAGCACCGGCTTCGTCACGTTCGGCATGCAGCTGACCCTCAAGCGGGCCCGCGGCGAAGAGGTCAGCCGCGAGGAGCTGGACGCGTACACCCCCGAGGGCGTCGAGGCGACCTTCGCCCACACCGGGCCGCTGGCCGCCACCCTGCGGCCGTTCGTCGGCGGACTGCGGTCGGGCATGAGCTACTCCGGGGCGCACACGCTGGCGGAACTGCGCGCGCACGCCGAGTTCGTCCGGATCACGCCGGCCGGACTGTCGGAGAGCCGCCCGCACGCCCTGGGGCGGACCCAGCAGGTGGCCCTGGACTACGCCCGGGAGGCCACCGGATGACGAGCCCTTGGGAGGACGGCCGCTACGGCAGCCCGGAGATGCGCCTCCTGGTCAGTGACCGCAACCGCTACCAGCTCTTCGTACGGGTGGAGGGGGCGTTGGCCGCGGAGCAGGGCCGGTTGGGGGTGATCCCGTCCGAGGCCGCCGGGGTGATCGCCGCCCGGGCCGGCGACCACCGGTGCGACCTGGCGCGGATCGCCGAGATCGAGACGGTGAGCCGGCACGAGCTCTACGCCGTCGTCCAGCAGTTCGCCGAGACCTGCGCGCCCCACGGCCGCTACGTGCACCACGGGGTGACGAGCAGCGACGTCATCGACACCGCGCTGGCGCTCCAACTGGACGCGGCGATCGGCCTCCTGGGCGAACGGCTCGGCGTCCTGATGGCCGCGCTGTGCCGGCAGATCGCCGAGGAGGGCGGGCGGGTGATGATCGGCCGGACCCACGGCCAGCACGCCCAGCCCGTCACCCTGGGGTTCAAACTCGCGGTGTTCCTGGACCAGTTGACCCGGTGCCTGGCGCGACTGGCGGAGCTGCGCGAGCGCGCCGTGCGGGGCAAGATCGCCGGTGCGGTCGGTTCGCTGGGCGGGCTGGGACCGCAGGGCATGGCGGTGCAGCGGGCGGTGCTGGCCCGGCTGGGCCTGCCGGAGCCGCAGATCTGCGCCCAGGCGGTGGCGCGGGACCGGATCGCGGAGTTCGTCTCCTGGGCGGCGCTGACCGCGGCCTGCCTGGAGAACCTCGCGACCGAGATCCGCAACCTCCAGCGGACGGAGATCGGCGAACTCGCCGAGTCCTTCGCCGAGGGGGACCAGATCGGCAGCTCGGCCATGCCGCACAAGCGCAACCCGGTGCGCAGCGAACGCATCTGCAGCCTGGCGCGGCTGCTGCGGTCGCTGGTCGGTCCCGCGTTGGAGAACGTGGTGACCTGGCACGAGAGGGACCTGGCCAACTCCGCCAACGAACGCTTCACCCTGCCGCAGGCGTGCGTGCTGCTCGACGAGATGCTCCTCACCACCACCGCCGTGGTGGACGACCTGAAGGTCTTCCCCGAGCGGATGCGGGAGAACCTCGACCGGTCGCGCCACAGTCACCTCAGCGAGGCGGTGCTGTTGGCGATGGTCGACCGCGGGACGGACCGGCTCGACGCCTACCGGGCCCTGCAACGGGCCAGTGCGCTCGCCGCCCGGGACGACCGCGACCTGGTGGCGGTGCTGGCCAACGACGCGTCGGTGACCGCGGTGCTGCCCGCACCGGACCTCGCGGCCCTGGCCGAGGCGGCCGCGGACACCGGCTTCTGCGACACCCTGGCGCAGGAGACCGTGCGCCGGGCCGAGGAAGCGCTCGCAAAGACGACGGAAGGAGCTCGGACATGCCCGGCACGGTGATCGTCGGTGGCCAGTGGGGCGACGAGGCCAAGGGGAAGATCTCCAGCTATCTGGCGATCCGTGACGAGCCCGCGGTGGCGGTGCGCGCCGGACTGGGGCCCGGCGCCGGCCACACCGTGGTGCACGCCGGACGCACCATGAAACTGCGCCAGTTGCCCAGTGCGGTGATCCGCCCGGCCACCCGCCTCCTGCTGGGCGCCGGCGTGTTGATCCGCCCGGAGGTCCTGTTGCGGGAGATCGCGGAGTTCTCCGCCGAGTCCCGGGTCGGCGTGGACTTCCGCGCCACCGTCATCGACCCCGAGCACGTCGCCGCGGAGGCGGCCGACGCGGGGCTGACCGAACGGGTGCGCAGCACCGGCAGCGGCCACGGCCCGGCCCTGGCCGCCCGTGCCATGCGTGCGGCGCGCCGCGCCGAGGACGTCCCGGAACTCGCCCCCTACCTCACGGACACCGTGCGGGTGGTGAACGACGCGGTCGACGCCGGGGACCGGGTGCACGTCGAAGGCACCAACGGTTTCGGCCTGTCGGTGCTGTACGGCACCTATCCCTACACCGTCGGCAAGGACAGCACGGCGAGCACCGCGGCGGCGGACGCCGGACTGGGCCCCACCGCGATCGACGAGGTGGTGCTGGTCTTCCGGGCCTACCCCACCCGGGTGGGCGCGGGGCCGTTCCGCACCGAGATGACCGAGGCGGAGGCCGAGCGGCTGGGCATCGTCGAGTACGGCACGGTGACCGGGCGGCGGCGCCGGGCCGGCACGTTCGACCTGGACCAGGCGCGCGAGGCGGTGCGCGCCAACCGGCCCACCCGGATCGCGCTGACCTTCCTGGACCACGTGGACGCGTCGTGCCGTGCGGTGCGCACCGGGGAGTTGCCCGAGGCGGCGGCGGCGTTCGTGGCCCGGGTCGAGGAGGGCCTGGGCCGGCCGGTCGACCTGCTCGGGACCGGTCCGGGCACCGCCGACGTGGTGGACCGGTGGAACGGCCGGCCCGCCGGCACGGCCCGCAACGTGACGAGCGGCCAGGGAGGCGACCGATGAGCGGCACACCGATGTGGCGGCGGGACCGGCTGTTGACGATCAGTTGGGAGGCGATGGGCCGGATGCTGGCCGGCCTGGCGGACGACGTCCGGGCCAGCGGCTTCGCCCCGACCGTGGTGGCGGGCATCGCCCGCGGCGGGCTGCCACCGGCCATCGCCCTGGCGAACCTGCTGGCGATCGAGGACTTCCGCATCCTCGGCATCCCCCGCAACACCTCCAACTCCCGGTACAGCGAGCGCGGTGCGGCGGTGCTCAAGTACGTCGTCCCGGAGCGGGAGTTCGGCGGCGCCCGGGTGCTGCTGGTCGACGACATCATGGGCGACGGCGGCACCATGGCCCTGGCCAAGCGCACCGTGGAGGAGCTCGGCGCCGCGGAGGTCCGCACGGTCGCGGTGGTACGCAACCTGGGCGCCGCCCAACGGGCCGACTTCCAGGCGGTCGAGGTGGACGACTGGACGGTCTTCCCGTGGGAAGCGCCGCCCGGGGACAACGAACTCGCCGTACCGTTGCGGGTGTGAGCGACATGGTTGAGGAAATGGGTCGGACAGGGCGGACCACGGTCGTGCTGGACCGGGACGGCACCCTGTTGGACTTCTACGAGATGTTCCACCGCTTCGTCCTGGACCTCCACCGGCAGGAGGGGGTGATACCGCCGCCCCGCGAGGAGATCCTCGGCTTCGGCTACTGGTCCTCGATCACCAGCGGGGCGCTGCACATCGGGTCGGTGCGGGTGCGGGACCGGGTCGACGAGGTGGCCCACCGGTACATGGCGCACGGCACGCTCTACCCCGGGGTGGTGCCGATGCTGTCGGCGCTGTCCGGGGCCGGGGTGCGGCTCGCGCTGGTCAGCTCCTGGGTCGGCACCGAGGCCACCGTGGCCCTGCTGGAGCGCTACGCGGTCCGCCCGTGCTTCGGCCCGATCCTGACCCGGGACGACCTGGACGCGGGGGACGGCCCGGTCTCCGACGCCGACTGCAAGACCGCGTTGGCGCGGCGGGCGTTGGACGGGCTCGGCCACGCGCCCGACCACCGGCTCTACGTCGTCGGCGACACCCCGTCGGACATCGCGTTGGGCCGCCGGTTGGGGGCCGTCGTGGTCGGGGTGCGCACCGGCAACGGCGGCGGACTGCCGGCCGAGGGCACGCCGGAGGGGCCGGACGTCCTGCTCCCGTCGGCCGCTGACCTGGGCGGGTTGATCCTCCAGGCGGAACCGGTGGGGTGAGCCCCCGCCGCCCACCGCGGGCGTGCCGACGGGCCGGACTCCGTGCGGAGTCCGGCCCGTCGCGGTGCTCGGCCCGTGGGCGGGGCCGGGCGGGCCCGGGGCGTCAGGGCGCCGGGTACGCCGTCACGTCGTCGAGGTAGCCGGTCGGGTCGGCCAACCCGGCGTTGCGGAACGCCTCCCGCCGCTCGTAGCAGGTCCCGCACGTCCCGCAGTGCCGGTCCCCGCCCTTGTAGCAGGACCAGCTGAGTTCCAGCGGGGCGCCCAGCCGGACGCCGTGCGTGGCGATGTCGGTCTTGGCCCAGGAGAGGAACGGTGCCTCGACCTGGGGGACCGCGAAGCCCTCGTTGGCCGTCGCGACCAGTTCGCGCAGCGCGGCGACGAACTCCGGCCGGCAGTCCGGGTAGATGAAGTGGTCGCCGGCGTGCATGCCCAGCGCCACCACCGACGCGCGGTGCGCCACCCCGATCGACACCGCGACGTTCGCCAGCACCGCGTTGCGGTTGGGCACGACGGTGGCCCGCATGGACTGTTCCGCGTAGTGCCCGTCGGGGACGCTGACCCGGTCGTCGGTCAGTGCCGAACCGCGTAGCAGCGCCCCGTAACCGCGCAGGTCGACCACGTGGTGCTCGGCGCCGAAGTGGGCCGCCACCGCCCGGGCCGCGTCGATCTCGCGGTGGTGGCGCTGTCCGTAGTCGACGGTGACGGCGATCAGCCGGTACTGGAGGGCGGCGTAGTGCGCCATCAGGGTCGTGGAGTCCAGACCTCCGGACAGCACCACCACGGCGGTGAACGGGTCGGTGCGGCTGTCGTCTTGGTCCATCACAAACCTCCGGAGTGGGAAGGGAAACCGAACGACCGGGACGCGGGACGGCCCGGCGCCCGGGGCCATCGTGGGGCCCGGCCGGGCCGCGGGACATCACGGCCGGTGCCGTAGCGCGGGCGCCCCGGTACCGAGGGGTGGGTCCCGCGCGCCGGTCAGGTGGCGGCGGAATCGACCAGCAGCGGCCACAGCCCCGCGGTCCGGAACAGGTGCGGGAAGTCCTTGCGGCCGGTGATGTCGAGCTTGCGGTAGGCACTGGACAGGTGGAGCTCGACCGTGCGGCGGGTGATGTGCAGGGTCGTCGCGATCCGTTCGTTGGTCGAGCCGCGCACGGCGTCGATGAGGATCTGCTTCTCCCGCTTGGTCAGCTTCAGCACGCCGCCCAGCGGCGACCGGTCGGCAAAGCGTCCCTCCGCGGCGGCGAGCCGCTGCCGCACCCGCAGCGCGAGCGGTCGGGCGCCGCAACGGTCCGCCAGCTCCAGCGCCGTGCTCAGCTCCGCCGTCGCCTCCTCGTAGCGCCCGTCGTCGAACAGCAGCAGGGCCAGGTCGGCGGCGGCGTGCGCGAGGTCGAAGTCGGCCTCCGCCGCGGCCAGCAGGCGCATCGCCTCGCGCAGCAGCTCCTCGCCCTCGGGGGCGCCGCCCAGTGCGCCGAGCACCCGCAGGGCGATGCCGCGTTCCCGCGGCGTGCCCATGGCCTCGGCGACCCGCAGCAGCGTCCGGGCGGTCTCCCGGGCCTGCACGTGCCGCCCCACCTGCGTCAGCAGATCGACGGTGTGGACGTAGGTGTGCACGCCGCCGGTGGGTCCCCCCGGGGCGTCGGTGAGCTCGGCCAGGTCCGCCGCCACGCCCGCCAGGTCGCCGCCGTCGGCCCGCAGCCTCGCCCGGGTCAGCCACACCTCGCGGTGCGGTCGGTCCGGTGCCGGGCCGTCCAGGCAGCCGTGTTCGTGCAGCAGCGCGCGGGCCTCGGGGCCGCGCCCCATGGCCAGGCGGACCTCGGCCAGCATCCCCACGAGCCAGATCAGCAACGGGTGTTGGGGCCGGGTCCCGTAGTGCGCCAGGGCGTCGAGGGATGCGCCGAGCCGGTCGTGCGCGGTGCGCAGCCGGCCGCGCAGCAGGGCCAGGTGGGCGGTGACCGGCAGCAGCAGGGCCCGGTGCAGCGGGTGCGCGTGGCAGTGCCCGCAGTCGTGGTGGAGCCGCAGGTGGGACGTCACGTCCCCGTCGCGGCCGTTCCAGGCCAGGATCATCAGCGCCATCAGCCGGAGCACCGGGTGCAGGCACAGTCCGCCCTCCGCCCGCAACGCCTCCTGCGCGCCGTGCACCGCGTCGGCCGGCCGACACGTCAGGTGGCTGCGCAGGGCGCGCACGACGGCGTCGGCGGCCGCCCGGTCCGCGCCGCAGCAGTCGGCCC
Source organism: Streptomyces sp. x-19 (assembly GCF_046549115.1). NCBI lineage: Bacteria > Bacillati > Actinomycetota > Actinomycetes > Kitasatosporales > Streptomycetaceae > Streptomyces > Streptomyces sp. x-19. The sequence goes on along the minus strand of NZ_JAJPWK010000003.1, from coordinate 611,921 downwards.
TGCCGGTCTCGGGGCACCCCGGCCCGGGCTCCTCGGGCGCGAGGCGCTCCCCGGTGCGTCGGGCGGTGTCCGGCAGCGGGTAGGCGGCCAGGCCGTCGAGGAGGGCGTGCACGGGATGCCAGTCGGGCCGGGCGTAGTCCGGGACGGGCGTCGTCCGGGCGGTCGCGCCGGGGTCGGTGCCGAGGTAGCGCGCGGTGCTGATCCTGGCCAGCAGCGGGAGCCGGAGGGCGTCCTCGGTGGTCTCCTCCAGGGTCCGGACCGCCTCCCGCAGCCCCGCTTCCAGGTCGATGCCGATCTCGGCGTCGATGAGCTCCAGCACCGCGGTCCGGCGGTCCGCGCCCGATGCCGCGCGCACGGCGTGCGCCAGATAGCGCCGGGCCCGTTGCGGTTCCCGGGCCGCGAGGGCCTTCTGCCCGGCCCGCAGCAGCACGGGGGCGGCCCATGGCTCGTCCAGGGTCACCGTCGACGCCGCGAGGTGGTCGGCGATCCGGTCGGCGGGCGCCTGCTTGCCGTGCAGGTGGGCGGCGGCCGCGAGGTGGGCGGCGTTGCGGGCCATCAGCGTCATCCGGCCCAGTAGCGCCTCGCGCACGACGCGGTGGCGCAGGTACAGCGTGTCGTCGTCGGCGACCAGGTGCATGCACACCAACAGGTCGACCGCGGCCAGGGTTTCGGCCAGGGTCAGCCCGCTGAGGTGGGAGACGAGCAGGGGCTCGGCGGCGGAGTGGGTCTCCGCGACGGCGATGGCCAGGGCGACCTTGCCGGCGTTCGGATCGAGCCCGGCCAGCCGGGTGCCGATCAGTTCCGCGACGGCCGCGGGCCGCAGCGCGGCGGCCAGCGGCGCACCGGCGCGATCCGCCGGCCGATCGCGCAGTACCCGGGCGACTTCGGTGAGGAGGGCGGGGTTGCCGGCGCAGGCGTGGTGGCACTCCGCGGCGACGTCGGGGGCCGGTGCCCGGCGGGCGACCCTGCGGACCAACGCCGCGGACTGGGACGGGGCCAGCCCGGTGAGCGGCAGTTGCCGTGCGCCGGCGAAGAGTTCGGGCCGCGTGCCGGGGCCGCCGCCGCTGCGGTCCTCGCCGTCCCGGGCGGAGCCGACCAGGACGACGCGGGCGAGCGGCGGGGCGAGCAGGGCCCGGTGCAGGAAGTCCAGCGAGGCGGTGTCGGCCCGGTGGGCGTCGTCGAGGCAGAGGAGCAGGGGTGCGCCGGCGGTCAGCACGGTGAGGGCCGCCCTGACGTGGCCCAGCACCACGTCCACCTCGACCGGTGTCGGGTCGGCCGGTCCGGTGCGGCCGGCCGGCGGGTGCGCGACGGCGTCGAGCGCGGTGCGGCGGGGGTGCTCCGGCGGCAGCAACGCGGCCAGTCGGCCGGCGAGGTGCCGGGCGAGGCCGAACGGGGGCAGGTGTTCGTGCGGCGGGCACCGCACCTCGACGGTGATCCAGCCCCGGGCGCGGGCCGCGGCCGCGCATGCCTGGAGCAGGGTGGTCCGGCCGATGCCCGGTTCGCCGGTGACCAGGGCGCGGACGGTCCCGCCGTGCGCGCCGTCGTCCAGGGCCGCGCCGAGCCGGCGCAACTCGTTCTGACGCCCCGTCATGGATGTCTTCGGTCCGTCGTCTGTGCGATGCATGGAGTTCCCCTGTTCACGGCTCACCGCTCTACCCGAGTAGCACCGTCTCTCTTCTCGGTGCGGCCGCCCGCCGAACGGGTTGCCCCATTGCCTCTCGCAAGAGGCAATGGGGCAACGCGGCGGTGCGCGGCGCGAGCGCCGTCGGCGGGCGGGTGGGCCGTCGCGACGTGCGGGCGGGCCTGAGGGGCGAGGTCGACGCCGTTCCCGGGGCGGTGGAGTGCCCCGTGCTCCGGCCCGAACCGGCCGGTAATCGACGTCGCGCTTGTCACTTACCGTAAGCGTATTGCCGTTACGCCCCTTTGGCTCATGTTTGCCCCTCCGTGCATCTTGCTGCATGGCAACAAGATGCACCTCGCCCCGGCCGCATGCACATGCCCGAAATGGCATTGTGATCCGGGCCTGCCCGCCCGGCACATGCACAGATTCCGGGCCGGCCAGTGAACAGTCAGCAAACCGGGGGTGCACTATGAACCACGCGTCGCAGAAGTTATGCGCTGTGCAGGGGGCGGCGATCCGCCCGCGCGGCACCGACGCCGCGGCCGGCCCGACCGGCGACGACACCGGGTGGGGTTAACCCACCACCCGGGTCCACCAGTTCCTCCACGGGCGTGGAACACCTCCGGACGCAGAACACCTGCGCACGTCGGCTTCCTCCGGGCACGGGTCCGCGTCACGCACAGCTCGCCCTCACGCCGTCTTGCCCCCTCCTGCCCGCCGCGCGGGCGCCGGCCCCTCCCGGCCTCCGCGCCGGCCGCGCCAGGGAGTACGCGAATGGATGACCATGATTCTCACGGGTAACGAGATTGAGCGGGAACGGGCGAACGGCCGCATCACCATCGAGCCGTTCACCCCGGAACAAGTCAATCCGAACAGCTACAACTTCCGCCTCGGGAAGACGCTGCGGGTCTACCAGGACATGCCCCTCGACGCACGGACCATGAACGCGTACGAGGAGATCGAGATACCCGACGACGGGTACGTCCTCGAACCCAACCGGCTCTACCTGGCCCACACCATAGAGGTGCTGGGCAGCGAGCACTACGCGCCGACCTTCGCAGCGCGCTCGTCCGTCGCCCGCCTCGGGCTGTTCATCAACCTCTCCGCCAGCCTCGGCGACATCGGGTACACCGGGCAGTGGACACTCCAGCTCTACTCGATGAACCGGGTGCGGGTCTATCCCGGGATCAACATCGGCCAGATGATGTGGTGGCGACCCCAAGGCGAGATCGTCCTCTACGAGGGCAAGTACCAAGGGGCGGTCGGGCCGCGGTCCAGCGACATCCACGTCGACTTCGACAAGCAGTTCGCCCGCCAGCGCTTCCCCGGGCTCGCCGCCAGCATCGAGGTGTCGGAGGTCGGCCCCAAGTTCGCCGAACTCGCCCGCGCCAACGGCGACTTCCGGGTGCCGTCCGCGTTCTGCGTACCGGCCGGGGAGTTCGTCGACGCCCTCAGCGACGGACAGCGCGCCGAACTCGCCGACGCCTTCGCCGACCTCAAGGCCACCGTCGGCGCCTTCTTCACCGACGCCGTCGAACGGATCGAGAAGATCGGCGGCCAGGTCCGGCTCCCGGAGGACGCCCGCACCCTGCTGCGCGCCCGCCTCAACGAGGTCTTCAAGGACACCCAGACCGACGTCGCGGTGCGCTCCTCGGGCCTGGACGAGGACACCGAGGGCTCCAGCCTGGCCGGCGTGCACAGCTCGATCCTCAGCGTGCGCGGCGCCGACGCGGTGATCGCCGCCGTCGAGCAGTGCTGGCGCTCCCACTACGAGGCGCCGGCGGTGGCCGCCCGCGTGCGGGCCGGCGACTTCGACCCCACCCCCCGCCTGGCCGTCATCGTCCAGCGCATGGTGCACCCCCGCATCGCCGGCGTGGCCTTCACCGGGCTCGACGGCGCCGCCGACCAGCGGGTGTCGATCGAATACGTCGAGGGCCTCGCCGACGAACTGGTGGCCGGCGTCGCCGTGCCCCGGAGCACCGACTCCGACCGACTGGGCGCCGAACCGGCCCCGGACGACGACGCGGACGGCCCGGCGCTGCGCCAGGTCGTGGAGATGGTGCGGGCGCTGCGGGAGCGGCACGGCCACGACGTGGACGTCGAATGGGCCGTCGACGCCGACGGCCCCCACCTCCTCCAGGTCCGCCCGCTCACCGCCACCCGCGGGCAGCGCAACAGCGTCCCCGAGCCGGTGGCCCAGACCCACCAGCTGTACTTCGACGACCTGCCGCCCACCTTCCACCTCGGTGACGTCGCGGGCGTCTACGGCAGCTACGTGGCCAAGCGCGGACCGGCCCACCGGATGGCGCACGACTGCGGGGTCTCGGTGGGCGCCGGCTGGATCCTCCAGTTCAACGGCCGCGGCCTGCGCGACGCGACCACCGCCGACGCCCTGCGGGCCGCGCTGGCCGGCGGTTCCGCGGAGTGCGTCCTGGACCTCGGCGACACCCTGCGCCAGATCGTCGTCCCCAAGGAAGAGGTCCTCGACCGGCTGGCCATGACCGCCGGCGGCGACGGCTCGACCCTGCACGCGGCCGTGGTGCGCGACTTCATCCGCGGCGACCTCGGCGTCATCTCCCGCCGGGCCGGCGACGGACTGATCGTCGAATACACCCCCGAGGGCCTGATGGCGCTCAACCGCGGCACCGCCGGCGGCGAGACCATCGTCGTCACCGACCTCGACCGCGGTTTCGAAGCGGCCGGCAACGTCGTCGCCGCACCGAGCGGCACCGCGCTGCTGACCCACCTCGACGAGATCGCCCGCTTCACCACCGCCATGCACGCCAAGCACGGCCCGGTCACCATCGAGTGGGTCTTCGACGGCGGACGCCTGTACTTCGTGGACTACTCGGTGCTCGGCGGCGACGACGCCGTCGTCCTCGCCCGGGGCGAGGTGTGCATCTCGCCCGGCACCGCGAGCGGACCGCTGCTCCGCCTGGACGACGACGCCCTGCTGCGCCGGCTCTCCATCGGCCCGGCCGTCAGCATCGACAAGTCCCAGGACGTCAGCGAGCACGACGGCCTGGCCCGCATCCTCGACCAGGTCAAGGCGTACGACGAGAAGCCGATCATCTGCGCGGCCCGGCCGTACGCCGTCCTCTCGGTGCTGATCGACCATGTCGCGGGCTTCGTCTTCGACCAGGGCTCGGCCCTGGGGCACCTGGCGATCCTGCTGCGCGAGGCGGGAGTTCCGGCCGTCACCGCCGCCGGCGTCACCGGGACCGCAGCAGTGATCAGCGACGGCACGGTCGCCACCACCGGCCACAAGGGAGACTGACATGACCACCCACCACTCCGACGCCGCCGCCTGGCTCGTCCTCGGGGGCCTGCACCTGCTGAACGGCACCGCGCCGCTCGCCGACACCGACCCCCTGGTGCTGGTGTCGCTGACCGCCCCGGTCGAGGAGCCGTTCCCGGCCAACACCGTCATCGTCACCTGGGCCGACCTCGGCACCGTCACCCTGCACGCCCGCACCCCGTCGGGCCCCGCCGGCCCGGCCGTCGAAGCGCGCGGCGGGGACCTCTTCCCGCGCATGCTGCCCGGTGCGCCGCTCACCGACGCGGTGGCCGCGCTCGGTTCCGGCGAGCCCACCGGCGGGCCCCTCGTCCCGCTGTTCTACGTGACCGCGCGGGACGGCCGCGCCCACGTCCACAGCCAGGTCCGCTTCCTGGCCGAGGACGCCTGCTTCATCCGCCTCACCGAGGAGCCGCTCGCCGCCGCCGACGTGCCGGACCTCGGCTGGCTGCCGGCGGCGGTCGGCCGCCACGCCGAGCAGTTCCTGTTCCTCAACAACCACCAGCGCTACTACCGCAAGTGCTTCAGCGGCCAGGAGCTGGAGTACAAGTACACCCTCCAACCGCCGGTCGACACCTGGACGCTGACCGTGGAGCTGCACCACCGGGTGCTGGACGGCGCACTGCCCGGCTACGTCATGGAGTACCGGGACGAGTTCCAGGCGTGGGACTACCTCAACCACCTCTTCGAGGTCACCGGGCCGGGCGAGGCGGAGCGCGGCTACGCCTCCTTCATCCCCACCACCGACGGCAAGCACCTGATGAAGCGCAAGTGGTACGCCGAGGACGCCTTCCAGCGCCGCGAATCCCACACCTACGGCCTCGACCTGGCCGACGACGGCGGCTTCGAACGGCACCTCACCGAGGAACTGCGGGTCGACGCCGTCCGCCTGCCGTCCTTCCGGCGGGTGCGCTACGACATCAACTTCGAGTCGGTGCGCAGCGGACACGTCTACGGGATCTTCTTCGACCACTGCAGCCTGGTGGACGCCCGGGACGTCACCCTCAACCAGTGCGAGCTGGAGTACCTGCGCAGCCGCACCGCCGTCGAGCCCGACGAGGCGCTGGTCAAGGAGGAGATGGCGCAGCTCGCCGACTGGCTGGAGTCCTTCCTGCGCGAGCACGGCCTCTCCGACGACCGCGGCGTCTACTCCAAGCGCACCTTCCTCAAGGACGCCGTCGCCGCCCGCCCCGAACTGGCCCGGCCGGTGGTTCGATGACGGGCACGCCGATCCGCGCCGCGCTCCTGGACCTGGAGGGCACGCTCTACGCCAACGAGCGGGTCATCGAGGGCGCGGTCGCCGCCATCGGCGCGCTGCGGGAACAGGGGGTGGCGCTGCGCTTCCTGACCAACACCGACTCCCGGATGACGGCGCAGATCCACGCCCGGCTCACCGGCTACGGCCTGCCGGTCCGGCCGGAGGAACTCTTCACGCCCGTGGTGGCGGCGCGGCACCTGCTGACCGCCCCCGGGGTCCGCACCTACGCCCTGGTCTCGCGGGCCCTGCGCGACGGGGTGCCGGGCCTGGTGTCCGAACCGCCGTACACGCACGTGCTGATCGGCGACTGCCGCGACGTGCTGGACTACCCGGCGCTGGACGGCGCGTTCCGGGCCGTGCGGGACGGGGCCGAACTCCTGGCCCTCCAGCGCGGCCGGTACTTCAAGCGCGCCGACGGCGACCACCTGGACACCGGTGCGGTCGTCGCGGCCGTCGAGTACGCGGCCGGGACCACCGCCCGGGTGCTGGGCAAGCCGGCCGTCGACTTCTTCGCGCTGGCCGTCCGCTCGCTGGGCGTGTCCGTCGAAGAATGCCTGGTGGTGGGGGACGACGCGAGCACCGATGTCGCCGGTGGGAACGCCGCGGGACTGCGCACCGTGCAGGTGCGCACCGGCAAGTACGCGGACCAGCATGCCGAGGGGCTGACCGGGTCGGCCACCCACACCTGCGACACCATCGCCGAACTGCCCGACCTGATAGCGAAGTTGGGGGAACGGTGACGGTCTACTGGGTGGTCTGGGACGCCGCCGCGCACTGGGTGGTGGACCGACTCGAACGCGAGGGCGCGCTGCCCGCCGTCACCCGGATGCGGGCCCGCGGCACCTTCGCCGCGGCCCGCCCGGCCCGGCCCAACTGCCAGACGCCGCCCTCACTGGCCACGCTCTTCACCGGTGCCTGGCCGGGCGAGCACGGCGTCACCGGCTTCACGGTGCCCGGCGCCGGCGACGGGCTGGTCAGCCACGTCAGCGGCTTCGCCCCGCGGTTCCCGGCCGTGCCACCGGTGTGGGAGTCCGCCTCGGAGCACGACCGCAGCAGCGCCTTCGTGCACGCCCCCTGGGTGTTCCGGGAGACCGGCGGCACCGGGCACTACGTCGACGCGGCCGTGGAGGCGTACAGCCGTCGGCTCACCCGGCACGCGGTGTGCCCGGTCGTACCCGGCGCCGGCACCCAGACCTGGGACCTCGGCCCGTTCCGCGCCGAGGTGGAAGCGGCGCCGCAGGACGGGCGGGTACGGGTCCGCACCGCCCGCACGGACCTGCGGCTCGACGTCGGCGGCGACTGGCAGCCGCTGCTGCTGGACGACGCCGGCCACGGCACCTGGGTGTGCTGCGTGCGCACCCCGCAGGGCCTGCTGCTGGTGCACACCGGCGTCTGGGACGTGCGCACCGCCGGCCGGAACGCCCCGCTGGTGCAGGCCCTGGCGGCCGGCCCGCCGTTCGCCGGCGAGGGGGTCGGTCCGCTCTACCGGGCCGGCGTCTTCGGGCCGCGGCTCGCCGAAGGGGGCGACGGCACCGCCGAGGAGGTGTTCCTGTCGTCGGTGCGGTGCGTGTCCCGGTCCTTCGGTGCCGCCGCCGACCAGGTGCTGCGCGCCCACGACGCCGACCTGGTCGTCGTCTACCTGCCGATGACCGACGACGTCGGCCACGAACTCCTGGGCTGGTGCGACGAGAAGAGCGCCGCGCACCGCCCGGACATCGCCGACCAGGTGTGGTCCTGCCTCCGTCGCTGCTACCAGGACGCCGACGCGGTCCTGGGCCGGGTGCTGGACCGGGCGGAGGACGACGACACCGTGGTGCTCGGCGCCGACCACGGCATGGTGGGCAGCACCCACCTGGTGCACGTCAACGACCACCTGGTGCGGGCCGGACTGACCGCGACGGACGCCGACGGCGCCCTGGACACCCACCGCTCGTCGGTCCTCTACCACCCGGCCAACAACGGCTCCCTGTGGGCCACCGACCAGGCGGACCCGGTCCGGGCCGGCTCCGCCGTGGCCCGCGCGGTGGCGGCCCTGCGCACTCTCACCGACCCGGACACCGGCCAACCGGTGCTCAGCGCCGTCCTGGACGACCGCGGGAACGTCCTGTCCGAAGGGGCCGCGTTCCCGCCCGTGGTCTTCCTCGCGCTCGCCGACGACTACCAGCCCTCCTCGGTGCTGCTGGGGGAGGGCCCGGCGGTACGGCGGACGCCGAAGTCCGGGGCGCACGTGGTCTACACCGGGGACGGCCGGCTGCACGCCGTGCACGCCGCCGTCGGCCCGGGCATCCCGGCGGGCGGCCAACCCGACGTCCCGGACGTCATCGACAACACCGCGCCGGCCCGCCTGGTCCTGCGCCAACTGGGCGTGGCGCCGCCCTGGGCCGAGTAGTCGTCGCCCGCCCACGAATCCCACCGAAGCAGACCGAAGAAGGACGGACCCGATGGGTGCACCCCCCGGATTCCCGCACGCCCTGTCCCCGGCGGAGCTGACGGCGCGCCGCCACGCCCACGTCGCGGAGTTCCTCGCCGGCCGCGGACTCGACCCGCACTGGCTCACGGCGCTGATGCGCGAGCGGGTCGGCGAAGGGCAGTTGCTGCTCACCAGCTCGCCCGTGCACGGCCTGGCGAACGCCACCAGCGACCTGGACTTCATCCGCATCCAGGCCGACGAGATCCACGGCCCGCGGATCTCCACCAAGATCTTCGTCGACGGGCACCACCTGGAGGTGGTCTCCTTCAGCGAGGCCGAACTCGCCTCCAACCTCACCGAGTTGGACCGGTTGGCCGCCGCGCCGCCGGCCGCGACGGTGGCCGGCTTCCGCAGCTGGGACAAGCAGCGCGAACCGCGCCGCAAGCAGACCGAACGCATCGTCAACGGCATCGCCCTGGACGGCACCGCGCCGCACCTGGCCGCACTGCCCGCACTCAGTACCGTCTGGTCCCGGGCCTCCTTGCACACCGCCCTCGAACACGTCGTGCACACCGCGCTCGCCGAGGCCGCCGGGGAGAGCAGGGGGCGCGTCGGCTACGCCTACAACGCCCTGCTGCACCTGATGGACGCGCTGCTCTCGCACCACGGCGACGTCTACACCACCCGCAAGTGGTACCTGCTGCGCTGGGCCCGGTTCGTGGCGGAGGACGCCTGGCCCGACGACGCGGTGCGCGCCGCCGGCGCGGAGCTGGAACGGCTGCGCAAGGACGTCGCCGCCGCACTCGATCCGACGGCCGGCGCCCGGCCGTTGGCGGGGGAGTACGTGGCGCTCGCCCACGAGTGCCTGCGCGCCACCGGCACGGCCGCCACGGCCACCGTCCGGCTGGAGCTCACCGGCACCCTCCAACCCTTCCTCCCGGGCGCCGCGCTGCTGGTCGCACCCGGCGGCAGCGTCGTCCTGCCCGGTGTGACGGACACCCTCCCGCTCGCCGGCGAGGCGATCGGGCTCGACGCGCTCGGCAAGCTCGACCCGCACGACGCCGCCACCCTGCTGCGGGCCCTGCGGGCGGGCGCGGCGCGACTCGACATCGGCTACCACGGCGAGGAGACCACGGCATGACCCCCAACCGGAACCAGGAACCGGACGCGCCCGGGCGCCCCGGCATCGGCGACCGGCTCCCGGTGTTCCCCACGGTGCGCGGCGGGCACGCCATGCCGGCCCCGCAGTCCGTCGAGGCGTGGGTGCAGGCCGCCTGGCTGATGCTGGCCGAGGGCCGGGCCTACATCGAGGACCTGGAGGGCGGCACCGACCAGCCCCAGATGCAACAGGCCGCAAAAATACGGCTGTTGGAGCAGCTCCTCGACATCGACCAACGGCTCGCCGGCCGCGCCGCGGTCGACGACGCGCACTGCCTGGCGGTGGCGCTGGAGTATGGGATGGGGGAGGTGCTTGACGCCTCCGGTCCCGAGCTGATCGAGGCGTTCGGCCTCGCCGAGGAGTTCGGCGGGGACACCTGCCGGGTCGAGGAGATCCACGCCCTGTGGGAGCGGATGCTGGCGGCCTTCCCCGGCGAACTGCCCGACCGGCTGGTCGCCGAGGGGCAGCGGGACATGCTGCGGACCCTGCGGGTGTGGACCCGACTGGCCCGGGCGGCCGGCCTCGACATCGGATTCCTCGCCCCCTTCATGAAGGCCGCCTGAACAGAGAGGTCTGACCACCGTGCCCGAGATCCATGCAGAGACCCGGCTCGCCGGGCGGTCCGCGGACCAGGCGTGGGCGATCGTCAAGGACGCCCGGACCTTCGCCCCCGCCGCCGACCACGTGCTCGCCGTCCGGCAACTGCCGTCCACGAGCGAACGGCACCGCTCGTCGGAGTGGACCGTGCTGTTGAACGGCAGCGAAGTGACCTGGGTGCAGGACGAGGCCGCCGGCCCCGGCCTGCAACTGCACTTCACCCAGACCGCCGGTGACCTGGAGGCGCTGACCGGCGCGTGGCGGGTCGAGGAGACGCCGACCGGCGCGCGGATCTCCCTCGCCCTCGCCTTCGAACTCGGCATCGACGGCCTCGCGCCGCTGCTCGAACCCATCTGGGCCCAGTCCTTCCAGGCCCACGCCGACGCCCTGCTGCGGGCGGTCGCCGCCCACCCGCCCGCCGACGGAGAGTGAGCTCCACGTGATCCAGTACCTCAACTTCCTGCACACCACCGTGCAGTTCGACCTCGCCGACGACGCGGTGGACGCCTTCGCGCCGATCCACCGCTTCTTCCGCCACCTGATGGGCGACGCCCCCGCGCAGCAGCCCACCTTCCGCATCGCGGTGCACGGCTACGACCCGTCCACCGACGTCGACGCCGAGGTCTGGCGGCTGCCGCTCTCCGTCATCCGTCGCAGCAACGCCGCGGAGTTCAACTTCGACGCCCATGTCGTGGACCGCGGCGGTCGCCGGCTCTACGTCAACCGTGCGACGCTGCTCGACGCCCCCGTCGACGCCCGCAAGGACGACACCTTCCACCTCCGTCTCACCGAGGGCTCGGTGGTGCAGGTCCTCGACTTCGTGCGGGACCTCGTCATCCGCCACGAGGAGGACCTCGGCACGGTCGTGCTGCACGCCTCCGGTGCGCACCGGGACGGCGAAGCGGTGATCATCGCCGGGCCCAAGGGCGCGGGCAAGACCACCACCCTGCTGTCGGTGCTGCGCCGGCCCACCTGGCAGTACTTCACCGGCGACAAGCTCTTCTGCACCCTGGAGGACGGCCGGATCACCGTCCACCCGTGGCGGGACTACCCGTACGTGGGGGTCGGCACGATCCGGGCCGACGCCCGGTTGGAAGCGCTGGTGCGCGAGCGGGTCGACCCGCAGCTCGACGCCCACGAGCCGGGGCACAAGATCCTCATGGACCCGGACGTCTTCGAGTCCTGGTTGGGCTCGGAGTTCTCCGCCGAGCCCAAGCGGTTGACGGTGCTGCTGCTGCCCGAGGTCGCGCCCGGCCAGCCTCTGACGACCCGTCACCTCACCGACGACAACGAGCGCTGGGCCCACCTCAACAAGATCGTCGACCGCCAGCTGGACACCACCTTCTTCACCTGGCAGACCCACCTGGTCCCCGACTACACGCGCTTCTACCAGTCGCTCGCCGCCCTCCGCACCGCCCTGGACTCGATCGACATGGTGCGCCTGCACGGCACCCTCGACGTCGACCCGGACGCGGTCCTGGACCGCACCGCCCACCCCGCACCGTCGAAGGAGACCCGATGAGCACCGCGTCCGGCCGCACCCTGCGGGTGTCCGTGATCGGCCTGAGCGGGGCCGGCAAGTCCACCTGCGCCTCGATGATCGAGGAGTTCGCCCGGGAGCGCGGACTGTCCCACACCCGCGTGAAACTCGCCGCGCCGCTCTACGACCTCCAGGCCGAGGTCTACCGCACCGCCGGCGCGGAACTGGCCGCCGGCGCCCAGGACCAGCTCCTGATGGAGGCGCTGGCCGGCGCCCTGCGCCGAATCCGCCCCGCCTCCCTCGCCGACGACTTCACCCGCCGCCTGGCCGGGACCGACGCCGACGTGGTCATCAACGACGACCTGCGCGACCCGCACGTGGACGCCCCGGCCCTGCGCGCCCAGGGCTTCCGCGTGCTGCGCATCGTCTGCGACGAGGGCCTGCGGCAGAAGCGCCTGGCCGAACGCGGCGACCCGACCCGGGCCGACGCCTCGACCCGGGAGCTCGACCGCATCGAGCCGGACGCCGTCCTCGACAACGGCGCGGACCTCGACACCTACCGCACCGCCGTCCACCAGGTGCTGGAGGGCTGGCTGTGATCCTCAGCGGACCCGAGATCCTGTCCGAGGTGCGCGCCGGACGCATCCACATCGACGACTTCGACCCCGAGCGCCTGGAGCCCAACAGCTACGGCTTCCGGCTGGCCGAGGACATCCTCTGGTACGACGACGACGTCATCGACTGCTTCACGCCGCCGAAGGCCCGGCACGTGACGATGGGCCCCGACGGCATGGTCCTGGAACCGGGGCGGTTCTACCTCGGCGGCACCATGGAGGCCATGGGCAGCCCGCACTACGCGGCCACCCTCTACGCCTGCCGGTCGGCCTCCACCCTCGGCATCTGGATCCAGTTCTCCGCGCCGCTCGGGCACAGCGGGGCGGTCTTCCCGTGGACGCTGGAGATGAAGGTCGCCCACCCGGTCCGCGTCTACCCGGGCATGCTGATCGGGAAGTTGGCGTTCTGGGCGATGCAGGGCGACGCCGTCGGCTACCTCGGCAAGTACACCGGGTCGTCCTCGGCGGTCGCCTCCCGGCTGAGCCTGGAGGACCCGCGTGTCACAGGGTGACCTGTGCCGGGCCCTGGCCGCCCTGCTGCTCCTGCTGCTCGCGGCCCACCTGGTGGGCCGGCTCTTCGCCAAGTTCCGGCAGCCGCCGGTGATCGGTGAGATCCTCGGCGGCCTGCTGCTCGGCCCCACCCTGCTGGGCCAGCTCGCCCCGCAGGTGGAGCAGTGGCTCTTCCCACGCCAGGGCCCGGTGGCCACCTGCCTGGAGCTGGTCTACCAACTCGGCATGCTGCTGCTGATGTTCCTCGCCGGCCTGGAGATGCGGTCCGTCTTCTCCCGCCGGGACGGCCGGGCCGTCGCACTGATCGCGGTGGTGGGCATGGCGGTGCCGTTCGCATTCGGCCTGCTGCTGGCCAAGGTCGTCGACCTGTCGGGCCAACTCGGCCCGGCGCGGAACACCACGGCCCTGACGCTCATCATCGCCTGCGGCATCGCGATCACCAGCATCCCGGTGATCTCGCGGATCATGATGGACCTGGGCCTGATCAACACGCCCTTCGCCCGCGTGATCCTCTCCGTCGCCGCGCTGGAGGACATCGCCCTCAACGTGGTGATCTCCATCGCCGTCGGCATGGTGAGCAGCGCCGGGCCGCGCGCCTTCGGCCTCGCCCCCGAACTGGGGATCACCTCGGCCGGCGCCTCCGCGGCCTACCACTCCGTCGCGTCGCTGGCCTTCCTCGGCGCCGTCGCCCTGCTCGGACTGGTCATCCGCCGGCTGGCGCCCGGCGGCGGCCCGGGCCCGGTGAACGGACTGGCGGTGCGCGTCGCCGCCGTCCTGGCCGCCGCCGCCCTGTGCAGCTACCTCGGCGTGGCGCCCATGTACGGCGCCTTCGTCGTCGGGCTGATGTCCAGCGTCGGCGGGCGGACGGCGCCGGCGGCCGCGGACGCCCTGCGGAGCGTGCGCGGCTTCGCCACCGGGTTCTTCATCCCGATCTACTTCGCGGTGGTCGGGCTCCGGCTGGACCTGGTGCGCGCGTTCAACCCCGGCTTCACGCTCGCCTTCATCGCGGTGGCCTGCGCGGTGAAGGCGGTCAGCGTCTACCTCGGCGCCCGCCTCGCGCAGCGGCCCGCGGCGGACTCCCGGCACCTCGCGGTGGCCCTGAACGCCCGGGGCGGCCCCGGGATCGTCCTGGCCACCGTCGCCCTCGACGCGCAGATCGTCAACTCCGCTATGTTCACCACGCTCGTGCTCACCGCCGTCATCACCTCGCTCCTCGCCGGCTGGTGGCTGGAACGGGCCATCGCACGAGGGCAGTTGACGACCGAACCGACACCACTCGCACCAGCACGGCAGCCACAGGAACAAGGAGTCCCGACGTGAGCCACGCATCGACCCCGCGCCCCGTCGTCGCCCTCGTCGACGCCTACTCCACCGCCAGTCACCTCGCCCCGCTCTTCCACGCCCAGGGGTACGACTGCCTGCACGTGCAGAGCATGACGTCACCGCCGGCCGCCTTCACCGCGTCCTTCCGACCGGAGGACTTCATCGGCACGGTCCTGCACGAGGGTGACGTCGACGCGACGCTGCACGCGATCCGCGCGTACGCGCCGACCGCCCTGCTCGCCGGCGCCGAGATCGGCGTCGAACTCGCCGACGTCCTCAGCGAAGCCCTGGGACTGCGCACCAACGGCACCCGCCTGAGCAGTGCCCGACGCGACAAGTTCCGGATGCAGGAGACCGTCCGGGCCGCCGGCCTGCCCGTCGCCGACCAGATCCTCGCCACCGACCTCGGCGCCCTCCTCGACTGGTACGGGCCCGCCCCCCGCCGGGTCGTCCTCAAGCCGGTGCGCAGCGCCCTCAACGACGGGGTGACCTTCTGCGACGACGTCGACGAGGTCCGCGCCGCCTTCGGCCGCCTCATGGGTATGCAGAGCGCCGTCGGCCAACGCAACGACGCGGTCCTCGCCCAGGAATACCTGGTGGGCGCCGAGTACTACGTGAACACCGTCAGCCTCGACGGCAAGCACTACGTCTGCGACCTGTGGAAGACCCAGCACCTCGGCATCAACGGCGTGCGCGACCTCCTCGGCGGCTCCCAACTGATGCTCCGCGACGGTCCCGAGCAGGAGCAACTCGTCGCCTACGCCGGCGCCGTGCTGGACGCCCTCGGGGTGCGCAACGGCCCCGCGCACACCGAACTCAAACTGACCCCGCAGGGCCCCCGGCTCATCGAGACGGGCGCCCGGGTCTGCGGCGCGATGCTGCCGTTGCTCACCCGCGCCGCGCTCGACGAGAGCCAGTTGGAGTGGACCGTGGCGGCCTACGCCGACCCGGCGGACTTCCTGGCCCGGTGGGAGACCGGCTACGAGGTGAAGCGGCACGCCGTCTGCGTGAACATGATCGCGCCGAGCGCCGGAAAGCTCGCCGGCTACCCGCGGTTGGCCGAACTCCAGGCCCTGGAGAGCTACCACGACGTACTGCTGAAGGTCGCGCCCGGCGAGGAGATCTCCCGCACCGTCAACGACATGACCTACCCGATGCTGGTCCACCTCCTCCACGAGGTCGAAGGCACCGTCACCCACGACTACATGACGGCCCGCTACCTCGACGGGGAGGGCTTCTACGATGTCGTCTGACCGCCCGGCGCCGACGGTGCTGGCCCACCTCAGCGACCTGCACCTGGACGGCGGGCCACGCGCCACCGAACGGACCCGGGCCGTGGTGGCGCACCTGCTGGACCTGCCCGGGACGCTCGACGGCGTACTGGTCACCGGCGACCTCGCTGACCACGGCACCGACGACGAGTACCGGTTGGCCGCGGAGCTGCTGAAGCCCCTGGCCGACCGCCACCCGCTGCTGGTCTGCCCGGGCAACCACGACGCCCGCGAGCCGTTCCGCCGCCTCCTGCTCGGCGGCGGCGAGCCCGGCGACGCACCGGTCAACCAGGTCCGGGACCTCGCCGGCACCCGCGTCGTCCTGTGCGACTCGTCGATCCCCGGGCGCGCCGAGGGCCGGCTGGCGCCCGAGACGCTGGCCTGGCTCGACGCGACGTTGGCCGCCGCACCGCGGCTGCCCGCCCTGGTCGCCCTGCACCATCCGCCGGTCGACCTCGGCCTGCCCTACATCGACCGGATCGGCCTGCGCGAGGCCGAGGGGCTGGCCGCGGTGCTGGACCGCCATCCGCAGGTGACCGCCGTGCTGTGCGGCCACGCCCACACGGCGGCGGCCACGACCTTCGCGGGCCGGCCGCTGCTGTGCGCCCCCGGCGTCGCCTCGACGGCCCTGGTGCCCTGGGAACAGGAGCCGGGCCAGTCGTGGAAGACCGAGGACGCCGATCCGGCGCTCACCTTCCACCTGCTCCACGAGGGGCGCCTGACAAGTCATCACCGGACCGTGCGCACCGCTTGACCCGACTTTCGGACGCCGGCCGCCCCGCACCTTCCCGCACCACCGCACCAACCCCTCTCCTGGAGACTCGATGCAGCAACCCCGACCGCGCGCCGCCGAGGACCGCCCCCTGCTGGTGCTCATCTCGACCGGCCCGCACAAGTACCGGGAATACCTCCTGGCGGCCATCAGCACGCGCTACCGGATCCACCTGGTCAACACGTCCGAGCCCAGCTGGGAGCTGCCCTACCTGGCCGGCAGCACGCTGGTGCCCTCCACCGAGCTGGCCGTGGTGTCCGAGGCGGTCGCCGCGGTCGTCGCGCGCGAGCCGGTGCACGGCGTGCTGAGCTGGGACGAGGCCCGGGTCCACCAGGCCGCCGCGGTCGCGGGCGCGTTGGGGCTGCCGACCACCCCCGCCGACGACGTCTGGCGGTGCCGCGACAAGCACCAGAGCCGCACCGCGCTGGCCGCCGCCCATCTGCCCCAGCCCGCGTTCGCGCTGGTGGGGACGGCCGCCGAGGCGCTGGCGGCGGCCGAGCGGATCGGCTACCCGGTGGTGGTCAAACCCCGTGCGGCCGCCGCCAGTTACGGGGTGTCCCTGGTCCGTTCCCCGGAGCAGATGACCGAGTTCTTCGGCTTCGCGGACCGCGCCACCGTGCCGCACATGCCCGACTACGACCAGGGCGTCCTGGTCGAGGAGTACCTCGACGGGCCCGAGGTGAGCGTGGACTCCGTCGTCGTCGGCGGCAAGGTCCGCCCGCTGTTCGTCGGCCACAAGCGCACCGGCTACCCGCCCTACTTCGAGGAGACCGGCCACGTGGTCACGCACCGCGACCCGCTCCTCGCCGACCCGGCGTTCCTCCAGGTCCTCCAGGACACCCACACCGCGCTCGGCTTCACCGACGGCTGGACCCACGCGGAACTCAAGCTCACCCCCGAGCCCAAGGTCATCGAGGTCAACGCCCGGCTCGGCGGCGACCTGATCCCCTACCTGGGCAGCCTGGCCTCCGGCATCGACCCGGGGCTGGTCGCCGCCGCCGTGGCGTGCGGCCGGGAACCGGAGATCACCGTGGACCGGGACCTGGTGGCGGCCGTGCGGTTCCTGCACGCCGACCACGACGACACCGTCATCGACAGCGTGGACTTCGACACCGCCGCACTGCCGGCCGAGATAGACCGGGCCGTGGTGCTGGTCGGCCCCGGCGACACGGTCTCCCCGCCGCCGCGCGGGCTGCTGACCGGCCGGGTCGCCTACGTCACCGCGGTCGCCCCGACGGCCGAGCGGTGCGAGGCGGCACTCGACGCGGCGGCCGCGGCCCTGCGCATCGTCGAACGCCACCCCGGTGCGGGCCGATGAGCGACGTCACCGAGGCCAAGCCGGCACCGGGCACGGCCGACGCCGGAGTGCTGGCCACCTTCGCCGGCTCGCCGTTCGCGGTGAAGGCGCTGCTGTTCGGCGTCCTGGTCAACAAGCTGGGCGGCTTCCTCCAGGTCTTCCTCGTGCTGTTCATGACCGGCCGCGGCTTCACCGCCGTCCAGGGCGGCACCGCGCTGGGCGTCTACGGCGTCGGCTCGGTGCTCGGCGTGCTCCTGGGCGGGACCCTGAGCGACCGCATCGGGGCCCGCCGGACCATCGTGCTCGGGATGGCCGGCACCGCGGCGCTGCTGGTCGCCGTGCTGCACGTCACGCTGTACCCGCTCCTGCTGGTGTCCGTGGGACTGGCCGGACTCATCAGCCAGGTGTACCGGCCGGCCGCCGCGGCCTACATCGCCGAACTCACCCCCGGCAACCGCCAGGTGATGGTGACCGCGATGTACCGCCTGGCCCTCAACCTCGGCACCACGGCCGCCCCGCTGCTCGGCACGCTGCTGGTGGCGGTCTCCTACGACCTGCTGTTCTACGGGGAGGCCGTCGCGGCCCTCGCCTACGCGGTGGTGGTCCTGGTGGCGCTGCCGCGCACCGCGACCACCCCACCGCAGGCGCCGCCCACCGGATCCGCGGCTCCCGCACCGCCCCGGGCCACCTACCGCACGGTCCTGCGCGACCGCCGCTACCTCGCCTACCTGGTGGCGGTGTTGCTCAACTCGGCCGTCTACATCCAGTACCTGAGCACCCTGCCGCTGGCCCTGCGCGCCCAGGGCTACAGCACGTTCTGGTACGGGGCGATGGTCGCCGTCAACGGAGCGGTGGTCATCTGCTTCGAGCTGTTGATGACCAAGGTCGTGCAGAGCTGGCGCATCCGCACCGTGCTCACCGTGGGCTTCGTCCTGCTCGGCGCCGGCATGGCCCTGTACGCGCTGCCGGGCGGTCTGGCCGTCTTCTTCGTCGGTACCCTGCTGTGGACGCTGGCGGAGATCATCGAGGGGCCCACCATGTTCGCCTACCCGGCCGTGGCCGCCCCCGCCCAGGCGGGCGGCCGGTACGTCGGGGCGGCCCACGCCATGTTCGGCATCGGTACCGCCATCGGCCCGGTCGTCGGTGTCGCCCTGTGGACCGGCATGGGCCGGGCTGCCTGGCTCCTGCTCGGCGCGGTCTCCGCGCTGGCCCTCCTCCCGGCCTGGTTCGGGGTGGGCCGGCTGGGCGCCGTGGCCTCCCTGAAGGACGACACCACCACCAAGGCCGAGGACGACGGCTGACGCCGCGTCCCCTGCGACCACCGCGGAACGCGTCCACCGACGTGCCCTCCGCCATCCCCGCGTCGGCCCCGCGGAGCACCCTGCCGCCGCCGGCCCCACCTCACCCCACAAGGGAGAACGCCGTGTCACCCACCACCGCCACCGAGGCCGGCACCGCAGCGCCCGCGCGGATCGCCACGCCCCGCCGGTTCCTGATGTGCCCGCCCCGGCACTTCGACGTGACCTACTCCATCAACCCGTGGATGGACCCGGGCAAGCCGGTCGACGGCGATCTCGCCCTCACCCAGTGGACCCAGCTCGCCGATCTCTACCGGAAGTTGGGGCACACCGTGGAGGTGATCGAGCCACTCCCCGGGCTGCCCGACATGGTCTTCGCGGCGAACGGCGCCACCGTCGTCGACGGCCGGGTGTTCGGGGCCCGGTTCCGGCACGTCGAGCGGACCGCCGAAGGCCCCGCCTACCTCTCCTGGTTCGTCGCCCAGGGCTACACCGACGTCTACTGGCCCGAGCACATCAACGAGGGGGAGGGCGACTACCTGGTCGTGGGGCGGAAGGTGCTGGCCGGCACCGGATTCCGGACGGACCCGCGGGCGCACGCCGAGGCCCAGGAGTTCTTCGGCCTGCCGGTCATCGGCCTGACCCTGGTGAACCCCGAGTTCTACCACCTGGACACCGCGCTCGCGGTGCTCTCCGACGACGAGGTCATGTACTACCCCGAGGCGTTCACCCCGGGCAGCCAGGCCGTGCTGCGGGAACTGTTCCCCGACGCGATCCGCGCCACCGCCGAGGACGCCGCGGTCTTCGGGCTCAACGCGCTCTCGGACGGCCGGCACGTCCTGCTGCCGGACGCCGCGGTCCACCTCAAGCAGGAGCTGAGCGCCCGCGGGTTCCTCCCGATCGGCGTGGAGCTGACCGAACTGCTCAAGGCCGGCGGCAGCGTGAAGTGCTGCACCCTGGAGCTCCGTCCGGCGCGCTGACCGGCCGCGCGCCGCAGCCCCGTGCACCCCGCCGGGCGTCGCACGGGGCCCCGGCGCGGGCACGTCGCAGGCCGTCGCCCGCTCGCCCTCGGCGATGACCGAAATTCCTCCCCATCCACCGTCACCGCCGAGGCCACCTCGTGCACCGGGCCCGTCCGTCGGCTGCCGTGCCCTCACCCGTGGCACGGTCGCGACGACGGACCGGGGGAACCGATGCGGAAGGCGGTGCGGGGCGCGGCGGGGCGTCGCCGGGCCGAGCACTCGTTTTCCGCCCTATTCGTGCACGGCCAACAGATATCCGGCCTGAAAGCGACTTTCGGCACCCAGCGCGGCCATGATTTCCGCCACGTGTCTGCGGCAGGTGCGCACCGACATGCCCAGCCGCCGGGCGACCGCCGCATCCGTCAACCCGGCGGTGAGCAGCCGAATGATGGCCTCCTTCACGTCATGGGTGATTTCCGGTTGCGTATCCGCGTCGACCGTGAACGGCACGGCCGTCAACCACATGCGTTCGTACACGTCGGTGATGAAGTCCACGACATAGGGATCCCGGACGAGCACCGCCGCGTCCTGGCTCTGCGGAACCGCGAACACCGCGCATTCCCGGTCGAACACCAAAAAGCGCATGAACTGGTCGTCCAGGGTGCGCACCTGCGCGCCGAGCCGGGTCACCTGCTCCACGTACGACTGCGTGCCCAGGCTCGACCGGGCCGTGTGCTGGTAGAGCATGCGCATCGTGACGCCCCTGCGCAGCGTGTCGTAGTCGCGGGGGGCCGCCTCCACGAGGACGTCCTCACGGCGGCCGCCGCCCGGCTGCGCGGTCAGGATCTCCCGCTTGGCCCGCGCGCTGAGTTCGGCGATCGTCCGCCGCACGTCCGCGAGGTCCTCGATCAGCTCGATCTGCCCGCCGCCGCCGCGGGCATGGGCGTCGAACGTCGAGGCGAAGGACATCATGCGCCGCCGCGCCCGCTCGATCTGGAGGCGCCGGGTGTGCATCTCGTGTTCCAGTGGCCCGATGACCCGGCTCACCGCTTCGTGCGGGGAGACCGCGACCCATCCCTGATTCGGTCCGTTCCGCAGTAATCCCAGTGCGGTGAGTTCGGTGAGTGCGGCAGTCGTTTCGGTAAGGGGAACGCCGAGTTCGGTGGCTATTTCCGCGGCGTCGGTTTCCTCGCCGAACGGGCCGCACACGGCGCCGTAGACTAATTGCAGGAATGCGTCATCGGGTGAATTCTGCCCAACGTGCGGCGTGGCGTTCATCATTCCCCTTTCGTGATCGCGACAACGGTCCACCAGGTGGCCTGTGCGGCCTCCTCCCGGTATGCGGACCTCGTTGTTCCGCGGCAGTGGTCAGGGTAAGCGATCATGTTCGAAGGCGATCGGGCCGATTCTGGCCGAGATTCGCCGGCGTTCTGCGGGGCAGGTATCGCCGCCCCGCACGACTCCCGCCACGCACCGGACCGGGATGTCCAAAGGCCACGGATTTCCCAACATCCCACTATGAAGAGGCAGTTAAGTCTCCCTTTCGGCGGCGTGCGGGAGCGCCGTCGGCACCGGTCGGGGCGAGCGCCGCGAGGTGGCGGTCCGACCACCCCGGGGCGGCGCGTACGATCGGCTGCCCGCCCCTGCCCCGCCCTGGAGCCCGCCCGGTGACCGCCGTTCTCCCGCCGCCCCGTACCCGCGCCGGTCTGCTGCCCGCCGGGCGCACGTCCCGCACCGAGGACGGGGAGCGCCTGCACGCGCTGCTGTGGGTCGCCGGTCCGGGCTGGCGGATGATCAGCACCGCCGTGCTGGGCGGCGGCCTCGGCGAACGCGCCTGGGTCCTCAACGCCCAGGTCGCCCACGGCTACCGCCGCACCGACCCGGACCGCCACCTCGCCGAACTCGCCCGCGACGCGGGCGCGCGGGGCGCGGGCGTGGGGCTGATGACGGCCGCCGACGTCACCCGTCACGGTCAGGCGGCGGACGGGGGCGTCGAAGCCGTCGCGAGCGCCGGCATCACGGTCCGCGGCTGGGCCGCGGTGCCGGCCGCACGTGCCACGGCCCCGGCGGGACCCGGCACGATCAACATCGTGGTCGCGCTGCCCGTGCCGCTGACCGACGCCGCCCTGGTCAACGCGGTGGCCACCGCCACCGAAGCCAAGGTCCAGGCCCTGCTGGAGGCCGGCCACGACTGTTCGGGCACCCCCACCGACGCGGTGTGCGTCGCCGCCCGCACCCCGTGCCCCGGAGAGCAGGCGCACGCCTTCGCCGGGCCGCGCTCGCTGTGGGGGGCGCGGCTGGCCCGGGCCGTCCACCGCGCCGTCGGGGGCGCCCTCCCGCCGTCCTGACCCGGTCGGCCGGTCGCCCGGGTGTCACAGGCGGACGACGACCAGGGCGACGTCGTCCCGGGCGCCGCCGGACACGCCCAGCCGCGCGAGCACGGCGTCGGCCAGCCGTTGCGGGCTGAGCCGGCTCAAGTCGGCCAGCGCCGCGGTGAGCTGGCCCAGGCCGGCGTCGATGTCCTCGTCCCGGCGCTCGATCAGGCCGTCGGTGTAGAGCACCAGGGTGTCGCCGGGGTGGTAGGCGGTGCCGGCCTGGGGGCGCGGCACATGCTCGGGCCGGGCCCCCAACGGCGGGTCGGTGGCCTGGTCCAGCAGCCGGCAGGTGCCGCCCGCGCTGACCAGTACGGGCGGCGGGTGACCGGCGCTGGAGTAGACGATCAGCTTCGAGCGGGAGTCGATCAGGGCGGTGACCGCGGTGGTCGCCAGGGCCCCCTCCACCGAGCGGGCGTACAGGCCCAGCACCTCCAGCGCCTGCGCCGGCCCGGACACCGCCCGGCTGGCCGCGGAGAGCGCGCTGCGCAGCATGCCCATGACGGTGGCGGCCTCCAGACCGTGGCCGACCACGTCGCCGACGGCGACGGCGAAGCGACCGTCGGGCAGGTCGACGGCGTCGTACCAGTCGCCGCACACGTTCAGCGAGCCCACCGCCGGCAGGTAGCGCACCGCGACGTCCTCGTGCCGGGCCAGGTCGGGGGAGTGCAGCATCGCCTCCTGGAGGGTGACCGCGACCCGCCGCTCGCGGGCGTGCGCGGCCCGCAGCTCGTCGTTGAGCCGTTGGAGCTCGCGGGCCCGCACGTACAGCTCGGCCTCCATGCTCTGTGCCCGCTGGGCCAGCGGGCCGCCGTGGAAGCGGCGGGTGCGCACGAAGTCGGTGACGTCCTCGACCCGGTGGATGATGTAGGCCACCTCCCCGTCCGATCCGTGGACCGGCGTGTTGATCGGGGACCACCAGCGCTCCTCGAAGGCGCCCGGCCGGTGCACCACCGGGATGTCGTAGCGCTGCACCGGCATGGTGTCCGCCCGGCCGGACTCCAGCACCCGGGCCAGTGAGGCGCCCAGGTTGCGGACCCCGTCGGCCATGCTGTCCGCGGGGTTGTCCGGGAACGCGACGAACAGGTGCTGCCCGACCAGTTGCTCGGGCGTGCGGTTGGTGGCCCGGCAGTACGCGTCGTTGACGTCCACGACGACCAGGTCCGTCCCCAGCACCAGGTACGGACTCGGTGTCGCGGCGAACACCGCCCGGTAGTCGAGTTCCGGCTTCACGTGCGCGCCTCCTGGGAAGGGCCGCTCCCTCTCAGCCACCACGCTACGCACCACCGGCCCGCCCCGCCCGGCTACGGGCCCGGTTCAGGCGACGTCCAGGACCGCCTTGCCGTGCAGTCGCCGGCCGGGCAGGGCGTAGACGGCCCCGGCGGCGTCGTCCCAGGCGCCGCGCCAGGCCAGGTGCGGGGTGAGGCCGCCGGCTGCCTCCCGCTGCGCGAACGCAAGAAGCTGCGGACCCGGGAAGCGCTGATCACCACCGCCCCGGAACTCTTCACCGAGCGCGGCTTCCACCTTCTTCCGCCACTTCACCAGCAAGGAAGACGTCACCATGGCGCCGCTGGAGGACCTGTGGCGGACCTTCCTGGACGACCTGGAGACCCGCGAGCCCACCGGCGGCCCGCTCCCCGTCCGAACGCGGCGCCGCCGTCGTGTGAAGATGCTCGGCAGGCACGAGGAAAGGGCGACGATGGACCTCCTTCAGCTGCGCTACTTCCAGGTCGTGGCCCGCTACGAACACATCAGCCGGGCCGCGGACGAACTCCGGGTCGCGCAGCCCTCGCTCAGCCGCGTCATCGCCCGCCTAGAAGCCGACTTGGGCACTGCGCTCTTCGACCGACGGGGCCGCCGGATCCGGCTCAACGCGTACGGCGTGACGTTCCTGCGGCACGTCGAGCGCGCGCTCGGCGAACTCGACGACGGGCGGCGTGCGGTGCGGGACGCCCGCGACCAGGTCCTGGGCCGGGTCGCCCTCGCCGCCGAGACCCTGCTGACCCTCACCCACCTCCTCGGCGACTTCCGTGCCGCGCATCCGCGTGCCGACGTGCTGCTCCGCCAGGCCACCGCGCCGGAGATGGAACGCCGACTGCGCGCCAGGGAGGTCGACTTCTGCCTGGCCTCCCAGCCGCTGACCGGCCCGACCCTGCACAGCGTCGAACTGGCCCGGGAGGAGGTGCTGCTCGCCGTGCCGCCCGGCCACCGGTTGGCCGGCCGGGAGCGCGTGACCGTCGCCGAGATCGTCGACGAGCCGTTCGTCACCACCCGCATCGGCACCTGGCCGCGCGCCCTGCTGGAGCGGCTGTTCGCCGCCGAGGGCCGTACCCCGGTCCTGTCGTGCGAGGGCGACGAGCCGGGCGCCACCGGGGATCTGATCGGCGCCGGCCTGGGCATCGGCCTCGTCCCGGAGATGTCCCGCCGGCTCCCCACGCGCCTGCCCGCCGCCTGGCTGAGCCTCGACGCCCCCGACTGCCACCGGGTCCTGAGCCTGGTCTGGGACCGGGAGGCATATGTGTCCGCGGCCGCCCTGAAGTTCAGGGAGTTCGTCATCGGCCGGCCCTTCGCGTCGCACGGGTTCCCCGGTGCGCCCGAGTGGTCGGGCGACGGGCGCCCCGCTGACGGAGGGGTAGGCGGTCGGCCGGAAGGCGTAGCGCCGTCCGGCGGCGGCGTGTGACGCACCGACTCGTCCCGTTCGGTGGCTACATTTCGGCTCCGAACGGTCCCGCGTCCGCCGCGTGGGGCACGTGTGCGCCGCCGATGGAGGAGGGGTCCGTGCTGGGCCAGCGTTCCGTTGAGGAGACCGGCAGACGGGTCGAGGTGAAGCTCGGCGGCCTCCCGGTGCACCACGAGCAGATGGCGTTGGTCACCGGCATCCACCGCGCGGCGGCGGCCGTGCGGCAGCACGTCGAGAACTCCGTGCTGCGCGGCCCGGACCTGACGTGGACCGCGTTCGTGGTGCTCCGGGTGGTGTGGGTCCGCGGCGAGTCGGAGACCCGGCACGTCGCCGAGGAGGTCGGGATCTCCAAGGGCACGCTCACCGGTGTGGTGCGGACCTTGGAGTCCCGCGGCCTGCTGCGGCGCGCCGACCATCCCGCGGACGGCCGGCTGGTGCTGCTCCGGTTGACGGCCGACGGCGAGGCCCTGATGGGTCGGGTGGTGCCGGAGTTCAACGCCGAGGAGGCGTTCGTCACCGGGCGGCTGGACGACGCGGAGTGCCGCTGCGCGGCGGAGTTGCTGCGCCGGGTCGTGGGGCAGGTCGAGAGCCACGGTGCGGAACGGCGGTCGAGCCTGCTCGGCGGCGCCGATCCGGCGCCGCGGCGTAGTGGCCGGCGCCGGTCGAAGGCGTGAGCGGCCCGCCGCGGTCCGCGGGGGCCGGTGGCGTCAGGGGGCGGTGGCGTCGGCGGTGTGGCCGAAGGCGTCGAGCAGGCGGGGCACGCCGCCCGCGTGAAACGCCGCGAGCATGCGGTCGGCGGGGGTCTCGCGCCGGTCCAGGCGGCTGAAGAGCGGCGCGAGGAAGGTCTCCTCCCCGGCGCCGCGGGCGCGCAGGCCGTCGGCGGCGAGTTCCAGCAGCTCCCGGATCCGGGCCAGCGCATCGGCGTCCTCCGCGGCGAGGCCGTGTGCGCTGGCGCGGACCCACAGGGTGCGCCAGTCGTCCCACGCGACCTTGTGCAGCAACGCCTCGGCGTCGTCGAGCCGTTCCACGAGACCGAGGGTGAGGGCCGCGGCCACGCCCTCCTCGCCCGGTGGGGCGACGCCGCTGGTGCGGTTCTCCACGTAGCAGCGGACCGCGTGTTCCTCGAAGTACGGCCCGAGCCGACCCCGGGTGAGGGCGGTGCGGACGTCGTCGAGGTCGGTGCGCGCGTCGAAGCCGTAGTGCAACTTGGCGGCCGGCCAGCCGTATTGGTGGATGCGGTCGAGCATCTGCCGGTCGGGGGCGATCATGATCCGTTCGCCGTCGACCCGTCGGGCCGGCACCGGCTCCGGGGACATGAGGAAGTCCCGGAAGGAGCGGCCGCCGAGCACTTCGCAGCCGCTGGTCTTGCCGTCGGTGAGGAAGTACAGGCGGGACGCCCAGAAGTGTTCGAGGTACGCGCCGACGTCCGGGTAGGGGGTCGGCGGAATGCCGTTGGAGGTGTAACGGGCCTCCTCGGCCGACACCTTGCCGCTCCGCTCGTGCCACACCCAGTTGCGGGTCTCCTTCCACGGCTGGATCCGCCCCCGCGCGATCGGCGAACCGGCCGTGAGGGCGGTGAAGACCCCCGCGAAGCCGCTGAGTACGTTCACCGCCCGGGCCGCCTCGTCCGGTGCGACGTCGACCGCCACCTGGTGGGAGGCGATCGGGACGAACCAGTGGTGGTAGTGCCAGCGGCGGGCCAGCAGCAGGTACCAGTCCTTGCGGGTCTTGCGGGCGGCGTCGAACCAGGTGTGCGGCTGGATGCCGGCGCCGAGCACGGTGAGGCCGAGGGGGTCGAGGAGCCGGTGGAGGTCGCGCAGGATCGCGTGGGCGCCCGCCACCGCCCGGCCGATGGTCTCCGCGGGGGCCAGGGAGAGTTCCACCGTGCAGATGCCGGTGTCGGTGTCCACCTGGTCGACGAACGCCCCGTTGGGGCGGGTCACGCCGAGGGTGACGCCGGTGACCTGCTCCCGGGTGAGGGACCACCCGGGGTTTCCGGCGACGAAGGCGGGCCACAGGCGCGCCGCCGTGCCGCGGTCCATGCCGCGGCCGGTGGCCCGTGCCACGACCGGGAATTCGAGCTCCAACCCGATGCGGCGGCGGGGCGCGGGGGCGGTGACCCCGGCCCGGTCGGCGGTCGGCCGGCTCATCCGCGAGGCCGCGCGTCGAGGGCGCGGCAGGGCTGTGGGAGCCAGCAACTGCCTTTCATTTGCGGCGTGTTGAGAAGACGGCTGATGGATGCGGCGGGAGTGCGGGCGCGGTGGTGGCGCGGTGACCGTGGGATGGCGGTGGGCGGTGCGGTGGGCGGCGGCACGTGGGGCATGGGCTGGCATACCTTTCCTCGCCTGATGACGTGCTCGACGGCGCGGCCGGGGCCGTTCGCCCGGTGCGCGGGGCGCGTCGCGGAGCGGCTGGCGCCGGGGCGGTTGATTCATGTTCCGGGCGCGCTCGCCGCAAACCTGGGCGTCGTTCCCATGCACCGCATCGGGCCATCGCGGGCCGCGGCGTGCCCCGTCGGGGCGGAGCGAGGTGCGGAAAGCGCTGGACAGGCACCCCCCATGACTGCAAATGTATGCGATATGACGCATGACTATTCTGTCGAGGGTGCGGCACCGGCATGGCCGACCGGCTTTCGCGCGTACACCGGCCACGGGGGACTGCGGGACCAGGGCGACGACGTCTCGATCGTGGCCTCCGACCGCCCCGCCGTCAGCGCCGCCATGTTCACCAAGAGCCTCTTCGCCGGACCCGCGGTCGTCCTCAGCCGCGCCCACGCCGCCGGACAGCGACTGCGCGCCGTGGTCACCCTGGCGCAGAACGCCAACGTCGCCACCGGCCGGCAGGGCGCCGAGCACGCCGCCGAAGTGGTCGGCCGGGTCGCCGGCCTCCTCGGCCTCTCCGACGACGAGGTGCTCATCGGGTCCACCGGCGTGATCGGGCGCCCCCTGCCCATGGACACCATCCGGGCGCACTTCGACGGGGCCGCGCAGCGCGGACCCGACGCCTTCACCGCGGCGCCGCTGGACGTGGCGCGGGCCATGATGACCACCGACACCCGCCCGAAGACCGCCGTCCGCACGGTCGGCGCCGCCCGGCTCGTCGGCGTCGCCAAGGGCGTCGGCATGCTGGAGCCGAACATGGCCACGATGCTGGCCTACGTCGTCACCGACGCCGAACTCGCCGCGACGGACCTGGACCGGGCGCTGCGGACGGCCGTCGACGCGACGTTCAACTGCCTGAGCGTGGACACCGACACCTCCACCTCCGACACCGTCGCGGTGCTCGCCAACGGCGCGGCCGGCCCGGTCGATCCCGAAGAGTTCGCCGCCGCCCTCGCCGACCTCTGTCTGGACCTGACCCGGCAGCTCGCCAGCGACGGCGAGGGCGCCACCAAGCTCCTGCGGGTCACCGTGACCGAGGCGCGCGACGCCGCGCAGGCCAAGCGCATCGCCAAGAGCGTCGTCAACTCGCCCCTGGTCAAGACCGCCGTCTACGGCGCGGACCCCAACTGGGGACGGGTCCTGATGGCCGTCGGCAAGAACACCGACGACCGCGACATCGAGCCGCACCGCGTCACCGTCGCCTTCGGCGGCACCGAGGTCTACCCGACCGAGCCGACCCCGGAACTGCTCGCGGAGCTCACCGCCGCGCTGCGCCGCAGCGAGGTCGACCTCGCCGTCACCCTCGGCATCGGCGACGGCGCGGCGACCGTGTTCGGCTGCGACCTGTCCCCCGGGTACGTCCGGATCAACGCGGACTACACGACGTGAACCGGCCCGCCCACGGCCCCGGCCCGTTGCTGGTCGTCCCGCAGTGGCAGGGGTCGGCGGCCGGCGCGCCGCAGCGGGTGGCGGCCGGTGCGCACCGCCTGGGCGCCCTGCTGCCCGCGACCCGCCGCACCGTCGTGCCGATCGGCCCCGACCCCGGCCGCACCGAGGACGGGGTGCGCCATCTCGACGTCCTGGCCGCCTCGTTGCGCGCCACCCGGCAGGCCCTGGCGGAGTGGGGCCCGGGGTCGCTGCGCACGGTCGGCGGGGACTGCGGCGTCGAACTCGCGCCCGTGTCGCACGCCGTCGCCCGGCACGGCGCGGACCTCGCCGTGGTCTGGTTCGACGCCCATGCCGACCTCAACACCCCGGCGAGCTCGCCCTCCGGGGGCTTCCACGGGATGGTGCTGCGCACCCTGTTGGGGCAGGGCCCGGCGGCGCTGCTGCCCCCGCCGGACGGGCGCCTCGACGCCCGCCGGCTGGTCCTCGCCGGGGTGCGTGCGCTCGACCCCGAGGAGCGGCGGTTCCTCGCCGCCGCGGGCGTGCCGGCGCTGCCGGTCGCCGCGCTCGACGACCCGGACCGGTTGATCGCCGCGGTGGCCGCCACCGGCGCCCGGCACGTCTACGTCCATCTGGACCTGGACGTGCTGGACCCCGGCCACTTCGCGGGACTGTCCTGCCCGGAGCCGGCGGGCCTGCACCCCGAGAAGTTGGCCGACGCCCTGACGGCGCTCGCCGGGAGCTTCGCGCTCGCCGGGGTCGGGGTCACCGAGTACGCACCGACCGCGGCCGGTCCCGCGCCGGCGGAACCGGCCGTCGAGGAGGGCGTGTTGCGCCGGCTGTTCGCCGGTCCGGCCTTCTCGTAGGGCGCCGGTGCGCGGGGTGGGTCCGCTCAGGCGTCGAGCGGCTGCCAGGCCGTTCCGTCGCCGTCCGCCCGGACCCGCCCGAAGACCACGTCGGCGAAGTGGATGCCGAAGCCGACGGTGTCCGGCTCCTGGAGCTCCGCGATCAGGCGGCGGCGGGCGGCGACGGCCGCCGCGGGGTCGTGGTCGGGGGCCGCGCGCCACTCCGGGTGGCCGATCTGGATCGGCGAGTGCAGGGCGTCGCCGAAGGCGATCAACCGCCGCCCGCCCGCGGTGATCTCGTAGCCGGCGTGCCCCGGTGTGTGGCCGCCGTAGAACCGGATCCGCACGCCGGGGAAGACCTCCTCGCCGTCCGCCACGGTCCGGACGCGGGGCGCCAGTGCGCCGAGGATCTCCGGGCCGATGCCGTGCGCCGCCATCAGGTCGCGGTGGGCCCACTCGGGCTCGGCGATCAGGTAGTCGGCGTGCGCGAAGGCGGGGCGGTCGCCGCCCGGGGCGGGATGCCAGGCCCAGCCGAGGTGGTCGGTGTGGAGGTGGGTGACGGCCACCGCCTCGATGTCGGCCGGCGCGCGGCCGAGGGCGGCGAGGTTGTCCAGCAGCGCGCCGCCGTGCAGGGCGCCGTGGGCGTTGCCCGGTTCGGCCGGGAACGACTGCGGCCCGACGCCGGCGTCGATCAGCAGCGCCCGGTCGCCGTGCTCCACCAGAAGGCCGCCGACGCCCGCCACCAGGTTCCCGGTCGCGTCCAGGTACTCGGGGTGCGCGGCCCAGGTCGCGTCCGTGGTGTCCGGCAGCCAGCGGCGCGGGATCAGTTGCGCCGCGCCGTCCGGGACGTAGGTGACGGTGGTCGCGCCGAGCTGCAAGGAGCGGCGGACGGCGGGTCGGCGCAGTCGTTCGTCGGTGCTGGGTGCGGCGGTGCTCATGGTCGCGGTCCTTTCGGAAGGCGTGCGGGGCAGGGGTGTTGCGGCGCTCCCCACTACGGCGGGGCGCCGGCGCCGCACCGGAATGCGGCGACACCGCCACCATAAGCGTCAAGCTTTAATGATTCAAGCTCGGATTATTTAGGCTAGGGGTACTTGGTAGGATGCCCCCATGACGACGAACCCGGAAGAACAGGCCCTCGCGGAGCGCCAGCTGTGCGGCCTGGTGAACGGGTTGGCCCAGCAGATCGCCGACCACATCCGCCGGCGCGCGGCCACGCTGGGCCTCACCGCCCCCCAGGCCACCGCGCTGCGCGAACTGGCCGGGCCGTTGACGATGCGGGAGCTCGCCGAGCGGATGAGCTGCGAGCCCTCCAACGCCACGTTCGTCGTCGACAAGCTCGAAAAGCAGCAGCTGATCGAGCGGCGACCGCACCCCAACGACCGTCGCGCCAAGCAGCTCGTCCTCACCCCGCAGGGCGCCGAACTCCGCGACCGGCTGCTCGCACTCCTGGAGGCCGAGTCCCCGCTCGCCGGGCTCGACGACGAGGAACGGAGCACGCTGCAGGGCCTGTTGGCGCGTGCCGTGGCGCACCCCGCGAAGGGTGTGCCGCCGGCGCGGCGGTGACGCGCGGGCGGTTCAGGGTGCGGCGCCGATCGCGCGCCGCGCCGCACCGCCCTCAGGCCCACTCGACGAGTTGCAGCACCACGCCGTTCGGGTCGGTGACCTGGAACAGGCGCTCGCCCCAGGGCTCTTCGCGCAACGGCATCGTGAGCGGTATCCCGGCCCGGCGCAGGCGCTCCTCGTGGCCCGCGAGGTCGGTGACGGTGAAGGCGAGGATCAGGCCGCCGGCCCGCTGGTCGCGCTGCGCGGTGGGCAGTACCTCGGTGCCGCGCTGCAACAGTACGAGGTCGACGGCGGCCGCTTCGTGGGTCAGCTTGGCGAAGCCGTCGGCGGCCGCGACCTGCGTGTAGCCGAAGTGCGCGGTCAGGAAGTCGCGGGAGGCGGCCACCTCGTCGACGGTCAACGAGACGGTGGAAGCGGTGATGTTGATGGGGTCTCCTCGGGGGTGGGCGGTGACGCGCACCGCAAAAATTACGACGGGCGTAAATTTAGAATGAGGGCATGGAGGGGTCAAGGGGCTTTTTACGTCGGAGGTAAAGTCGTGCCATGGATGTCGAGCCCCCCTTGGGCCTCCGCGAGGCCAAGAAGCAGGAGACCAGGCAACTGATCTCCGACCACGCCACCCGCCTCTTCCAGCGGCAGGGCTTCGAGGCGACGACGATCGCGGAGATCGCCACCGCCGCCCGCGTGGCGAAGAAGACGGTCACCAACTACTTCGCGCGCAAGGAGGACCTGGCGCTCGACCACCACGAGGAGTTCGTCGCGAGCCTCGCCCGCGCCGCGGACGCCCGGGAGCCGGGGGAGTCCGCGCTCGCCGCGGTGCGCCGCGCCTTCGGCACCGCCCTGCGCGAGCGCGACCCCGTCGCGGGCTTCGCCGGGCCGGCCTTCGCCCGCATGGTCGCCGACAGCCCCACCCTCACGGCCCGGCTGCGGGAACTGCACGAGCAGCGGGAACGCGCGCTGGCCGGCGCGCTCGCCGCGGCCACCGGCGCGCCGGCGGACGACGTCCTGCCCCGCGCCGCGGCCGCCCAACTGGCCGCCGCACTCCGCCTCTTGTTCGTGCGCATCCAGGAACGCACGCTGGCCGGCGACCCCGAAGCGGAGATCGCCGCGACGATCGGCGCCGAGGCCGAGCGGGTCTTCGACCAGCTCGAACCGGCCCTGGGGCGCTACGCGGTCCGGTAGTTCCACGGGCCGGCCGCCGCGCCCCGGGTGCGGGGCGCGGCGGCCGGCGCGGGGCGTCAGAGCCGGTCGAGGAGTGCGGTCATCTCGGCGACCTCGGCGGCCTGGCCGCGGACGACGTCGTCCGCGAGCTTCTTGGCGGTGGCGTTCCGGCCGCGCCGCTGCTCGTCCTTGGCCATGTCGATCGCCCCCTTGTGGTGGGCGATCATCATCGTCGCGAACGCGCGGTCGAACGCGCGGCCCTTGGCGGCCTTGAGCGCCTTCATGTCCTCGTCGGACATCATCCCGGACATGCCGGAGCCGTGACCGCCGGCCCCGGAACCGTGGTCCATGGAGCCGGAGCCGTGGTCCATGCCCGGCATGGCGCCGGCGGACTCGGGCTTGCCCCACGCCTTCAACCAGGCGCGCATCCGCTGAATCTCGGGGTCCTGCGCCTGCTCGATCGCCGCGACCAGTTTCTTGACCTCCGGGTCGGCGGCGCGGCCGTCGGCGAGCCGGGCCATCTCCAGAGCCTGCTGGTGGTGCGGGATCATCATCTGCGCGAACCTCACATCCGTGTCGCCGACCGGCCCCGGGGCGGGGTTGCCGCCGGCGGTGGCGGACGGGGTGCCGCCGTGGTCCGCGGTGCCCCTGCGGTCGGCTTCGGTGGCGCCGCCGCAGGCGGCGAGGAGCAGGGCCGCGGTGGCGGCGAATGCGGTGAGGGCCAGTCGCCGGGCCCCGAGACGGGGAGTCCGGCGGGCGGGGCGGTCGGTGCGCCGATGCGCGGTCATATCGATACCTCGTGCTGTCTGTGCGGTGGACTACTCGGACGAACGCGGGGGCGTGCGGGCAGCGCGGGGCGCCCGCGGTGGCGTTCGGCCTAGATCCGCAGGATCGACAGCTCGGCGAGGTCCGGGGGCCGCGGCGGGGGATGGGGCCGCAGCCGGGCGAGCGTGCCGGCGCGCAGCGGGACCAGCCAGTCGGTCCGGCGGCGCAGCGCCCCGTACAGCAGGGCGGCCAGGGCCCAACTCCCCAGGACGGCCAGGCACAGCGAGGTCATGTCCATCCCCGCGCCGGGCCCGTGTGAGGAGGGTCCGGGCGAGGGGGCCCCGGGGTGCGCGGTGGCGTGCCGCTGACTCGCGGCCGGTCCGGCGGCCGGGGCCGGGTGGGTGCGGGCCGCGGCGCCGTGCGCGGCGGTCGCCGCACGGGCGTCCGGCGTATCGGAGTGGCCCGTGGGGTGGCCCAGGGTGTGCATCGCGAAGACGCCCAGGGCGAGCACGGCGACCAGCAGCAGGTGCCCCCAGGCACCGGCCGCCCGCATCCGCCGGTTCGTCCGCATCTCCTCGACCTCCCGGATCCGAGGGTAGGGCAGGCCGCGTCCGGCGGGCGGCGCACCCCCCACCCCTCGCCCGCATACCCCCCGGGGGTCGCGTCGCGGAGTGCCGGCGCCGGACCCGCCCGGCCCGTCGCGGCTGCGCGCGGCACCGTGCGCACGCCGACGCCCTCCCCACCGTTCGGGGTGAGGAGGGCGTGGCGGGCGCCGCCCGGCCGGCGCGCAGCGGCCGTCAGGCCCGGACGAGGGGGAGGGGATTCGGGAAGTCTCCCGGGCCTCCCCGTGCTCGCCGCCGGCGACGAGCGCCTCGGTGCCGCAGGCGTCGCAGTGCCGTCGGGGCCTTGGCCCCCTTCGTCGGTGCCTCACGTGTCCGCGGCCTGGAACCCCCGCAGTCGCAGGCTGTTGCCGACGACGAAGACCGAGGAGAAGGCCATCGCGGCCCCCGCGATCATCGGGTTGAGCAGCCCGGTCGCGGCCAGCGGCAGTGCCGCGACGTTGTACGCGAAGGCCCAGAAGAGGTTGGACTTGATGGTCCCCAGGGTGCGGCGGGAGAGCCGGATGGCGTCGGCCGCGGCCCGCAGGTCACCCCGGACGAGGGTGAGGTCACCGGCCTCGATGGCGGCGTCGGTCCCGGTGCCCATGGCCAGCCCGAGGTCCGCCCGGGCCAGCGCCGCCGCGTCGTTGACGCCGTCGCCGACCATCGCCACGGTCCTGCCCTCCTGTTGGAGGCGCCGGACCACCTCGACCTTGTCCTGCGGGAGCACTTCGGCGAACACCCGGTCCGCGTCGATGCCGACCTCGGCCGCGACGGAGCGGGCCACCGCCGCGTTGTCGCCGGTCAGCAGCACCGGCGTCAGGCCGAGCGCGCGCAGCCGGCGGATCGCCTCCGGGCTGCTGTCCTTGACGGCGTCGGCGACCTCCAGCACGGCCCGGGCGGCGCCGTCCCACGCCACCGCGATCGCGGTCCGCCCGTTCGCCTCGGCCGCCGCCTTGGCCCGGGCCAGCTCCTCCGGGAGCGGGATCGCCGACTCGGCCAGCAGCTGCTCCCGGCCGACCAGCACGGCGTGCCCGTCGACGACGCCCTGGACGCCGCGCCCGGCGATGTTGGCGAAGTCCTCCGGCACCGGCAGGGTGCCCACCTGCGCGCTCGCGCCCGCCGCCACGGCCCGCGCGATCGGGTGTTCCGAGGAGTGCTCCAACGCGCCGGCCAGCCGCAGCACTTCGGCCTCGTCGGTGCCCGCCGCGGGGTGCGTGGCCAGCAGGGTCATCCGGCCGGTGGTGACGGTGCCGGTCTTGTCCAGGACGATGGTGTCGACCTTGCGGGTGCTCTCCAGGACCTCCGGGCCCTTGATGAGGATGCCGAGCTGGGCGCCGCGGCCGGTGCCGACCAGCAACGCGGTCGGCGTGGCGAGCCCCAGCGCGCACGGGCAGGCGATGATCAGCACCGCGACCGCCGCGGTGAAGGCGGCGGTCAGGCCGGCGCCGCTGCCGATCCAGAAGCCGAGGGTGGCCAGGGCGAGCGCGAGGACGACCGGGACGAAGACCGCGGAGATCCGGTCGGCGAGTCGTTGGGCCGCCGCCTTGCCGTTCTGCGCGTCCTCCACCAGCTTGGCCATCCGGGCCAGTTGGGTGTCCGCGCCGATGCGGGTGGCCTCGACGACGAGCCGGCCGCCGACGTTGAGGGTGGCACCGGTGACGCCGTCGCCGGCCGTGACCTCCACCGGTACCGATTCGCCGGTCAGCATCGAGGCGTCCACGGCGGACGCGCCGTCCACCACCGTGCCGTCCGTCGCGATCTTCTCGCCCGGGCGGACCAGGAACCGGTCGCCGACGCTCAACTGCCCGATCGGCACGGTCTCCTCGCGGCCGTCGCGCAGCACGGTGACGTCCTTGGCGCCCAGTTCCATCAGCGCCTTGAGCGCCGCGCCGGCCTTCCGCTTGGAGCGGGCCTCGAAGTACCGGCCGGCCAGGATGAAGGCGGTGA
Source organism: Streptomyces sp. x-19 (assembly GCF_046549115.1). Lineage (NCBI taxonomy): Bacteria > Bacillati > Actinomycetota > Actinomycetes > Kitasatosporales > Streptomycetaceae > Streptomyces > Streptomyces sp. x-19. The sequence goes on along the minus strand of NZ_JAJPWK010000003.1, from coordinate 576,352 downwards.
CGCCGGCCGCCGCCTCCAGGTAGATGTTCCCCGCGCCGTCGGTGCGGGCGATGGTCAGCTCGAACGGGTGGGTCATGCCGGGGGTGCCGGCGGTGCCGAAGAACAGCGCCCACAGCGACCACAGGAACGCGGCGGAGGTGCCGACCGAGATCAGGGTGTCCATGGTGGCCGCGCCGTGCCGGGCGTTGGTCCACGCGGCGCGGTGGAACGGCCAGGCGGCGTAGGTGACGACCGGTGCGGTCAGCGTCAGCGACAGCCACTGCCAGTACGTGAACTGCAACGCCGGGACCATGGCCAGCACGATCACCGGGACGGCCAGCGCGACCGCGGTGACGAGCCGCTGCCGCAGCGGCCGCAGGGGGTCGGTCTCCGCCGTGCCGCCCGTGTCGCCCCCGGTGCCGCTCGCCGTGCCGTCCCCGCCGGCGGGGACGAGCGGCGCGGGCTCCTGCGCGGTGTACCCGGTGGCCTCGACCGTGGCGACCAGATCCCGGACCGACACGTCGTCCTGGAAGGTGACCTTCGCCTTCTCGGTGGCGTAGTTGACGGTGGCCTCGACCCCGTCCATGCGGTTGAGCTTCTTCTCGATCCGGGCCGCGCAGGAGGCGCAGGTCATGCCGCCGATGGCGAGCTCGACCTCGGTGGCGCCGGGGCTGGTGGTGGTCATGTCTGCTCCTCGCAGCTCACGGAAACAGGGGTGCGGACGGGGGTGCGTGCGGGCCGGTCAAGAGGGGCTGCGACCCTGCCGTAAATACCCTTGGGGGGTATTTGGTGGCGTAGCTCATGTATACCCCCCACCCGTATTCATGGCAAGCGTCTCCGGCGGGTTGACCAGATACCCCTAGGGGGTATTGTGTGGGCGCATCGATCGGCCGCGACATCGGCGGTACCCGCCACCGGCGGCCCCTGAGGAGGGATTGCGCCATGCACATCGGACTGAAGGTCGGGATCTTCGCCACCGCGCTCGCCGCGACATTCGGCTCCGCCTACGGCGTGGGAAAGGCGGTCGGCCCCGTGCTGCCGGACGCCCCCGCGGCCCGGCACGCCGGGCACGCCGGGCACGCCGGGCGGAGCGGCGGGGCGACGCCCCGGCCGCGCCCGGCGGACTCCAGGTCGCCGAGGGCGGCTACGCCCTCGACCTGAAGACCCCGACGGTCACCGCCCGACACCCCCGCCGCCCCGGCCTTGACTCTTTCCACCACGAGAGCAGCCGGGAGCTTTACTGCACATTGGTTGCAAGTAAAACCAACCGGCAGGAATGTAGGGGGGTGCTCCGGTAGAGGCCGGTGCCGAACGGAAGAAAGCAGTACCAGCCATGCCTACGCCCCCCGCCCCGACCCTGGCCGGACAGGCCCCGCCGTCGCGCCGGCAGCGGATCGCGCGGTCCATGACCCGCGCCGAGTGGGGGCGGATGGCGGGCATGGCCGGGTTCATTCTCGCGCTGCACGTGATCGGCTGGTTCACCCTGGTGGCGATCGTGGCCCCGGAGCACTACAGCCTCGGCACCAAGAGCTTCGGCATCGGCATCGGGGTGACCGCGTACACCCTCGGCATGCGGCACGCCTTCGACGCCGACCACATCGCCGCCATCGACAACACCACCCGCAAGCTCATGCACGAGGGGCAGCGGCCGCTCTCGGTCGGCTTCTGGTTCTCGCTGGGCCACTCCAGCATCGTCTTCGGCCTGGCGTTCCTGCTGTCCCTCGGCGTCAAGGCGCTCGCCGGACCGGTCAAGGACGACAACTCCCAGCTGCACGCGGTGACCGGCCTGATCGGCACCACCGTCTCGGGCGTCTTCCTCTACGTCATCGCCGCGATCAACATCGTGATCCTGGTCGGGATCTGGGGGGTCTTCCGGCGGATGCGGGCCGGCGACTTCGACGAGGCCGCGTTGGAGGACCAGCTCAACAACCGCGGCCTGATGAACCGCCTGCTCGGCCGCGTCATGAAGTCGATCACCAAGCCCTGGCAGATGTACCCGCTGGGCCTGCTCTTCGGCCTCGGCTTCGACACCGCCACCGAGGTCGCGCTGCTGGTACTGGCCGGCTCCGGTGCCGCCTCCGGACTGCCCTGGTACGCCATCCTCTGCCTGCCGGTGCTGTTCGCGGCCGGCATGAGCCTGCTCGACACCATCGACGGCTCGTTCATGAACTTCGCCTACGGCTGGGCCTTCTCCAAGCCGGTCCGCAAGGTCTACTACAACCTCACCATCACCGGTCTCTCGGTGGCCGTCGCCCTGATCATCGGGACGGTGGAGCTCCTCGGCCTGCTCGCCGACAAGTTCGACCTGCACGGCGCCTTCTGGGACTGGGTCGGCGGCCTGGACCTCAACGTCATCGGCTTCGCCATCGTCGGACTGTTCCTCCTCACCTGGATCGTCGCCCTGGCCGTCTGGAAGTTCGGGCGCATCGAGGAGAAGTGGACGGCCCACGTCCGCCCGGCGGAGGAGCCGGCCGCGGACTGATTCCACCGTGCCGCCCCGGGGCCCCGCGGCCCGCTCTCCGGGCGGGCCGCGGGGCCCCGGCGTCAGGGCGCGGGGGCCGCGGCGTCGCCGGAACCGGCGTCCTCGGCGGCGTGCGAGGCCAGCACGCCGGTGCGGTGCCGCTGCACGAACCAGTAGTAGGCGAACCCGCCCAGCCCCACCACACCGATGAACACGAACGCGCCCCAGCGCAGGTACCAGTGCTGCGGGCCGGTGGCGTTGTAGACCGCCGCGCGCGGCCAGGCGAGGTTGATCGACATCGCCAGGCCCCAGAGCACCGCCAGCACGTTGATCGGCAGCCCGAACCTGCCCAGCGAGAAGCTTCCCTTCGGCACCGACCAGTTGCCGCGCAGCCGCTGCACCAGCATCGGCAGCGTCACCATCAGGTAGGCCAGGTAGATCATGATGATCGCGATGCTGGTGATCACCGAGAAGATCTGCGGCTGGTCGACGTTGATCAGCAGGATCACGATCCCGACCAGCCCGATCACGATCGCGGGCACCACCGGCGTCTGGAACCGCGGGCTGACCCGGGCCAGTCGTCCGGACGCCGGGAGGTTGTTGTCGCGGGCCATCGCGAACGCCAGCCGGATGGCCGCGGTGTGCACCGCCAGCTCGCAGACGGTGATCGCGATGACCACGCACCACAGCACGGCCTGACCGACCGTCGACCCCAAGGTGGCCAGGACCACGTACTGCAGGCCGTCCACCGACAACCGCTCGTCGTGCAGGTCGGGCACCGCCAGCAGCGCGAACAGCAGGATCAGTCCGCCGATGAGGAACGAGGCGACCAGTGCCCGCAGGATCGCCCGGGGCGCGTTGCGGGCCGGATCCTTGGACTCCTCACCGAGCGAGGAGGCGGTGTCGAAGCCGTACATGACGTAGGCGGAGGCGAGCGAGGCGGTCAGGAACGCACCCAGGTACCCCAGGCTCTGGCCCTGGCCCTTGCCGAAGGTGTCCGTCAGCGCGGTCGCCGGGCCGCGGGTGACGTGCGCCGCCAGCAGCAGGATCAGCACGACGGCGGCGATCAACTCGATGGCCACGCCCGCCGAGTTGATCCGCGCCATCAGCTTCACGCCGAAGGCGTTGACCAGGGTGGTGAAGGCGATCAGGACGGCGCCCAGGAGGACCGCGTTGGCGGCCGCGTCGGTCTTGCCGGTGCCGTCCCCGACGAACTGGAACCACGACGAGATCTGCGGCAGCGTCACCTGGTACGCCAGTGCCACCGCGGCCAGCGACACCATGGACGCGGTGAGCATCATCCAGCCGCCGATCCAGCCCACGTGCGGACCGCCGAGCTGCTTCGCCCAGTTGTAGATCGACCCGGCCACCGGATAGCGGCAGGCCAGCTCGCAGAAGCAGAGCGCCACCATCAGCTGGCCGACGAAGACCATCGGCCAGGACCACCAGTACGCGGGACCGCCGTGGCTCACGCCGAAGTAGAACAGCTGGAAGGTGCCGGTGAGGATGGAGATGTAGCTGATGCCGGCGGCGAAGGTGTGGAAGTTGCCGAGGGTCCGCTTGAGTTCGGGCTTGTAGCCGAGCTCGGCCAGCGCCCCGTCCTCGTGCCCCGCGTCGTGCCCGCCGTCGTCGGACGGTCCGCCGGCGCCGGAGCCCGGTGGCACGGAACCACTCACTCGAACCACCTCTGCGGGACCGGCGCGGTGTTCCGCCAGACGTGCTTGGCCTCCTGGTACTCCGCCAGCCCGGCCGGCCCCAACTCCCGGCCGACCCCGGACTGCTTCATCCCGCCCCACTCGGCCTGCGGCACGTACGGATGGAAGTCGTTGATCCACACCGTGCCGGCCCGCAGCCGGGACGCCACCCGGTGCGCACGCTCGGCGTCCTGGGTCCACACCGCCCCGGCCAGCCCGTACACCGTGTCGTTGGCCAGCGACACCGCCTCCGCCTCGTCCCGGAACCGCTCCACGGTCAGCACCGGCCCGAACGACTCGTCGCGCACCACCGACATGTCCGGGGTGCACTCGTCGAGCACCGTCGGCAGGTAGTAGAAGCCGTCCGCCAACTCCGGATCGTCCGGTGGCGCCCCGCCGCAGCGCAGCACCGCACCCTCGGCCAGCCCGGCCGCCACGTACGCCGCGACCTTCGCCCGGTGCTCCGCGGAGATCAGCGGCCCGGTGCGGGCCCGCTCGTCGAACGGGCCGCCGAGCGGGATCCGCCGGGCCCGGGCGACCAGTTCGTCGACGAGGCGGTCGTGCAGCTCGTCCTGGACGAGCAGCCGCGCGCCGGCCGAGCAGACCTGCCCGGAGTGCAGGAAGACCGCGGTCAGGGCGTAGTCGACGGCGGTCTCGAAGTCGGCGTCCGCGAAGACGATGTTGGGGTTCTTGCCGCCCAGTTCGAGGGCGATCTTCTTGACCGTGGGGGCCGCCGCGGCCATGATCCGACGGCCGGTCACCAGCCCGCCGGTGAACGACACCAGGTCCACCCGCGGATCCTCGGTCAACGGCGCCCCCACCAGCGGGCCGGTGCCCAGCACCAGGTTCGCCGCGCCGTCCGGCACCCCGGCCTCGGCCAGCAGCCGCATCAGGTGGATCGCGGTGTGCGGCGTCAGCTCGCTCGGCTTCAGCACGAAGGTGTTCCCGGCGACCAGGGCCGGCGCGACCTTCCAGGCGGTCTGCAACAGGGGGTAGTTCCACGGCGTGATCAGCGCGCAGACCCCGACCGGCTCGTGTCGCACGGTGCTGTCCACCTCGGGCGTCCCGGCGTCCACCACCCGGTCGGTGCCGCCGGACGCGCCGAGGTTGCCGAAGTACCGGAAGCAGCCGGCGATGTCGTCCATGTCGTAGCCGCTCTCCACCAGCCGCTTGCCGGTGTCCAGCGACTCGGCCCGGGCCAGCGCCTCCCGGTCCCGTTCCAGCAGCTCGGCGACGCGGAGCACCACCCGCCCGCGCTCGGCGGCCGGGGTCCCGGGCCAGGGCCCGTCGTCGAACGCCAGTCGGGCGGCGGCGACCGCGGCGGCCGCGTCCTTCGGGCCGCCCTCGTCGACCGTCGCGACCAGCGCGCCGTCCGCCGGGCAGCGGATCTCCCGCACCTGCCCTTCGGCCGCTGCGGTCCACTGACCGCCGATGAACAGCTCCGGCATGGGTGCGCCTCCGGTCTCGTCTCCGGGCGGGTGCCGGCGGGGCACGCACGGGACGGGCGCCCTGCCGCGGTGATCTCTGATGGTGGTGATCTCGGTACCGAGCGTAAGGGGGCCACCGGGGGAGTGCACGGTGCGCGACGGCGGCGCGCGCGGGCGGGGCGCGGGGTGGGGCCGATGGGGTGACCGAGCGGCGCTGTCCGACAATGGGGGCATGCATCTGGTCCCCGACGCCGCCGCGTACCTCGCCGGCCGCTGGCACATCGAGCGCACCGTGCACGACCTGCGGGCCGACACCGCCGGTACCTTCCGGGGCACCGCGGACTTCACCCCGGACGGCCCGGACGGCGCGCTGCGCCATGCCGAGGAGGGCGTGCTGACCTGGCAGGGCGTCGAGCACCCGGCGACCCGCACGCTGTGGCTGCGGCCCCGGCCCGACGGCACCGCCGCCGTCACCTTCGAAGACGGCCGGCCCTTCCACGACCTGGACCTGCGCAGCGGCCGGTGGACCGCCGTCCACCCCTGCGCCGCGGACCACTACGAGGGCACCTTCACCGTCACCGCCGCGGACCGTTGGGACCTGACGTGGCGGGTCACCGGCCCGCACAAGGACCAACTGCTGCGCTCGGTCCACCGCCGGGCCGACTGACGCCCGCACCCCACCGGCCGAGCCGCCCCGCGCTCCGCTACGGCTTGACCGCCTTCAGCGCGTACAGCATCGGAATGATGGGTTCCGAGTCCGGCAGCCGCCACCAGCCGTCGGCGTCCGGCACCATCGACGGGAAGCGCGGCCACGGCAGCACCTCCGTCTCCCGCACGCTCCGCACGGTCAGCCCGGCCCCGACCACCGCGGTGACGACCTCGCCGACGCCGTGCCGCCACTCGTAGCTCGTCGTGGCGCCCGTAAGGGGCGGGCCGTCGGTGTAGGTGGTGGGGGTGTCGCTGCGCAGCGCGCCCCGACCGGCCAGGTAGTCGTTGCGGAGCAACAGCGGCGGGGTGGCCGGGTCCGCGGGCGGCGTCGCGCCGAGGGCGTTCAGCAGCGGGTGGAACTCCACCAGGTAGAACGTCCCGCCCGGCCGCAACAGTTCGGCGACGGTCCCCGCCCAGGCGGCGAGGTCCGGCAGGTAGCAGACCGCGCCCTTGCCGGTGTAGACCACGTCGAACCGACGGTCGCCCAGCGCCTCCACCGCGCGGTACACGTCCGACCGGACGAACTCCATCTCCCGCCCGGTCGCCGCGGCCAGCTGCCGCGCCTGCGCCACCGCTTCGGCCGAGAAGTCCAGCCCCACCGCCCGCGCCCCCCGGTCGGCGAACGCCGCGGTCTCGGTGCCCAGGTGGCACTGGAGGTGCAGCACGTCGCGTCCGGCCACGTCCCCGAGGTCGGCCCACTCGAACGGCGCGAACCAGTCCTCGGCGCTCCGCGTCCCGTCCAGCCCGTAGAAGGCACTGGCGACGTGGACCGGGGTGCGCGCGTCCCAGTTGGCCTCGTTGGCACGCACCATCTCCGCGGTGCCGGGCGGCCCCGGTCGTGCGCCGACGGGCCGGGCGGGCACCGCCTGGTCGGTGGACTCGCTCTGTTCTGTGGTCATGCCCCCTCTTCTACCTGTCGACGCCGCCCGCACACCAGGCCCTGGCCCCGCCCCGACCGGTACCGGCCACCCGGCCGACCGCCGCCACCCGGCCGCCGGCGAGCGCCAGCCGCCGGGTCGCCCGCCCGGCGAGCGCCTCGTCGTCGGTGGCGACGACGCACGTGAGCCGGTACTCGCCCCACACCCGCACCAGCAACGCGGCGAACTCCGCCCGGGCGGCCGGCGGCAGCCCCTCCGTCGGCCGGTCCGCGAGCAGCACCGCGGGCCGTTTGACCAACGCCCGGGCCAGCGCCGCCCGCCGCCGCGCGTACCGGTCCAACTGCCCCGGCAGCAGGTCGCCGTGGTCGGCCAGCCCGACCTCCGCCAGCGCCTCCCCGGCCAACTCCCAGCGGTCCACCGGCCGCAGTCCCAACGGGGCCAGCGTGGCGGCCACGCCCTGCCGCACGGTCGACCCGGCGAGCGGCCCGAGGGCCTCGTCGTCGCCGGTGCCGAGCAGCCCGATCGATTCGGTGCGGATCCGGCCGAGCCGGGACGCGGTGACCGTGGCCAGATCCGTACCGTCGAGCAGCACGCGGCCCCGGGTCGGGCGCTCCAGTCCGCCCAGGATCCGCAACAGCGTGGAGGAGCCCGCGCCGGGTGGCCCCTGGACGGCGAGCGCACCGCCGGCCGCCAGGGAGAAGCCGACATCGTCCAGGGCCCGCACCAGGTCACCGCCGCGTCGGTAGTGCTTGGTCACGCCGCTCAGGTGGTACACGGTGCCGTCTCCTCACGGGCCGCCGGGCCGCGGCTCCGGGATCGACCGTAACCACCCCGTGTGACCGACCCATGAGCGGAACGTGAGAGCCGGATGAGAACGCCTGCCCGGATCACCCGCCGGCGGCGTCCCGGCGGCGGCTCGACGACGTCCCGCCGCTGGCGCGGGGCGCGCGGCCCGCGCCGGTCGGTGCAACCGGTCGACTGCCCACGACGTCACGGCAGTTGGAGACGGGGCGCGGCAGCCGTACGGTGGCCGTCACCGCAATCCGACGGGAAGAGTGGGGAATGAGCCAAGAAACCCGGCCGCTGTCCAGCGCTGTCGACGTGAGCATCCCGAGTGTCGCGCGGATGTACGACTACTACCTCGGCGGCAAGGACAACTACGCCGTGGACCGCGAGGCGTGCGAGGAGCTGAGCAAGGTCGTCCCGAGCACCCAGGTGCTGGCGATCAACAACCGGCGCTTCCTGCGCCGGGTGGTCCGCTGGCTGGCCCAGGAGCAGGGCATCCGGCAGTTCGTCGACCACGGCTCGGGCCTGCCGACGCAGGACAACGTCCACCAGGTCGCCCAGCAGGTCGACCCGCAGTCCCGCGTGGTGTACGTCGACAACGACCCGATCGTGCTGGCGCACGGCCGCGCGCTGCTGGAGGAGAACGACAACACCGCCGTCATCCAGGCCGACATGCGGGACACCGACGGCATCTTCGACAGCCCGGAGGTCCGCCGGCTGATCGACCTCGACGAGCCGGTCGCCGCTCTCTTCGTCTCGGTGCTGCACTGCATCCCGGACGCCGACGACCCCGCCGAGCTCGTCCGCCGGGTCGCCGAACGCCTTGCTCCGGGAAGCTTCTTGGTGGTCTGTCAGCTCGTCAGCGAGGACGCCGCGACGCGGGACTTCGTCACCGAGTTCATGCGGGTCAGCACCCAGGGGAGCTGGGGCCGGGTCCGGCAGCAGCACGAACTGCGGTCCTTCCTGGACGGGCTGGAGATCCAGGAGCCGGGTCTGGTGGAGGTCTCGACCTGGCGGCCGGACGCGGCGGACGCCGGCCCCAGGCAGCTGACCCAGGAGTGGATCGAGTACGGCGGCGTGGCGCGCAGGCCGTAGCGGAACCGACGGAGTGCGGGGGCGGCGGGCGGGGCGGGCCGGGGTCGGCGGTCCGCCCCGCAGCCGTCACCCCAGCTGCTCCAGCAACTCCTCCAGCATCGCCAGCGAGCGCCGCGGGGACTCGGCCTGGGCGCTGAGCCGGTCCATCACCGCCAGGTAGTGGTCGACGTCGTCGCGCTTGTCCAGGTAGAGCGCGCTCGTCAGCTGTTCCAGATAGACGATGTCCGGGAGGTCGGGCTCCAGGAAGCGCAGGATGGTGATCGGTCCGCCCGCCGCGGCCAGGCCGCCGAGGGCGAACGGCGCTATCTGGAGGGTGACGTTGGGGCGCCGCGCCATCTCCAGCAGGTGCCGGAGCTGATCGGCCATCACCTCCGGTCCGCCCAACGGCCGGCGCAGGCACGCCTCGTCGAGGATGGCCCACAGCCGCGGCGCGTCGGTGAGCGCGAGCAGTTCCTGCCGCTGCATCCGCAGCGCCACCCGCTGTGCGGTCTCCTCCGGCGCGGACCCCGGGTGGCCCAGCAGCGCCACCGCGCGGGCGTACTCCGCGGTCTGCAACAGGCCCGGCACGAACTGGACTTCGTAGGTGCGGATCACCGAGGCGGCCGACTCCAAGCCCAGGTGCGTCTCGAACCAGCTGGGCAGCACGTCGCTGTACTGGTGCCACCAACCGGGCGTGCTGGTCCGGCGGGCGAGGGTGAGGAAGGTGGCGCGGGCGGTGCTGTCGAGGACGCCGTACAGCGTCAACAGGTCCGCGACGTCCCGCTCCTTGCAGCTCACCCGGCCCAGTTCGAGGCGGCTGATCTTGGCGTGGGAGGCGCGGATGGCGTCGCCGGCCGCCTCGCGGGTGATGCCGGCGGCCTCCCGGAGCCGGCGCAGCTGGGTGCCCAGCACGATGCGCAGGACGGTGGGGCCGCCGCGTGGATGTTCCAGATAGCGGCGCAGGGACAGATCGCTGTGCGGCTGCGCGGCGCTCATAACTGACTCCCCTGAGTGGTCGGGCCGACGCCCAGTGTCCCATTGCCCCGAGGAGGCGTACACCTACGCCTCAGTCGTTGCTCCCGAAGGCGGTCATCCGCTCAGTCGTGGGGGAACAGATCGTCGAATTCGCCGTCCTTGGCCCCCTGGACGAAGGCGGCGAGTTCGGCACGGGTGTAGATCAACGCGGGGCCGGAGGTGTGTCGCGAGTTGCGTACCGCGACCCCGCCGTCCGGAAGAAGCGCCAGTTCAACGCAGTTACCACTGGGGTTGCTGCGGCGGCTCTTGCGCCAGACCGCGCCCTCGATGGCGCTCGCCGGCATTCCGTTGGTCATCGATTCCATCACGGCTGCTCCCTTGGTGGGGGGTGTGCTCGGGACCGATCCGGGCGGTGATCACGGTTGGCGTGATCCTGCCCCTGGCTGGCCGTCCGTACCGATGTAATTGCAGATGCACTTGCAGCGATGGACGGCCGACGAGGATATTAGCCCTCCGGGGCGGCCCCGCCCAGACCGTCCCCGAAGCGCCCAACTCGCTTGCCCCTCCGCGGAGATCGTGATGACCACACACCCGGCACAGTCCGAGCGCGACGTCCTCCGGGAAGGAGGGGAGCCAGTGACCGGCGACACCGCCCGGGAGGCGTGGTGGCTGCCGGGGCCCGACGGGTTCGCGGCCTGTGCGCTCGGCAGCGCGGCCTGCACCGTGGCCGAGGCCCGCCGCTTCACCCGGACCACCCTCGACGCCTGGCGGATGTGTCCGGGGCTCGCCGAGAGCGCGGTCCTGATCGTTTCGGAGCTGGTCAGCAACGCGCTGCGGCACGGCGCCACCGAATCCGCCGAGACCGTCTTCGACTCCCTCTTCGAGAACCGTTTCTGCCACGGCTGGTTGGCGTTGACCCGACAGGAGCGCGGGGTGTTGTGCGCGGTCTCCGACGGCGGCACCCAGTCACCCGTGCTGCGGCCGCAGCACGCGTTGGCCGAGTCCGGGCGCGGGCTCCACCTCGTCGATCGGCTCAGCGACTCCTGGGGCTGGACGCCGCCCGACCGGTCGGGGAAGACGGTGTGGGCCTCGGTGGTCACGACGGCCCGCGACTGACGCTTCAGCCGCCGCCGCGCAGCAGGTAGCCGTCGCGGATCGAGGAGGGGGTGGCGAACGGTCCGCTGCCGTACGGGTGCAGGGTGATGGCGAGTTCGTTGGCGGCCGGGCCCGCCTCCGGATGGGGCGCGAAGTCGCCGTCCCTCGCGTCCAGTTGACGCTGCACGCCCCGCTGGCAGCTCTTCGCCAACTGGTCCGCCGCGACCGGGGAGAGCGTCAGGCCGGGCCGCAGCTGCACGTGGACGACGGGCCTGGCCTCCAGGTCGCCGGACGCGTCGAGGGTGAGGCAGAACCCGGCGATCAGCCCGGCCAGCGGATTGCCGTCGAAGAGTCCGCGCTCGACGTCGCGCGGATAGCTGTTGGCCCCCATGGCTGACTCCCAGGCGCCGGACGGTGGGTTGCTCCGCCATCTTCGGGGCCCGGCAACCGGGCGTCATGAGTCGGGCTACTCAGGTCCGCGGGTGAGTACCCTCGCCCGGCCCACGCGCGCCCGACGGGTGAGTGACGCACCGTCAAAAATATTGCTGCGAGCTTATTTTGACGAGCCGCCGACGGTGGTCGGCGCACGTGTCACCGGCCGACGGGTCCGGCAGCTCGTCAGTCCGTCAGCCCGTCAGTCCGTCGCCCAGGCCGAAGGCGGCGAGCAGGCGTTCCGCCGCCAGGGTCGCGGTCAGCTCGCCCGCGCGGACCGCGGCCTCGACCTCCGGGCCCAACCGGCGGACGTCCGGATGCTCCTGGAGCCGGTCTACCAGGCGCTCGCGGACCATCGACCACGTCCAGTCGACCTGTTGGGCGCGGCGGCGCTCGGCGAGCGCACCGGTGGCGTCCAACAGGGCGCGGTGCTGCTCGATCCGCTCCCACACCGCCTTCAGCCCGGTGCCCTCGCGGGCGCTACAGGTCAGCACCGGCGGCGTCCACGCCGCGTCGGCCGGCTGCAACAGCCGCAGGGCGCCGGCCAGTTCACGCGCCGCCGAGCGGGCGTCCCGCTCGTGCGGGCCGTCCGCCTTGTTGACCGAGACCAGGTCCGCCAGCTCCAGGACACCCTTCTTGATGCCCTGCAACTGGTCGCCGGTGCGGGCCAGCGTCAGCAGCAGGAACGTGTCGACCATGTGGGCGACGGCGGTCTCCGACTGGCCGACGCCGACCGTCTCCACCAGCACCACGTCGTACCCCGCGGCCTCCATCACCACGATCGACTCCCGGGTCGCCCGCGCCACCCCGCCCAGCGTGCCGGACGTGGGGGAGGGGCGCACGAACGCCGCCGGGTCGGTGGCCAGCCGCTCCATCCGGGTCTTGTCGCCGAGGATGGAGCCGCCGGTCCGGCTGGAGGACGGGTCGACGGCCAGCACCGCGACCCGGTGGCCCAGCCCGGTCAGCAGCGAGCCCAGGGCGTCGATGAAGGTCGACTTGCCGACGCCCGGGACCCCGCTGATGCCCACCCGCCGGGCCGCCCCGGAGTACGGCAACAACCGCACCAGCAACTGCTGGGCCGCTGCCCGGTGATCGGCGCGGGTGGACTCGACCAGGGTGACCGCGCGGGCGATCCAGGCCCGGGAGCCCGCCCGCACCCCCTCGGCGTACCGGTCGACATCGATCCTCGCAGGCATGGCCCTCCGTCCTACAACTCGTGGCCGAGGACCGACGCCAGGTCCCGCACCAGGTCGTGGGCCGCGTCCGGGATGACCGTGCCGGGCAGGAAGACCGCGGCGGCGCCCATGTCCCGCAGCGGCTGGACGTCCTGGGGCGGGATCACCCCGCCCACCACGACGGTGATGTCCTCCCGGTCCTCCGCCGCCAACGCCTCCCGCAGCGCCGGCACCAGCGTCAGGTGGCCGGCGGCCAGCGAGGACACTCCGACGATGTGCACGTCGGCCTCCACCGCCTGCCGGGCCACCTCGGCCGGGGTCTGGAACAGCGGGCCGACGTCCACGTCGAAGCCCAGGTCGGCGAAGGCCGTGGCGATCACCTTCTGGCCGCGGTCGTGGCCGTCCTGCCCCATCTTGGCCACCAGGATGCGCGGCCGGCGGCCCTCGGCGCGCTCGAACGCGGCCACCAAGTCCCGGGTGCGCTCGACCCCCGACGAGGGGCCCGCTTCGTCTCGGTACACACCCGAGATGGTACGGATCTGGCCCGAGTGGCGGCCGTAGACCTCCTCCAGGGCGTCCGAGATCTCCCCGACGGTCGCCATCGCGCGGGCCGCGTCCACCGCGAGCGCCAGCAGGTTGCCCTCCAGCCCCGGGCCGGGCGCGGCCTTCGCCGCCTCGGTCAGCGCCCGCAGCGCGCGCCGGCAGGCGTCCTCGTCGCGCTCCGCGCGCAGCCGCCGGAGCTTCTCGATCTGCTGCGCCCGCACCGCGGAGTTGTCGACCTTGAGGACCTCGATCTCCTCGTCGGTCTCCACTCGGTACTTGTTGACGCCGATCAGCGCCTGCCGCCCCGAGTCGATCCGCGCCTGGGTGCGCGCCGCCGCCTCCTCGACCCGCATCTTCGGGATGCCCGCGTCGATCGCCTTGGCCATCCCGCCGGCCTCCTCGACCTCCTCGATGTGCGCCCAGGCGCGGCGCGCCAGATCGTGGGTGAGCCGCTCGACGTACGCGCTGCCGCCCCACGGGTCGATCACCCGGCAGGTGCCCGACTCCTGCTGGAGGAAGAGCTGCGTGTTGCGGGCGATCCGCGCGGAGAAGTCGGTGGGCAGGGCCAGCGCCTCGTCGAGGGCGTTGGTGTGCAGTGACTGGGTGTGGCCCTGGGTCGCGGCCATCGCCTCCACGCAGGTGCGGGTGACGTTGTTGAACACGTCCTGCGCGGTCAGCGACCAACCCGACGTCTGCGAATGGGTGCGCAGCGACAGGGACTTGGGGTTCTTCGGCTCGAACTTCTGGACCAGCCGCGCCCACAGCAGCCGGGCCGCGCGCAGCTTGGCGACCTCCATGAAGAAGTTCATGCCGATCGCCCAGAAGAACGACAGCCGCGGCGCGAACGCGTCCACGTCCATCCCCGCCGCCAGCCCGGCGCGCAGGTACTCCACCCCGTCGGCGAGCGTGTACGCCAGCTCCAGGTCGGCCGTCGCGCCCGCCTCCTGGATGTGGTACCCGGAGATCGAGATGGAGTTGTACCGCGGCATCTTCTGCGAGGTGTACGCGAAGATGTCGGAGATGATCCGCATCGAGGGCTGCGGCGGATAGATGTAGGTGTTGCGGACCATGAACTCCTTGAGGATGTCGTTCTGGATGGTCCCGGCCAGCTTCTCGGGTGCTACGCCCTGCTCCTCGGCGGCCACGATGTAGAGGGCGAGAACGGGCAGCACCGCGCCGTTCATCGTCATCGACACCGTCATCCGGTCCAGCGGGATGCCCTCGAAGAGCTGCCGCATGTCGTAGATCGAGTCGATCGCCACGCCCGCCATGCCGACGTCACCGGTCACCCGCGGGTGGTCGCTGTCGTAGCCGCGGTGGGTGGGCAGGTCGAAGGCGACCGACAGGCCCTTCTGCCCCGCCGCGAGGTTGCGCCGGTAGAAGGCGTTGGACTCCTCGGCGGTGGAGAAGCCCGCGTACTGCCGGATCGTCCAGGGCTGGTTGACGTACATCGTCGGGTACGGGCCGCGCAGGAACGGCGCGATGCCCGGGTACGTGCCCAGGAAGTCCAGGCCGTCGAGGTCGGCCGCGGTGTAGAGCGGCTTGACGTCGATGCCCTCCGGCGTCTCCCAGGTCAGGTCCGCGACGCTCTTGCCGGTGGCCTGCTGGACCGCGTCCGTCCACCGGTCCCGATCGCCGGCCTCGGCCGTCCCGGACAGGTCGCCCAGCTCCACCGTGCTGAAGTCGGGGACGGCTCCCGCGTGCCCCGGGGCGTGGCCTGACGCAGCGTCCATGGCGCCCTCCTGCCGTGCCGTCTCCGTCATCCCGCCACCTCCGTGACATCCAGGGCCGAGGACAGCGCCCCGGCCGCGTCGCAGCCCACGAACACGAACGTGTCCACTCCGGCCGCCACGAACTCCTCGCGGTGCGCACCGGGCTTGCCCGCCAGGTACACCCGCACCGCGCCCGCCGCCTTCAGCGCCGCGGTCACCTCCGCCGCCTGCTCGGCGTAGACCGCGTCACTGGCGCACACGCACGCGATCCGCGCGCCGCTCGCCGCGAACGCCGCGGCCACCGACTCCGCCGTCACCTGCTCCGGCACGGTCTCGATCCCGCCCGCCTGGAAGAGGTTGGCGGCGAACGCCACCCGCGCGGTGTGCGCCGCGACCGGACCCAACGCGGCCAGGAACGCCTTCGGCCGCGTCCCGGTCGCCGCCAGGTGCCCGTCGGACCGGGCCCGCAGCGTCTCGAAGGCGTCGTCCCGGCGGACCCGCGGCAGCCCCCCGCCCGCGCGCGCCGGCGCCGGCTCGCGTTCCAACGGCGCCTCGGCCAGGTGCGGGAACTCGCTGACCCCGGTGATCGGCTCCCGCCGGTGCGCCAGGTCCGCACTGCGTCGCCGCCAGGTCTCCGCCAGCCGCTCGCCGACCATCCCGGACCGCAGCGCGGCGGCCTGACCGCCCGCCCGCTCGATCTCCTGGAAGAACGCCCAGCCCGCGCGGGCCAGTTCGGCGGTGAGCTGCTCGACGTACCAGGAGCCACCGGCCGGGTCGATCACCTTCGCCAGGTGCGACTCCTCCAGCAGCACCGACTGGGTGTTCCGGGCGATCCGCCGGGCGAACGCGTCCGGCAGGCCCAGCGCCGCGTCGAACGGCAGCACGGTGACCGCGTCCGCGCCGCCCAGGCCGGCGGACAGCCCGGCCACCGTGGTCCGCAGCATGTTCACCCACGGATCCCGACGGGACATCATGACCGCCGAGGTGACCGCGTGCTGGCGCTGCCCGGCCGCGGCCGGCGACACCCCGCAGACCTCGGTGACCCGGGACCACAGCAGCCGCGCGGCGCGCAGTTTGGCGATGGTCAGGAACTGGTCGGCGGTGGCGGCGTAGCGGAACTCCAGCTGCCGGCAGGCGTCGTCGAGGCTCAGCCCCCGCCCGTCCGCGGCCAGTTTCCGCAGGTACGCCACGCCGGTGGCCAGCGAGGCGCCCAACTCCTCGGCCGCCGAGCCGCCCGCCTCGTGGTACGGCAGCGCGTCGACGCTCACCGCGCGCAGGCCCGGGGCGCTCCGGGCGACCTGACCGGCCAGTTCGGCGGCGGTGGCCAGCCCGTCGGCCAGTGCGCGGTCGTCGCCGGTGCGGGCCAGCAGCCCCAGCGGATCGGCACCCAGGACGCCCGCCGTCTCCGACGGCGCCACCCCGGCCTCCCGGTACAGCCGCAGCAACTCCTGAGCCGCCGCCGGGAATTCCGCGCCCGCGTCGAGCACCACAGGGGCCAGGTCCAGATAGACGCCCCGGAGCGCGTCCGCCAGGCCGGACACCGGCACCCCGCCGTCGCCGACGGTCAGCCACACGGAGGTGCCGCCGTTCTCCAGGTCGGCGAGGAGCGCCTCGTTGACCCGCTGCGGATCGGTGCCGACCTGGCGCTGGCGGACGTCCCACCCGAAGGCGGTGCCCTCGGGCCGGGCCGCCCGGACGAACGGCGCGAAGCCGGGCAGGCCCGCGGCGGGCGGCGCGTCCTCGGCGGTGTACAGGGGAGGGACGCGGATCCCGTCCTGGAGATCCGTGGCGAGCGCGTCCTCGGCGGCGGCACCGGTGGCCTCGGACGCGCCCGATTTGCGGAGCACGCCTTCGACGAGACGCTGCCACTGCTCGCGTTCGGCAGCCGGGAAGGCGGCGGCCAGGGGGAGTTCGGGGGACTCGGCGGTCATGGCAGCAGGCTAGGCGAACGGCCGTTAGCCGGAGCAGGGGCCCGAGCTGTGACCTTGCACTCGTTGAGCGCGGCGCCGATCGCCGTGTACAGGGCGAATCCACCCCGGACGGGCAGCGCCGGGCCCCGCCGACGGCTCCCGGAACCCGATCTTCCGGCGCGCTACGGTGGCCCCGGCACCCCACCGAGGAGCGCGATGCGCACACCGCCGATCCCCCGCACCACCCTTGCCGTCGCCCTGCTCGTCCTCCTGGTCCTGACCGCCACCGCGGCCCTGCTGGTGCCGGCGCCGGCCCGCGCCCCCGAGGAGCCCACCGCCTGCCCGGGGCGCGCCCCCGGCAACTGGTCCACCGACCCGGCCACGACCGGGGCGTTCGCCCGCTACGGCGACGACGTCTCCCGCACCGACGACTGGACCGGCGGCGACGGCACCCACTCCGTGCGCCTGCCGGACGGCCGGACGCTCTGGCTGTTCTCCGACACCTTCCTCGACCTCGTCCACCCGCCCCCCAACCCGCAGGGCGCGCCCACCCGTTGGCGCACCACCGTCACCGGGGGCACCCCGTTCCTGCGCCACAATTCGCTCGTTGTGATGACGCCGGAGGGCCGACCGGAGCGCACGCTGACCGGCGGGACCCCCGCCGCGCCCGGGCCGTTCTTCCCCGACCCGCCCGGCGGCGGCTGGCGCTGGCCGGTCCACGCGACCGTGGAACCCCGCACCCCCGGTGCCGCGGAGCGGGTCGTCCGGGTGCTGCTGTGGAACCGTGTCCCCGGGACCGGCCCGTGGGTCTTCGGCATGCCGCACGGCACCGAGGTCGCCACCCTCGCGCTGCCCGACCTCCGGCTGGAATCCCTCACCCCGGTCGCCGACCAGGGCGCCGTCACCGACCCGGGCCGCCGCGTCCTCTACGGCACCGCACTGGTCCGCGTCGGCGACGTCACCTACGTCTTCGGCGGCGACGACCCGCCCGGGTCCCCGGCCGACAGCGCCTACCTGGCCAAGGCCCCGGCCGGCCGGCTCGCCGACCGGGCCGCCTGGCGGTTCTGGGACGGCGCGCGTTGGCGGCCGGACGCCGCGGGCGCGGTACCGGTCCTGCGCGGCGGCGGTCGGCGCGGCGTCGGCAGTGCCTTCACCGTCGTCCGCGACGGCCGGACGTGGGTGCTGCTCACCATGGACACCGCCGGCGGCGGCACCGCCGGGCTGCGGACCATCACCGGCTACTGGGCCTGTGCGCCCCAGGGCCCCTGGCACGGCCCGGCCGGCCGGATCACCCCACCGCGCCCGGCCGGCCCCGACCCCGACCACGTCGCGGTCTACAACCCGCAGGCCCACCCGGAACTCACGGACGGCACCGGCCTGTTGCTCAGCTACGACGTCAACTGGCTGGGACCGCCCGGTGCCGCCGCCGACCCGGTGGTCAACGGCGACGTGGAGCTGTACCGCCCGCGATTCCTGCGCCTCCGACTGGCACCGGCGGGGGAGTGACGCGCGGCCCCGCCGACGCTCACTTGCCGTGCCTCTCCCGCCAGGCGCGGGCCTGCTCCTCGACGTCGAACGGGACGCGGTTCAGCGGCGGTCCCTCGGGCGGGCTGGCCAGCGCCGCCCGGATCCGGCCGTTGATCTCGGTCAGGACGCGGCGCAGCGCGGCCTCGCTCGGTGCGTCGGCGGCGGCCGCCTGGGCGTCCTCGATCTCCTTGCGCAGGACGAGGCTGGCCGGGAGGAAGGACACCTGCTCGCGGTCCATCTTCTCCTTGATCCACCACATCTCGTCGTAGGGCCGGTCGAGGTTGCGCAGCGGCTTGCCGAAGCCCGGCAGGTCCTCGAACCCGCCGCGCTCGGTCGATTCGCGGATCTGCTTCTCGACCCAGCTCTCGTAGCTGACACCGGGGGGCTTGCGCTCGGTCATCGTGGGGGTCTCCCAAGGTGTGGCCGGACGGTCCTCGTTCCTCCACGGTAGTACAACCCGCCCCGGCCGGCCGGGCCTCGGGGCGAGGCGCCCGGTCAGCCGCCGCCCTCGGCCGGGCCGGTCGGGCTCGGCTGCACCAGGGGGAAGGCGTTGCTGCCGCCGCACACCATCGGGCCGACCCGGACGCCCCCGCCGACGAGCGTCACGGTGACCTGGCCGGGCGGCCTGTTGCCGGGCACCCGGGCGTTGGCCGCGGTGCACACCAGTTGGTTGAGCGAGGCAGGGTCCAGCAGTTTGGCGTTGACCGGCAAGGTGATGGTGACCTGCCCGGTACCGGACGTGGCGGTGAGCGGGGCCGGGAACTTCGGCACCACGCTGGACAGTCCGCGCATCCGCTCGGCGTGGTTCGGCCCCTGCACCAGCAGGTCGATCGCGGCCTGCGGATCCAACGGCTCGCGCGCCGGACGGGTCGCCGGGTGCAGTCCGTCCGGACCGTAGAAGAACAGCTGCACGTTGACGGTGGGCTTGCCCGGGGCCCGCACCCCGGTCGCCGGCTCACCGGCGTCGATCACGTCGGTGGGCTCGATCCCGCAGCCGGCCAGCGTCGCGGTGAGCACCCCGGCCAGGGTGCCCAGGACGACCCGGCGGCCGGGGGTCCGGCCCGGGGCGGGGCGGCACGCGGCGGTGCGGCGTGCGGTCGGGCGTCGGTCGGTCATGCGGTGTCGTTCCCCTTCCCGGCGTCGCCGGGCTCCTCGCCGGGCTCGTCGGCGGACCCGCCGGCCGGTGCTTCCTCCTGGTGCAGCGGCAGTTCCACGGTGAACACCGCACCGCCCTCGGGCGCGTTGGCGGCGCGCAGCACGCCGCCGTGCAGCCGGACGTTCTCCTGCGCGATGGCCAGGCCCAGGCCGCTGCCCTCGGACCGGGCGCGGGCCGAGTCCGCCTTGTAGAACCGGTCGAAGACGTGCGGCAGGACCTCGGGGTCTATCCCCGGGCCGCTGTCGCGGATCTCGATCAGCAGCACGGCGTCGGCGGGCTCGGGCGCGTGCAGCTCCACCCGGACCGGTTCGCCGCCGTGGTGCAGGGCGTTGCCCACCAGGTTGGCGACCACCACGTCCAACCGGCGCGGGTCGAGCCGGGCGCGGACGTCCGCCGGCAGCTCCGCCGTCACCCGGCTCTGCCAGGCCCGGGCCTGGAGGGTCTTGCGGATCGTCTCGCCGACGTCCACCTCGTCCAGGTGGAGGGCGGCGGCGCCGGCGTCGAACCGGGACACCTCCATCAGGTCCTCCACCATCCGCGCCAGTTTCCCGGTCTCCTGGCTGATCAGCCGGACCGCGGAGGCGGTGTCCGGGTCGAGCGAGTCGGCGTCCTCGTCCAGGACGTCGGTGACCGCGGACATCGCCGCCAGCGGAGTCCGCAGCTCGTGCGAGACGTCGGCCGCGAACCGCCGGGCGTTGGCCTCCATCCGGCGCAGCTCGGCCATGCTCTCCTCCAGCTTCGCCGTCATCTCGTTGAACGACCGTGACAGGTCGGCGAGTTCGTCGGCCCCCTTGACCTCCAGCCGGGTGTCCAACTTTCCCTCGGCGATCCGGCCGGCGGCCTGCCGCAGCCCCCGCACCGGTCGCAGCACCCCGCGCGCCGCGAACAGCGGCAGGATCACCGCCAGCGCGAACGCCGGCAGCGCCCCGCCGCGCGCGGCGGTGACCAGCGCCTCGACGTTGGCCTCCTCGGCGCGCAGCGGCAGCTGGGCGTAGACCGTCAGCGGGGACGGCTGGTTGTCGGTCTGCCGCACCGGCATCCCGATCAGCAGCCACGGCGAGCCGTCCCGGTCGACGCGCTGGAACGCCGGCACCCGGCGCTTCTCCACCGACGCCTTGAAGTCGGCCGGCACCACCATGTCGCGCCGCAGCCCGCCCTCGTCGTCGTCCGGCACGCCGTTGTAGTGCACCGAGACGTCCCAGTCGCGGGACTTGCCGGAGCGCTCCAGCTTCACCCGGAAGAAGTCCAGGTCCGACCGGGACGGCGGCACCGCCAGCTCCGGCGCCAGCGAATTGACCTGGGCCCGCAGGTCGTTGACGGCGCCGTCCTGGGACCGCTGGAGGATGGCGTTGCGGGCCTCCCGGTAGGTCAGTCCCGCGGTGGTCAACGCACTGACCGCGGCCACCAGCAGGAACGCCACCACGAGCCGGGCGCGCAGTCCGCGCACCGCCGAGACGCCGGGCAGCAGGCGGCGGAGGCGGCTCACAGGGGTCCGAAGCGGTAACCGAAGCCGCGTACGGTCTGCACGTACCGGGGGCTGCGCGGGGTGTCCTCTATCTTCGTCCGCAGCCGCATCACGCAGGCGTCCACCAGCCGCGCGTCGCCGTGGTAGCTGTGCTCCCAGACGTGTTCCAGCAGCTGCTGCCGGCTGAAGACCTGTCCCGGGGTGGCGGACAGGAAGAGCAGCAGCTTCATCTCGGACGGCGCCAGCGCCAGGTCCTGGCCGCCCTTGCTGACGACCAGTCCGGCCCGGTCGACGGTGAGTTCGCCGTAGGTCTCCACCGGCGCGGGCCCCGGCTCGGTGGCCGGGGCGCCGTCGGTGGGCAGCGCGGTGCGCCGCAGCACCGCGCGGATCCGCGCCTCCAGGACCTCGCCGCGGGCCGGTTTGACGATGTAGTCGTCGGCCCCGGCCTCCAACCCGAGGACCACGTCGAGGTCGTCGCCGCGGGCGGTGAGCATGATGATCGGCAGCTGGCGCTCGGCGCGGATCAGCCGGCAGATCTCGAAGCCGTCCTTGCCGGGCAGCATCAGGTCCAATAGGACGATGTCGGGGCGGAAGCCCGGCAGCGCCGCCAGCCCTTCCTCGCCGCTGGCCGCGGCGGCGACCTCGTGGCCGCGCCGCCGCAGCGCGAGGGACACCCCGTCCCGGACGGCGGCGTCGTCCTCGATCAGAAGTACTCGTGGCATGGGACCAGTATCAATAATTTTCATGATGGATCCGTAACAGGAGCAGCCCGCCCCGACTCCTGTGCATCTGTGGAGGTGCGGGCGGCGTCCGTGCAAAGGGGCACACCACGCCGCCGGCAGGCAGACCAGCACAGCACACGAGGGGCGGGATCGACATGGCAGGGCGCTTCGGCACGGGACGGCGCTTCGGCATCGAGGGCGGGATTATCGGCGTGGCCACGGCGGCGGTGGCGTCGCTGGCGGCGGTCGGAGCGTTCGTGCTCCTCCAGCCCAGCGCCGAGGCGGACACGGTCAACCAGGCGCGGAAGCCGGCCCAACCGCCACGCACCGCACCGGTCGACCCGACCATCGTGCACGCCTCGGACCGCCCCGGGCGCAGCCTGAACATCACCATCGACGACGGTCCGGACCCCGTCTGGACGCCGAAGGTCCTCCAGGTCCTCAAGGACAACGGGGTCAAGGCGACCTTCTGCATGATCGGCCCGCAGGCCGCGGCGCACCCCGCCCTCGTCAAGAAGGTGGTGGCCGACGGCCACCGGCTCTGCGACCACACCGTCAACCACAACACCGCCATGGACCACCGGCCCGACGACTACCAGTCCCGGCAGATCCTCGAAGCCAAGAAGATGATCGAGGACGCGGCCGGCGGCGCCAAGGTCGAGTACTACCGCGCCCCCGGCGGCGCCTTCACCCCCTACAGCCGCAAGCTCGCCGCCGACCACGGCATGCGCCCGCTGGGCTGGAACGTCGACAGCAAGGACTTTGAGGGCGGTTCGGTCGCGACGATCGAGTCGACGGTCCGCGGCGAACTCAAGAACGGCCCCACCGTCCTCTTCCACGACGGCGGCGGCAACCGGGCCCGCACGGTGGAGGCGTTGGAGCGGCTGCTGCCCTGGATGAAGCAGCAGGGCTACGGCTTCGGGTTCCCGCAGCGGTAGCACCCCCGTACACAGTCGAACGGGCCGGTCACCACCGGCCCGTTCGTCGTGTCCTGCCCGTTGCCCGCCCGCGGCGGCGTCCCGCACGCCGCCGCCTCACGCGGCGCCGAACAGTTCCGCCAGCCCCTGTTCCACGCCCAGGTGCTCGTGCTCGCGACCGGCCGGCACCGCCTCGTAGGAGCGGGCCAGGAAGCGCCGGACGTCCGCGGTCCGCAACTGGACCATGGCGATGCCCTCGTCGGCGTGGAACTCCATCACCGTGCGGTCCGGGCCCGACGGCCGCACCCGCACGTCACCCCGGCCGACCGCGCTGCCCAGTCCGTCGGCGAGCAGGTCCCGGGCGAACGCCCAGTCCACCGCCGCGCCGTCGAGGGAGATCTCCGGCGGGAAGGTCATCCGCACCGCCAGCGGGTCGGTCCGCTGGTAGCGGAGCACCGCCGGCACCGCGTGGCCGACCGACGTCGCGAGGAGGCGGACCTGGACGGCTTGGTCGATGGCGGTGTGCATCGCGGCGACTCCCTCACGGATGGGCGACCCGCGCGGGCGCGGGCGTGGTCATCCTGTAGGACGGTGTGCCCGGCCCGGCCGTGCATGCGGCGGGGGTGTGATCTGCGTCATGTCGACGGCGTCCGGTCGCCGTGGCCCACAGGGCGGGTGAGGAATTCGTCCAGGATGCCCGGTGTCGCCGTCGCCGCGAAGCCGGCCGCCGCGCCCTGCGCGAGGTCGGGCACGCGATAGCCTTCCTCGCCCGCCGCCACCGCCGCGGTGAGCGTCACCAGCCCGGACCGCCGGGTGAACGGCGAGGTGGTGAACGTCCAGGCGGCGACGGCCTCGCGGCGCAGCACCAGGGTGTCCCGGCTGAAGGTGCCCGCCCGGATGACCAGGTGCTCCCCGACGATCCGGTGCCCCAGGTTCCGGTACGCGTCCCGGGCCAGCCATAGCACGGCCGGCGTGGCGAGCACCGCGTAGATCCACGCGGCGTGCAGCAGCACGGGGGTGAACGCCGCCCCGAGACCGGCCAGCAGCGCGCTGACCGGCAGCACGGCGAACAGCAGCCCGCGCGTCCGCCGCCGGCGCAACGCGGCCCGGGGATGCCGCACCAGCTGGTGATCACCTTCGAACTGAGGCCCCGTCACCTCCGGGTCCGGGAACCGGGCGCGTAGCGTCCCACCGGCCACCCGGACCGCCTCCCGCCGGGGCGCCGGCGGAAGCAGCCCGCTGCGCTTGCGGTTCTCCTCCTTGTTGCCCAGGCCGCCCGCCACCGCCCGCACCGTCGCCCCGCCACCGGCCCGCAGCAGCAGCGGTTCGCGCAGCACCACGCCGCGCAGCCGGGCCCGCTCGATGGTCACCGAGCGGGTGGTCAGCAGCCCGCGGTGCACCCGCAGGGTGCCGGCGTCGGCCCACTCCAGGCGGTAGCTCCACCAGTTCTCGACGTAGAGGACGAGCGCGCCCACCGAGCCCAGCGCGATCACCGCCAGCAGCGCCGCGGGGAGGGTCAGCCACAGCATCCCGTTGCCGAACTCCTCGAACGCCCGCCGGACGAAGCCGAGCTTCCACGGCTCGATGCCCATCTCGTGCAGCGCCCGGTACGCCGACCCGCCGGCCACGAACACGCCGCCGACCACCCAGAAGGTGAGCGGCGCGTACCGCAGCCAGCGCCAGTTGATCCGCGCCAGCACCGGATCCTCCGCGACGGCCCCGGTGGCCGCCCGCGCCAGCAACTCCCCGCGCAGCCGCTCGCCCTCGACCACCGGCAGGGCCTCCAGGGAGAGCTCGCCGGCGCCCTCCCCGGACCCCGCCGTGCCGGCGCGCAGTACCGTGACGCCCAGCAGCCGGTGCAGCGGCGACGCGGTCAGGTCGACGGTGCGGATCCGGTGCAGGGGCACGCTCCGCAGCCGCCGGGTGAGCAGGCCGCTGCGCACGTCCAGGCTCTCGGCGGTGACCCGGAAGTCCGTGCGCGCCCAGCGGACCAGCCCGGCCGCGGTGACCACGGCGAAGGCGGCGGCGATCGCGGCGAGGGTGACCCACGCGCCGGCGGTGATCCGTCCGCCGGTGGCCAGCGCGGTCAGCGCCAGCGAGCCGAGCGGCGCGCCCAGCCAACCGCAGTGCACCAGCAGGGTGCGCGGGCTCAGTCGCCGCCACTCGGCCGCTCCGGGCACCGAGGGCTTGTCGTCGGTGTGCGGCGCGGGGGTCGGCGCGTCGCCGCCGGTGCCGGGCCCGTCGGGCCGTGCGGCGCTCATGCGGCGTCCCCCGGCACGTCCTGGGCGACCTCGCCGATCCGCCGGGAGAGCGCCTCGGCGTCCGCGTCCGACAGTCCGGCGATCTTGATGTCGCCGGCGGTCGAGGCGGTGGTGACGGTGACCGTCGCCAGCCCGTAGCGCCGCTCTATCGGCCCGCGCACGGTGTCCACCGTCTGCACCCGGGACAGCGGTGCGATCCGCCGCTTCTGCCAGAACCAGCCGCCCGCCGCGTAGACCGCGCGCTCGCCCAGCTCCCAGGCGTGCACCGCGTACCGCATGCGCGGCATCACCACGAGGTAGGCCACCGCCGGCAGGACCAGGACGACCAGCAGCAGCGGGCCCAGCCACGGCAGCGCGCCGGGGAAGAAGAGGAGCGACAGCGCCGCCATCACCAGCGCGGTCAACAGCATCGGCCCGCTGAGCGTGAGCAGTGCCTGCACCCGCCACCAGGTGCGGGCGCGGGGATCGACGCGGTGCCGGGGCGGGCGCAGGAGCGGTGCGGCGTGCTCGGACATGAGGGGTCACCGTTTTCCAAGTCAAACGTATTGTGTGGCGGTACGTTATAACGGTACGAGCGACTTGTAAAAGTGCGCCGGTCGGCGGGGGCGAAGGGCCGCCGGGCCCGTCGCGGCGCGATGTCGGGACCGGGTGTCGCGACACGGTGCCGGGGCGGGGTGTCGCGACGACAGTGACGTACGGAAGAAGGGAAGCCACCCGTGCCGAAGAAGGTGGATCACGAAGCCAGACGCCGGGAGATCTCGGCGGCGCTCTGGCGGCTCGCGAACACCCGGGGCGTGGACGGGGTCAGCCTGCGCGACGTCGCCGCCGAGGCCGGCATCTCGCTCGGCCGGATCCAGCACTACTTCCGCAACCGCGACGAGCTGTTGCTGTTCGCCCTCCGGCACATCAACCACCAGGCCACCGAACGGATCCGGCACCGCATCCTGGCCCTGGAACAGGACCCGACGCCGCGCACGGTCATCCGCGCCTGCTGCGCCGGGATGCTCCCGCTGGACGCCGAGAGCCGCGCCGGCCTCCTGGTCGCCGCCGCCTACTACTCCCGTGCGGTCCACGACCCCGCCCTGGGCGCGGAGGCCCGCGACGGCATCCCCAAGCTCCGTGATCTCTTCGTCGACCAGCTGCGGTTGGCCGCCGAGCGCGGCGAGGTCCCGCCGGAGCGCGCCACCGCGGACGAAGCCATGATCCTGATCGCCCTCGCCGACGGCCTGGCCTCCTACGTCCTGCTGGGCATCCACGGCCCCGAGCAGGCGCTCGCCCTACTGGACCGCCAACTCGACGACCTCTTCGGGACGGCGGGCGCCTAGGGCTGTGACCGCGTAGGTTCGCCGGGTTGGTGGTCGTGACGGTTGGATGTGCGGTGACGTCCATCCGACCGCTGGAGGCGCGGTGGCTGAGCCTGTCCGTGTACGCAGACCGGGTCTTCGCCTTCGACGAGTTCGGGCCGTCGGGGATCCGGCCCACCGCAGGCTCCTGCTGGGCGAAGCAGGGCAAGCCGAACCGGCTGCCGGCGACCCACCGCCGCACCCACGGCGTCACCCCCTTCCACGGCTGCTACTCCGTGGGCGACGACCGCCTGTGGGGCGTCCACCGCCGCCGCATCCTGGGCCAACCCGATGAGGCCCACTTCGGCCCGCTGCGGCGTTCACCCTGGCCAACTCCCACCACCGCAGCCACCCCACGCAAACCCAGGCACTGCACCGCTACCTGCGCTGGCGCAACGCCAACGCCCGCCACCCCGACGTACTTGTCGCCCAACGCAAGGAACGCGCCCGCATCCGCGGCGAGAAGGGCATCCGCTGGGGCGGACGCCCCCTCACCGCCCCAGCCTGACCGACCGCGAACCGCAGCCCGGGGTGCCGAAAGGGACGAGTTCACGAGAAGGACAGCGACAGAAGGACGACTCAGGAGGCGGACGGCTCGATCTCCCCCGCAAAGACGATGACCTGGTCGATGAGGCTCCGCCGCAGATGGACGACGTCCGTTCCCGCCAGGCGGGGGCCTCCGTCCGGCGTGGTGAAGACCCACTGGTACCGGGCCCACTCGTGCGGCATGTCCACCGCTGAGCAGCGCACCATCGTGCCGGTCCCCGCCGGGTGGCGCCGGATGTCCAGCACGAACCGCTCGACCGCCGCGATCCCTTCGCTGCGACCCAAGGGCCCCCAGAAGACCACGTCTGAGGTCAGGGCCTGGGAGAGCAGGGCAGTCACATAGCTGTCGTCCGAGGCGTTGAACGCGGAGATGAACGTGTCGATCGCGGAGCGTGCCGTCTCTTCCTGCATGCCCCAGTAATACCAGCCGTTGCGCGTGCGCTCGTCCCGCGAGCCGCCTTCCGATCACGGTGGACCAACCCGGTCACGACACTAGGGCGGACGGGGCGGGGGTCGGGTGAAGTTGACGCGGAAGCGGGGCGGCCGCGGTCCCGACCCGAGTCGACCTGAGGGACAGTCAGTCGATGGAGGCGAGGCCCCTCGGCCGGCTTTCCGCGCTTTCCCGCCACCGCCATCCGGCCCGTTCGCGAGGTCTGCCATTCTGCTGTCCGACCGTCGCGCTGGACCCGCCCCCGCCGCACCCCGGTGGGGCGCTTCCGCGCGTCACCGGCACGACCAAGGGGAGGCGACCATGCCGTACATCGGGGAGACCTGGCGGGTGGAACGGGGTGCCGACGTGGTCGGCGAGATCACCGTCACGCAGGCGGACTTCCCTTGGTTGAACGGGCGCTTCACCCCCGGTCCGGCCTTCGCCGAACTGCGGCCGCACTTCGCCCGCGAGTTGGCGCTCGTCGACACCATCGACGACGACCTCTCCGCCTGGGAGGACGCCTACGCGCGCGCCAGCGACGGCGTCCGGCTGATCGCGCCGGGCGGTCCGGTGGCGGAGTTCCTGCTGCACATCGAGGACGACGCGGCGTGGTTCCGCTGGAGCGACGAGCCGTTCCCGGCCGTGTGACGAAGGGGACCGCGGCGCGCCGGCCGGAGATGCTGCCGCGGCGCGCGTGCGTGGCGATGCGGCCAGTGTTCGTGGTGGCGCTGGCCGTGTTCGTGGTGGTGCGACGGGGCGCCGCCGGGCGGTCGCCGGCGCCATCACCCGTCAGTCCATCAGGCTCCCCAGCCGTCCCTCCAGTACCACCAGCAACTCTCCCAATGCCGCGGAGAGTTCCTCCTGTCGCTGTGCGCCGATCCCCTCCAGCAGCGCTGCCTCGTAGCGCAACTGCTCCGGCAAAAGCCGGTCGATGGTGTCCCGCCCCTCCTGGGTGAGCGAGAGGTGGGTGACCCTGCGGTCCCGGTCGTCCGGGCGGCGGCTGATCAGCCCGCGCTCCTCCAACTGCCGCAGGCGTTTGGTGACCGCCGCCCCCGAGGCGAAGGTCTCCCGCGCCACCCGGCCCGGGGTCAGCTCGCGGTCCATCCGGCGCAGCGTGCCGAGGACGTCGAACTCGGGCCGGGTCAGTCCGGCCCGCCGCAGCGGTGCGTCGGCGGCCTGTTGCAGCAGCGCGGAGCAGCGGTTGAGCCGTCCGATCACCGCCATCGGGCCGGTGTCCAGCCCCGGGTGCACCTGTTGCCACTGGCGCAGCACCCCCGCGACGATGTCCTCGGTCACCCGCACGCTCCTCTCCGCCCCGTCCGTCCGCCCGGCACCCCGGTCGCCCACGGACTTCATTGTGCCTGCCCAGGGCCGGCCGGAGGGTACGTCAGGCGGCCGGCGCCAGCGGGCGGCTCAGGCGGCGAGCGCGGGCGTGGTCAGGCGCCGCACCAGCACCGCCAGGGTCCGGTGCCCCTGCTGTTCGGCGCCGGCGATCCGCTCCTCGGGCAGCGCCCGTTGCCACCACTCGCCGTTCGCCACGTCCACGGCCTCCCGCAGCTCGACCAGGCACCCGGCGAGCCGATCGCGCGCCCAGCCGGCTTCAGGCGCCCAGTCGGCTTCGTGCGTCCCTTCGGACTTCGGTGCCCCAGCAGCTTCGTGCGCCTCGCTCGCCGTGGTGCGCCGACCGTCCGCTCCAACGGGCGCGTGGCCGGTTCCGGTGCGCGGTGTGCCAGCCCCCGTAGGCGGTGCACCCGGTCCCGCGGGTACGGCACCGGTCCCGGCGCGTGCCGCGTTCGCGCCCGATCCGGCCGCCAGCAGCCGGGCCGCAGCCGCCTCGGCCTCCGCGACCCGCTCCAGCGCCAGATCGATCCGGTCGGCGGCCCGCCGATTGGTGACCAGCACGCAGCAGGCGAGCCCGACCGCCGCGCCCACCACGGTGTCCAGCCACCGGTCGGCGATCAGCGTGCCGGCCGGCAGCGGCCGGCCGAACTCGGTCAGCAGCAGCGCCATCGGCGTCACGCACACCGATCCGAGCCAGTAGTTCCGGGTGATCGTGGCCTCCGCGCCGAGTTGGAACGCCAGCGCCAGCGCGACCATCGTGACCTGCCCGGTGTGGATCAACGGCAGCAGCGCGGTGAACAGGACCAGTCCCAGGAGGTTCCCGAGGGTGCGTTGGAAGGCGCGCTGCCAGGAGAGCGTGGTGTTGGCCTGGTAGATCGACGCCGCGGTGACCACGGCCCAATACGGATGCCCGACGCCCACCGCCAACGACGCCCAGCCCGCCAGGACGCACCCCACCGCCACCCGTGCCCCGATGGGCAGCAGGGGCGACCCGGGACGGAGCCGACCGACCACCGCCCGCAGGCCCCGTGGCCGTCCGGGCGCCGGATGCCGTAGTCCGCCGCCGGCCACGGCCCGTCCGGCACGGGACCCGGTGGCCGCGGCGACCTCCGGGGATGTACCGAAACCCGCCGTCCCGCGGGCCGGCGCAGCCTCACCGGCTCGGGCCCCTTCGTCCTGCCGAGCCGCCCGTGCCCGCCCCATGGCCCCGGACCGTGATGCCACGCCGGACCGCAGCGCCATGCCCGGCTCCAACGCCACCCCGGCCTCCCAGGCAGCCCTGGCTTCCCACGCCACTCCGGCCAGTTCCTCGGCCTCCGCGCCGGTCAGCGTCACCTCGGGCAGCGGGCGTCCGCTCCGGAGTTCCCGCGCCCATCCGCCGAGCCGCCCGGCCTCGGCCGCGGCGTCCCGCGGCTCGCCGCCCAGCGTCGACTCCGCCCGCACCAACAGCCGCTCCAACCCCTCCCGTGCCGAGGTCTTCGCCGGCGTACGGGTCGGCACCAGGAACAGCGCGTGCCAAGCGGCGTTCACGGCCGCCGCGGTGGCGTGCCGGGCGTGCACCACGCCGGGCGGTTCGGCCTCCCCGGCCGACGGGGCGCCGGCGGCCTCCGCCCGCGCCCGCAGCAGCCCGGCGGCGGCCTGAAGCGCCCGAGCGGTGGCGATCCGCTCCGGACCCTGCGGCCGCACCAAAGCCGGCGCCATGCACACCAGCCAGGCGAACGCCCCGGTGGCCAGCGCCAGCGCCGTGTGCGGCAGCACGTCGGCCGGTCGCTGCGGCACGAAGAACGCCGAGGCCGCGATGAACGTGAGGATCAGGTTTCCGGGCGGCCCGATCCGCGTGGCGTCGCACACCACCTTGTGCGCCGCGGCGACCAGCGAGGCCAGCACCACCAGCACGGCGGCGGAGGTGACCAGCGAGGCCGCGGTCAGCGCCACGGCCAGGCTCGCCACCATCCCGAGCACCACCCACGGCAGGGTCCGGGCCCGTGCCGCGTACGGCAGGCCGTGGGCGTACAGCGCGCACATCGCGCCGGCGGAGGTGTAGAGGACCAGGTCGAGCCGCCCCAGCCCGAGCAGCACCAGATCCGGGACGGCCAGCGCCACCATGGCGCTGAGCGCGGGCTTGTGCCAGATGTCGACCGGCCGTCGCAGCCGCACCGTGCTCCGGACCGGCAACGGACGGAACCGCACCGCGCCCGTTCCGTCGGGCGCCGTCTCCGTCTTCCACCACCCCGTGGGCCTGGCGTGCTTGGCGTGCTTCCCCATGTCAAAAGATTAGCAGGTGTTTTACCTGTAAAAGATATGCGCCGAGTCACCTCACGGGCGCGCGACAATGACCCCGTGCCCACCGCGAAGAACGTCAAGAACACCGAGAACGCCGAGAACACCGCGACCGCCGAAGCGACCGAGTCGATCGAGCCGACCGAGCCGACCGAGTCGACCGAACCGACCGAACCGGACGAGTCCGCTGAGGCAGTCGGGATGACCAAGACCACGAAGACCGCGAAGGCTACGAAGACCGCGAAGGCTGCGAGGGCAGCGAAGGCCACCGACGAGACCAAGCGCCCCCAGAGCACCAGGAGCGCCAAGGGCACCAGGCCCGCCAAGGGCACCAGGCCCGCCAAGGCAGCCAAGAGTGCCGGGGGCGCCAAGAGCGGCAAGGGCGTCAAGGGCGTCAAGGGCGCAGGGGGCACCGGGGGTGTCAAGAGTGCCCGGAGCGCCCAGGGCGCCACGAGGGGAGAGGCGGCCTCCGCGCCCGCTTCGCCCGACCGCCGCCGTGAACTCCTGGACACCGCGGCGGAGGTGTTCGCCGCGCAGGGCTACAACGCGACCACCGTCCGCCAGATCGCGGACGCGGCCGGGATGCTCGCGGGCAGTCTCTACTACCACTTCGATTCGAAGGAATCGATGGTCGACGAGATCCTGGCCACCTTCCTGGACGAGCTGTGGGCCGGTTACGACGCGGTGCTCGCGGCTGACCTGGAGCCCCGGGAGACCATCGAGGCGCTAGTCACCGAGTCGTTCCGGGAGATCGATCGGCACCGCGCCGCGGTCGCGATCTATCAGAAGGAGGCCCGGCACCTCGCCACCCAGCCCCGCTTCGACTACCTCGCCGCCTCTCGCCGGAAGTTCGAGCGGGCGTGGCTCGGCACACTGGAGCGCGGAGTGGCCGAGGGCGTCTTCCGCGGCGACCTCGACCTCCGGCTCGCCTACCGCTTCCTGCGCGACACGGTCTGGGTCGCCGCTAGCTGGTACCGCCCGCAGGGCCGACACACCCCCGAGGAGATCGCCCGCCAGTACCTCGCGATGGTGCTCGACGGCATCGCGCTCCCCGGGACCGCATGACGTCGGACGGACACAATGACGTCGGGCGGACGCGATGACGTCGGGCGGAGCGCCCGGCCGTGACCGGTCGGGAGTGGGCCGCGGTTCACGGAAGTGCGGCACCGCCCGCGGGCCCCGTCGCTTCAGCAGGCCACGTTCTTGACGTACAGGGCCCGCGATCCGGCCGTCGTGCCGTACCGCACGTCCTTCGTCGTTCCCTGGGGGAGCCTGCCCCGCGGATCCGCCTGGTGCGGGATGACGATGGTGTAGCAGGCCGGTCGCTGGGCGCACAGGTTCGTCAGCCGGACGTAACGCTGCCCGCCCTGGTCGAAGAACTTGCGTACCTTCACACAGCGCGGCACCTGGTCGGCCATCGCCTGCGTCGCGGTGGCCAGCGTCAGCGAGGCACCGCACACCGCACCCGCGAGTGCTATCGACATGATCTTCCGCATCCAGTTTCCCCCGTTCCTCGCGCGGTGACGGTCCGCTTCCCGGCCCTCATCGCTGCCGGTCGGTCGTCCGCCCCGTCGCGCTCTCGGCCTTCTTCGCCTTTCCGGCTGTCCGGGCTGCCCACGCCTTCGTCGGCCCCGCCCCATTGTCCACACCCGCACCCCGATTTTCAGCCCCCGGCTGCCGCCTGGAGTTCGTCCACCCGTAGGTAGGTCAGTGCCCGCCGCGTGAGTTCCGCCACGTCGTCCGGCTCCTCCTGCCACGCCCAGTGCTCCATGGCCACCGACAGCGCATCGATCAACGCGCAGGCCAACAGCCGTACTTCCATGCTGTCCGCGGACGCCCCGGTGCGCACCGCGAGTACGGGGACCAGCTGGTCCTGCATGTCCCGCCCCGCCGCCAGCCACCGCATGCGAATCGCCGGCACGCTTCCCATCACGCGGATCAGCCGCCGGGCCTTGTCCGGGTCGGCCAGCCGCCGCGCCGCCTCCGCGTCCTCGAACGCCGCCCGTACCGCACTGGTCAGCGGCTCGTCGACGGGCCGACCGGCGAGCTGCTGGACGAGCGCCCCCACGCTGGACGTCAGCACGGGCGTGAGTGCGTCCTCCTTCGCCGCGCAGTACCGGTAGAACGTGCGCAGCGAGATCCCGGCCGACGCGGCGATGTCCTCGACGGTGGTCGCCTCGTAGCCCCGCTCGGAAAACAGCGTGGCCGCGGTCTCGGCGATCTCCAGCCGGGTCTCCTGCCGCCGCCGTTCGGTCAACGAGGGCCTGCCTCGTCCTGCCGTCATGCGCCTCTCCCACTCCCGGCGGCCGCCCGGCCCGCCTCACCCGATTCCTCATATTGTCACGAACCAGCACCTTGGCACGTCATGCCAAAAAAGCTATGTTGGGCCTGTCTGATCGCCAGGCGCCGCCCCACCGCAACACCCGACCCCGCCCCTTCCCACGCACCCGCCTCTCCCTCTCGCCGCCTCCCCGACTGCCCGCCCGGCCCACCGGCCCGGCCCGCCGTGCACCGCAACCACGAACCCGAGCCCGAGAACCCGGCCGCGAGTCCGTGCGCGAAGCCCGAGCCCACCAGACCGGGGCCACACGCACCGACCCTCACGGGCCGCCCGTCTCCCACCGCCTGTCTCGCCGCCCCACCGTCGCGCCGCCCTGTCGTCTTGCCGCCCTGTCGTCTTGTCGTCTTGAGCTGGCCGTGCTGCCTTTCCCCTCCGGCGCCGGCTGTCGTGCCCTCCGACCGTGCCCTGGTCCGTGGCGAACAGCCCATGCCGGCCCCCACGACGGACCCCGAGCCGTTCCCCCTTTCGCCTGCGACGTTTCACCGTGACGTCCCCTCTTGACGTTCCCACCAGGCATTTCACCTGCGCGTTTCGCGCGTTCCGCACCACGAGGGATCGAAGGAGCCAACCATGCCCCGCCGTACCTACCTCGTCACCGGCGCAGCCTCCGGCATAGGCCGGGCCACCGCGGCCCGCCTCCGCGACGGGGGCCACACCGTGATCGGCGCCGACCTCAAGGGCGCCGACATCTCAGCCGACCTCGCCACGCCCACCGGCCGAACCGAACTCGTCCAGCGCGCCGACGAGTTGACCGGCGGCCGCCTGGACGCAGTGATCGCCTGCGCCGGGCTCGCCCATCCCGACCCCGTCACCCTCCGGGTCAACTACTTCGGCATGGTCGCCACCCTCGAAGGGCTGCGCCCCCTGCTCGCCGTCGGCACCGACCCCCGCGCCGCCCTCGTCTCCTCCGCCATCGCCATCCACCCGTCGGACCCGGCGATCGTCGACGCCGCCCTCGCCGGTGACGAGGACGCGGCCGTCGCCGCCGCCCAGGCCGCCGTCGACCGGGGCGAGGGCCACACCATCTACGGCTCCTCCAAACACGCCATCGCCCGTTGGCTGCGCCGCACCGCCGTCACCGAGGGCTGGGCGGACGCCGGCATCCCGCTCAACGCCGTCGCGCCCGGCACGGTCGTCACGCCGATGACCGCACCGCTGCTCGACGACGCCGCGATGCGGGAGGTCGTCGACGCCAGCCTGCCGATGCCGTTGAACGGGCACGCCCGCCCCGAGCAGATCGCCCCCGTCCTCGCCTGGCTGACTTCCGCGGACAACACACACGTCACCGGTCAGATCCTCTTCGCCGACGGCGGGGCCGACGTGACCCTGCGCGGCGACACCGGTTGGTGACGCACCGGCCCTGGTGAGGAACCGGCCCTGGTGACGCACCGACCGTCGCGCTGCCCGGATACCGCCCCGGCCGGAATTCCGCCCCCGACGCCCTGCGGACCGATGTCCCGCCGGCGCCGGGGGCCGGTCCGCGGCGGCGCCGGGTCAGTCGTTTCCCGACGGGCGGGCCGCCACCACCTTCAGTCCCCGCTCCGCGAACTCCCGACGGGTCTCGTCGGTCACCGCGCCGTCGGTGATGAGGGTGTCGAAGACATCGGCGTCCCCGACCCGCGCGAAGCACCGCTCGCCGATCTTCGACGAGTCCGCGACGACCACGGCCCGGCGGGCGCGCTCGGCCATGAGCCGGTTGATCCGGGCCTCGGCCTCGTCGTGCACCGTGGCCCCCCGCAGCGGATCCACGCCGTTGGCGCCGATGAACGCGATGTCGATGGAGATCTGCTGGAGCACCAACTCGCTGAACGGGCCGACCAGTTCGTAGGACCGCGAGTGCGCCACGCCACCCGTGAGCACGATCTTGATCTGTGGTCGGACCGCCAGCTCACTGGCGATGTTCAGCGAATTGGTGACGATGGTCAGATGCGCCTGCGGGTCTGCCTCCGCGAAGTCCGCCCGGGTGGCGAGCACCCGCGCGATCGCGGTGGTCGTCGTCCCACCGCTCAGCCCGACCACGTCCCCGCGCTCGACCAGCCGTGCGGCCGCCTTTGCCACCGCCTCCTTCTCCGCCGACCGGTGCCCTTGCTTGTAACGGATCGGAAGGTCGTACGCCACGGAGCTCAGCACCGCCCCGCCCCGGGTGCGGACCAGTAGCTGCTGCTCGGCGAGCGTGTCCATGTCGCGCCGCATCGTGGCGGCCGAGACCTCCAGCTCTGCCGCCGCCTCCTCGACCTCGACCCGGCCCCGGTCCCCGAGCAGCTCAAGCAGTGCGTTCATCCGTTCATGGCGCTTCATGGCGCGAGCCTAATTCGTTTCCCCGCCCGCACCGGCCCCGGCCCGAACTGATCCCGTCACCTCGATCTCACTTCTCCCGCCCGCTCGCCCCACACTTCTTCCTCCGCCTTCGATCACCTGCCGTCCGTCCCATCGGAGTTCTGGCGACGGGACGGCGGTGGGCAGGAGCCTTCACCCGCGGACCGTGGCCTCCACCGTCTGCGGGGTGGGCACCGTCACCGGGGTGCTGAGCACCTCCAACAAGCGGGCGGCCTCCTGCGCCACGGCTTCCCGGGCCGGCTTGACGTACTTCCGGGAGTCGATGAGCGCGGGGTCGGCGTCCAGCGTGCGCCGTATCGAGCTGGTGAAGACGGAGACCAGATGCGTAGAGATGTTGATCTTGGTCATGCCGGCGGCGATGGCCCGGCGGAGCTCGTCGTCCGGCACTCCGGACGAGCCGTGCAGGACCAGGGGCACCGGGAGGGTCCTGTGCAGCGCCGTGATCAGGTCCTTGTCCAGCTCGGCGGTCCGCTCCCGCATCGCATGGGAGGAGCCGACGGCGACCGCGAGGGCGTCTACGCCGGTGGCCCGGACGAAGGCCAGGGCCTCCTCGGGGTCCGTGCGCACCCCCGGCGCGTGGACCCCGTCCTTACCGCCGACCTCGCCGAGCTCCGCCTCGACGTAGGCGTCCCGCTCGTGACACCAGGCGGCGAGCGTGGCGGTGGTGGTGACGTTCTGTTCGTAGGGGAGGGCGGAGGCGTCCACCATGACCGACCCCACCCCGGCGGTGATCCCCCGGTGGACCAGCTCCGCCTCGGTGATGTGATCGAGGTGGACCGCGATCGGGGCCGTGGACTCCTCGGCGAGGGCGAGCGTGGCCCGGGTGATGGGGAGCAGGCTTCCGTGGTAGCGGATGCAGTTCTCGCTGAGTTGCAGGATCAGCGGGTGTCCGGTGCGCTCGGCGGCGGTCACCAGGGCTTCGGCGGTTTCCAGATGGATGACGTTGAAGGCCGCGGCGCCGACCCGCGCGGCGCGCGCGGCATCGACGATCGACGCGGTGGGAACGAGTGGCATGGTGTCCTGACTCCCTTGGGAGGAAGGGTGAGTTGGTGTCGGCGCGGGCGGTGCGGCGAGGAGATCGCGGCTTCGGCGCGGACGGGGCGCCGCTTAGGGGACGGCGGGCTCCTGGAGCATCACGGAGCGGGTCAGGCTGCGCGGATTGTCCGGGTCCAGGCCCCGGGCGCGCGCCCGCTCCAGCGCGACCCGCTGCACCAGCACCAGATCGGCAAGCGGATCCCTGACATGGGACACGAAGTGCGCCCCGGTGCGTGCCACATCGGCCTCCAGCCCCTCGGGAGCCTCGCCGAAGAGCCAGGTCACCCGGCCCGGTGCCGCTATCGAGATGGGACCGTGGCGGTACTCCATCGCGGGGTAGGACTCCGTCCAACTCTGCGACGCCTCACGCATCTTGAGCGCCGCCTCATTGGCCAGGCCGTACGTCCAGCCGGAGCCGAGGAACGCGAACTGCTCGGCGTCCACCCACTCCTTCCTGACCGGAACGGTAAGGGCCTCTTCCGCGTCGGCCACCGACCGCGCGACGTCTTCGCCCAGGTGGGCACGGAGCAGCGTCAACGCCGTCGTCGCGAACCGGGTCTGCACCACCGATCGTTCGTCCGCGAAGGGCAGTGCCACCGTCTCGTCCGACAGCTCGACCGCCGGAGTCTCGGGATCGCCGAGCACCGTCACGGTGGGGATGCGTCCCTTGACCGCCTCCAGTACGCGCAGCACCTCGGTCGTCGTCCCCGAGCGGGTGATCGCCACCACCGCGTCGTACCGCCGGTCGGCGCCGAGGAACGCCTCCGAGGCCGGGAAGGGGTCGGTGACGCCCAGCCCCGCACCTTCGCGCAGGGCCGCATAGGACTGCGCCATGAACCACGACGTGCCGCAACCGACGACGGCCACCCGCTGACCGGCCTCGGGCAGCGGGCCGCCGCCGGCGCCGATCCGGGCGGCCTCCCGCCATGTGTCCGGCTGGCTGTGCAGCTCCTGCTCCATGTACGAGGTCTCGCTCATGGCCACCCTCCCGTGATGCGTGCTTAGTGTTTACCGATCGATTGCAGTGTGGCTGCAACTTTCTGCTTCGTTGGGGGCAACTCTACGCAGGTTCGTGCATGCGTTCCATCCCTCGCACGGGTGATTGCGACGGAGGGGGCGTGCGGTTACCGGCAAGTGGGTGGCTGATTGTGTGCGGTGCGACGGCGTGGCGTGGAACGAAAAGCGGGTAAGTGACTGTTGACATCTGCGTGAAAGGTGCCTGATATTCGCAAGATCAGTCATGCCGGGTGCCCGGTGATGGCCGACGACGCGGTGTCCAGACGCCCGTCACGCAGTCATGCAGTCACGCAGCAAAGACGCTCCGTCGCACGAAGGACTCCCGATGTCCACTGCCTCACGCTCCACACCGCGCCCGTCGCCCCCGACCTCACTCCGCACCGGCCGGATGTTCGCGCTCACCGGCGCCGTCGTCGGTGTCATCTACGGCTACGACACCGGCAGCATCTCCGGCGCCCTGGTGTTCCTCAGCAAGGACTTCGGCCTGACCGAGACGGAGAAGGGCCTGGTCAACAGCATCCTGGTGTTCGGGTCGATCCTGGGTGCGCTGATCGGTGGCAAGCTCGCCGACGCCCTGGGCCGCCGGGTCGCGATGCTGATCGTCGCCGGTTCGTACGCGGTCTTCGTCGCATTGTCCGCGGTCGCCCCCACCGTCGAGGTGCTCGACGCCGTCCGGTTCCTGCTCGGGGTCGCCATCGGCATCTCGATCGTGGCCGCGCCGCTCTACGTCGCGGAGTCGACCCCGGCCCGCATCCGGGGCGCCTCGGTCGCCGCGTACCAAGTGGCCACGGTCGTGGGCATCGTCCTCACCTACTTCGTCAACTGGGGCCTCTCCGGCGGCGGCCACTGGCGCTGGATGCTCGGCCTGTCGGCGATCCCCGCGGCGCTCGTCGTGATCCCGCTGCTCCGCCTGCCCGACACGCCCCGTTGGTACGTCCTCAAGGGGCAGACCGAACGGGCCGTCGAGGTGATGGCGGTGACCGACCCGGAGGTCGACCCGCGCGCCGAGGTCGCGTCGGTGCGCGCCGCACTCGACGAGGAGAGCGGCGGGTCGGTGCGCTCCCTGCTGCGCAAGCCGTACGCCCGCGCCGCGTTCTTCGTGGTCGGCCTCGGCTTCTTCTGCCAGATCACCGGAATCAACGCGGTGACGTACTACAGTCCGCAGATCTTCGAGGAGATGGGCTTCACCGGCAACGGCCAGAACTTCCTGCTGCCGTCCTTCGTCGAACTGGCCTCTCTGGTCGCGGCCGTGCTGGCGATCCTCATCATCGACCGGATCGGCCGCCGGGTGGTGCTGCTGTCGGGGATCGGCACGATGGTGGTGATGCTCGGGGTCCTGACGGCCGTCTTCAGTGCCGGAAAGCTGCACGGGACCACCACCTGGGTGGGCTTCGTCGCGATCCTCCTGTTCACCGCCGCCTTCAACTTCGGTTTCGGGTCGCTGATCTGGGTCTACGCGAGCGAGGCGTTCCCCGCTCAACTCCGTTCCACGGGCGCCTCGGTGATGCTCACCGCCGACCTCGTCGCCAACCTCCTGATCGCCCAGTTCTTCCCGTCGCTGATGGCGAAGGCGGGGGCCGCCGCGACCTTCGCGGGACTGGGCGTGCTCGCACTCGGCGCCCTGGTCTTCGCGGCCTTCACCGCCCCCGAGACCAAGGGCCGCCAGTTGGAGGAGATCCAGGACTACTGGCGCAACGGCGGCCGCTGGCCCACCACCTCCGCGCCCGGACCGGCGGCCGCCACCACCGGCCCACTCGATGACTCCGCAGTTCAGCCGACATAGCCCTAGTGGGGCAGGACCCCGATCGCTGGTCTATCGGGGTCCTGCGGTCACGCCGCCTCGGGAACCTGGGGAGGAACTGGGGAGTTCGGTCAGGATGGGGCGTGGGATTTCGCTGAGGGCGGTGCCGATGCGTTCGGCTTTGAAGTCCGCGCGGTCCCCCTGGGCGTTGGCGCTGAGCTGATGCCCCTGGTGATGCTCGTGCCGACGCGGCACGTCTCGGTCGCGGCCAGCTGGGGCTGCCGAGTTGGGGGTTCCCGGAGGGGTAGTCGCGTGACAACGGAATTTCATTGTGGCCCACTAGCGTGCACCGGGAATTGACCATGCGATATTCCGGTAATCGCGAGTATCGCCTCCGGCCATGGAGAATTAGTGCGTAAACTCGCTTCAAAGCTGACCCTGGTGGGCGTGTCCGTTGCTTTCCTCGGAGGGGCGCTCCTGTCTCCGCAGGCGCAGGCGGCCCAAGTCGCGGCAGGAGTGCCCGGGCGCTTCATCGCAGACGCCGACATCCTGGCGGCCCCCGACGGAGCGGTCGTGGGTAAGGGCCGGAACGGTCAGCCCGTCACGGTCAACTGCCAGACGGCCGACGGTAACTGGTGGAACCTCAACGCCCCCGAAGCCGCCGGCTGGGTGTGGCAGCCGAACCAGGTGTTGCGCGACTGGGGCACTCCCAATCCCCCGGTCTGCTGACCGTTTTCCGGCTTGATCAACCTCTCGGGCTCCCCGCCGGTCACAGGCTGACGGGGACCCTTATAGGCAGGGGATCGAGGGCCGGGCAACGCCCTGCCAAGGGAAGTGGCCGCAAGGCCCACTCCATGGTGGCGTCGATTCCGGGCGTGGGCGTCGGGCCTGTGGCCGGGGTGCGTCCATGGCCCGTGCGGCGCAGGGCCCGGTCCGCCGGACGGTTCCGGTGGGCCGGGCCACGGGTGCGACGGAGGTTCAGGACGGGAGTTGCTCCCGGTATTCCGCCAGCGCCGGTGCCGTCTTGGTCGCGGTGAACTCGGTGATCCGGTACTCGCAGACCCCGGCCCGGACGAACGGGTCGTCGGCCGTGAGTTCCTCGACGGTCGCCCGGTCGCTGCCGGCGGCGATGATCACTCCTCCGTCACGCGGGTTCTTCCGCCCGGACGCGAGGAAGTGTCCGGCGGCGTACGCCCGCTCCAGCCACGCCACGTGGTCCTGGAGGGCGGCGTCGACGCGGTCGAGGGGAGCGGTGTAGGTCAGTTCCAGTACGAACATGGCTGCAATATAGAGGAGGGGTGGTGGGAGCCCGCGGGCGGTACGCGGCCGCCCGCAACCGTGCACCGGTTCGATAGCGTGACGCCACCATGGACACTTCCGGAACCCTCTCCCGTGCCGACGAACTGCGGCACTGGCCCACGGACGAAGCCGGGGCCCGCGCGGTCCAGGACCGACTGCGCGGCCACGTGCGGCTCGACGAGCCCGGCCCGGTACCGGGTTTCGAGGGCACCGCCGTCGGCGTGGACGTCGCCTACGACGACGAACGCGACATCGTCGTCGCGGCCGCCGTCGCCCTCGACGCCCGCACCCTCGCGGTCGTCGACCGGGTCACCGCCGTCGGTCCGATCTCCTTCCCCTACGTTCCCGGCCTGCTCGCCTTCCGGGAGATCCCCACCGTCCTCGACGCGCTGGACCGGCTCGCCCGCACCCCCGACCTGGTGGTCTGCGACGGCTACGGGCTGGCCCACCCGCGGCGCTTCGGTCTCGCCAGCCACCTCGGTGTGCTGACCGGGCTGCCCACCATCGGGGTCGGCAAGACGCCGTTCACGTTCCGGTACGAGGCGCCGGGGCCGGAGCGCGGTGCCACCTCGCCCCTGTGGGACGACCGGGCGGCGGACGGCGAGCCCGAAGAGGTGGGACGTGCCCTGCGCACCCAACGGGGCGTCAAGCCGGTCTTCGTCTCGGTCGGCCACCGGGTGGACCTGGACCGGGCCTGTGCGCACACCCTCCGTCTGGCGGCCTCCTACCGCCTGCCGGAGACGACCCGGGCCGCCGACTCGCTGTGCCGCAAGGCCCTGGCGAGCCTCTGACGGGCGGCCCGGGCTAGCCGCGGACCACCCGGAAGACGATCCCCGCGTCCTGGAGGCGCCGGGTCAGGGCGTCGCCCATGGCGACGGCCGTCGTCACCTGGCCCGCGGTGTCCGGGAGGTCGTCGAAGGCGAGGCTGAGCGCTCCCTCGGCGAGCATCTTCGCGGTCTCGTCGTAACCGGGATCGCCGCCCCTGACCTCGGTTACCAGGTGCGCACCTCCGCCCGACGCCACGAACCGCACCGCGAACCAACTCCGCGCCCGGCGCTGCGGACTCGGTCCCTCGCCCGGTTGCAGCCGTCCGGACAGCCATCGCCGGACGGGTGGTACCTGGGCGAGTGCCGCAAGGGCCCCGGCGCCCGCCGTCGCGGCCACCGCGGTCGGCAGTCGGCGCACCCCCGCGTAGTGCCGGTAGCGGAAATCGGGGCCGTACTGGTCGAGGGCGGCCGCGGAGCGGGCCACGACCTGCGGGTCCAGGGTCGGCAGTGGCAGGCCCCAGGTGCCGGTGTCCCGGCTCCGTACGGGCGGCCCGAACGGGGCGCGCACGATGCGGCCCGCGGGCTGCGGTTCGACCCGGCGACGGGCCCGCGCGGCCCGCGCCATGGCGGCCGGCCGGGAGGCCGCGGTGAGCGCGGAGGAGAGCGTCCCGCCGGAGAACGTGGCGTCGGTCCGCACGAATCCGTCGATGCGCAGCGGCACCCCCTTGGGGAGCAGGCCCACCGTGTAGTGCACGCCGAGGTCGTACGGGACGGAGTCGAAGCCGCAGGCGTGGACGAGCCGTGCCCCGGTGGCCCGGGCGGTGGCGTCGTGGCGCAGGTACGTCCGGTCGACGAACTCCGCCTCGCCCGTGAGGTCCAGGTAGTCGGTGCCGGCCTCGGCGCACGCCGCGACCAGGGGTTCGCCGTGCCGGAGGTAGGGCCCGACGGTGGTGGCCAGGACGCGGGTGGCGGCGGCGAGGGCGCGCAGCGACCCGGGGTCGGCACTGTCGGCCCGCAGCAGCGGGAGGTCCGCGCAGTCCGGGTTGACGGTCGCCAACTGGTCGCGCAGTCGTTCCAGTTTGGCGGTGCTGCGACCGGCGAGCGCCCAGCGGCAGCCTTCGGGGGCGTGCCGCGCGAGGTACTCCGCGGTGAGGGCGCCGGCGAACCCGGTCGCTCCGTACAGGACGAGGTCGTGGTCCCGTCCTGAGGTGTCCTGCCGTGACATCTGCGTCCTCTCTGGTCCGAGGTCCGGACCCTAAGGACTTGTTGACGGATACGTCAACGACGGGGCGGGTCGGCGGGGTTGCCATGGGCGATCCGAGAGGCGGTCCGCGGTGCGTCCGGTCTTGACGCGGCGGGGGAGGCCGGCCAGATTCATGCGGTGAGGTGGGACATCCGATGTCCGGCTTGTCCCGGGGTGTGGGGCGGGCGAGTCGGGCCGCTCCTGGAGGAGGCCGGCTCCTGTGACGACGCAGTCCGCGGATCCGGCTGGCCGGGGCCCGCGCAGGGCGTGGTACCGCGAGGTCACCCCGCGCCAGTGGAAGGCGCTGTCCGCCGCGTGGATCGGCTATCTCCTCGACGGCTTCGACTTCGTGCTGATCACCCTGGTGTTGACCGAGGTCGCCGACGACTTCCGACTGGACACCGCGACCGCCGCCTCGCTGGTCTCCGCCGCCTTCATCACCCGTTGGTTGGGCGGTGCCCTCCTGGGGGCGATGGGTGACCGCCACGGCCGCAAGGCAGCCATGATCGCCAGCATCCTGCTCTACTCGCTCGGCACCTTCGCCTGCGGGTTCGCCTGGGACTACACCAGCCTGTTCGTCGCCCGACTGGTGATCGGGCTGGGCATGGCGGGGGAGTACAGCACCAGCGTGACGTATGTGCTGGAGAGCTGGCCCGCCCGGTTGCGCAACCGCGCTTCCGGGTTCCTGATCTCCGGCTACGCCGGCGGTACGGCCGTCGCGGCGCAGGTCTACGCCTGGGTGGTGCCCGCGTGGGGCTGGCGCTGGATGTTCTGGCTAGGGGTGCTGCCCGTACTGGTCGCACTGTGGATGCGCCGGTCGCTGCCGGAGGCCGGGGACTGGCACGCGGAGGTCGCCAGCGCGCGCGGCGGCGACGGTGCGGCGCCCCCGGACCGGCCGCATCCGATCCGCCCGCTGTTCACCGGTCGCCTGCGCCGCCGGGCGAACGCGGCCCTGGCGACGCTCGCGACGGTCGCACTGTTCTGCGCGTTCACCCCCTGGGGTGCGGGGTTCGTGCCGTGGTCGGCCGGGCTCGCCGCCCTGTGCCTGCTGGCCTTCGCCGCCCAACTGGGCGGGCGTCGTGGCTGGCTGCTGCACGTCTCCTTGATGGTGACGGTGTTCTGCGCCTTCCTCTACAGCTGGCCGGTGCAGGCCCTGTTGCCGACCTACCTCAAGACCGACCTGGGATACCCACCCGCGCAGGTCGGCGACGTGATGTTCGTCGCGGGCTTCGGCGCCATGGCCGGCTGCTGGCTGGCCGGCTTCACCGGGGACCTGCTCGGGACCCGGCGCGCCTACGCGTGCACCCTGCTGGCCTCACTGGCCTTCGTGTTCCCGGTGTTCGCGGTGCGCGGGAGCGTACTGGGGCTGGGCGTGTTGCTCTTCGTCCTGCTGGCGCTGGGGCAGGGCATCTCCGGGATCCTGCCGAAGTACATCGCCGGCCATTTCCCGACCGGGACCCGCGCCGCGTCGCTGGGCTTCGTCTACAACGCGGGGGCGCTGGGCGGAGCGGTGGCACCGGTC
The DNA here is from genome assembly GCF_046549115.1 of Streptomyces sp. x-19. Lineage (NCBI taxonomy): Bacteria > Bacillati > Actinomycetota > Actinomycetes > Kitasatosporales > Streptomycetaceae > Streptomyces > Streptomyces sp. x-19. Next base: position 532,213 of record NZ_JAJPWK010000003.1, on the reverse strand, counting down.
CTGGGGGCGCAGCTCGCCCGTGACATGCCCCTGGGGCGGGCGCTGGCGGTCCTCACCTTCGGGCTGACGCTGCTGGTCGTGCTCCTCGTGGGCGGCGACGTCCCGCGGCGACTCGCACGGCTGGTGGACCGTCAGGTGCCCGGTGACCACCTCGTGCCGCAGACGGCGGGTGGCGCGGAGACGGCCGAGGGGCGTGGGCGCGGCGCCCCGCGCGGCGAGTCGTCTTCCGGTGCGGCGTAGCGCCGGAACGGGGGCGGGCCGGTGCCGCCGGCCGCGGGCCCGGCCGGATTCATTCGGTGCTGTCGTCCCGCCGTCCCAGCGCCACCCCGCGGACCCCCTCCAACTCCGTCAGCGCCTCCACCAGGGGATGCGCGGAGCCGTCGCCCTCCAACCGGAGCAGTACCTCGGCCGCCACCTGGGTGTCGTCCGGGCGGGTCTCCACCTGGACGTCGGTGACGCGGAACCCGCTGCCGGTGCACAGCTCCAACATCCTCCCGAGCAGACCGTGTTGCGTCTGATAGGTGAGGCGCAGGTCTATCCGGTTGTGGGACGGCCCGGCGGTGATCCGCTCCGACACCTTGGAGAAGCCGCGCACGATCAGGAAGTGCACGGCCGTCGCGCCGATCGCGAGCAGCGGCAGTCCGCCACCGCAGGCCATCCCGATGGCGCAGGTCAACCAGATGGTCGCGGCCGTCGTCAGCCCCCGGACCGCGTCCTTGCGCACGAAGATGAGACCGCCGCCGATGAACCCGATGCCGGAGACGACCTGCGCGGCGACCCGGGACGGGTCCAATGCCACGCCGTCCGCGCCCAGCAGCGCGCCGAAGCCGTGGATCGACACCTCCATGAACAGCGCGCTGCCCACCCCGACGAGGGTGTGGGTGCGCAGCCCGGCGCTCTTCTGCCGGGCCTCGCGCTCCAATCCGATCAGCGAGGACAGCAAGAGGGCGATGGCCAGCTCGGCGAACTGGCGCGGGCCCTGGCCGGCATGGACGTCGAAGAGTGCGGCGGCGAGGTGTGACATGACGGCATTGTCCCTCCGCCGGACCACCGCGGGGCGCTCCACGGGCCGTTGTCAGTGGTCGCGGTTAGCGTGGGGGCGATGGGCGGTGCGGGCTCCCGCGCGGCCCGTCCCGGGTGCCGAGGACGGCGTCGGACGGGGGAGTGGACGTGGAGGACGGGATGGCGCAGGCGGCGCGGTCGAGGACGGTACCGGCGCGCAGTCGCGTGCGCCCGCCGCGGATAGCCCCCGAGCTGCTCATCGGCCGGCTCGGCGGGGGATGACGGCGCGGCGACAGGCGCGCGAAGGCCCGTGACGGCGGTGGCAGTTGAGCACCGTCGCCACGGGCCTTCGTCGTTCGCGACCACGGGGCACGGGGGCTTGTGGAAAGTGGAACACGTTCTTAACATCACGAGTGTTACATCAGAAGTGTCACAGTGTGGAAGGCGTGGGGCGCGATGACGCAGTCAGGCAACGGCCCGCTCGGCGGGGTGCGGGTGGTGGAGCTCGCCGGCATCGGCCCCGGCCCCTTCGCGGCCATGCTGCTGGCCGACCTCGGCGCCGACGTCGTGCGGGTCGACCGCCCCGGAGGCGCCGGGCTGGGCATCGATCCGGCGTGTGACCTCACCAACCGCAACAAGCGCTCGATGCTGGTGGACCTGAAGCAACCCGCCGGAGTCGCCCGCGTCCTCGACCTGGCCGAGCGCGCCGACGTCCTGATCGAGGGGTACCGGCCGGGAGTGGCCGAGCGGCTGGGCGTCGGGCCCGAGCCGTGTCTGGCGCGCAACCCCCGCCTGGTCTACGGCCGGATGACCGGCTGGGGCCAGGCGGGGCCGCTCGCCGGCACCGCCGGCCACGACATCGGCTACATCGCCCTCACCGGCGCCCTCGGCATGATCGGCCCGGCCGACGGACCGCCCGCGATCCCCGCCAACCTGCTCGGCGACTACGCCGGCGGTTCGCTCTACCTCGTCATCGGCGTGCTCGCGGCCCTCCAACACGCCCGCACCGAAGGCGGGACGGGCCAGGTCGTGGACGCCGCGATCGTCGACGGCACGGCCCACCTGACGGCGATGATCCACGGCATGCTGGCCGCCGGTGGCTGGCAGGACCGGCGCGGCGCCAACCTCCTCGACGGCGGCGCGCCGTTCTACGGCACCTACGAGACCGCCGACGGCGGCCACATGGCCGTCGGCGCGTTGGAGCAGCGGTTCTACGCCGAGTTCATCCGGCTGCTCGGCATCGAGGACGAAGTCCCCGGCCGGGACGACCTCGCGGCCTGGGGCGACCTGCGCACCGCCATCGCCGCCCGTTTCCGGACCCGCACCCGGGACGAGTGGACCGCGGTCTTCCAGGAGTCCGACGCCTGCGTCGCCCCGGTGCTCTCCCTGCGCGAGGCCCCGGGGCACCCGCACCTCGCGGCCCGCGGGACCTTCACCGAGCACGCCGGTCTGACCCAGCCCGCCCCCGCGCCCCGCTTCTCGGCCACCCCGGGGGCCCTCCGCAGGGCTCCCGCCCTCCCCGGAGCGGACACCGAAGAGGTCGTCCGCGACTGGCAACTGCCCGGCCTCGCCGAGCCGGCCGACGACCCGCACCGCACCGAGCCGAAGGAGACGGCCCGTTGACGCAGCAGTCCACCGCCCTTGCGGACGCGACCGCTCCGCGCCGCCGCGCCCGAGCCGTCGCCGCGGCACGCCGCCCGGCGCGGGACACCGCCCGACCCCACGGCCGCCAGCCGGCCGCGCTCCCCCTTGAGGCGCCCGGCTCCGTCCACGGCCGCAAGCGGAGGGCCGGGGCCACAGCGCGGGAGGGGTTCCGTGCGCCCTGGACGCCGTACGGCACCGACGGGTTCGTCCGCGAGCCCGGTGCGCGCCAGCCACCGCCGGCCGACGCCCCCAGGCCGCCGCGGGCAGGCGCCCGCGGCGGCCGGATCCCCGCGCACCGGGCGGCCGCCGCCATGGTGCGCACCGTCCAGCCCATAGGCCCCGACCCCGCCGAGCTCACCGAGACCGTCGAGCACCGGCTCTGAGGGGACGCGCGCGCCACGCCCGCCCGGGGCGATCCCCGGCCCCGTCCGAGCAGCCCGTCGACCATCCAGGCCCATCCCCGAAGGGACAGCAGAGTGGAGCGCCAGATCTTCACCGAGGACCACGACGCCTTCCGCGCCACGGTGCGCACCTTCCTCGCCAAGGAGGTGACGCCGCATTACGAGCAGTGGGAGAAGGACGGCATCGTCAGCCGGGACGCCTGGCGGGCGGCCGGCCGACAAGGTCTGCTGGGCCTGGCCGTGCCCGAGGAGTACGGCGGCGGGGGCACCACGGACTTCCGCTACAGCGCCGTCCTCGCCGAGGAATTCACCCGCGCCGGCACCCCCGGCTTCGCCATCGGACTGCACAACGACATCGTCGGCCCCTACCTGACCTCGCTCGCCACCGAGGAGCAGAAGCGCCGCTGGCTGCCGGGGTTCTGCAGCGGGGAGACGATCACGGCGATCGCGATGACCGAGCCCGGCGCCGGCTCCGACCTCCAGGGCATCCGCACCACCGCGGAGGACCGCGGCGACCACTGGGTGCTCAACGGCTCCAAGACCTTCATCTCCAACGGCATCCTCGCCGACCTCGTCATCGTCGTCGCCAAGACCACCCCCGAGGGCGGCGCGCACGGCCTGAGCCTGCTGGTCGTCGAACGGGGCGCGGAGGGTTTCGAGCGCGGCCGCAACCTCGACAAGATCGGCCAGAAGTCGCAGGACACCGCCGAACTGTTCTTCCACGACGTGCGGGTGCCCAAGGAGAACCTCCTCGGCGATCTCCACCGCGCCTTCGTGCACCTGATGACCAACCTCGCGCAGGAGCGGATGGCGATAGCGATCGCAGGGATAGCCGCCGCCGAGCACCTGCTGGAGACCACCACCCGGTACGTCAAGGAGCGCGAGGCGTTCGGCCGCCCGCTGGCCAAGCTCCAGCACGTCCGGTTCGAGATCGCCGAGATGGCCACCGAGTGCGCGGTCACCCGGGCCTTCCTCGACCGCTGCATCACCGACCACTCCGAGGGCACCCTCGACGCCGTGCACGCCTCCATGGCCAAGTGGTGGGCCACCGAGCTCCAGAAGCGGGTGGCCGACCGCTGCCTCCAGCTGCACGGTGGATACGGCTACATGACGGAATATCCGGTCGCCCGGGCCTTCACCGACGGCCGCATCCAGACCATCTACGGAGGGACGACCGAGATCATGAAGGAGATCATCGGCCGCTCCCTGCTCGGCTAACCCTCCCCGACCGCGCCGTCCCGGGCCCCGACACCAGCGGCCGACACCGCGATCCCGACCCCGGCCGGAAAGAAAGGCTTTTCTGTGAGCACCGAAGCGTACGTGTACGACGCGATCCGCACCCCCCGCGGTCGCGGCAAGGCCAACGGCGCCCTGCACGGCACCAAGCCGATCGACCTGGTCGTCGGCCTGATCCACGAGGTGCGGCGGCGCTTCCCCGACCTGGACCCGGCCGCGATCGACGACATCGTGCTGGGCGTGGTCGGACCCGTCGGCGACCAGGGCTCGGACATCGCCCGGATCGCCGCGATCGCCGCCGGACTGCCCGACACCGTCGCCGGCGTACAGGAGAACCGCTTCTGCGCCTCCGGCCTGGAAGCCGTCAACATGGCCGCGGCCAAGGTCCGTTCGGGCTGGGAGGACCTGGTCCTGGCGGGCGGCGTGGAGTCGATGTCGCGGGTTCCGATGGCCTCCGACGGCGGCGCCTGGTTCGCCGACCCGATGACCAACTTCGACACCGGCTTCGTCCCGCAGGGCATCAGCGCCGACCTCATCGCCACCATCGAGGGGTACTCCCGCCGCGACGTCGACGAGTACGCCGCGCTCTCCCAGGAACGGGCCGCCGCGGCGTGGAAGGACGACCGCTTCGCACGCTCGGTGGTCCCCGTCCAGGACCGCAACGGCCTGGTCGTCCTCGACCACGACGAGCACCTGCGCCCCGGCACCACCGCCGACTCGCTCGCGGGCCTGAAGCCGTCGTTCGCCGCCATCGGCGACGCCGGCGGCTTCGACGCGGTCGCGCTCCAGAAGTACCACTGGGTCGAGAAGATCGACCACGTCCACCACGCCGGCAACTCCTCCGGCATCGTGGACGGCGCCGCGCTGGTCGCCATCGGCTCCAAGGAGGTCGGCGAGCGGTACGGCCTCACCCCGCGGGCCCGCATCGTCTCCGCCGCGGTCTCCGGCTCCGAGCCCACGATCATGCTCACCGGCCCCGCGCCCGCCAGCCGCAAGGCCCTGGCCAAGGCCGGTCTGACCATCGACGACATCGACCTGGTCGAGATCAACGAGGCGTTCGCCGCGGTCGTCCTGCGGTTCGTCAAGGACATGGGCCTCAGCCTGGACAAGGTCAACGTCAACGGCGGCGCCATCGCCCTGGGCCACCCCCTCGGCGCCACCGGCGCGATGATCCTCGGCACCCTCGTCGACGAACTGGAGCGGCAGGACAAGCGCTACGGCCTGGCCACCCTCTGCGTCGGCGGCGGCATGGGCGTCGCCACCGTCATCGAGCGCCTCTGACCCCTCGTCCCACCCACCACGGAGTACTACCCATGAGTGAATCCGCTGCTGCGTCGACCATCCGCTGGGAACAGGACGAGACCGGTGTCGTCACCCTGGTCCTCGACGACCCCCACCAGTCCGCCAACACCATGAACAACGCCTTCAAGACCTCCCTGACCGCGGTCGCCGACCGCCTGGAGGCCGAGAAGGACAGCATCCGCGGCATCATCGTCACCTCCGCCAAGAAGACCTTCTTCGCCGGCGGCGACCTGCGCGACCTGATCGCCGTCACCCCCGCCCAGGCACAGCAGGCGTTCGAGGCCGGCAACGGCATCAAGCGCGACCTGCGCCGGATCGAAACGCTCGGCAAGCCCGTGGTCGCCGCCATCAACGGCGCCGCGCTGGGCGGCGGCTACGAGATCGCCCTGGCCTGCCACCACCGCATCGCCCTGGACACCCCCGGCACCAAGATCGGCCTGCCCGAGGTCACCCTCGGCCTGCTGCCGGCCGGCGGTGGCGTCACCCGCACCGTCCGGCTGCTGGGCATCACCGACGCGCTGCTGAAGGTGCTCCTCCAGGGCACCCAGTACGACGCCGCGCGCGCCAAGGACAACGGGCTGATCCACGAGGTCGCCGAGACGCGGGACGAACTGCTCGCCAAGGCGCGGGAGTTCATCGACGCCCACCCCGAGTCCCAGCAGCCCTGGGACGCCCCGGGTTACAAGATCCCCGGCGGCACCCCGGCGCACCCGAAATTCGCCGCCAACCTCCCGGCGTTCCCCGCCAACCTCAAGAAGCAGCTCAACGGTGCCCCCTACCCGGCGCCGCGCAACATCCTCGCCGCGGCCGTCGAGGGGTCCCAGGTCGACTTCGAGACCGCCCAGACCATCGAGGCCCGCTACTTCGTCGAGCTGGTCACCGGCCAGGTCTCCAAGAACATGATCCAGGCGTTCTTCTTCGACCTCCAGGCCGTCAACTCCGGTGCCAACCGCCCCAAGGACGTCGCGCCGCACACGGTCCGCAAGGTCGCCGTCCTCGGCGCCGGCATGATGGGCGCCGGCATCGCCTACGCCTGCGCCAAGGCCGGCATCGAGGTCGTCCTCAAGGACGTCACCCTGGAGGCGGCCCAACGGGGCAAGGAGTACTCCGAGGGGCTGCTCACCAAGGCGTTGGCCAGGGGGCGCACCACCGAGGCGAAGCGCGACGCGCTGCTGGCGCGGATCACGCCCACCGCCGAGCCCGCCGACCTCGCCGGCTGCGACGCGGTCATCGAGGCGGTCTTCGAGGACGTCGCCCTCAAGCACAAGGTGTTCAAGGAGATCCAGCACGTCGTCGAGCCCGACGCGTTGCTGTGCTCCAACACCTCCACCCTGCCCATCACGTTGTTGGCCGAAGGCGTCGAGCGGGACGCAGACTTCATCGGCCTGCACTTCTTCTCGCCCGTCGACAAGATGCCGCTGGTGGAGATCATCAAGGGTGAGCGGACCGGTGACGAGGCGCTGGCCCGCGCCTTCGACCTCGTCCGCCAGATCCGCAAGACCCCCATCGTCGTCAACGACTCCCGAGGCTTCTTCACCTCCCGGGTCATCGGCCACTTCATCAACGAGGGCGTGGCGATGATCGGCGAGGGCCTCGACCCCGCCTCGGTCGAACAGGCCGCGGCCCAGGCCGGCTACCCGGCCAAGGTGCTGTCCCTGATGGACGAGCTGACCCTCACCCTCCCGCGCAAGATCCGCAACGAGACCAGGCGCGCCGTCGAGGAGGCCGGCGGCACCTGGCAGCCGCACCCGGCCGACGCCGTCATCGACCGCATGGTCGACGAGTTCGACCGCCCCGGGCGCAGCGGCGGGGCCGGCTTCTACGACTACGGCGACGACGGCCGGCGCGTCGGCCTGTGGCCCGGGCTGCGCGAGCACTTCCAACAGGAGGGCGCCGCCGTCCCGTTCCGGGACATGCAGGAACGGATGCTGTTCTCCGAGGCGCTGGACACCGTCCGCTGCCTGGAGGAGGGCGTGCTGACGTCCGTCGCCGACGCCAACATCGGCTCCATCTTCGGCATCGGCTTCCCCGGGTGGACCGGCGGCGTGCTCCAGTACGTCAACGGCTACCAGGGCGGGCCGGGCCGGGAGGAACTCGTGGGCCTGCCCGGGTTCGTGGCCCGCGCCCGTGAGTTGCAGGCGGCCTACGGCGACCGGTTCGCGCCCTCCGCGCTGCTGGTCGAGAAGGCCGAGCGGGGCGAGAAGTTCAGCGACTGAGCCGGACGCGCGGGGGCGGGCCGGCGCGGCCCGCCCCCGTCACCGGCCGGTCGCGCCGTCGGCCCCGTTCGGGCCCGTGCAGTCCGCCCGGCCGTCGTGCTCGCCGGTGCCCAGCCACTCCCGCAGCTCTTCCTTCATCGACCGTTGGAAGGCGGTGACCAGTGCTTGCACCACCATCGGCTGCATGTGCGCGGAGAGCGACTTCATCCGCGCCACCTCCTCGGCGTCCGGCCCGCCGTCCTGGTAGGGCTCCCACACCTCGTCCTTGAACAGCCGGCTGAGCTCCCGGGCGGCCGAGCGGGTGTGCTCGATGACGACGGTGCGGGCCGCCAGGATCGTCTCCAGGGCGATCGGCACGTCGAGCAGCCGCGCCCCCAGGTGCAACAGCCCCGGGTCGACCCGGAAGACGTCCGGCTCCTCGGTGCGGACCAGGACGTTCATCGCCGCCAGCCGGTCGAGGTCCTCCTCGGTCAGCTCCCGTCCGACCCGTCGTTCCAGCTGGTCCCGGGTGGCGTCCTCGGCCTTGTCCGGGATCCAGCTCGCCACCAGGGCGCGGTGGATGGCCAGGTCCTGGGCGCTCAGGTCGGGCGGCAGCTGCGCCAGGTAGCGTTCGATGGCGGACAGGGTCAGGCCCTGGTGCTGGAGTTCCTCGATCAGCGCGAGCCGCGAGAGGTGGTCCGGCCCGTAGCGACCGACCCGGCGCGGGCCGATCTCGGGCGGCGGGAGCAGTCCGCGGGTGCTGTAGAAGCGGATCGTGCGGACCGTGACGCCGGCGCGGGCGGCGAGTTCGTCGACCGTCAGGTCGGGGGCGGACTCCATCATGTTCAACAGTATTGCTGTCTCACCAGTCCTGTGAAACCTTCGTCACCGCTCAGCGCGCGGCCGGGCCCCCTTCGCGAGGGCCCGCATCCTCCGTACGGTCCGTAGCTCAGGCCCACGCCTTCGGGAGGCGCCATGACCACGCTCCTGCGCATGCCCGGCGCGCCGGGCGAACTCACCCTGCCGGCACTGCTGTTGCGCAACGCCGAGGACCACGGTGCCCGGCCCGCACTGTCCTGGCGCGCGCCCGACGGCGGCGGCTGGCGGACGCTCAGTTGGGCGGCGGCGCGCCGCCGGATCGGCGAACTGGCCGCCGGGTTCCGGGCGCTCGGCGTCCGGCGCGGCGAGATCGTGCTGCTCATGATGGGCAACCGGCCCGAGCACTGGCTCGGCGACCTGGCCCTGGTGCACCTGGGCGCGGTGCCGGTCACGGTCTACGGCACCGCCGCCCCCGAGCAGATCGCCCACGTCGTCCGGCACAGCCGGGCCCGCCTGGCCGTGGTGGAGGGCCCCCGGGAGCGGGCCCGCTGGGAGCCGCTGCTCGACGATCCGGCGGCGCGGCTGGAGCGCCTGGTGGTCGTCGAGCCGGCGGACGACCCGTCGGGCACCGGGGGTGCGACGGCCCGGTGCGAGGGCTTCGCCGCGGTGGCGGCCCGCGGCGCCGAGGCGTACGACCCGGTGTCCTTCGAGGCGGCCTGGCGGCAGGGCGACCCGGACGACACGCTCACCGTCGTCTACACCTCCGGCACGACCGGCGACCCCAAGGGGGTGGTGGTCAGCCACCGCCACGTGCTGCTCAACGCGGTGGCGCTGGACGGCGTCGTCGAGCTGCCGGACCACGCCGTGCACCTGTCCTACCTCCCGTTCGCGCACATCGCCGAGCGGATGCTGGGCCTCTACCTGCCGGTCTTCCGGGCCGCGCACGTCCACCTGTGCCCGGATCCGGCCCAGGTGGCGCCGCTCGCGCGGGAGCTGCGGCCGGCGCAGTTCTTCGGGGTGCCGCGGGTGTGGGAGAAGCTGGCGGCGGCCGTCGGCGGCGCCCTCGCGGAGTTGCCCGAGGAGCACCGGGCGGCCGTGGCGGCGGCCGCCGAGACCGCCCGGGCGCACGTCGCCCACCGGGAGCGCGGGCAGCGGCCGCCCGACGGGCTGGCGGCGGCGTACGCCGCGGCGAAGGCGCAGGTACTGGACCCGCTGCTGGCGGCGGCCGGTTTCGACCGGCTGGTGTGGACGGCGAGCGCCTCGGCGCCGATGCCCCCGGAGGTGGTGCGGTTCTGGGCCGGCTTCGGCATCGTGATCATGGATGCGTGGGGGCTGACCGAGACCGTGGGGGTGGCCACGACCAACGCCCCGGGCGGCTTCCGGCTGGGTTCGGTGGGACGGCCGCTCGCCGGTCTGGAGGTGCGCACGGCCGCCGACGGGGAGATCGAGGTGCGCGGCCGGACGGTCTGCGCGGGCTACCTCCGGGAGGACGGGACGGTGGAGCCGGCCACCGGCGCGGACGGCTGGTTCCGCACCGGCGACGTCGGGCGGATCGACGCGGACGGCTACCTGTGGCTCACCGACCGCAAGAAGGACATGATCGTGACGTCGACCGGCAAGAACGTCTCGCCCGCGCTGGTCGAGAACGCCCTCAAGGAGCATCCGCTCATCGGGCAGGCGCTGGCGCACGGCGACGGCCGGTCGTACGTGGTGGCGCTGCTGGTGCTCGATCCGGAGCTGGCTCCGGCCTGGGCGGCCCGGCACGGCATCGAGGGGAGCCTGTCGGAACTGGCCCGGCACCCGGACGTCCGGGCGGAGGTCGAGCGGGGCGTCGAAGCGGCCAACTCGCGACTAAACCGCACGGAACAGGTCAAGCGATTTTCCTTGTTGGGCGAGGAATGGCGGCCGGAAACTGGCGAACTCACCCCCTCGTTGAAGCTCCGTCGCCGTGTCATTCGCCACAAATATGGACAAATCCTAGAGCGAATGTACGCCATGTGATCTCTCACACAGACGGGGGGCCACTCTTCGGGGAAGGTGTGCCGACTGGCCGTTCGCGCGATCCGCGGTGCCGGTCACGTGCAAGCTCTCCGAAAGCGAGATGAACCACCAGTGAGCACAGAAACCGTCGTGGATGAAGCCCAGCGGCCATCGGACGGGGGGAGCGGGGTCCAGCAGGACGCGGGGGACGCCGGCTACAGCAAGGCCCTCAAGGGCCGCCACATCAACATGATCGCCATCGGTGGCGCGATCGGCACCGGCCTCTTCCTGGGCGCCGGCGGGCGCCTGCACTCGGCCGGCCCCGCGCTGGCCATCGCCTACGCGGTCTGCGGCCTCTTCGCCTTCTTCGTCGTCCGGGCCCTCGGCGAACTGGTGGTGCACCGCCCGTCGTCCGGCTCGTTCGTCTCCTACGCCCGGGAGTTCCTGGGCGAGAAGGGCGCCTACGTCGCGGGCTGGATGTACGTCGTCAACTGGTCGACGACCGGCATCGCCGACATCACCGCGATCGCCCTGTACACCCACTACTGGAGCGCGTTCACCAGCATCCCGCAGTGGGTGATGGCGCTGATCGCGCTGGCGGTGGTGCTCACGATCAACCTGATATCCGTGAAGATCTTCGGTGAGATGGAGTTCTGGTTCGCGATCGTCAAGGTCGCGGCACTGGTCGCCTTCATGTTCATCGGGATCTTCCTGCTGGCCACCCAGCACCCGGTCGACGGACACACCCCGGGCCTGAACCTGATCACCGACCACGGCGGCTTCTTCCCGACCGGTCTGATGCCCGTGGTGATCGTGCTCCAAGGCGTCGTGTTCGCGTACTCCGCGGTCGAGCTCGTCGGCGTCACCGCCGGTGAGACCAGCGAGCCGCACAAGGTCGTCCCCAAGGCCGTGAACTCGATCATGTGGCGGGTCGGCATCTTCTACGTCGGCTCGGTGGTCCTGCTGGCCATGCTGCTGCCGTGGAACGTCTTCAGCGCCAACGAGAGCCCCTTCGTCACCGTGCTGTCGCACGTCGGCATCCCGCACGCCGGCGACGTGATGAACCTCGTCGTGCTCACCGCGGCGATGTCCAGCCTGAACTCCGGGCTCTACTCCACCGGTCGCATCCTGCGCTCGATGTCCATGGCGGGCTCCGCGCCGAAGTTCGCCGCGCGGATGAACCGCAGCCAGGTGCCGTACGGCGGCATCATGCTCACCTCCACCGTGTGCGTGCTCGGTGTCGGGCTCAACGCCTGGTTGCCGAGCCAGGCGTTCGAGATCGTGATCAACATCGCGGCGCTGGGCATCATCAGCACCTGGTGCACGATCATGATCTGTCACATGGTGTTCGTCCGTCGGTCCGAGGCCGGCCTGGTCGAGCGTCCGCGCTTCCGCCTGCCGGGCACGCCGATCACGGACATCGCCACCATCGTCTTCCTGATCGGCGTCATCGTGCTGATGTGGTTCGACGACGGCGTCGGCCGGCAGACCGTCCTGTTGATCCCGGTGCTCGCCGCCGCGCTGGTCGGTGGGTGGTTCGTGGTCCGCGGTCGGGTCCGCCGGATCGCCGAGGAGCGTGAACTCGCGAAGTAGTACGGGGGAAGCCCCACGCCTGCACGCCGGAGGGCGGCCGCGGTGGACCGGAAGGTCGCCGCGGCCGCCCTCCGGCGTGCGGGATCAGCCGCCGATCAGCGGATAGTGGTCGGAGAGGTTGGTGTAGGTGTACTGCTTGCCCCAGCTGGAGACGGTCCAGGGCGCCGACTCCTCCTTGACCACCGTGTTCTGCCAACCGGCGGGCCGGGCATGGCCGTTGCGGAAGAGCACGTAGTCCAGGTCCTCGCGGGGGTCGTTCGGGTAGCGGTACTTGGCGATCGAGTTCTCCGCGGTGTCGAAGGAGTACGGGTGGCCCGTGCGCCGGTCGGCGGGCGCCAGGTCCGCGTTGGCCAGCAGGGCCGCGTACTCGCTGCCGTGGAAGTCGATGTTCAGGTCGCCGGCGACCATGACCTCCTCGTTCGCCGGGATGTTCTTGGCGTCGAGGAAGGTGTCCAGTTCCTTGAGCTGCTTGGCGCGGTCGGCGGCGGCCTCGCCGGCCTTGCAGCCCGAGTCGGTGGACTGGGTGTGGGTGCCGACGACGTGCACCTTGGTGCCGTTGACGTCCAGCACCGTGTAGACGAAGCCCTTGTTGGAGAAGGCGTCCGAACCACAGGCGTCCTTGTAGATGTACTGCTCCTTGCGCAGCACCGGCCACTTGCTCAGCAGCGTCACCCCGCCGTCCTCGGGCGTGACGGCCGAGTAGGCGCCCGAGGTGGCGTCCCAACCGCTTCGGCTGCGGCCGACCACCGGGGTCTGGTGCGGATACTCCGTGGCGGCCTGTGACGTGAGCGCGTCGGAGGAGGAGTTGTCGAAGGCTTCCTCAAGCACCACGACGTCGTTGCCGTGGAAGAAGTCCGCTGAGGCGATGGCCTGGGCGCGGTGGTCCTGGCCCCAGTTGGGATACAGGTTCTTGCTCATGAGGAAGGTGTTGTAGGTGAGCACCTTGAGTCGGGGCGCGCTCGCGGCGGCCCGGGGGCCGGTGGGGCCGGCTGGGGTCGAGGTCGTGGCGGCCGACGCGGTGGGGGTCGCGACGGCCAGCGCGGCGGTGAGGGCCGCGCAGAGCGCGGCGGCACGGGGAGTGCGCAGGGGGGAGTGCGGCACGGAAACTCCCTGGGAAGAGGGGGGACATGGGGTGTTGAACCGGCGACGCACATCAAACCAGCTGGGGTTACTTCTAGGTAACCTCCCGGCGGGCAGCAGATGTACAGACCGCAGCTCCAGTCGAGGGCGTCGCGTCCGCGCGCCGTGCTCCCGGGGCCGTGGAATCCCTCTGGGCAGCGGCTCGTTACAAAGTTATTCAGTTAGTGTCACTGTTGCTGACGGAGGGTGCGCCGGCCGGTGACGGTGTGCGGAGGGGGGCCGATGACGGACGAACAGCGGGTGCCAGAAGGGGTGTTGGCGGGGACGCCGGAAGCCGGGGGCGGGCCGTCGGAGAAGATCCTGGACGCCGCGCGGGAGCAGTTCATGACCTTCGGGCTGCGCCGATCCACCGTCGACGACGTGGCCAAGCGCGCCGGGGTCTCCCGGGTCACGGTGTACCGACGGGTCGGCAACAAGGACGAGTTGGTGCAGCGGGTGCTGCTGCGGGAGTACCGGCTGTTCGTGGCCGAGGTGGACGCGGCGGTGGCCGGGCTGCCGACGATGGAGGAGCGGATGGTGGAGGGGTTCGCCGCCATCCTGCGCCTGATCCGCGGGCATCCGCTGATCGGCGGGCTGCTGCGGTTGGAGCCGGAGACGATGCTGCCCCACCTGACGCTGGAGAGCGGGCCCTCCTTCCTCGCGATGCGCGGGTACCTGGCGGGACACCTGCGCCGGGCGCAACGGGCGGCGCAGGAGGGCGCCGACGGGGTGGGCGAGGAGCGCGCGGACCGGGACGCGGAAGGCGACGGGGACCCCACGGCGGTGGCCGAGCTGATGGTGCGGATCACCGTGTCGTTCCTGCTGAATCCGGTGAGCTGCTTCGCGTTGGACGACGACGAGCAGGCCCGGCGGTTCGCCCGGCGGTACCTCGCACCGCTGCTGCACCGGTGAGCGGCCGGACGGCCCCCGCCGGAGGCCGCCCCGCCGGGTGACTCCGACAACAAGGCCCGGCGCGAGAGGTGCCGCCGGTCAGCCGGTCAGAGCCGACTGTGCAGCCAGCGCCCCGCCGCGACGGCCCGGTCCACCCGGCGCGCCGGCGTGCTGAAGGAGGTCAGGTCCACGGGCGGGCGGAAGCGCCGGACGGTGAGCGCCTGCGGGGCGGTGAAGCCGCGCAGGCCCTCGGCGCCGTGGACCCGGCCGTGCCCGGACGCGCCGGACCCGCCGAACGGAAGGGCGGGGACGGCGGCGAAGCCGAGGACCGAATTGACCGATGCCGCCCCGGAGTCGAGGCGCGCGGCGACGGCGAGGCCGGTGCGGCGGCTGCCGGTGAAGACCGCCGCGCCCAGCGCGTAGGCGGAGGCGTTGGCGCGGGCCACCGCCTCGTCGAGGTCCCGGACGGCGTTGACCACGACGACCGGGCCGAAGGTCTCCTCCCGGACGGCGGGGGAGTCCTCGGGGACGTCGACCAGGACGACGGGGTGGGCGTGCGGCGGGGCGATCGACTCCGGTCCGCCGTGCAGGGCCCGCCCGCCGGCGGCCAGGGCGTCCTTGACGTGCCCCTCGACGGTGGCGAGTTGGGCGGTAAGGGTGAGCGGACCGTAGGCGGCGTCCGGTCCGGGGCCGGTGCGCAGGGCGCGGACGCGCCGGACGATCCGGTCGCAGAGCGCGGCGTGGACCGGCTCGGCGGCGTAGACGCGCTCCACGCCGGCGCAGGTCTGGCCGGCGTTGGCCAGGGCACCCCAGACGATGGCGTCGGCCGCCGCGTCCAGGTCGGCGGAGGCATCGACGAGGACGGCGTCCTTGCCGCCGCACTCGGCGAGGAGCGGGGTGAGCCGCTCCGCGCAGACCGCGGCGACCCTGCGCGCGGTCGCCGGGGAGCCGGTGAAGGCGATCTTGTCGGCGCCGGAGCGGACCAGCGCCTCGCCGGTGCTGCCCGGGCCGGTGACGGCCTGGAGGAGGTGCGGCTGGTCGGGGACCGCGTCGGCGAGCGTGGCGGCGAGCAGGACGCCCACGCCCGGGGTGAGTTCGGAGGGTTTGAGGACGACGGCGTTGCCGGCGGCGAGGGCGTGGCCGACGGAGCCCATGGGCGTGTAGAGGGGGTAGTTCCAGGGGCCGATGACGCCTATCACGCCCAGCGGCCGGTGGACGAGCAAAGCGCGCTGGTGGCATGCGAGCGGGCCGGAGGGGACGCGGCGGCGGCCGAGCACGCGACGGGCGTTGCGGGCCGCCCAGTCGAGGTGGACGAGGGCGAGCAGCACCTCGGCCCGGGCGTCGGCCGGTGGTTTGCCGGTCTCGGCGACGATCAGCTCGGCGAGTTCGTCCATCCGGCGGGCCAGCGACCGCTTCCAGACGAGCAGGCGACTGCGGCGGCCGGCCCAGCCGCAGGCCGCCCAGGCGCGGGCCGCCGCCCGGCCCCGGTCGACGGCGGTGCGGACCTCCTCGGGGCCGTGCACGGGATGTTCGCCGACGGGCTCGCCGGTGAGCGGCGAACGGGAGATCAGTACGGTCATCGGTCGTCCTCGGAGGGCAGGGGGCGCAGCGGGCGGTGCTGGGCCCAGGCGGGCCCGAGGTCGTCGAGGGCGTAGCCGAAGGGGTAGGAGCGGGGCCGCGACAGGCCCGGTCGCCCCTCGGGTCGTGGGGGCAGCAGCCGCACGAGGGCGGCCCGGGCGCGCAGCGTGCGGTGGGCCAGGGCCCGCAGCCAGGGCGGCTGCGGGGGGAATCCCAGGGCGTGCAGCAGGGGGTCGTCCAGCAGGGCGAGGGAGAAGCGGGCGACGGCGGGGCGCAGGACGGCCGGGTACCACGACGCCAGTACCCGGAAGGTGGCGTTGGCCACCCGGTGGTTGGCCGGGTGGTAGGCGAACGCGGCGGCCTCGTGGTCGTCGAGGAGCTTCTCGTAGTCGGCCATCGTGCGCGGCGCGTCGGCGATGCCCATCAGCGCGGCGAGCCGGTGGCCGACCAGGGCGAGGGCGGCCTTCTCGTTGGCGCACAGGGGACGCCAGCCGTAGCGGTCGATCCACCGCTTCGGGCCGACGACGGTGGTGGCCAGGACGTAGCGGAAGTCGTCGTCGGGGATGCGGTACTTGGCGTGGATGCGGTTGAGGTGGCGGGCCGCGGCGCGGCCCCGCTCCGAGTCGAAGCCGTCCGCGGACATCTCGTAGCCCAGGAGCACCGTGTCGTCGTAGCGTTTCTGTCCGTGGCGTTCGAACTCCTGGGTGCGGTCGAGGAGTTGGGAGATGCGCGGGACGCCGTAGTCGCGCAGGAACGCGACCGACACGCCCCGGGCGTAGTCCCAGGGGAATTCGTACTGGGTGATCCAGCGGAAGATCTGCTCGAAGTCCCGCTCGGGGTCCATCCGGCGGATCTCCCGCAGTCGGGCGTAGCGGCCCATGGCGCGTGCCTCCTGACGTGGGGTGGCGTGCGGTGGTCTCCCGGCGGCCGGCCGGGAGTCGGTGCGCGGGCCCGCCGGCGGGGCGGCGTCGGACGGGCCCTAGTGGCCGCCCAGCACCCGGTAGCGCACCTCCGCGGCGTCGACGAGGACCTGGCCCGCGGTGACGGGCCGCAGGGTGAGGGAGGGGAGCCGGACGGCGATCGGGAGGTTGGCGGGGACGACGTCGGCGCCGAGGCACAGCTGCGGGGTGCTGACCTTCAGCCAGGGGATGACGAGGGCGCCCCGCAGGAAGGTGGCGTAGACGTCGACGTCGCGGATGTCGAGTTGCACGTCGAGGACGTGGTCGAAACCGTCCGGTCCGGTGACCCGCAGGCGGTAGTCGTCGGCGACGATCCGCCCGGCGTGCACCCACAGCACCTTGATCCGGCCGCCGCCCGCGGTGGGCAGGTAGGTCGCGCCGTGGACGAGGGCGTCGGTGGCGGTGAGCCGGGTGGCGCCGACGGTCGGGTAATAGGGGCTGACGGGGTAGGCGGCGCGGCCCGGGCCGGGCTGTGCGCCGACGACGACGGGCGGTACCAGGGGCGTGCGGTCGTCGGGGGCGCCGATCGCGCCGGGACGGGCCGTCCGGGTCGGCGGTGCGGGGCGGTCGCCGCCGGAGGGCGGCGGGCCGGTGGGGGCGGGGTCGTCCGCGCCGCCGGTGTCGACGCCGGTCAGGCAGGGCAGCCGGAGCGCGCCGAGGGCGTCGCGCGGGTCCGGGTCGGCCGCGCGGGCCGGTGCGCCGCTGACCAACCCGGCGGCGAGGACGAGCGGCAGCGCCAGGGCGAGGGCGGCGCCGGGCGGCGCCGGTCGGGCGCCCGCGCCCTCAGGCGCTTTTGGGTGCGGGCCCACCGCCCCGGACACCGCCCCGGACACCGCCCCGGACGCCGCGCCGTCCACGCCGTCTGCACCGTCCGCGCCCGCCGCAGGCCCGTCCGGCAGCCATCCGAAGGCCATCGACGAGCCCAACAACCCGAGCCCGCAACCGATCCCGAAGCCGCCCAGGTTGGTGGTGGCGAGCGAGACCAGGGAGGCGATGGCGGTGACGACGGAGACGAACATCCGTTGGGCGGGGGCGAAGACGAAGAACAGCCCGCCGGCGATCAGCACCAGCCCGACCCCGATCGCCGACATCGCGCCGATGCCGACCTTCAGCATCAGCGGGAGCGGCGCCAGCGGCAGGGCGATCAGCTCCAGCCCGCCGGCCACCGCCCACAGCCCGGCCCAGAACGGGCGGCTGCGCCGCCAACGCCGCAGTGCTCGGCGCAGTCCGGGGGCGGGCAGGATCCGGTCGAGCCAACTGCCGGTCTCCTTGGCGAGTTCGGCGAGGAAGCCGAGGACGAAGGTGAGCACGGGGCCTCCTGGCGGCTAGTAGCACTCTTTGCCGGTGCGGCTCAGCTCGATCTCGACCTTGTCGAGGGTGAGCGATCCGCCGTTGGAGGCCCAGGCGGTGCTCTTGACGTCGCGCGCCAGCGCGGTGTCGGCCTGGACGCCGAACAGTCCGCGCGGTCCGCTCACGCCCGACGCCCCGGTGAGTGTGGCGGCGTCCCGGCCCGCCTGCACGCCGGTCACCCGGCCGCCGCTGCTGGTCAGCGCATCGGCGTCGACGACGAGGTGCTCGCCCCGGACGGGCCGGTCGCCGCCGGAGCGGACCAGCAGCGAGACCTCGCCGACCAGCGGCAGTTGCTGCTTCATCGACAGGCACACCCCGCGGGCGGTGCCGGACTCGATGCCGGCCAGCAGCACCGGGTGGCCGCTGCCGTCCGCGCTGCCGAGCGAGGAGGGGAAGCTGGAGATGCCCCGGCCGGTGATCTCGTCGGCGGAGACCTTGAAGTTCTTGCCGGACACCGCGAAGGACGCCGCCATCGCGCCCTGCGCCAGGGCGATGACCACGGCGCCGACGCAGGCCACGCCCGGCACCAGCATCACGGCGGTGCGCTTCCAGTGGGTCCGTCCCTGGGTGCTCAACTCACGTGCTCTCGCAGCCATTTCGGGAACCTCCCGAGGGAGTGAGTCAATGTTACAAGGACTATTGACTTGTTTCACGAGCCGCGTCAACACTGCTGACACGGATTCAGTGACGCGGCGGGAGGGACACCGTGGCAGCAGCCGACACCCCCTTCGACGACCCGACGCAGCGACCCCCGGCGCAGGTCCGGGCGCCCCGCCGGGGCGGCGTCGCCTGGCGCCACTTCGGCGACACCCGGGCCTTCCTGACGTCCCCGCAACTGCTGTTGCTCCAGGTCGCGCACCCCGTGGTCGGCGCCGGCGTCAGCGACCACTCCACGTTCCGCACCGAGCCCTGGCAGCGCCTGCTGCGCACGGTCGGCTCGCTGGGCACGGTGATCTACGGCGGACAGGCCGCGGCCACCGCCGAGGCCCGGCGGCTGATCGAGGTCCACCGGCGGATGAAGGGCACCGACGCGCGGGGCCGCCGCTACCACGCCCTGCACCCCGAGGCGTACCACTGGGTGCACGCCACCCTCGTCCGCGGCCCGGTCGAGGCGCTGCGGCTCTTCGGCCCGGGGCTGACCGCGGCACAGACCGAGGAGTACTACCGCGAGATGCGGGACGTGGGACGGGTCTGGGGTCTCAAGGAGCACCACCTGCCACCCGACTGGCCGGCGTTCTGCGCCTACTACGACCGGATGGTGGCCGAGCGGCTGGAGCTCAACGACGCGGTGCGCGACGTCCTGGCGGAGCTGGCCCGGCCGCAGAAGCCGCCGGTGCGGTGGGTCCCGGCGGTGCTCTGGCGGCCGTGCGCCGCGCTCGCCGCCCGTTACGCCCTGCTGGTCACCGTGGGTGTGCTGCCCCCGGTCCTCCGCGAGCGGTTCCAGCTGCCCTGGACCGCCCGGCACGAGCGCCGGCTGCGCCGGTTCGCCCGGGTGGTGCGCTGCCTGATGGCGCTGGTGCCGCCCCCGCTGCGGATCGCCCCGTCGCTCTTCCTCGCCTACTGGCACACCCACCGGCCCGGCACCGACCCGCGGACCCGACGCCCGCTGGGAGCCACCGTATGATGAGTAACCGTATGAACACGGTACGCACAGTCACGGAGCGCACGGACCCGGAACCCCCGCCGCCCGGAGGGGTGCTGTGGACGCTGGTCGGCGACGTCAGATCGCTGCTGACCCTGCCCGCAGCCCTGACGATGCAGGTCGCGCACCCCGCGGTGGGCGCCGGCGTGGACGACCACTCGGTCTTCCGCACCGACCCCTGGGGACGCGGCGAACGGTCGCTGACCTCGCTCCAGCTGTGGGTGTACGGCGGGCCCGCCGCAGCCGAGGAGGGCCGCCGGCTGCGGAAACTGCACCGGTCCATCCAGGGCACCGACGCCCACGGCCGCAGGTACCACGCGCTCACCCCCGCGTACTACGCCTGGGTGCACGCCACCGGCTACCCCGTCTTCCGGCACGCCCAGCGCTACCTCGGCCGCCCCTTCACCCCCGCGCAGGAACGCCAGCTGTACGCGGAGTGGCTCCAGGTCGGCCGGATCCTGGGCATCCACGACCGGGACATGCCGCAGACCATCGAGGAGTTCTGGCCGTACTACCGCGGTCTGCTCGACACCGAGATCCAGCAGACCGCGGTGGTGCGGGAGTTGACCGCCACCGACCGGCCGCTGCCGGCCCCGGACCGCGGCCCCTGGTGGGTGCGGCTGCCGTTGCGCCTGGTCTGGCCGCTGCTCTTCCCGGGCTTCGCCCGCTTCCGCCGGTTCGTCACCATCGGGCTGATGCCGCCGGACGCCCGGCGGGCCATCGGCCTGCCCTGGACCGACGCCCAGGAGCGTCGGCTGCGCCGCCTGGGCCGGGTGGTGCGCCTGGTGGTGCCCCTGCTGCCGGAGCGGGTGCGGTTCCTGCCGCTCGCCCGCCGCGCCCGCCGGGCTCGACGGGCGAGCGCCCGCTAGCGACGCGGACGGGCGGAGCCGGACGTGCCGGACCCCGCCCGCCGCCATCGGTCAGTGACCGGCGTGCACCTCGTGGGTGGCCTGGATCTGCTTCCACGACTTGGGCTGGGCCACCGGGCCGCGCGCGACGAACGCCCGCGCGCCCGCCGCGGCGGCCGGCCGGGTCGGCTGGTACAGCCAGGTGTCGAAGAACTCGGCCAGCGGCTTCCCGGACTTCTTCTCGGCGAACTTCACGAAGTCCCCGACCGCGGCGTTGCCGTACCGGTGCTCCGTCGGCCACGACTTCAACAGGTCGAAGAAGACCTCGTCACCGACCTTGTTGCGGAGCGCCTGGAGGGCCAGCGCACCCCGGTCGTAGACCGCCGAGTCGAACTGCTTGTCCGGGCCCGGGTCGCCCGGCTTCACCGTCCAGAACGGGTCGTCGGCCGGGTGCTGGGCGTAGGTGTAGTCCGCCAACTGCTGTGCGGTGCCCTCGCCCTCCTTCTCCGACCACAGCCACTGGCTGTACGCGGCGAAGCCCTCGTTGAGCCAGATGTCCTTCCAGTCCTTCAGCGACACGCTGTCGCCGTACCACTGGTGCGCCAACTCGTGCACGACCACCGAGACGTTGGCGCCCTTGTCGAACGCCTTCTTGCCGTAGAACGGGCGGGTCTGGGTCTCCAGCGCGTACCCGGCCGGGACGTTGGGCACGTAACCGCCGACCGAGTTGAACGGGTACGGACCGAAGACGCTCTGGAGCCACTCGGTGACCTCGGTGGTGCGCTCGATGCTCGCCCGCGCCGCCCCCAGGTTCGCGCCCAGGTCCGGGCTGACCGCGTTGATCACCGGCAGGCCGTCGGCGGTGGTGTCGGTGGTGATGTCGAACTTGCCGATCGCCAGCGTGGTCAGGTACGTCGCCTGCGGCTTGTCCGAGCGCCAGTTGAAGCGCGTCCAGCCGAGCTTGGAGGACTTCGAGGTCAGCACGCCGTTGCTGAGCGCCTGGGTGCCGTCCGGCACCGCGACGGAGATGTCGTACGTCGCCTTGTCGGTGGGGTGGTCGTTGCTGGGGAACCACCACACCGCGGACTCGGGCTCCTGCGCGACCACGCCGCCGTCCGGCGTCCGGGCCCAGGCGGTGAAGCCGTCGATCTTCAGCTCGGAGGGCTTGCCCGCGTAGCGGACGACCACGCTGACGTCCTTGCCCTTCTCCAGGGGCGTGGCCGGCGTCACCTCCAGCTCGTGCTTCCCGGACGTGGCGAAGGTGGCCTTCTTGCCGTTGATCCGGATCTCGCTGACCTTCAGGCCGAAGTCCAGGTTGAAGCGGGAGAGGTCCTGCGTGGTCCGGGCGAGCAGGGTCGCCGTGCCCTCCAGCAGGTCCGTCGCCGGCTGGTACTTCAGCCGGAGGTCGTAGTGGGAGACGCGGTACCCGCCGTTGCCGCTCTCGGGGTAGTAGCTGTCGCCCGCACCCGGGGCACCCGGCGTGAAGTCGGCGGCCGACGCCGGGATCGCCAGCATCAGGCTGAGCGCGGCCGCGCCCGGGACCAGGAGTCTGTGACGCACGAGTCCTCCAACTCGTAGGGGAGGTCGATCTCTTACGGAGCTTATGTACGCATCGCAGGCCGCGTCATGTCCATGGCCACATCTGACACATGACCGACATCTCACCGACACGAGCCCCGGACGGGCCCCTTCTGCACGGGAGTTGACCCGCGCTACGGTCCGGCCGTGACGATACGCACGGGAACCCCCCACCCCCCATGGAAGACCCTCGTCCTGACCGCCGTCCTCGCCCTCCTCGCCCTGGTCGCCGTCCCCGGCGCGGCGGGCGCGGCCCCCGCTCCCCGGGAGAGCAAGCCGGTCTACTCCTACGCCCACGCCGTCCGCGAGACGGTCTGGGTGGACACCGGTCTCGACGGCGACGGCGACGGCCGCCCCGACCGGGTCGCGGCCGACATCGTCCGGCCCGCCGAACCCGCCCGGCAGGGCCGCCGGATACCCGTGATCATGGACGCGAGCCCCTACTACTCCTGCTGCGGACGCGGCAACGAAAGCCAGAAGAAGACCTACGACGCCCAGGGCCGCCCGGTCCAGTTCCCGCTCTTCTACGACAACTACTTCGTGCCGCGCGGCTACGCGACCGTCCTCGTCGACCTGGCCGGAACCAATCGCTCGGACGGCTGCATCGACGTCGGCGGGCGCTCGGACGTCCAGTCGGCCAAGGCCGTCGTCGACTGGCTCGGCGGGCGGGCGCGCGGTTACACCGCCCGCAGCGGCGGGAAACCCGTCACCGCCGACTGGTCCAACGGCAACACCGGCATGATCGGCAAGAGTTGGGACGCCACCGTCGCCAACGGGGTCGCCGCCACCGGCGTCCCGGGCCTGAAGACCATCGTCCCGATCGCCGGCATCTCCTCCTGGTACGACTACTACTTCGCCCAGGGCGCCCCCCTCTACGACGGCGGCCCCGACGGACTCGCCAGCGCCGTCGAGAGCCCCGGCGCGCACAAGAACTGCGCCGCGGTGCAGAAGAAGCTCGTCGCCGGCGCCCCGCGCAACGGCGACTGGACCGACCTGTGGACCGAACGGGACTACGTCCGCAACGCCGACAAGGTCCGCGCCAGTGTCTTCCTCGTCCACGGCATGCAGGACCTCAACGTCCGCACCAAGCACTTCGGCCAGTGGTGGGACGCGCTCGCCAAGCACGGCGTCCAACGCAAGATCTGGCTCTCCCAGACCGGCCACGTCGACCCGTTCGACTACCGCCGCGCCGACTGGGTCCGCACCCTCCACCAGTGGTTCGACCACTACCTGATGGGCTACGACAACGGCATCGAGCGCGCCCCGATGGCCGACGTCGAGCGCGCCCCCGACACCTGGCGCACCGACGCACGGTGGCCGGCCCCCGGCACCGCCGCGGTCACCCTGCACCCGCGCACCGGCACCACCGCCGGCGTCGGCGCCCTGGGCACCCGGCCGACCCCGGCCGGCCAGACCGCGTCCTTCACTGACGACCCGCAACTCGGCGAGGCCGACTGGTCCGCCGCCGTCGACCGCGCGACCCCGGCCAAGGCCGGCTTCACCACCGGTCCGCTGACCGCACCGCTCCGGCTCTCCGGCGCCGGCACGGTGACCGTCACCGCCACCCCCAGCACCACCAGCGCGCACCTGACCGCGGTCCTCGTCGACCTCGGCCCGGACACCATCCGCAACTACGGCGGCGACGGCGAGGGCATCGTCACCCGCGGCAACAGCACCTGCTGGGGCGCCGGCACCACCGGTGACACCGGCTGCTTCAAGGAGACCGCCGCCGACACCAGCACGGTCGGCTTCACGGTCTTCAGCCGCGGCTGGGCCGACCTCGGCCACGCGACCGACCCGCAGCACGGCCACCCGCTGACCCCCGGCAAGCCCTACACCCTCACCCTCCAACTCGCCGCCAGCGACCACATCGTGCCGGCCGGGCACCGGCTCGCGCTGATCGTGGCCGGCACCGACGCCCACCTCATCGACCCGCCCGCCTCCCGCCCCACGCTCACCCTGGACCTGGCCCGCACCGCCGCCCGGCTGCCGCTCACCGGCGGCGCCCCGGCCCTCGCCCGGGCCACCGCCGGCACCCCGGCGACCGCCCACCCGACCGGGACCACCCTGACGGGCATCGCCCCGCCGCCGGCCCCGAGCCGGCTGCCGCACGGAGACTGACCGGCCCGGGGGCCGTCCCGCGCCCGCGGGACGGCCCCCACCCACGCTGCCGACACCCGGAGGCACCCTCGTGGCACCCCGCAGCCCGTTCCGCTCCCGCGGCCTCGTCCTCGGTGCGCTGGCCGCCGCCCTCACCGCCGCGTTCGCTCCCGTCCCGTCCGCCCGGACCGCGCCACCGCCCGTGCCGCGAACGGGATTCGAGGTCAGCCACGGCGCCCGCTGGACCAGCGAGCCGGAGGAGACCGCGTTCCTCGCCGCCGTCGCCCGCGCCCCGGGAGCCACGACGCGCGTCCGCGTCGACCGGATCGGCACCACCGTCCAGGGCCGTCCGCTGCGCCTGGTCCGCCTCGGCGCCGCCGCCCCCGCGGGACCCGCCGGTGTCCGACACGGCACCTCCGTGCTGCTGGTCTGCTCGCAGCACGGCGACGAGCCCGCCGGCCGCGAGGCGTGCCTGACCACCGTCCGCGACCTCGCCCTGGCGAAGGATCCGGCCACCCGGCGCTTCCTGGCGCGCACCAGCGTGCTGGTCGTCCCCACCGCGAACCCCGACGGCCGGGCCGCCGACACCCGCGGCAACGCCGACGGCACCGACGTCAACCGCGACCACCTCGCGCTGACCACCCCCGAAGCCCGCGCGATGGCCGCGGTGCTCCGCGAGGACCGCCCCGACACCGTCTACGACCTGCACGAATACACCCCCACGGCGCCCTACTACGTCAAGGACCTGCTCTCGCTGTGGCCGCGCAACCCGAACACCGCGGCCGCCCTCCACCATGCATCGACCGCGCTGTCCGAGGACTTCGTCGGCCCCGCCGTCCGGGCGGCCGGCTTCAGCACCGGCGTCTACGGCATCTGGACCGACCCGGCCACCGGCGCTCCCGTGAAACAGGTCGCCGGCGACGGACAGGAGCGGATCCTGCGCAACACCGTCGGGATCAAGGGGTCCGTCGGGCTCCTCGTGGAGACCCGCGTCGACCCGCTCCCGGGCCGTCCGAGCCGCGCCGCGAACACCGCCGACGGGACCGACCCGGCGCGCACCCACCGCCGCCGGGTGGACTCCCAACTCGCCGGCCTGAAAGGGCTGTTCGCCTTCGTGGACCGGCACCGCGCACGGATCGCGGCGGCCACCGCGGCGGCCCGCACCGCCGGCCTGGCCGACCGCGGCCCGATCTACCTCGGCGGCGCCGACAACGACCCCCCGACCGCGGACCGCATCCTGACCCGCCCGCCGCGCGCCTACCGCCTGGCCCCGGCACCGTTCGCCCGGGTCGCACCGGTCCTGGCGGCGCACGGCGTGCACTGGCGGCGGGACGGCGACGGCGGCGCCACCGTCCCGCTGCGCCAGTCACTGCGCGCGCTGGTCCCGCTGCTGCTGGACGCGCGCGCCGACCATCACGTCGCGGTCGGCACCCCGGTCGACCCCTGAGCCGGCGCGACCTCGGCCCGCACCAGGCGCAGCACCTCGTCCGCGCACCCCCAGGAGACGGTCACCCCCGCACCCCCGTGCCCGTAGTTGTGCACGCACACCGTCCCGTCCGGCAGCCGCTCGGCCGCCAGCCGCACCGCCGGACGGGCCGGCCGTAGCCCCACCCGGTGCGCCAGCACGCGGGCCCGCGCCACCTCGGGGAAGTACCGGGCGCACCGCGCCACGATCGCCGCCGCCACCGCCGGGTCCGGCTCCCGCGACCAGGCCCCCTCCCGCGCCGTGCCGCCCAGCACGAGCCCGAAGGGCTGCGGCAGCACGTAGGCGGTGTCCTCCGCGCCCGCGTCGGCCGCGGTGAACCACTCCGTGACGCCCGGATTCTCCACGATCACCAACTGCCCCTGGACCGGGTGCACCGACGCGTCCGGGACCAACTCCCGGGCCCCGAGCCCGGAGCAGTTCACCACCGCCCGGACGCCGTCGGCCGCCTCCGCCAGGGACGCCACCGCACCCGTCACCACCGCCCCGCCGGCCGCCACCAGCCGCCGTTCCAGATGGCCCAGGTGCACCGGCATGTCCACCAGCGGCGTACGGGCCCGCCACCCCGCGGCACACCCCGCGGGCAACTCCCCGGCGCGGGCCCGCCGCAGCCCGGGCAGTGCGGCATACCAGGCGTCGAGCCCCGCCTCCGGGCCCGCGTCGCCGCCGTCCGCCGCGGGCGCGCTCGCGAACGTGCCCGTCACCAGCCGGGCCCCGGTCTCCGCCGGCCGCCCGGCCAGTTCGCCGAGCACCTCCAACGAGCGCAGCGACCAGCGCACCGCCTCGTCGTATGGCTGGATCCGGTACGGCCAGCACAGGCCGCCGGCCACCGCCGAGGTGGTGTCGCCGGCTGTGTCCCGGGCCACCACCCGCACCCGGTACCCGGCCTCCGCCAGCACGACCGCCGAGGTCAGGCCGATCACCCCGCCGCCGACCACGCATATCTCCGGGGCCGTCGCCCCGCCCGTCGCCACTGATCGCCGTTCCGTCATCTCCGCGCCCTCCTGGGGTCCCGTCGCCTGCTGTCCGTGGTCCCGCCGAGTGCCGGGGCCGTGGTCGGCCCCTCCCTCCTTCCCCGTCCACCCGGCGCCCTGGGTTTCGACGCCTGATCGGCCCGCCGTCCTGCGAACCCATCACGGCCTACCCTCCTCCACCTGTGATCTTGTCCACTTATGATCTTCGCGTAACCCTGCGGAAGCGCTCCGGACAGAACCGGACCGTAGGCTGGAGGGGCCCCCGGTGGACCGGCACCCGCCCCACCGGCCGGGCCCGGCACCGTCGGCCGATGACGCCCCTCGGATCCGCCCGCGACCCCCCGGGGCCGCGCCCCGCATCCCGCTCCGCCATCGCCCGAGGAGACCCATGCCCCGCCACCGGCGCGCCGTCCCCGCCTGGCTCGCCCACCCCTTCCGCTGGCAGCGGCTGCCCGTGCCCTGGGCGGCGGTGGCCCGGGGCGCGCTCTGCGCGGGACCGCTCCTGGCCGCGGGGATCGCCACCGGCCACCCGGCCCCCGGCGTGCTCGTCGCCCTCGGCTCGATGCTGGCGGGCGTCAACGACCGCCCCGGCACCCGGCGCACCGGCGTCGTCCACATCGGCCTGCCCGCGCTGGCCGCGGCCCTCGGCATGCTGACGGGCGCCTCGCTGCGGGCCGCCGGCGCCGGCTGGTGGGTGGTGCCGGCGCTCGCCGCGGTCGGCTTCGTCTCCGGCGCGGGCAGCGTGGCCGGGCCGGTGCGCTCCACCGCCGCCATGCAGATGCTCGCCGCCACGGTCCTCGGCGCGGGCATGCCGCTGCCCGGCGCGCCCTGGGCCAAGGCCCTCGCCGTCCTCGCCGGCTGCCTGTGGCTGCTGCTGCTCCGCCTCGTCCTGCGCACGCCGCGCCCGGCGGGCGGACCGCTGCACGGGGAACGGGCCGCGGTCGCCACCGTCTTCGACGCGCTCGCCGACGCCCTGGAGGCGGTCGGCGGCCCGGGCGCGGAGCCCGCCCGCCGCCGGCTCACCGCGGCCCTGGACCGCGCCGACGAGGCGCTGCGGCTGCGCCGGCTCACCGACCGGTTGCTGCGCCGCCCGCCCCGCCCCGAGGAACTCCTGCTGGCCGAGCGCTTCGCCGCGGCCACCGCGCTCTGCGAGGCCAGCGTCGCGCTGCTGTGGGAGGCACGACCGCTGCCGCCGCGGGTCGCCGCGAGCCCCCGCCGCTTCGCCGCGGCGCTGCGCACCGGCCGACCGCCCGGCCGGCTCGCCGCACCGGAGCACAGCTCCGCCGCCCGCGGCGCCTTCGACCACGCCCTCCTGGACGCCGCCGTCGCCTTCGACCGGGACCGGCCGCTGCCCCGGCCCGCAGCGGGCCCCGACACCCCACCGGAACGCGCCGGCGGCACCCGCGGCGCACTCGGCCCGGCGGGCCGGGACTACGGCCTCCGGGTCGCCCTGTGCATCGGCGCCAGCACCGCGGCGGCGCTGGCGCTGCGCGCCGACCACTGGTACTGGCTGCCGGCCACCGTCACCTTCCTCGTCAAGCCCGACCTGGGGCCGTTGTTCTCCCGCACCGCCAACCGCTTCGCCGGCACCGCCGCCGGGGTGCTGGTCTTCGCGGTGGCCGGGACACTGCTCTCCGGGAGCTGGTGGCCGGCCCTGACGGCCGGTGCGGGCGGGGCGCTGCTGCCGTTCGCCACCCGGCACTTCGCGCTGCAGACCGGGGCGATCACCGTGATGGTGCTCTCGTTCGTGCACGTCGGCGGCGCACCGCAGGCCGCCCCCGAGCGGATCGTGGACACCTCCCTCGCATGCGCGATCGTGCTCGTCGTCGGCCATCTGCCGCGCCTCGCCGATCCGCGCCGCCGGGTCGGCCCGCGGGTCACCGAGGCGCTGCGCAGCACCGAACGCTTCCTGCGCTACGTCCTCGAACCCCGGCCGGCGGCCCCCGCCGACCCCACGGCCGTGGCCGTCCGGCGGCTGGCGCTGCGCCGGGCCGCCTACCGGACGTTGGCGCAGGCCCGGGCCGCAGCGGAGACCGCCGCCGCGGAGTTCCGGCCGTCCAGGGAGCCCGGCCCCGACTGGCTGACCGTGGTCACCGCCGTGGAACGCATCGTCGACGCCGCCACCGCCTGCGCCGTCCGCCTCGACCGCGGCGCCCGGCGCCCGGGCCCGGCGGAGGCCGAGCGCCTCTGCCGGGCGCTCGCCGACACGGCCGACGCGGTGGAGGCGCCCGGCCGCCGCCCGCCGGGCACCCCGCCGCCGGCCCTGCGACCGGTCCCGGACTGTGCGACCCTCACCGACGTCGCCGCCGAACTGGAGCGCCTGCGGGAGTACGCGGCCGTCCGGTGACGCGGGGCGCGCCGGCGCCCGTCACGCGGACGGCGCCGGCACCTGACCGGCACCGCCGGCCGCCCGCCGCCGCATCCCTTCCGCCGCACCGCCGACCAGCAGTGCCACGGCCACCAGCAGCGCGCTCACCCACAGCGGCGCGCGGTAGCCGAAGCCCGCGGCGAGCGCGAGACCGCCCCACCAAGGGCCGACCGCGGCGCCCACGTTGAGCGCGGCGGTCGCGAACCCGCCGCCCAGCGTGGGCGCTTCGACCGCCGCGTAGAGCACCTGCGCGATCAGCGTGGAGCCGACCGCGAACGACAGGGTCCCCTGGACGAGCACCCACCCGACGGTGGCCACCGCGTTCGAGGCCGTCAGCGCGAACGCCGCCCAGCCGACGAGCAGCGCCGCGCCCCCGACGGCCAGCACCGCCCGGGGCCGCCGGTCGGCCAGCCGCCCGCCCGCCGTGACACCGGCGAACGACCCGATCCCGAACAGCGCCAACACCACCGGCACCCCGGCAGCGCCGAACCCGGTGACGCCCGTGACCAGCGGTGCCAGATAGGTGAAGGTGCAGAACGTGGCGCCGTTGACCAGCGCTGCCAGCAGCAACGCCACCCACAGCCGCGGCCGTTGCAGCGCCCGCACCTCGGCCCGGACCCCGGGAGTTCCGGGCGTCCCGCCGGCCGCGCCGTCGCCCGTCGGCCCGGCCGGCACCGACCGCACGAGGGTGAGGACGGCCGGCACCGACACCGCGGCCACCGCCCAGAACGCCGAGCGCCAACCCCACTCCTGCCCCAGCACGGCGCCGGCCGGCACGCCCGCGATGCAGGCCAGCGTCGTGCCGCCCAACAGCACGGAGGTGGCCCGGCCCTTGGCGTCGGGCGCGACCATCGCGGCGGCCGTCGCCAGCGCCACGGCCAGGAACCCGGCATTGGCCAGCGCCGCCACCACCCGGGTGGCCAGCAGCACCGCGAAGCTCGTGGTGACCGCGCCCACGACGTGGACCAGCAGGAAGGCGACCAGGAAGACCAGCAGGGCGCGCCGCCGCGGCCAGCGCCGGCTCAACAGCGCCATCAGGGGCGCCCCGACGATCATCCCGGCCGCGAACGCCGAGGTCAGCGCCCCCGCGGCCGGAACGGACACCTGGAAATCGGCGGCGATGTCCGGGATCAGCCCGGACAGCATGAATTCGGACGTGCCCTGCGCGAACACCGCGAGCGCAAGCACGTAGAGGGCGAAGGGCATCAGAAATCTCCGCAACCACACCGTGGACCGGCACGGCCGAGGAACACCGTCGGCGGGACCGACGGCGCCCGGCGGGACCGGTCGAGGAAGCGGCAGCCCCGGCTACCGCATGGACAAGACCTGCCTCAACGGGCGGTCCGGTGGCGGGAGGAGACCTCGACGTGACGGCGCGGGAACGCGCAGCGGCGCGACGGCGGCCCGAGGGCGGCGTCGCGGCCGGGGAACGGCAGTGCGAGGAGCCACCGGGCGGCGCCCGGTGGCTAGCGTCTTGAGGACTCGGGGCTGGTCACGCTCCGCAGGCTAACCGCGCCCGGCCGGCCCCGTCCACGGATTAATCGCGCCGCGGCGACCACCGGCCCGGCGCGCGAGCGCCCCGCCCGGTTCGGTCCGGGCGGGGCGCTCACCGCGGTGGGTCGGGGCGGGCGGCGGCGCCCTCCGCCCCGACCCACCGTCAGTCCGTTGCGCTCAACGGCCGTCCTTGCCGCCCAACAGCCCGGCCCGCCGCAGCGCGTCCGCCATCGCGTCGTTGACCGGCCCGGCCTCCCGGCCCCCGCCGCGCCGCTCGCCGCCCCGCTGGCCGCCGCCCTGCCGCGGCCGCGGCGCACCGCCCCGGCCGCCCTCGCGCGGGCCCCGACCGCCGCCACCGCCGCCACCGCCGCCGCGCCGCTCGCCGCCACCGGCCGGCGCGGCCTTGCCCGGCTCGTCGTCCAGCCGCAGGGTCAGCGAGATCCGCTTGCGCGGGATGTCGACGTCGAGCACCTTGACCCGGACGATGTCACCCGGCTTCACCACGTCCCGCGGGTCCTTGACGAAGGTCTTCGACATCGCCGAGACGTGCACCAGGCCGTCCTGGTGGACGCCCACGTCCACGAACGCCCCGAAGGCGGCGACGTTGGTCACCACGCCCTCCAGGAGCATCCCCGGCGCCAGGTCGCCGATCTTCTCCACGCCGTCCTTGAAGGTCGCGGTCTTGAACTCCGGCCGCGGGTCACGGCCCGGCTTCTCCAGCTCCTGGAGGATGTCGGAGACCGTCGGCAGGCCGAAGGAGTCGTCGACGAAGT
Source organism: Streptomyces sp. x-19 (assembly GCF_046549115.1). Classification (NCBI taxonomy): domain Bacteria; kingdom Bacillati; phylum Actinomycetota; class Actinomycetes; order Kitasatosporales; family Streptomycetaceae; genus Streptomyces; species Streptomyces sp. x-19. The sequence goes on along the minus strand of NZ_JAJPWK010000003.1, from coordinate 500,884 downwards.
CCGCCGGGCGCAGGGCGCGCAGCACGGTGGTGTTGCCGATCAGCGACCCGACCTCGCTCTGCGCCGCCTGCACGATCCGGCGCACCACCGGGTACGCCTCCGGGTGCACGCTGGAGGCGTCCAGCGGGTCGTCGCCGCCCCGGATCCGCAGGAAGCCCGCGCACTGCTCGTACGCCTTGGGGCCCAGTCGCGGCACGTCCTTGAGGGCCTTGCGGGAGCGGAACGGGCCGTTGCCGTCACGGTGGTTCACGATGTTCTCGGCCAGGCCCGAGCTGATGCCGGAGACCCGGGCCAGCAGCGGCGCGGAGGCGGTGTTGACGTCCACGCCGACGCCGTTCACGCAGTCCTCGACCACCGCGTCGAGCGAGCGCGACAGCTTGGCCTCGGACAGGTCGTGCTGGTACTGGCCGACCCCGATCGACTTGGGGTCGATCTTGACGAGTTCGGCCAGCGGGTCCTGCAGGCGCCGCGCGATGGAGACCGCGCCGCGCAGCGACACGTCCAGGTCGGGCAGCTCCTGCGAGGCGAACGCGGAGGCGGAGTACACCGAGGCGCCGGCCTCGGACACCATGACCTTCGTCAGCTTCAACTCCGGCTGCGCGGCGATCAGTTCGGTGGCCAGCTTGTCGGTTTCGCGGGAGGCGGTGCCGTTGCCGATCGCGATCAGCTCGACGTCGTGCTCCCGGGCCAGCCGCGCCAGGGTGGCCAGCGCCGCGTCCCACTTCTGCTGCGGCACGTGCGGGTAGATCGTCTCGGTCGCCGCCACCTTGCCGGTCGCCTCGATCACGGCCACCTTCACGCCGGTGCGGAAACCGGGGTCCAGGCCCATCGTCGCGCGCGTCCCGGCGGGCGCCGCCAGCAGCAGGTCCCGCAGGTTCGCGGCGAACACCCGGACCGCCTCGTCCTCGGCGGCCTGCCGCAGTCGCAGCCGCAGGTCGATTCCCAGGTGCACCTGCACACGGGTGCGCCAGGCCCAGCGGACCGTGTCCTTGAGCCACGTGTCGGCCGGCCGGCCGCGGTCGACGATCCCGAAGCGGTGCGCGATGGACCGCTCGTAGGCGCTGGGGCCCTCACCGGCCTCGGCCGGGTCCTCGGGCTCCAGGGTGAGGTCGAGGACGTCCTCCTTCTCGCCGCGCAGCATCGCCAGCACCCGGTGGGAGGGCAGCTCGGTGAACGGCTCGGCGAACGCGAAGTAGTCGGCGAACTTGGCGCCCTCCTCCTCCTCCTTGCCCGCGCGCACCTTCGCCGCGACCCGGCCGCGTGACCACATCCGCTCGCGCAACTCGCCGATCAGGTCCGCGTCCTCGCTGAACCGCTCGGTGAGGATCGCCCGCGCGCCCTCCAGGGCCGCCGCGGGGTCGGCGACGCCCTTGTCCGCGGACACGAAGGCGGCGGCGGCCGCGGCCGGTTCGACGGACGGGTCCGTCAGCAGCCCGTCGGCCAGCGGTTCCAGCCCCGCCTCCCGCGCGATCTGTGCCTTGGTGCGCCGCTTCGGCTTGAACGGCAGGTAGATGTCCTCCAGCCGGGCCTTGGACTCGGCCCCGCGGATCTGCGCCTCCAGCGCGGCGTCCAGCTTGCCCTGCGACCGCACGGACTCCAGGACGGCGGTCCGCCGCTCCTCCAGCTCCCGCAGGTAGCGCAGCCGCTCCTCCAAGGAGCGCAGCTGGGCGTCGTCCAGCGTCTCGGTCGCTTCCTTGCGGTAGCGCGCGATGAACGGGACGGTCGAGCCGCCGTCGAGCAGTTCGACCGCGGCCTTCACCTGCCGCTCCTTGACGCCGAGCTCGTCGGCGATGCGCGCTTCGATGGACCCGAGGGTCCCGATGGGCCCAGTGGCTGCCGTCACGTTGATCCTGCCCGCCTTCCAGCGACTTTCCTGAGCCTGCATTGTGCCGCCCCGTGGTCCGCACTGTCGCACCGCCCGGCCGGGAACGCCGGGGTGTGAGAAGACGCACCCACCGCCGGCGCCCCCGTTCCGGGCGAGCGGCTAGTCCCTGGCGAACAGCGTCTGGGGGAACGCCCCGGATTCCATCAGGCGCGCGGTGAAGCCGGCCGCGAGTTCGGTCAACCGGGCCACGCCCGCCGCCCCCAGGTGCTCGTACGGCGCCCGGTCGAGCCGGTCCGTGGTCCGCTCCAGTTCCTTGCGCAGCGCCGTGCCGGCCTCGGTGAGTTCGTCGGCGTCGACCAGCAGTCCGCGTCCGCGCAGCCGCTCCTGTGCGGCCGTCAGCTCCTCGGGTGTCCAGCCGCGGGTTGCCAGGATGCCGCGGTAGCTCATGCCGTGCCCGCTGGCGGCGTGTGAGACCAGGGCCTCCGTCGGGTCCAGCTCGGCGTCGAGCAGCGCCACCAGGTGGCCGTCGCCGCGGTGTTCGCGCAGCAGCGACGCGGCGTGCCAGTAGGCGAGGTGCGGGGTCTCGGGTACCGGGAGGTCGGCGTGGGCGGAGTACAACGGCCGGGCGTGCCGGGTGCAGCCCTCGGCGGCGGTCAGCGCGAGCTTCGCCGCCTCCGCCATCTCCGGGGAGTCCACCGCGTCGCCGAGGAGCCGGCGCAGGGCGGCGTCCACCGCCCGCAGCCTGGCGTCCAGCACGGCCTGCGGCGTGGTGACCGTCCAGACCTGGGGCACGTGCTGGGCGATCAGTTCGTGCTTGAAGGAGTAGAAGGTCGCGGCGATCGTTCCGGCGCCCACCGCGCCGAGCGGCGCGCTCCGGACGGCGAAGTACCCGGCGCGGCCCTCGACTCCCAACTCGGAGAGTTCCGCGGTGAGTTCCGGGGCGAAGTAGTGCGCCGAGTGGAAGGGGTTGAGGGCGTTCTGGCAGTGCCGGCCGGCCCGTTCGGGCAGTGCGCTGGAAGTCGTCATGCGAGCAGGTTACCGACCCGTCGGTATGGCGCCACCCTCGCGGGCGCCCCGAGTGCACCCCGCTCCCCGCATGGCAGGAAAGGTGGGAAACCCGTCATTGCCGCCATCGTGCCGCGCCACCAGGATGGAGGGCATGGAACAGCGCGACGTGCTGGTCGTCCTCTTCGACGGCGTGCAGAGCCTCGACGTGAGCGGCCCGGTCGAGGTCTTCAGCGGAGCCTGCCGCGGCGTCCCCGGCGCCTACCGCATCCGCACCGCCGGCCTGACCGGCGCCCCGGTCCGCACCACCAGCGGCCTGACCCTCGTCCCGGACCTCGCCCTCGACGCCGCCGAGCCCCCGCACACCCTCCTGCTCCCGGGCGGCGAGGCCACCGACCTGCCCGACCCGCGGCTGGTGGACTGGCTGCGCACGCACGCCCCCCGCGCCCAGCGGAAGGTCTCGGTCTGCAGCGGCGCCTTCCTGCTGGCCGCGGCCGGACTGCTGGACGGACGTCGGGCCACCACCCACTGGAGCCTGTGCGCCGACCTCGCCGCCCGCCATCCCGCGGTCCGCGTCGACCCCGAACCGATCTACGTGCGCGACGGCGACGTGGCGACCTCCGCCGGCGTCACCGCCGGCATCGACCTGGCGCTGGCCCTGGTCGAGGAGGACCTCGGCCGCGACCTGGCCCTGTCCATCGCCCGCCACCTGGTCGTCTTCCTGCGCCGACCGGGCAACCAGACGCAGTTCAGCGCCCAGCTCGCCGCGCAGACCGCGGAACGCCGGCCGCTGCGCGACGTCCAACAGTGGATCACCGAACACCCGGCGGCGGACCTCTGCGTCGAGGCGCTGGCCGACCGCGCCGGACTCTCCCCGCGGCACTTCGCCCGCGCCTTCCGCGACGAGACCGGGATGACGCCCGGCCGCTACGTCGACCGGGTCCGCCTGGAGGCGGCCCGCCGGCGCCTGGAGGACACCGCCGACGGCGTCGAGCAGATCTCCCGGCAGTGCGGCTACGGCACCACCGAGGCGATGCGCCGCGCCTTCGTCCGGGTCCTCGACACCTCCCCGGCCGAGTACCGCCGCCGCTTCCGGCCGGCCCGGCTGCCCTGACCGGCCCCGGACCCGCCACCACCGACCACTCTGACCGCCCCGACCGCCCCGACCATCACGGCACACCGCACCACCGAACCAGGAACGAGGTCCCCGTGCAGATCGCCATCCTCCTCTACGACCGCTTCACCGCCCTCGACGCCATCGGCCCCTACGAGACCCTCGGGCTCGTCCCGGACGCCGAAGTGGTGTTCGTCGCGGAACACCCCGGCGTCCACCGCAGCGACAAGGGCTCCCTCAACCTGGTCGCGGAGGCCGCCCTCGGCGACGTCACCGCGCCGGACGTGCTCGTCGTCCCCGGCGGCCCCGGGCAGGCCGCGCTCATGGCGGACGGTCCGCTGCACGACTGGATCCGGGCCGTGGACGCCGGCACCACCTGGACCACCTCGGTCTGCACCGGCTCACTGCTCCTCGCCGCCGCCGGCCTCCTGCGGGGCCGCCGGGCCACCTCCCACTGGCTCGCGCTGGACCTGCTCCCCACCTACGGCGCCGAACCCACGGGGGAGCGGGTGGTCTTCGACGGCAAGTACGTCACCGCCGCCGGCGTCTCCTCCGGCATCGACATGGGGCTCACCCTGGCCGGCCGGATCGCCGGCGACTTCGTCGCCCAGACGATCCAGCTCGGCATCGAGTACGACCCGCAGCCGCCCTACGACGCGGGCGCCCCGGAGAAGGCACCGGCCGACGTCGTCGCCGCCCTGCGGGAGCACGGCGACGTCATCCTGGCCGGGAAGCGGTGGCGGGACGCCGGCACCGCAGTGAACTGACGGAGCGTCAAGAACTACGGCCGGCGGACGCCGCTCAGCCCTCGGGCCACCTGAACCGCGGCGCCCTGCGCTCCAGGAAGGCGGCGGCGCCCTCCGCGGTGTCGCCGCTCTCCCGCGCCTGCGCTGCCCAGAACGCCCCGCGCGCCTCCGCCTCCTCGGGCGCCACGTCCCAGGTCCCGTTGGCCAGCTCCTTCGCCGCGCTCTGGGTCAACAGCGACCGGCTCGCCAGGACGGCGGTGAACTCCGCGACCCGCTTGTCCAGCTCACCCTCGGCCACCACCTCGTCCACCAGCCCGGTCCGCAGCGCCCGCGCACAGTCGATCAACTCGCCGGAGAACAGAAGGTACTTGGCGCCCGAGAGCCCCACCAACCGGACCAGTCGCCGGGTCGCCGACGCCGGATAGGCCACCCCCAGTTTCGCGGGCGTCACCCCGAACAGCGCGCCCTCCTCCGCGAACCGCAGGTCGCAGGCGGCCGCCAACTGGGCACCGCCGCCCACGCAGTAACCCCGTATCGCCGCCACCGTCGGCCGCGGAAAGGCCGCCAACGCCTCCTCCGCCGCCACCGCCAGCCCCTGCGAAGCCCCCGACGGATCCCGCAACGAGCCGATGTCCGCCCCCGCGCAGAACGTCCCGCCGTCCCCGGTCAGCACCAACGCCCGCACCGCGCGGTCCGCCGCGAGCCGCGCCAGCAGCGGCGGCAGCTCCCGCCACATCGCGACGGTCATCGCGTTGCGCTTGCCCGTGTTGCTGATCGTGACGGTCGCCGTACCGCCGCTGACACGCGTCTTCAGACCCGGTTCCATGCCCGGATAGTAGAGCGACCGCCGGGCGCCCGGCCGGATACGATCGGCGGCCTGATGTCAGCAACCCTCGTCGCCAAAGACCTCGCCGCCGGCCACGGCGAGCGCGTCCTGTTCTCCGGTCTCGATCTGGTCGTCGCCCCCGGCGACGTGATCGGCCTCGTCGGCGCCAACGGCGCCGGCAAGTCCACCCTGCTGCGCCTGCTGGCCGGACTGGCCACCCCCGAGCAGGGCGGCCTCGCCCTCAGCCCGCCGACCGCCACCGTCGGCCACCTCCCGCAGGAGCCGGAGCGGCGCGCCGGAGAGTCGGTGCGCGCCTTCCTCGCCCGCCGCACCGGCGTGGCCGACGCCCAGCGCGCCCTGGACGCCACCACCGAGGCCCTCGCCGAGGGACGCCCCGGCGCCGACGACGCCTACGCCACCGCCCTGGAGCGCTGGCTCGCCCTCGGCGCCGCCGACCTCGACGAGCGCGCCGAGGAGACCGCCGCACAGCTGGGCCTGGCGATCAGCCTCGACCAGCCGATGACCACCCTCTCCGGCGGCCAGGCCGCCCGCGCCTCGCTCGCCTCGCTGCTGCTCTCCCGCTACGACGTCTTCCTGTCTTAGTCGGCCCGTACAGGATACGGAAGCCCTGGTCAGCGACGCGAGAGAGCCCCGGCCAGTGCTCGGGGGAAGCGCCAACCGGGGCCGGGGGAAGGGTCCTGCGGGCTACACGCGGGCGCTCTGGTCCCGCAGCTCAGCTAGCCGACGCTGGTACAGGGGGCCGACAGTGTGAGCGCCCCTCTCCCTGCTCGGGGTCGCCTGCTCAATCAGGTGGTGAGCCGCTGCCTTGAGGTGGGCCGACCATGCCAACACGTGCTGTTGCGCGGTCCGCCCGCACTGCTGAGGCTCGCCAGGGAGGCACAGCGGGAGATCGTCCCCGAGCTTGTTCGCGGCGTGCCGAACGTACCGGGCGATGGTCGCCCATTGCTCCTCGGTCCGCTGTACGGCGCTGGCGTTGCCTTCCACGCCCCACGGGCCGAAGTCGTCGCCGTGATCGTGCATGTGCGCGCTCCCTGGTGGTCTCAGCGGGTCAAGCAGGTGTGCCGATCGTAGTCGCCTCCGCGACGGCGTCGGCCTCCCTCGGGTCGCAGTGCCCCACGGACGGGACGCAGGGGCCGCACGGCCCGCACATGGGGAGGAACTGCGGCGGGGTGCACGACTGCGCCCCCGGCCCGTGCACAACCGCGATATCGGCCGTCACGCGGGCCATCTGCTCGCCGCCCCAGATCTCCGCCAACGGAGCCTGGAGCACGTTCCCGAGGGTCAGGAAGCGCCCCAGCACGCACGGCCAGACGCCGCCGTCCGGCCCGATGGCGCACTTCTCGTGGGCGCAGTGCCCGCACAGGTCCGTGACCGTCGGAGCGGCCCCCTCACTGGCCCGGCCGAACGCCCGCGTACGGTCCCCGCCGACCTGCTCCACCCCGAGGTTCAGGAGGTCTTGTAGCCCCTCGCGGGCCCGCTGGTCCGGCCGCACGGTGACGACCCCTCCGCGCAGCGGGATACCTAGGTCGAGCGCCTTCGTGATGTTCGCGCGGGTGCGCTTGTGCGACCCCCGGAGCCTGGTCACCTCGTCGTGCTGCTCGGCCGTGTCGGAGTAGTACGACGTGGCGAGCTTGACCCCGCACGCCTTGAACGTCTCCCACAGCGGCTCGCGGACATGGGTCAGGTTCGAGAACACCTCAATACCCAGCCCCGCCCCGTGCGCGTGCTCGATCAGTTCGGGCAGGTGTGGGTACAACGTCGGCTCTCCGCCGATGAATTGGACGTCCAGCGCGCCGATGTCGGCGAGTTGGTCGATCACGTGCAACCAGTCCTCAACGGTCATAGTGCCGTGAGTCCCCTTGGGTGACGAGTCGGCGTAGCAGTGATCACAGAACTCGTTGCAGAGTCCCGTGATCTCTAACCACGCGAATTTCAGTCGGTTCAGGGCAGCGCTCATCGCAACTCCTTGCGACTATAGGTGCGTTGGACCCCGACCCGGCGCACTCGACCAAGGGTGATCACCGGAACGGGGGTTGACCCCTCCCTCGGCATCCCGACCGTCCAAGCAGGGAAACGCCGAGGGAGGGAGTAGGACCCGCTCCCCGGAACGGACCTCACATCAGCGACGGGGAGCGGGAGTTCAAGGGCGGTCGGGCATCACGGCCCACAGTGCGAGGAATGCCCAGATGATCAGCCACAGCATCGCGGCAGCCAGCTTCACGCCGCCACCTCCGGGCCGTGGTCGGGGTGGCGGGCCAACTCCTCGTTACGGGCCCGGCATCCGTCCCGGTTGCCCGCAGCGCGGTCGTGACCACGCGCCCGCCGCTCGCGCCGACAGCGAGGACAGTTCGCGTCACCAGTGGCGGACGGTATGCCCCACGTCCACCAGCCGTCAGACTCCTCGGGCGGCTCGTCCAGCGTCACCAACTCGGGGGCCGGTAAGGGCGTCGGGGGGCGCCGTTGAAGTCTCGCGGGGGCGCTCACCGTGACTGCCCAACGGGCGTCATCAGCACGAAGGCTTTCGCCCGCTCCCTTTCGGTCGGCTCCCTCAACTCCGAGGGATCAGCGGGCCACTCCGGACCACCCTGGGGCGGGCGGAGCCACACCGCCCCGCCCCGGTCGATCTCGTCCACGACGCCGACCTCGCCGGTCGTCGCCATTACCTTGATCGTCTTGCCGGGCTCCATGGCTCGCCGTCCCCTCGAATCAGGCTGGTCTAGGAAGACCGTCTGACTCTCAAGGCCCGGCAGCAATAGGGAATTTCACTCGGCGTGAACGGGAAGTCACATTTCCGCAGGTAGGTGGACTGCCTCTGCCAGCGTCCGAATCTCAGGCGTCAACGTGCGGCGACGCTTCACCACGCGCCCCAGGATGTCGCGGGCAAACCGCTGGTTCGGCAGCCACTCAGGCGAGTTGCGGTGAACCTCGGCCAGCTTGGCCACCGCCGCACCGTAATTCCGAAGCTCCACATAGGCGTTGCTCACGTCCAAGAGGTGACGGTTCCAGTTGTTAGAGGTTGGCCGCAGGCCGCCAGGGGGTACCTCCCCAGCGAGCCGCAGCACCTCGTCCGGCCGGTTGACGACTGACGCGTTCTCACCTCGCTTGATGGCCACGGTTACCGGGCCGAACGTCCGCAGGAAGTCGCCGTCCGGCGCGTGCTCCCGCCCCAGGACAACAGCGGCTCCGTGGGCGAGCCGTAGCGCGTCCTCGGCGTCACCGGGCCGCCCGTCGCGGACACTCGCCGCTGACACGCGCAGCAAAGCCCAGCCCCACGCCGACAGTTCGTCGGGGGTCGCCCGGGACATGCGGGGCTCCAGATCATCAGCCCACTTCACGGCCAGCTCTCGGGCCTCGCCCAACTTGCCCTGGCGCAGCAGCAGCCAACACAGCGTGTTCACCGTGGCTGCCCCCTCCAACTTGTCGCCGGAGTCGTCCAGCGCGCGATGCAAGGCCGTCTCCGCCGCCTCGAACTGCCGCGTCTGGACCATCAGCCACCCCGCGAGCTGCAAGAGCCGCACGCGGACGCGACGGCCTTCCGCGCCCAGGGCGTCAGCCTCGCGCAGCAGCGGAGGGAGGTACACCGCCAGCTCCGCGAAGCGGTCCCCGGCGAACATGGGCGTAGCGTCCCGTACGAGGGTCTCCACGCCGCGAACGGTCGGCTCCTGGCCCAACTCCCCAGGTTCAGCCGGTGGCCCCATGAGCGTGCCTCTCACGGCCGCCCAGCGGTCCACGGTCGCGCCGTCCGCGTCCGTTTCGTGGACCTGCCCGGCTTGGAGGAACGTCGTCGTCGTGCGCATTGGCACGGCGAGCTTGCGCAGCGTCTCCAGCTTCGTCCGGACCCGGTCGTTCTCGACGTCCTCGACGGTCCGCTTTGAGATGCGGGCCGCCTTCGCCAACTCTGCTTGCGTCAGGCCCGTCCGCTTGCGTGCGGCCCGTACGCGCTCCCCGACAGTGCTCATATCCGCAGGGTACGACCAAGTCCAGCCCGGCCGCAGTAGAGGCAGGTGGAGACCGTGGCCGGGCAACGAAAAGAGGCCCCCGGGACCGGCCGTCAGGCCAGCCACGGGGGCGGGTACTTCACTCGGCCACGCGCTGCGCGCGGGCCCTTCGTCGTCGGTGGCGCGGGTAGGGGCGGACCCATATCCCGCGAGCGTCCTGCACCGCGCCGATCTGTGCCGGGTGGAGGCAATTACGGTCACCCATGGGGCCGACGCGGTGGCGGTCGGCTGTGCGGGTGCCGCCGAACGTCTCGCAGCACACCGGGCAGTGCTCGGGCTTCGCGCCGGTCCAGCTCTTGCCGCACGGGGGATGCGTCGTGGTCGTCGCCATCGGATGTGATCCTCTTTCAAGAGTTTGTCCGCCTAGGGGATTTGAGGCGTCGTCAGTGGCAAGTGAGCCTCGGGCCGGCTGCCGGGCTGGCAGGCCGTCAGATGCCGAAGGCGGCTACGGCAAAGGGGAGTTGTACGAGGTGGAGCCCTACGCGTGCGCGTCGCGCGCTCGCGCCCGCCCGTGTGTGCGCGCGTGCAGACAGCGAGCGAGGGCTCGTCGGCGATGAAACGGCAGGTCAGCGCCGCTACAGAGGGCGACGGAGGGGCCCAGGTGAAAAGTCCCAGACCCGTACAGGGAGGGGGCTGCTATTGGGCCCCGGGTAGGGCTGATCCCCGGGAGGGGTCACCCCCCAGGTCACCCGTCACGCTAAGTCAACTAGCTGCGCCTCACGCTCACTCGCTGCGCACGCTGCGCGGCGCGTCCAACCTGCGTGTGACGCATCATCAATTCAACGCACGCAGCGAGTGAGCGGCGAGCGAATCGGATTCGCAACGCCTTTGAGCGAGCACACTTCACGCGCACACATAAGCCTCGCGCAGCTCGGAGAGTTCAGCGCGTGCGCGGGACGTGAGTTCCAGTGTCTGGTTCAACTCAGCGGCGACGCGCGCAAGAGCGCGTGCGTCCTCGCGGGCGTCACGCCCCAGCGCTGCGCCACCCATTGCCAGAGCCTCAGCGGCGCGGGCCACATGCCGACAGCGAGCCCCGCAGTAAGGGCGGTAGTTCCCGCCCCCATTCGGCCGCGCCTGCCCTCCTCGCGGACAACCATCTCGACGGCACAGCGAGCGCTGACGCCGCGCCACACGCTCACCGGGCCCCTGACCCTGGCCGGGCGGAGTATCCCCCGTCATCGGGTACCCACCCCCTTCACGGGCCCCCCATTCGGGGCCCGGTCGGTATACCGGGGGTGGCGCTCGGCCTCCCCCTGGAGCCTCGCCGCCCACATGTCATGAACGAACAGCGAGGCAGTCAGTGCAGCCGCAGCCAGCCATACGACAAGTGCCGTGTAGGCGGCGGCCATTACGCTGCGGCCTTCAGTGCAACCATGCGGTTGGTATCGAGCGGAGTAGCGCCGACAAAGGTCTTCATCAGGGAAACGGTCTTCTGCTGGTCCATGACGAACTGACGGGCCGCCATAAGCGCGAAGCCGTTGTGGGTCATCGCTGCGGCGTCGGTACCGGCAGGAGCACCCGGGGCGCGGACGGCGAGCGCCACGGCCTCCTCGGTGAACGCGACCGCGCCGCCAGTGATGAACGGCGAGACGACAACCTCAAAGCCCAGCACGCGGCCGAGAGTTCCGTTCGTGATGACCTGCGCGTCACCGGCAAAGCTGGCGTTCTGGAGGCTCTCCAGACCGAGGAACGCTTCCTTCAGCTCGGGGCCGATCGCCAGAATTCGTCCCTCTTCCGGGATCTCACGCTTCGTCATCTCGGCGGAGGCCTTGGCCAGCGCGGCCAGCGGCTTGGCCTTGCTAATCGCCTCGGCCTTGGGGAACTTGGACTTGGAGCCGTCCGAGGCAATTGCCTCGTTCAGCACACCAGCCACGGCCTTCTCGCAGTGCTTGGCGACACCAGAAGCCTGGGGCTGGAGAACCTGACGGCCGAAGTCCCGAATGCCGAAGTTGAGCTGACGGTCGTTCAGCTTGACCGCATTGTAAGCCTCGTCGGTCAGCTTGACCTTGAAGTCGAGTTCGTTGATGTCGCTGTACTTAGTTCCTTCGTCGTCAAGAACCTTCGCGTCAATGACCTGCGGGAGGGTAACAGTGACTTCGTCGCCGACACCGCCATTGAACGAGGTTTCAGCGTCTCGGAAAACCTTGTTGCCAAGTACCGAGTTGGCCTCAAGCAGGCCAATCGAAGTGGCAACGATCTTGTCAATTTCAATCTTGTGAGCCACGGTTGGGCCCCTTTCCATGGTTGGTTACTTCGGGAACTGCTTGCGGATTGCCGCAGCGAGCCTTCGGGGGTCGAGCTGGGGTTCACCCTCGGGCACAGAGCCCTTGCCGGTCTTCACCGTGGGCTCTGGCCGGGCGGCAAGCCCCTGCGGCGCAGGCTTCGCCGCGCCCTGGGAAATCAGCACCGCCAACTTGGCGGCGTTCGCGCTCAGCTCATCGACCGTCGCCCCAGCGAGGATCGAGACGGCCTCTTCGGAAAGGCCGTTGGCCATTCCGGCGCGGAGCCGGGCCAGCTCCAGCGAATCGCCGGTGAGAGGCTTTACCTCCTCGCCCTCTGGGGCGTTGGGGGTGGCCGTCTCTGCGGCCTTGCTCTCCTCGCTGGGCTCCTGCTTGACGTTGCCGTCCTGCGCGGCCTCAGCGGCCATCAGGTGGCCTTACCGGTGTCTCGCTGAACTCGGCGGATACCGGAGACGAGTTCGTCAACGCGGACGGCCTGCACAGCATCGGCGTGCGTGCTGATGACTCGCGCCGTCGGGTCCTTCCTGCGGGTCATCTCCGCGCGGAACAGCGCGGGGAGTTCGCCAGCCTCCTCGGCCTGGCGAACTAGCGAACTGGAAGAGATCCGGAGCGCATTCGCAATGCGTACGAACGTGTCCACGGTGGGGGTTCGGTCGCCGTTCTCGTAACGGTAAACAGACGCGGGAGAGATTCCCGCACGGTCGGCGAGCTGATCAACAGTGAGATTCAGCTTGATCCGCCGAGCACGAGCCTTGTCGGCGTCGTACATAAGGCACCTCCTTGGTGCGGTAGTTAGGGCCTCTCCAAATGGAGAGGCAGAAGGTAAATGGAGAGGGCCGCCACGTCAGCAGTGAAGCGACGTAGCGGCCTTCCTGAGGGCGCTCTTGCGCAGCGCTTCGACCATTTCAGCGCGAGACGGGCGAGGTTGAACACCTACCGACGGCAGGAAGCTAATTCCCCCTAACCGTTGCTGACGGCTCACCAGGGGTCTCTGTGCTTATGCGTCGGCGCGCACCGACCTGCCAGCGTCCACGGCAGTCCGCGAGCGAGGGCCCAGCCAGCCACCGGGTTATCCACACAAGGGAGTTGAAAGGGGTGGCACCCCGCCGGGCCTCGGGCCACCGGGAGAGATCGGTGCGGGCCCAAGCGGGATGCCACATGGCAACCACTCGCGCGCACACGCGCGAGAGTCTGCAAAGGGATTAAGTGGGAGTTGGGTACACGCCCCAGGTGCAGCAGAGGGGCGGCAGCTCGTGGGCAGGGGTGTAGGAGTGTAGGAAATCAGCTACATCCGGCAATTGCTTAGAGGCTCCATAGTCATTGCGGGATGAGGGGTATTTCCTACACTCCTACACCCTCAACTAGAAAACAGCAGGTCAGAGAGTCGGTCGCTGTCTTGTCGCCTTCTCGCTGGTGTAGTTGGGTGTCACGCAACCGCCGTCGCCCGCTTCACGGCCCGGTGCTCCCGCTGACGGCACGTCGCCCCGCAGAAGAGCTTGGGCCGACCGCCGGTCTTCGGCTGCTCTACGTCCCCCCCCCCCACAAGCGAGGCATTCCCTTGGGGCTTTGGACAGCACCCTGGAACGCCAAAAGGGGCCGCCCCGGGGGCTCACCCCAGAACGGCCCCTGTCGGCGGGCAGACGGCCTTACGCGGCCACCTGGTACGCCTTCGTCGCTGGTACCTTGCGGCGCTTCTTCGGCGCTCCCACCCAATGAGCGGTGAGCCGCTTCTCAAGTGGGGTCTTGTCGCCGGGGTGTTTGGCCGGGGCGACGGTGACCCCCTCCAGTGCGCAGCGCAACAACATGCGCTGGTCTGCCAGGGGCGCAGCGGCGAACGCCTCGGCCAACATGACGCCGTCGTGCAGGAGCGACATGTCAGCCTCGTGGGCCAACTGCCGTGCCTCTGCGTCGAGAGCGGCGATCATCTCCGCCAACTCCCCAGACAGACGGTCGTACTTGTCGACGTCCACGGTCCCCTTCACGAAGTGGGCCGTATCGAGTGCGTCGGCTCGCGTCTGCGCGTCGTCCAGCTCGGCCGCGACCTCCTTGCGCCGCTCGTCCTTCTCCGGGTCCTGGTAGGTCAGCCAGCGGCGCGCGATCTCGACAAGGACCGGGTCCCCTGCGGGGAGAGTGGTCACCCGGTGGTGCCACATGCTGACGACGGTGTCGTCGGCCCGCTCCACGAGCGTGTGAATGCCCAGGCACGCGGCCTTGCCGATGTCGGCGTTGTTGCTGCACGAATACTTGCGGCCCGCTCCCCGCATCCGGCCGTCACAGCGACCGCACTTGAACAGCCCCGACAGCAGCGATTGAGCGGCGGGCTTGCCGTGCCCGCTGTGCGTGCGCCGCTCGCCGATGATGGCCAGCGCCCGAAGACGCTCGCCGGGGGAGACGACACCCTTTCCGACCTTCACGGCCTTGCCGTTCACTCGGTACGGCTCGCGGGTCTGCCGGTACTTCCCCGTCCGCTGTCCGGCCTTGTCCAACACCGGTTCCAGGTCGGGTTGGAGGCCCGCCCACGCCGGGGAGCTGATCAGCTTCATGATGTACGAGCCGCGCCAGAGCTTGCCGGAACGGGTGCGCAGCCCTTCGGAGTTCAGAAGCTCCGCGATGTCGAACGGGGTGACGCGGTCCAGCAGCGCGAGAGCGATGCGGCGCGCGGTCGGGTACTCGTCGGCGCGGTGGATCAGCTTGCGCGTCTCCGGGTCGGCGGTCAGCCCGTACGGGGCGACACCACGCCACAGCCCATCGCGCTTCGCTGCGTGGATGCCGACCCCCGTACGGGTGGCGATGTCCTTCGCTTCCTCGCGGGCCCGCTCCGAGAGGATCGCGAACACGATCCGGTGTCCGGGCATCGCGGAATCCAAACCGTCCTGGTCAGCGACCAGCCGCGCCCCCTGCCTCTCGAAGTCGTCCAGGAGGGTCCCCACGTGCCCCATCCCGAGCCGCGAGAGGCGGTCGAGCTTGAAGACGTACAGGTTGCCCGTCGTGCCGCTCAGAACGGCGTCTACGGCTTCAAGGAACACGTCTCGGCGGACGTACCGCTTGCTCGCTGACTTCTGCTCCACCCAGACGTGCCGGACGCGCTTCCCGTCGCGGTGCGCTCGCTCGCGCAGGCGGCGGGCGTGCTCGGCGAGCGTCTTTAGGTTCTCGCCCTTCTTGCTCCGGCGGATGAACAGGTCAGCGAGATCCCGGGCAGGGAGCCCGGCTATGTCGGGGTCGGGCGCGGCCCACTCGTATTGCATGGCGTCGGTCCTCGGTCGTACTCACGCGGTCCCATGCGTTAAGTGGGAGCGGGGGTACAACCCCGTCTCCGCATGTGACCGAGAGAGGGAATCCCCGCAGGTCACAGCCCCTGTTGCGGCTGACCCTGAGAGGTTCCTCCTCGACGAGCCCACCAACGACCTCGACCTGGACGGCCTGGACCGCCTGGAGTCCTTCGTCACCGGCCTGCGCGCCGGCACCGTCCTGGTCAGCCACGACCGCGAGTTCCTGGCCCGCACCGTCACCCAGGTCGTCGAACTCGACCTCGCCCAGCAACAGGTCAACACCTACGGCGGCGGCTACACCGCCTACCTGGAGGAGCGCGACCGGGCCCGGCGGCACGCCCGCGAACGCTACGAGGAGTACGCCGACACCAAATCGACCCTGGAGACCCGCGCGCACACCCAGCGCAACTGGATGGAGAAGGGCGTCCGCAACGCCCGCCGCAAGGCCCCCGACAACGACAAGATCGCCCGCAGGGGCCGGGTCGAGGCCACCGAGAAGCAGGCCGCCAAGGCCAAGCAGACCCAGCGCATGATCGAGCGGCTGGAGGTCGTCGAGGAGCCCCGCAAGGAGTGGGAGCTGCGGATGGAGATCGCCGCGGCGCCCCGGGCCGGCGCGGTCGTCGCCACCCTCCGGCAGGCCGCGGTCCGCCGTGGCGACTTCTCCCTCGGCCCGGTGGACCTCCAGATCGACTGGGCGGACCGGGTCGCCATCACGGGCCCCAACGGCGCCGGCAAGTCCACCCTGCTCGCCGCCCTCCTGGGCCGGCTGCCGCTGGACTCCGGCGCGGCCTCGCTCGGCCCCGGCGTGGTGGTCGGCGAGATCGACCAGGCCCGCGGCCAGCTCTTCCGGGGCAGCGGCGAGACCTCCCTGATGGACGCCTTCCGGGCCGCCGTCCCGGACCTGGCGCCCGCCGACGTGCGCACCTTGCTCGCCAAGTTCGGCCTCAAGGCCGGCCACGTGCTGCGCCCGGCGGGCACCCTCTCGCCCGGGGAGCGCACCCGGGCGGCGCTCGCCCTCCTCCAGGGCCGCGGGGTCAACCTCCTGGTCCTGGACGAGCCGACCAACCACCTCGACCTCCCCGCCATCGAGCAGCTGGAGTCCGCGCTCGCCTCGTACCCGGGCACCCTGCTGCTCGTCACCCACGACCGCCGGATGCTGACGGCGGTGCACACCACGCGCCGGATCGAGGTCGACGGCGGCCGGATCACCGACCGCTCGGTGTGACCGGGACCGATGCGGCCGGGCACCCGCTCCGGCTTTCGATTTGTCTCCGTGGCCGGCACCCCGTAAGCTCATCCGAGTCGACGCGGGGTGGAGCAGCTCGGTAGCTCGCTGGGCTCATAACCCAGAGGTCGCAGGTTCAAATCCTGTCCCCGCTACTCAGAAGGACAGCAGGCCCGGTGCACACGCACCGGGCCTGCTGCCGTGTGTGCCCGAGGACGTCCGCGCTCCCTCTGCCGCCTCCCGCAATCCGGGGTATACCGGGAAAAACGGTCCCTGAGCGAGGAGGCGGCGACGATGAGCGGCAGGTCCAGGTCTTCCCGGCGCAGTCCGACGGCCCGGCTGGGGCGCAGCTTCGGGCTGCTCGCGGTCCTCGGCGTCATCCTCGTGCTGGCCGGCATCGTCGGGTTGATCTACGTGGGCGTGGCCACGCTCACCACGATGCTGCTCTTCGGCTGGTTGCTGCTGATCGGCGGCCTGGTGGGGCTGGCGCACGCCGTCCAGTCCCGGGGGTCGAGCTACTTCTGGCTCGCGGTGATCGTCGCGGCGCTGAACATCGCGGCCGGGGTGGTCGTCATCCGGCTGCCGGACGCGACCGCCGCCGCGCTGACCATGTTCGCCGCCCTGCTCTTCCTGACCGGTGGCCTGTTCCGCCTGGCGGGTGCGGTGGTGGTGCGCGGGGCGCAGTTCGGCTGGACCCTGCTCCAGGGGGTGATCGGCATCCTGCTGGGCGTCCTGGTGCTCGCCAACTGGCCGCAGAGCAGCCTCTACGTCATCGGCTGCTTCTTCTCGCTGGAGCTGCTCTTCGACGGGTTGGGCCTGCTCGCCATGGGGATCGGCGGCCGTCGCGTGGTCGGTATGGTCGAGGACAGCCGGGTGGCTTGATCTTTGCCCTGACCGCGCCGGTTCCGGTGAGGGGCCGGCGGTCGGCCCGGAGTTCCCTGTCAAAACGTGGATTCAAGACGACGGGATGCATCACGAGGGAGATCAATTCCGACAGAATCGACCAAAAGGCGTCGATAGACGCTGACTTGTGTTCAGGAGCCCGGCCCGGACCAGCGCATTCTCAACACTCGTCATGTGAGGATGCCTTCCGGACCCCCTGCCGAACCCCCCGAGGAGCTGACCTCCCCGCTCGCCTACGAAGGTGTCTGGCGGTTCACCGCCCCGGCACTGGAGTCGTCGGTGCCCCAGGCACGGCACGCGGTGCGGGACCTCCTCGTCGAACAGCGCGTACCCGTCGCCGACGACATTCTCGACGGGCTCCTGCTGATCGTCTCCGAGCTGGTCACCAACGCCGTGCGGCACGCCGCGCTGCTCTCCCCGCAGATCGCCGTCCAGCTCACCATCGGCGCCAACTGGCTCCGCATCGCGGTCGAGGACGACCATCCCTACCGCCCCAAGGCCCTGGAGGCGGACGAGGGTGACGTCGGCGGCCGCGGCCTGTGGCTGGTCAAGGTGCTCACCGCGGAGGTGGGCGGGAAGTGCGACGTGACGCACACCGTGGGCGGCGGCAAGGCCATCTGGGCCGAGCTGCCGCTGGCGCCGCTCGCTACCAGCCCGCCGACTGTCCGGTGAGCTCGTGGACCGCCGGCCGCGCCGCGTCCAGCACGGTCATGAACCACGCGGAGAACGGGACCTGCGCGTGCCGCTCGGCGAGCTCGTCCGGCGTCACGAACGCGACCTCGGAGATCTCCTCCGGGTCCGGCGCCGGCTCGGACCGCAGCAGCCCGACGAACAGGTGGTTGTACTCCTGCTCCACCAGGCCGGAGGCCGGGTCGGGGTGGTTGTAGCGCACCGTTCCGGCCTCGGCCAGCAGCGCGGGCGCCGCGCCCAGCTCCTCCGCGGTCCGCCGGGCCGCCGCCGCGAACGGCGTCTCGCCGGGGTACGGATGGCCGCAGCAGGTGTTGGACCACACGCCGGGGGAGTGGTACTTCGACAGCGCCCGGCGCTGGAGCAGCAGTCGCCCCTTCTCGTCGAAGAGGAAGACCGAGAACGCCCGATGCAGCTGCCCGGGCGGCTGGTGGGCGGCGAGCTTCTCCGCGGTGCCGATCGTCGTGCCGTCCTCGTCGACCAGTTCCAGCATGATCGGCTCGGCGGCGCCGTCCGGCGCACCCACCGCCGAGGTCCCGGCGGTCTGTCCGTTGGCAGGTGTGATCGGCATGCGCATCCTTCTCGTCGGTCGTCGCGCTCAAGTCTGCCCCACCAGACCGCCGGCAGTGGCAGAGCACCGTGCCGGGTGCCGACCGGCGTCGGGCGTCCGGTAACCATGACCAGCCCCCGCATAACCGGCACCGGGGCCGGCGGCCAGTTGTTCCGGCGAGGCCCGATCCACCATGATGATCGCGGCAGGCGCAGCCGTCGCTCACCCGATCGGGTGGTGAATGCGTGGTGAACGGCCGCATCCCGCGATCGGATAGCCTCTGCCGACGTGCCTCCCGGCCCCCAGGGCCAGGTGTGCCGCACCCGCCGCCCGGGTAGTTCGTGTCGAATGCGGACCGACCGGCGCTGCTCGTCAGCATCCAAGGAGTGAGTTCGTCTGTCGACCGCCATCCTCACCGGTCCGCCGGTCGCCGGGTCGTCGCTCGAGGCCGACCTGCGCGCACTGGGTTTTGACGTCCGCACGGCCAGTGACTCCGCCGGCACCACCGAGCTGCTCGCCGAGGCGCCGGCCCAGGAGCGGATCGCCGTGGTGGACCCCCGCTTTGTCGGCCACCTGCACGCCCTCCGGCTCGCCCTGACCGACCCGCGCTTCCCGGCCGCCGCGGTGCCCGGCGCACTCACCGTGCAGCCCGCGGCCCGCGCCGCGCTGGACCGGGCCGCCGGCCGCATCCCCGTCGGGGCCGGCACCGCGCACCTGACGGACGTGCTCACCGACACCCTGACCGAGGCGCTCGACCGCGCCGACGTCGGACTGCACCGCGTCGAGCCGGGCAGCCTGGTGGCGACCCTCGCGCTGACCCCCGCCCAGCGGGAGGAGGCCCGGGAAGCCGTCGCCGCCGTCGACGAAGAGGCGGTCCGCCTGCGCACCGCAGTGAAGTCCCGCGACGGCTTCTTCACCACCTTCTTCATCAGCCCGTACTCCCGGTACCTCGCCCGCTGGTGCGCCCGCCGCGGCCTCACCCCGAACCAGGTCACCACGGCCTCGCTGATCACCGCGCTGATCGCGGCCGGCTGCGCGGCCACCGGAACCCGCGGCGGCTTCGTCGCCGCCGGCGTGCTGCTCCTGCTCTCCTTCGTCCTGGACTGCACCGACGGGCAGCTCGCCCGCTACTCGCTCCAGTACTCGACGCTGGGCGCCTGGCTGGACGCCACCTTCGACCGCGCCAAGGAGTACGCGTACTACGCCGGACTCGCCCTCGGCGCGGCCCGGGGCGGCGACGACGTCTGGGCGCTGGCGCTCGGCGCGATGATCCTCCAGACCTGCCGCCACGTCGTCGACTTCGCCTTCAACGAGGGCAGCGAGTTCGAGGGCGGGGCCGGTGGCGCCGGCCCGGCCGTGGGCCTGTCCGACCGGCTCGACCGGGTCGGCTGGACCGTCTGGGCACGCCGGATGATCGTGCTGCCGATCGGCGAGCGCTGGGCCATGATCGCCGTCCTGACCGCGCTCACCACTCCCCGCATCGTCTTCTACGCCCTGCTGGTCGGCTGCGCGCTGGCCGCCTGCTACACCACGGCCGGCCGGGTGCTGCGTTCGCGCACCCGCCGGGCCCGCCGCACCGACCGGGCCGCCCGCGCGCTCGCCGACCTCGCCGACTACGGTCCGCTGGTCGAGCTGCTGGCCGGCGGCGGCCGGGGCCGGGCCCGCACCGGTTCCCTGCTCGCACCCGCTATGGCGTTTCTCTCGTCCGCGGTGCTGCTGGTGTGGGTGATCTCCCAGCCGGACCCCGCCTCCTGGCTCACCGTCGGCGTCGCGGTCTGCTCCGCGCTGCTCGCCGCCGCGGCACTGGCCCGCCCGCTCAAGGGCGCCCTGGACTGGCTCGTCCCGCCCTTCTTCCGGGCCGGCGAATACCTCGTCGTCCTGGTGCTGGCCGCCCGCGCGGACGCCCACGGGGCGCTGCCCGCGGCGTTCGGGCTGGTCGCGGCGGTCGCCTACCATCACTACGACACGGTCTACCGCATCCGCGGTGGCGCCGGGGCCCCACCGCGGTGGCTGGTCCGGGCGACCGGCGGGTACGAAGGGCGGATCCTCGTGGTCACCGTCCTCGCCGCCCTGCTGCCCGCCACAGGTTTCACGATCGCGCTCACGGCACTCGCTGGGGTCCTGGCGCTGCTGGTGCTCGCCGAGAGCATCCGCTTCTGGGTGGCCGCGCACAATCACGGTGCACCCGCCGTACACGATGAAGGAGAACCCGCATGATCGGCCTCGTGCTGGCCGCCGGCGCCGGACGGCGTCTGCGCCCCTACACCGACACCCTGCCCAAGGCTCTGGTGCCGGTGGGCCCTGAAGGGGACGGAGAGGCGACGACCATCCTCGACCTGACCCTCGGCAACTTCGCCGAGATCGGTCTGACCGAGGTCGCGATCATCGTCGGCTACCGCAAGGAGGCCGTGTACGAGCGCCGGGAGGCGCTGGAGCAGAAGTACGGCCTGAAGATCACCCTGATCGACAACGACAAGGCCGAGGAGTGGAACAACGCCTACTCCCTGTGGTGCGCCCGTGACGTGATCGCGGCCCACGACTCGGTGATCCTCGCCAACGGCGACACCGTGCACCCGGTCTCCGTCGAGAAGACCCTGCTCGCCGCCCGCGGCAACGGCCAGAAGATCATCCTCGCGCTGGACGCCGTCAAGCAGCTCGCCGACGAGGAGATGAAGGTCGTCGCGGACCCGGCCAAGGGCGTCCAGAAGATCACCAAGCTGATGGACCCGGCCACCGCGACCGGCGAGTACATCGGCGTCACCCTCATCGAGGGCGCGGCCGCCGCCGAGCTGGCCGACGCCCTGAAGACCACCTTCGAGCGGGACCCGGACCTCTACTACGAGGACGGCTACCAGGAGCTGGTCAACCGCGGCTTCAAGGTCGACGTGGCGCCGATCGGCGACGTCAAGTGGGTCGAGATCGACAACCACGACGACCTCGCGAAGGGCCGTGAGATCGCATGCCAGTACTGACCCGCCTCATTCCGTCCCCGGTCGTCGTCGACATCAGCGCCGGCGCCCTGGACGACCTGGCGGGTCTGCTGGCCGACCAGCGCATCTCGGCCTCCGGCAAGCTCGCCATCGCGATCAGCGGCGGCTCGGGGGCCCGGCTGCGCCGGCGACTGGCCCCCGCCCTGCCGGGCGCCGAGTGGTACGAGGTCGGCGGCGGAACCCTGGACGAAGCGATCAAGCTCGCGGACGCCATGAAGAAGGGGCACTACGACGCGGTCGTGGGCCTGGGCGGCGGCAAGATCATCGACTGTGCGAAGTTCGCCGCGGCGCGCATCGGCCTGCCGCTGGTGGCGGTCGCGACCAACCTGTCGCACGACGGGCTGTGCTCGCCGGTCGCCACCCTCGACAACGACGCGGGCCGCGGTTCGTACGGCGTGCCCAACCCGATCGCCGTGGTGATCGACCTCGACATCATCCGCGAGGCCCCGGTCCGCTTCGTCCGCTCCGGCATCGGAGACGCGATCTCCAACATCTCCGCGGTGGCGGACTGGGAACTGTCGCACCGGGAGACCGGTGAGGCCATCGACGGGCTGGCCGCGGCCATGGCCCGGCAGGCCGGCGAGGCCGTGCTGCGCCACCCCGGGAGCGTCAGCGACGACGCCTTCCTCCAGGTGCTGGCGGAGGGCCTGGTCCTGACCGGTATCTCGATGTCGGTGGCCGGCGACAGCCGACCCGCCTCCGGCGCCTGTCACGAGATCAACCACGCCTTCGACATCCTCTTCCCCAAGCGGGCGGCGAGCCACGGCGAGCAGTGCGGCCTGGGCGCCGCCTTCGCCACCCACCTGCGCGGCGACCGGGAGACGGCGGGGTTGATGGTCGAGGTGCTCCAGCGCCACGGCCTGCCGGTCACGCCCGGCGAAATGGGCTTCACCGACGCGGAGTTCGTGCAGGCCGTCGAGTTCGCCCCGAAGACCCGTCCGGGCCGCTACACGATCCTGGAGCACCTGGACCTGTCCACCGATCAGATCAGGGACGCATACGCCGACTATGCCGAAACCATCAGTAGCTGAGCTCCGCCCGGTCGTTCACCC
Organism: Streptomyces sp. x-19; assembly: GCF_046549115.1. Classification (NCBI taxonomy): domain Bacteria; kingdom Bacillati; phylum Actinomycetota; class Actinomycetes; order Kitasatosporales; family Streptomycetaceae; genus Streptomyces; species Streptomyces sp. x-19. Next base: position 478,433 of record NZ_JAJPWK010000003.1, on the reverse strand, counting down.
CGAGGGCGTGAAGGACCGGCGCAGCGGAGAGCACTGGGCCGGCCGCCTCTACATGCGGGAAATCTCGCTGCGCTGCGACCGGTACCTGGTCAACACCCGGGTCACGCCCAACCAGCTGACCTACCTGATGACCGTCTTCGGTGTGCTCGCGGCCCCGGCGCTGCTGGTGCCGGGGATCTGGGGCGCCGTGCTGGGCGTGGTGATGGTCCAGCTCTACCTGCTGCTCGACTGCATCGACGGCGAGGTGGCGCGCTGGAAGAAGCAGTTCTCGCTCGGTGGCGTCTACCTGGACCGGGTCGGTGCCTACCTGTGCGACGCCGCGGTGCTCGTCGGCTTCGGCCTGCGCGCCGCGGACCTGTGGGGTCCCGGGCGGATCGACTGGCTCTGGGCGTTCCTCGGCACCCTGGCCGCCCTCGGCGCGATCCTGATCAAGGCGGAGACCGACCTCGTCGGCGTCGCCCGCCACCAGGGCGGACTGCCGCCGGTCAAGGAGGCCGCGGCCGAGCCGCGTTCGTCCGGGCTGGCGCTGGCCCGCAAGGCGGCGGCGGCGCTGAAGTTCCACCGGCTGGTCCTCGGCATCGAGGCGTCCCTGCTGATCCTGGTCCTGGCGATCGTGGACGCGGTCCGCGGTGACCTGTTCTTCTCGCGGCTCGGTGTCGCGGTGCTGGCCGGCATCGCGCTCCTGCAGACGCTGCTGCACCTCGTGTCCATCCTCGCCTCCAGCAGGCTCAAGTGACCGCGGCGTCCGGAATGCGGCTCGGTGCGGTTGTCCTGACCATGGGCAACCGCCCCGAGGAGCTGCGCGCACTGCTGGACTCCGTCGCCCGGCAGGACGGCGACCCGATCGAGGTGGTGGTGGTCGGCAACGGCGCACCGCTGCCGGAACTGGCCGTGCCCGGACTGGTCGTGCGGACCGTCGAGCTGCCGGAGAACGTCGGCATCCCGGCCGGCCGCAACGTCGGCATCGAGGCGTTCAAGGCCGACGGCACCGACGGCTACCGCGTCGACGCCCTCCTCTTCCTCGACGACGACGGGCTGCTGCCCGGGGCGGACACCGCCCGGCTGTGCCGCGAGGCGTTCGCCGCGGATCCGGCGCTGGGCATCATCAGCTTCCGGATCGCCGACCCGGACACCGGGCTGACGCAGCGCCGGCACGTCCCGCGGCTGCGCGCCTCCGACCCCATGCGGTCCTCGCGGGTGACCACCTTCCTCGGTGGCGCCAACGCGGTCCGCACGGCGGTGTTCACCCAGGTCGGCGGCCTGCCCGACGACTTCTTCTACGCCCATGAGGAGACCGACCTGGCCTGGCGCGCGCTGGACGCGGGCTGGTTGGTCGACTACCGGGCGGACCTGGTCCTGCACCACCCCACCACGGCCCCGGCCCGGCACGCGGTCTACCACCGGATGGTGGCCCGCAACCGGGTCTGGCTGGCCCGTCGCAACCTTCCCGCTCCGCTGGTTCCGGTCTACCTCGGTGTCTGGCTCCTGCTCACGCTCGCCCGCCGGCCGTCGCTGCCGGGACTCCGGGCCTGGCTGGGCGGCTTCAAGGAGGGCTGGGCCACCGCGTGCGGTCCCAGGCGTCCCATGAAGTGGGCTACCGTTTGGCGACTGACCCGGTTGGGCCGCCCTCCCATCATCTGACAAGCTCGTATCTGAGAGCATCAGGCGCGAACCGGGGCGTCGTCCCCGGGAGCGCACCTTGAGGACGAAAGTGTCAACTGTGAGCGAGACTACGCACGACAGTGCGGTCGCCATGAGTGCCCCGCCATCCGCCGACGAAGGACTCACCCCCGTCCAGCGGGCGGAGAAGTACGGACTGGCGCAGAGCGGTGCCCGACCCAGCCTGGCGGAGTACGTCAGCCAGCTGTGGGCCCGCCGGCATTTCATTTCCGCCTTCGCCAGCGCCAAGCTGACGGCGCAGTTCAGCCAGGCGAAGTTGGGCCAGGTCTGGCAGGTGGCGACCCCCCTGCTGAACGCGCTCGTCTACTACCTCATCTTCGGTCTGCTGATCGGCACCCGGAAGGGCGTCCCGGACTACGTCCCGTTCCTGGTGACCGGCGTCTTCATCTTCACCTTCACGCAGAGCTCCGTGATGGCCGGTACGCGGGCGATCTCGGGCAACCTCGGGCTGGTGCGTGCGCTGCACTTCCCGCGGGCCTGCCTGCCGATCTCGTTCTGCCTCATGCAGCTCCAGCAACTGCTGTTCTCCATGGGCGTGCTGGTGGTCATCCTGCTCGCCTTCGGGCAGCTGCCCACGTGGTCGTGGCTGCTGGTGCTCCCCGCGCTGGTGCTCCAGTTCGTGTTCAACACCGGCCTCGCGATGATCATGGCCCGGCTCGGCAGCAAGACGCCGGACCTGGCGCAGTTGATGCCCTTCATCATGCGGACGTGGATGTACGCGTCAGGTGTCATGTTCAGCATCAGCGTGATCCTCCAGGGCAAGCACGTCCCGCACTGGGTCGAGGTGCTGCTCTACGCCAACCCCGCCGCGGTCTACATCGACCTGATCCGGTTCGCGCTGATCGACAGTTTCAAGGCCAGCCAGCTCCCGCCGCACGTGTGGGCGTTCGCGCTGGGCTGGGCGGTGCTGGCGGGCGTCGCGGGCTTCGTGTACTTCTGGAAGGCTGAGGAGCGGTACGGACGTGGCTGAGCAGATGGACGGCGTCCAGCCGACGGAGGCGGCGCAGGAGCGGGTCCCGACCGTGATCGCGGACGAGCTGCACATCGTCTACCGGGTCTACGGCACCGGTACGGGCAAGGGCAGCGCGACGGCGGCACTCAACCGCATCATCCGGCGCCGGCCGTCGGTGGGCGTGCGCGAGGTGCACGCGGTGAAGGGCGTCTCCTTCACCGCCTACAAGGGCGAGTCGATCGGCCTGATCGGTTCGAACGGCTCCGGCAAGTCGACCCTCCTCAAGGCCGTCGCGGGTCTGCTGCCCGCCGAGCGCGGCAAGGTCTACACCCACGGTCAGCCCTCGCTGCTGGGCGTGAACGCGGCCCTGATGAACGACCTGACCGGCGAGAAGAACGTCGTCCTGGGCGGTCTGGCGATGGGCATGTCCCGCGAGCAGATCCGCGAGCGCTACGACGAGATCGTCGACTTCTCCGGCATCAACGAGAAGGGCGACTTCATCTCGCTGCCGATGCGCACCTATTCGTCCGGCATGGCGGCCCGCCTGCGGTTCTCCATCGCGGCGGCCAAGGACCACGACGTGCTGCTGATCGACGAGGCGCTGGCCACCGGCGACCGCGCGTTCCAGAAGCGCTCCGAGGCCCGGATCCGCGAGCTGCGCAAGGACGCGGGCACGGTCTTCCTGGTCAGCCACAACAACAAGTCCATCCGCGACACCTGTGACCGGGTGCTGTGGTTGGAACGGGGCGAACTGCTGATGGACGGCCCGACCGACGAGGTCATCAAGGCGTACGAGAAGGAGACGGGCAAATAGCCCAACCTTCGCAGGAGGCCCCCGCGCACGGTCATGGCGGGGGCCTCCGATCGTGAAGGAATGGTCAACTCTGTGGGATCCGGGAACAGTTGCTGCCCGGACTACGTTGATCGGATCGTTGCCCGAGGCTCCAGTACCCACTCGGACGCGGTCTGGATACACGGCGTAAGCTGTACGGGTACTGAACGGCACAAGTGGTGCAAGTCGGGCAATGTTCACCCGGGCGAGCGACAGGAGCTCGATCGGAGCGCGTCGCTAGCTGCGGCGTGTCCGAAATGGGATGTTTTGGCTTGGCGGTGTAGAACGGGAGACGTGACGGCAATGGCTACTGGTTCGCTCCGGCTCCACAACACGCCGGGTAGCCCCCGGTGAGCCGAGGAGACGAGCAGGCGCGTCGCGCCTTCCTCCGGAGGGTGGCGGTGAGTGGCGGGAGGGACCACACGCGCACCGTGCTCGATCAGGCCGCGCACGAGAACTTCCCGGTCGCGCCGTTCTTCCTGCCCCGCGCCTGGCGCGCCGACCTGATGGCCCTCTACGGCTTCGCCCGCCTCGTCGACGACATCGGCGACGGCGATCTGGCCCCCGGTGGTGGCGACGCCGTCCTCCTCGGCCTGGACCGCGTCCAGTACGACGACCGCCCGGCGCTGCTCGACGCCCTCGAAGCGGACCTGCACCGGGTCTTCAGCGACCGCGCGCCGGGGCCCAAGCACCCGCTGATGCGGCGGCTCGGTCCGACCGTGCGGCGCTGCGGGCTGACCCCCGACCCCTTCCTCGGCCTCATCGAGGCCAACCGCCAGGACCAGCGGATCAGCCGCTACGCCACCTACGGCGACCTGGCCGCCTACTGCGAGCTGTCCGCCAACCCCGTCGGCCGGCTCGTGCTCGGCGTCACCGGCACCTCCAGTCCGGAGCGCGTCCGGCTCTCCGACGCCATCTGCACCGCACTCCAGCTCGTCGAGCACATCCAGGACGTGACCGAGGACCTCGGCCGGGACCGGATCTACCTCCCCGACGAGGACCTGAAGCGCTTCGGCGTCACCGAGGAGGACCTGGCCGCGCCGTCCGGCGGCCCCTCGGTGCGCGCGCTGATCGCCTTCCAGGCGGAGCGCGCCGGCGAACTGCTGGACGAGGGCGCCCCGCTGGTGGGGAGCGTGTCCGGCCGGCTGAAGCTGCTGTTGGCCGGCTTCGTCGCCGGCGGGCGCGCCGCGCTCCAGGCGGTCGCCGCCGCCGATCACGACGTACTCCCTGGACCGCCCAAGCCCACCAAGCTCAGCCTGCTGCGCGAGGTCGGGGCGACACTGCGACGAGAGGGGTGAGTCGGACCGTGGAGGCCACCACACAGATGTCCGCGCCGGTGCTCGCTGCGTACCGCTACTGCGAGACGGTCACCGGGCAGCAGGCGCGCAACTTCGCGTACGGGATCCGGCTGCTGCCGGCCGAGAAGCGGCAGGCGATGTCGGCGCTCTACGCCTTCTCCCGCCGGGTCGACGACATCGGCGACGGTGCCCTGGCGCCCGAGGCCAAGGGGCGTCGGCTGGAGGACACCCGCGCTCTGCTCGCCCGCATCAAGGACGGCCGGATCGCGGAGGACGACACCGACCCGGTGGCCGTCGCGCTCGCCGACACCGCCCGGCGCTTCCCCATCCCGCTCGGCGCGCTGGACGAGCTGATCGACGGGGTGCTGGCGGACGTCCGCGGCGAGACCTACGAGACCTGGGACGAGCTGAAGGTCTACTGCCGTTGCGTGGCCGGGGCGATCGGCCGGATCTCCCTCGGTGTCTTCGGCACGGTACCGGGCGCACTCGATGCCGAACGCGCCCCCGAGTACGCCGATACGCTCGGGCTCGCGCTCCAACTGACCAATATCCTCAGGGATGTTCGCGAGGACGCGGGCAACGGACGGACGTACCTCCCGGCCGAGGACCTCGCCAAGTTCGGTTGTTCGGAGGGGTTCCAGGGCGCGGTGCCACCGCCCGGTGCCGACTTCACCGGCTTGGTGCAGTTCGAGGTCCGGCGGGCCCGTGCACTCTTCGCCGAGGGCTTCCGGCTGCTGCCGATGCTCGACCGGCGCAGCGGCGCCTGCGTGGCGGCCATGGCCGGTATCTACCACCGGCTGTTGACGCGGATCGCCGACGACCCGGCGGCCGTGCTGCGCGGCCGGGTCTCGCTGCCCGGACGGGAGAAGGCGTTCGTCGCGGTGCGCGGGCTCTCCGGGCTCGACGCTCGGGCGATCGGCCGCCGGCAGGCCGAGAGCAGGAGGCGTGGATGAGGTGCCGGACCGCGTACACCGACCCCGGTCCGGCGTCGGCGCGGCGGGCAACCCTTCGCCGGACATCGGCGTCCATGGAAGGTGTGAGGGGGGAGAGCACATGACAGTGGGAGCCACGCTGCCCGGGCGCGCCTCGTCCCGCCCTTCCGGCCGTCCCGAAGGGGCGGCCGCGGTGGTCATCGGGGGCGGACTGGCGGGCACCACCGCGGCGCTGGCCCTGGCCGACGCCGGCCTGCGGGTCACGTTGGTGGAGGGCCGGCCGCGCCTCGGCGGGCTGGTCTTCTCGTTCCGCCGCGACTCCGCCGTCGGTCCGCTGACCGTCGACAACGGCCAACACGTCTACCTGCGCTGCTGCACCGCCTACGGCGACCACCTGGAGCGGCTCGGCGCGGGCCGGCTGGCGCCCCTCCAGGACCGGATGGACGTCCCGGTGCTGGACGCCGGGCACGCCGGCGGCCGGCTGCGGCTCGGCCGGCTGCGCCGCACCGGCCTGCCGGTCCCGCTCCACCTGGCCAAGAGCCTTGCGCTGTACCCGCACCTCTCGCCGGCCGAACGCGCCGGCGTGGTCCGCGCCACCCTCGCGCTCGGGCGGCTGGACCCGGCCGACCCGGCGCTGGACGCCACCGACTTCGGCAGCTGGCTGGGTCGCCACGGGCAGAGCCCGCGCGCCGTCGAAGCGCTGTGGGACCTGGTCGGCGTCGCGACCCTCAACGCCACCGCCGGCGACGCCTCGCTGGGCCTGGCCGCCAAGGTCTTCAAGACCGGGCTGCTCTCCGCCCCCGGTGCCGCCGACATCGGCTGGGCGCGGGCGCCGCTCGGCGACCTCCACGACACCCACGCGGCCGCCGCGTTGGGCAAGGCCGGCGTCCGGGTCGCGCTGCGCACCCGGGCGGCCGCGGTCACCCGCGACGACGCCGGCTGGCAGGTCGCGGTGGAGAACGGCCCGCACGGCCGGGAGACGCTCACCGCGGACACCGTCGTCCTCGCCGTGCCGCAGCGCGAGGCGCACGCCCTGCTGCCCGACGGCGCCCTGCCCGCCAAGGAGCGGCTGTTGGAGATCGGCACCGCACCGATCCTCAACGTCCACGTCATCTACGACCGCAAGGTGCTGCGCCGCCCGTTCTTCGCCGCGATCGGGTCCCCGGTCCAGTGGGTCTTCGACCGCACCGAAGCCTCCGGGCTGGCCCGCACCGCCGGCCACGAACGCAGCCAGTACCTCGCCCTGTCGCAGTCGGCCGCGCAGGCGGAGATCGACCAGCCGGTCGCCGCGCTCCGCGCCCGCTACCTCCCCGAGTTGGAGCGGCTGCTGCCGGCCGCCCGGGGCGCCCGGATCCTCGATTTCTTCGTCACCCGCGAGCGCACCGCGACCTTCGCGCCCGCACCGGGCGTCGGCCGGCTCCGCCCCGCTGCCCGCACCCAAGTCCCCGGCCTGTACCTGGCCGGCGCGTGGACCGCCACCGGGTGGCCCGCGACCATGGAGAGCGCCGTCCGCAGCGGCACCGCCGCCGCCCGCGAGGCACTCACCGAACTCGGCGTCCCCCAGGGCCAGTTGCCTCAGGAGGCGGCATGACCAGGCGTACGGGCGCTCGCACGAGCACCAGCATCGGAAACAGAGGAGAAACCGTGGCTTCCCCGGCTATCGACACCGCGAGCGTCACCGCGCTGCTGGAGCGCGGGCGGACACTCGCCACTCCCGTGCTGCGTGCCGCCGTGGCCAGGCTCGCCCCTCCCATGGACACCGTCGCCGCCTACCACTTCGGTTGGATCGACGCGGAGGGCAACCCCAGCGCGGGTGACAGCGGCAAGGCGGTGCGTCCCGCTCTCGCCCTGCTGTCCGCCGAGGTCGCGGGCGCCGCGCCGGAGGTCGGGGTGCCCGGTGCGGTCGCCGTCGAGCTCGTGCACAACTTCTCCCTGCTGCACGACGACCTGATGGACGGTGACGAGCAGCGCCGGCACCGCGACACGGTCTGGAAGGTGCACGGTCCCGCGCAGGCCATCCTGGTCGGCGACGCGCTGTTCGCGCTCGCCAACGAAATACTGCTGGAGCTCGGCACGGTCGACGCCGGCCGGGCCACCCGCCGCCTGACGCTGGCCACCCGCAAGCTGATCGACGGTCAGGCGCAGGACATCTCCTACGAGCACCGCGAGCGGGTCACCGTCGAGGAGTGCCTGGAGATGGAGGGCAACAAGACCGGTGCCCTGCTCGCCTGTGCGGTCTCCATCGGTGCGGTCCTCGGCGGCGCCGACGACCGCACCGCGGACATCCTGGAGCGGTACGGCTACCACCTCGGCCTCGCCTTCCAGGCCGTCGACGACCTGCTGGGCATCTGGGGCGACCCGGAGGCCACCGGCAAGCAGACCTGGAGCGACCTGCGCCAGCGCAAGAAGTCGCTGCCGGTCGTCGCCGCGCTCGCGGCCGGTGGGCCCGCCTCCGAGCGGCTCGCCCGGATCCTGGCCGCCGACGCCAAGAAGAGCGAGACCGAGATCGCCGACTTCACCGAGGAGGAGTTCGCCTCCCGCGCGGCGTTGATCGAGGAGGCCGGCGGTCGAGAGTGGACCTCCGAGGAGGCCCGCCGCCAGCACGCCACCGCCATCGCCGCACTGGACGAGATCGACATGCCGGAACACCTCCGCGGGCAGCTCGTCGCGCTCGCGGACTTCGTCGTCGTACGAGAGAGATGATGACCATCAACACGCTATAGATCGCAGTCGCCGGCCGACGCCGTCCGGGCGTCGGCCGACGGAATCCCTGAGCACGCATTGACAGTTCACTGCAGAAGGGGAAGCCATGACAGCGACGACCGACGGCAGCACCGGGGCCCTGCCGTCCCGGGGCTCCTCGGCCACCGATGCCGCCGACGAGACCGCACCCGCCGGCCCGGCCGGCAGACCGACCCCCGCCGTGCTCACGGTCACGGCGGACGCCGCGCGGGAAGCGACCACCCGCGCCACCGACTACCTGCTCTCTCTCCAGGACCCCGCCGGCTGGTGGAAGGGCGACCTCGAAACCAACGTCACGATGGACGCCGAGGATCTGATGCTCCGCCAGTTCCTGGGCATCCAGGACCCGGAGCTCACCGAGGCCACCGCCCGCCACGTCCGCGGCGAGCAGCGCCCGGACGGCACCTGGCCCACGTTCTACGGCGGGCCCGGCGAACTCTCCACCACCATCGAGGCGTACGTGGCGCTCCGGCTGGCCGGGGACGCGCCGGACGCCCCGCACATGGCGACCGCTGCGGCCTGGATCCGCGAACAGGGCGGAATCGCCGCCTCCCGCGTCTTCACCCGCATCTGGCTCGCCCTCTTCGGCTGGTGGAAGTGGGACGACCTGCCCGAGCTCCCGCCGGAACTCATCTACTTCCCCAAGTGGTTCCCGCTCAGCATCTACGCGTTCGGCTGTTGGGCCCGCCAGACGATCGTCCCGCTGACCGTCGTCTCGGCCAAGCGCCCGGTCCGCCCGGCGCCGTTCGCCCTGGACGAGCTGCACGTCGACCCCCGCAACCCCAACCCGCCGCGGCCGATGGCCCCCGCCGCGAGCTGGGACGGGCTCTTCCAGCGCCTGGACAGGGCGCTGCACCTCTACCACAAGGTCGCGCTGCGCCGGCCGCGGGCCGCCGCGCTGCGCTCGGCCGGCCGTTGGATCGTCGAGCGGCAGGAGAACGACGGGTGTTGGGGCGGCATCCAGCCCCCGGCCGTCTACTCCGTCATCGCCCTGCACCTGCTCGGCTACGACCTCGACCATCCCGTGTTGCGGGCCGGTCTGGACTCCCTGGAGCGGTTCGCGGTCCGGCGCGCGGACGGGGCCCGCATGATCGAGGCGTGCCAGTCGCCGGTGTGGGACACCTGCCTGGCCACCATCGCCCTGGCCGATGCGGGCGTGCCCGCCGACCACCCGCAGTTGGTCCAGGCCGTCGAGTGGATGCTCGGCGAGCAGATCGACCGCCCGGGTGACTGGTCCGTGCGCCGTCCACAACTGCCGTCCGGGGGCTGGGCGTTCGAGTTCCACAACGACAACTACCCGGACATCGACGACACCGCCGAGGTGGTCCTGGCGCTCCGTCGGGTGCGGCACCCCGACCCGCAGCGGGTCGCGGCCGCCGTCGACCGGGCGGTGCGGTGGAACCTCGGGATGCAGTCGAAGAACGGGGCCTGGGGCGCCTTCGACGCCGACAACACCAGCCCGTTCCCCAACCGGTTGCCGTTCTGCGACTTCGGTGAGGTGATCGACCCGCCGTCGGCCGACGTCACCGCACACGTCGTCGAGATGCTCGCCGAGGTCGGGCGGGTCCACGACCCGCGCACCCGCCGCGGCCTCGCCTGGCTGCTGGCCGAACAGGAGCCCAGCGGTGCCTGGTTCGGGCGCTGGGGCACCAACTACGTCTACGGCACCGGCTCGGTGCTGCCCGCGCTCACCGCCGCCGGCATCCCCGCCTCCCACCCCGCCGTCCGCCGTGCCGTCGGTTGGCTGGAGCGGGTGCAGAACGACGACGGCGGCTGGGGTGAGGACCAGCGCTCCTACCAGGACAAGGAACGGTGGGCCGGCCGCGGCGCCTCCACCGCCTCGCAGACCGCCTGGGCGCTGATGGCGCTGCTCGCGGCCGGCGAGCGGGACGGCGAGGCGGTCCGCCGCGGGGTGCGCTGGCTGGTGGAGAACCAACTGCCGGACGGTTCCTGGGACGAGCCGTACTTCACCGGAACCGGCTTCCCGTGGGACTTCTCCATCAACTACCACCTGTACCGCCAGGTCTTCCCCGTGACCGCCCTCGGCCGCTACGTCCACGGCGGACCGGGCACCGGCGGGACGGCCGGGGCACTGGTGGGGGACTGATGCCGAGACGGCCCGTGCCGGATGCGGATCCGCCGCTGCTGGTCGCCTGTGCGCTCGGCATCGAACGGTTCGCGCTGCGGGGCGGTGACCGCGGGGCGGCGCGTTCGCCCGCGGTCACCCTCCGTACCGGCATGGGACCCCAGGCGGCGGAGCGGGCCCTGGCCGCTGCCCTGGGTGCGGGGTCGGTCACCGCGGGTTCGCCCGTGGTGGCCAGCGGATTCTGTGCCGGACTGGCACCGGGGATGCGCCCCGGAGACGTGATCGTCGCCGCGGCCACCCGGGACCACCGGCCCGGCTTCCCCGACGTGCCGTGCCGTGACAACGGCCCGCTGGTGGACTCCCTGCGGGCGCGCGGCCTGCGGGTGCACACCGGACTGCTGCGCGGCTGCGACCACGTCGTGCGGGGTGCCGAGCGGGCCGCGCTGCACTCCGAGGGCGCGCTCGCGGTGGACATGGAGTCCGCCGCGACGCTCCGGACCGCGGTGCACTGCGGCGCCCGCGCGGTCGCGGCCGTGCGGGTGGTCGTGGACGCTCCGGAACACGAACTCGTGCGGATCGGAACGGTGCGCGGCGGGATATCCGCCTTCCGCGTGCTGCGTTCGGTATTTCCTGTTTTCTTTGAATGGCACCGTTCTTTGCCGCTCCCCAGGAGGTGAGCCAGATGGCCATGCCGCTCCGTCAATCCATCCGGGTCGGGACCTATCTGTTTGAACAGAAAGTGCTGCGCAAGCGGGAGAAGTTTCCGCTGATCGTCGAACTGGAACCGCTCTTCGCCTGCAACCTCAAATGCGAGGGGTGCGGGAAGATCCAGCACCCGGCCGGGGTCCTCAAACAGCGGATGCCGGTGGCCCAGGCAGTGGGAGCGGTGCTGGAATCCGGTGCCCCGATGGTCTCCATCGCCGGCGGCGAGCCCCTGATGCACCCTCAGATCGATGAGATCGTGCGACAGCTGGTGGCCCGTCGCAAGTACGTCTTCCTGTGCACCAACGCGATGTTGCTGCGGAAGAAGATGGACAAGTTCAAGCCCTCGCCCTATTTCGCCTTCGCGGTGCACATCGACGGGATGCGGGAGCGGCACGACGAATCCGTCGCGAAGGAGGGCGTGTTCGACGAGGCGGTGGCGGCCATCAAGGAGGCCAAGCGCCGGGGCTTCCGGGTCACCACCAATTCCACCTTCTTCAACACCGACACCCCGCAGACCATCATCGAGGTCCTCAACTTCCTCAACGACGACCTGCAGGTCGACGAGATGATGCTGTCGCCGGCCTACGCCTACGAGAAGGCCCCCGACCAGGAGCACTTCCTGGGCGTGGAGCAGACCCGGGAGCTGTTCCGGAAGACGTTCGCCGGTGGCAACCGGCAGCGTTGGCGGCTCAACCACAGTCCGCTGTTCCTGGACTTCCTGGAGGGCAAGGCGGACTTCCCCTGCACGGCCTGGGCGATCCCCAACTACTCGCTCTTCGGCTGGCAGCGCCCCTGCTACCTGATGAGCGACGGTTACGTGCCCACGTACCGGGAGCTGATCGAGGAGACCGACTGGGAGAAGTACGGCCGCGGCAAGGACCCCCGGTGCGCCAACTGCATGGCGCACTGCGGCTACGAGCCGACCGCCGTCCTGGCCACCATGGGCTCGCTGAAGGAGTCCCTGAGGGCGGCCAGGGAGACCGTCGCCGGGAACCGCGGCTGACGCGACGTGCGGAGATCCGGCGGCACCGGGGCGTTCCGGTGCCGCCGGTCCGGCTGGGGGCGGCACCGAGCGCCGCCCGTGAGGAGAGGACCCCGTGACCGGATTCGACCTGACCGAGCTGCTCGCCGAACGCGGCGCCGAACGCTACGCACTGCACAGCCGCCACCTCAACCACCAGCTGCCGCGGATGCTGCACACCATCGGCTTCGACAAGGTCTACGAACGGGCCGAGGGCGCCTACTTCTACGACGCCGACGGCCGCGACTACCTCGACATGCTCGCCGGATTCGGCGTGATGGGCCTGGGCCGGCACCACCCCGTCGTCCGCAAGGCCCTGCACGACGTGCTCGACGCCCAACTCGCCGACCTCACCCGCTTCGACTGCCCGCCGCTGCCGGGGCTGCTGGCCGAGAAGCTGCTGGCCCACGCCCCCCACCTGGACCGGGTCTTCTTCGGCAACAGCGGCACCGAGGCCGTCGAGACCGCCCTGAAGTTCGCCCGCTACGCCACCGGCCGGCCCCGAGTCCTCTACTGCACCCACGCCTTCCACGGCCTGACCACCGGCTCGCTCTCGGTCAACGGCGAGGACGGCTTCCGCGACGGCTTCGCGCCCCTGCTGCCGGACACCGCCGTCGAGATGGGCGACCTGGCGGCGTTGGAACGGGAGCTGCGGCGCGGCGACGTTGCGGGCTTCGTCGTCGAACCCGTCCAGGGCAAGGGTGTCATCGCCGCCCCGCCCGGATTCCTGCGCGCCGCCCAGGAGTTGCTGCACCGCCACAAGGCCCTGCTGATCGCCGACGAGGTGCAGACCGGTCTGGGCCGGACCGGCGACTTCTTCGCCTACCAGCACGAGGCGGGGGTGGAGCCGGACCTGGTGTGCGTCGCCAAGGCGCTCTCCGGCGGCTACGTCCCGGTGGGCGCCACCCTGGGCAAGGACTGGATCTTCAAGAAGGTCTACTCGTCCATGGACCGGGTGCTGGTGCACTCCGCCAGTTTCGGCGCCAACGCCCAGGCGATGGCGGCCGGGCTGGCGGTGCTCGCGGTGATGGAGGACGAGGAGACCGTCGCCAACGCCCGGCACACCGGGGAGCTGCTGCGCTCCCGGCTGGCCGCGCTCGTCGACCGGTACGAGTTGCTGCACGAGGTGCGCGGCCGCGGCCTGATGATCGGCATCGAGTTCGGGAAGCCCACGTCCCTGGGGCTGCGCAGCCGTTGGACGATGCTGCAGGCCGCGCGCAAGGGATTGTTCGCGCAGATGGTGGTGGTGCCGTTGCTCCAGCGCCACCGGATCCTGACGCAGGTCTCCGGCGACCACCTGGAGGTCATCAAGCTGATTCCGCCGTTGATCATCGGCGAACGCGAGGTGGACCGCTTCGTCGAGGCGTTCACCGCCGTCATGGACGACGCCCACAACGGCGGCCTGCTCTGGGACTTCGGGCGGACCCTGGTCAAACAGGCGGTCGCCAACCGCTGACCGCGCGGCGTGGGGCGGGCCGTCCCGTGGGGGCGGCCCGCCGGCGCGCCAGTCGGTCGGAGGTCAGTCCGTCAGCAGCCGGTCGCGGAGCTGCTCGCGGGTGGCCGGCGAGAGCTTCAGGCCGTCGGCGAGGTAGGTCTCGGTCGAGCCCCAGGTCTCCGCGATCGCGTCGAAGGCGGCCGTGAGGTAGTCGATGTCCGCGCCGAACAGCGGCGAGAGCAGCTCCATGACCTCCGGCGACATGCCGGCCGCGGAGTGGTCGGAGCGGCGGACCTTGTAGCGCCGGCTGGGGTCGTTGGACTTGAGGTAGTCGGCCTCGATGGCGTCCCGCTCGACACCGACGGCGAGCAGGGTGATCGCGATGGACAGCCCCGCGCGGTCCTTTCCGGCGGCGCAGTGCATCAGCGCCGGCACGCTGTCCTCGGCGAGGGCGTGCAGCACCCGGCTGTGGTCCTCGGTGCGGGTGGTGATGATCTCGCGGTAGGTGCGGGCCATGCGGTCCGCGGCCTTGCCGTCACCGAGCACGACCCGGAGCTGGTCCAGCTCGCCGTCCCGTACCATCGTCCAGAATTCCGCCCCGTCCGCGGGGTCGGTGAGCGGAATGTTGACGTTCCGCACCCCGGGCAGCGCCACGTCGGGGCCTTCGAGCTTGATGTCGGAGGCGTTGCGGAAGTCGAAGATGGTGTGCAGCCCGAGGCCGGCGAGGAACGCGGCGTCCGCCTCGGTGGCGTGGGCCAGGTGGCCACTGCGGAAGAGTCGGCCCTGCCGGATGCGACGCCCGTCGACCGTCGGCAGCCCGCCCACGTCGCGGAAGTTGCGCACCTCGGCGAGCTCGGGCTGGGACTGGGGGACCTGCGGCGTCTGCTGCGTCACGGGCGCTCCTCGGGATCGGTCGCCGACGCTGCTCGTCGACGAGGCGGGGCTTCTTCGACGATACGACATGGATGCCGCAGGCAATCAGGTGGCGAGGGCGCGCGACATCGTCGAAACGGCGCGCATCATCCCCCATGTGTGGCGCCTGAGCAGCATTCCGTGACCGATCGTTATTCCGACTTGGACAGAATTTGACCTGGTGGCATTAATCACCTCCCGTCAACCCCTGGTTACGGTGGCGTAGGTCACTTAGGAAGGTGAAGTATGTCCTGACGTGGCAGACGATTCGAAGAACAGCAGCAAGGGCGCGATACGCGCCGTCGGGTCGTACGCAGCCGTCGGGGACAGCTTTACCGAGGGGGTCGGGGATCCCGGTCCGGACGGGGCGTACATCGGTTGGGCGGACCGGCTGGCGGTCCTCCTCGCCGACCAGCGGGACGAGGGGGACTTCCGCTACGCGAACCTCGCCGTGCGCGGGCGGCTCCTGGATCGGATCATCGAGGAGCAGGTGCCCCGGGCGCGGGAGCTCGCCCCCGAGCTGGTGACGTTCTGTGCCGGCGGGAACGACATCCTGCGGCCGGGTTCGGACCCGGACGCGGTGGCCGAGCGCTACGAGGCGGCCGTGGTCGCGCTGCGCGAGACGGTGCCGACGGTGCTGCTGTGCACCGGTTTCGACACCCGGGGGATGCCGGTCCTCAAGCACCTGCGGGGCAAGATCGCCACGTACACCGCCCACGTGCGGGCCATCGCCGACCGGCACGACTGCCCCGTGCTCGACCTGTGGTCGCTGAAGTCCGTCCAGGACCGGCGGGCCTGGAGCGAGGACCGGCTGCACCTGTCGGCCGACGGGCACACCCGGGTCGCGCTGCGCGCCGGGCAGGTGCTGGGCCTCGCGGTGCCGGCCGATCCGGACCAGGCGTGGCCGCCGGAGACCGAGCGGACCGCCGCCGAGGCGCGGCGCGACAACATCCACTGGGCGCGCGAGCACCTGGTGCCGTGGATCGGTCGCCGTCTGCGCGGCGTCTCGTCCGGCGACGACGTCGAGCCCAAGCGGCCGGACCTGCTGCCGCTGTAGCCCTTCATCTGTGCAAGGCCCCGTGTCGCCCCGTGGCGGCGCGGGGCCTCAGTGCGTCGCGGTGCGGTAGGGCAGGTCCGCCCACACCACCTGTCCCCGGCCCCCGTCGTCGGGCCGGGTGCCCCAGCTCTCGGAGAGCGCGCCGACCAGGAACAGTCCGCGCCCGCCCTCCTGGTCGAGGGTGCCGGGTTGGGCGTGCGGCGCGGTCAGGCCCGGCCCGCCCTCGTCGGTGATCTCTATCCGTATGTGCGCGCCGACGACCGCGATCTCGCAGCCGACCTTCTCGCTGTCGGTGTGCCGCACCGCGTTGGTGAAGAGCTCGGTGACCACCAACTCCACGTCGTCGCGCACCTGTTGGGCGGCGCCCCACTCGCGCAGCAGCGAGCTGACGCGCTGGCGCGCCTCGGGCACGGAGGTGCGCCGCGCCGGCAGGTGGAACGCGTCCTGAGGGGACTGGGCGAGGAATCCGCCGCATCGCCCTAACGACGGAGCGTTTTTGTAGGAAGCCACGACATAACTATGTGCGATGTTGCTCACCGTTGGCAAGGATCAGTCTGTAATTTGCAGAATTGAAAGTGCAGTCTGTTCGAGGTGATGACGGCATGACACACTGCTGAGCACTGAAGCTGGTTGGAGGGGATCGGACGTGGCGGACCCACGGTCTGCAGGTGCACCGACCGTCCTACGGGTGGTGCTCGGCAAACGACTGCAGGACCTGCGGGAGAGGGCGGGGCTCTCCTTCGAACGGGCCGCGGCCGCGCTGGACGTGACGCACGCCACGATACGACGCATGGAGAAGGCCGAAGTCGGCCTCAAGATCCCCTACGTCGAGAAGCTGTTGGCGACCTACGGGGTCACCGACCAGAAGGAGATCGACGGCTTCGTCTCGCTGGCCCGCGAGGCCAACCGCCCCGGTTGGTGGCACCGCTTCCGCGACGTCCTGCCCGAGTGGTTCAGCGCCTTCGTCAGCCTGGAGAGCGAAGCCAACCTCATCCGCTCCTACCAACCGCACTACGTCCCCGGCCTCTTGCAGACCGAGGAGTACGCCGCCGTCGTGCTGCGCGCCGGGATGCCGCACGCCTCCCCGGCCGACGTCGACCGCATCGTGGCCCTGCGCATGGAGCGGCAGGCGCTGTTGACCCGCGAGAACGCCCCGATGCTGTGGTCGGTCATGGACGAGACCGTGCTGAGACGGCTCATCGGCGGACCCAAAGTGATGCGGGACCAGATCGCGCGGCTGATGGAGGCCACCTCGATGCCGAACGTCCGGCTCCAGGTGATGCCCTTCGCCGCGGGCCCGCACCCCGCCATGTACGGGCCGTTCCACATCTTCCGCTTCCCGATCCCGGAGCTCCCGGACATCGCGTACGCGGAAAGCCTCGTCGGAGCCGTGTACTTCGACCAGCGCAACGACGTCTCGCAGTACCTGGAGGCCCTGGACCGGATGTGTGCGCAGGCCGCGCCGGCACACACCACCGAGGCCATTCTGGGTGGCTTTCGCAAGGAGATCTGAACCCCCCATGGATCGCATACGTATCTACAACGGCATGCCCGCCAACGAACTGGGCAGCGACGGCTGGCACAAGCCGTGGAGCGGCGGAAACGGCGGAGAGTGCGTCGAGGCCATGCGCCTACGGGACGGCCGGGTCGCGCTGCGCCAGTCCACCGACCCGGACGGTCCCGCCTTGATCTACACCCACCGCGAGATGGTCAGTTTCATCGAGGGCGCGAAGGCCGGCCACGCCGACTTCCTGCTCTCCGCCGCGCCGTGCTCGGCGCACTGAGGGAGGAGCCATGACCGACCAGCACGGCCTTCCCGCGACGGACGCCGACGTTCCGGAGATCGGCCCGTACGCGCCCGGCCCGGACCACCTGGGCTTCGCCGCCGAGGAGATCGACACCAGCCGGCCGCATCCGGCCCGGATGTACGACTACTTCCTCGACGGCTGGGACAACTACGAGGTCGACCGGGTCGCCGCCGACCGCGTCATCGAACTCCACCCGCAGGTGCGCGACAGCGTCCGCGCCAACGGGGCCTTCCGCCAGCGCGCGGTCCGCGCCGTGGTGGCGGCCGGGGTGCGGCAGTTCCTCGTCCTCGGCATCGGCATCCCCACCTCGCCCAACGCCCACGAGGTGGCCCGGCAGGCCGCACCCGAGACCCGGGTGGTGTACGTGGACAGCGACCCGATCGTCGCGACCCACGCCCGGGCCCGACTCGCCAACGCGCCCGGGACCGCCTTCGCCCTCGGTGACCTCCGTGACCCCAAGGCCGTCCTGGACGACCCGGTGGTCCGCGAACTGATCGACTTCGAGCGGCCCGTGGGCCTGCTCATCGGCGGCGTGATCGACTTCCTCGGGGACGAGGACCAACCCGCCGCGCTGCTCGCCGCGTTCGGCGGCGCGCTGCCGGCCGGCAGCCACCTCATCCTCTCGCACGGCACGTACGAACCCTACGAGGGCTACGCGCAAGGCCGCATCGACGAGGCGGCCCGGGCCCACGTGGAAGAGGTCTACAAGAGCGCCACCACCCCGCTCGCGCTGCGCACCAAGGACGAGATCGCGGCCCTCCTCGGACCGTTCGCCCCGTTGGAACCGGGCGTCGTCCGCGTACCACTGTGGCGACCCGACGGCGCCGTGCCCGGACCGATGCAGCTCAACGACACCATCTTCTACGGAGTGGTGGGCCGCAAGGACTGAAAAACCGGCGGCACTCCGGCGCGGTCGGACACCGGCGCCCCCGCAGTGCGGGGACGCACCGGAGTGGGGGTCCGACCGGGTGCAGGGATCCGTTCCAGCACACCACCGGCGAAGACGTCGTACAGCGGCAGCGTCTCCAGGTGGACGTAGCCGATGTGGCAGTCGCAGACGGCCAGCGGGCAGGGGCGCGGGCGGAGCGCCGCGCGGTAGCTCCCGTCGTAGAGGTTGCCCAACTCCGCCCGGACGAAATGGCACCGCCGGACCGTGCCGTCACCGTCCACCGACACCACCGACTCGCCCGTCCGGCACGGGAGTCCGGCGCTGCGGTGCGGATGGCGGCTGTACGGGAAGAGCGGATCGAGCGCCGTCCACGCGGCGGCCTCGGCGTCGGTGTACGCGCGACCCTCCGCGGCGTTGACCCAGAGGTAGACCCCCTCGGGAAGGTCGGCGCGCAGCCTGCGGGCCACGTCGAGATGCTCGGGGAAGCCCACCACACCCACGCTGAAGCGCACGCCCCGACCGGCCAACTCCTCGGTCTTCGCCAGGAAACGGTCGTACGGCGTCTGCCCCGGGTGGAAGGTGCACCACAGGGCGAGCGCATCGAGATCGGCGTCGGCGAGCCACTCCGTGCGGCAACTGAGGTTGGTCTGGATGGCCACCCGCCGCACGTGCGGCAGCCGGCTCAACTCGACCAGGGCGCGCCGGTACCAGGAGCGCACCAGGCCCTCGCCCCACGGGGTGAACAGCACGGACAGCCGGTCGTCCGTCTGCCGCGTGGCCCAGGCCACGAAGCGGTTCAGCGCCACCCGGTCGGCGCGCAGCTGCTCCCGGCTGTCCCGCCGCTTGGCGAACGGGCAGTAGGGGCAGTCGTAGTCGCAGGACGCCAGCGGCCCGCGGTACAGCAGCGTCAAGTCCATCGCGCGGCCCGTCACTTGAGGTCGTAGGCGGCCATCCGGGACCGGACGCCGGGGGAGAAGAGCATCGGGCCGAGCGCGTCGGAGTGCGCCAGCCCCTCGGGGGACAGCCGCAGCAGGTCCGGGCCGGCGGTCCCGTCCAGCCAGCCGCGCGCGGCGAACGCCGCCAGCTCCGCCGGGAAGTCATCCGACGGCGCGGTGCCGAAGCGCGTCCGGTACTCCGCCACCGGCATGCCGGCCGCCTGGAGGACGGACTGCAACAGGTGCCGGCGGCGCGGCTCGTCGCCGGTCATCCGCCAGCCGAACTCGACGCGCGAGAAGTCCTCGACGGTACGGGTGGCGTAGTCGTCGATGAGCGAGCGGATCCGCGACATCCCGACCGCGTAGTCGAAGGAGTAGTGCAGCGCCGCGGTGTAGGAACGGGCACCGCAGCCCAGGCCGATCATGCCGTCGGTCTGGCAGGCGTGGTCGCCGTCCGGGCCCGGGGCGACCGCGGCGGTCGGCGACGGCCCCGCTCCGGTGGCCGGGCGGCGGAACATCCGCATGGAGACCTGCTCGTAGCCCGCGGCGAGCAGGTGGTCCCGGCCGTGGCGGTACAACCGCAGCCGTCGGGCGTCCCACTCCGGGTCGGGCCCGGCGCTCTCCTTGCGGCCCAGTCCGGTCAGCGGTCGCACGTACAGCGGGTAGAGGTAGAGCTCCTCGGGGCGCCAGCGCAGCGCGGCGTCCAGCGAACGCCGCCAACTGTGCTCGGTCTGCCCGTCGATCCCGTAGATCAGGTCGATGTTGAGGACCGGAACGCCCGACTGCCGGATCCGGTCCAGCGCCGCCGTCACCTCCGCCGGGTCCTGCGGGCGGACCGCCGCGCGGGCCTCGGACGCGACGAAGCTCTGGACGCCGATGCTGATCCTGGTCGCCCCGCGCTCGGCGAGCACCGCCAGGCGGTCCGCGGTGGCGGTCGACGGCGACGTCTCCACCGACAGCGGCACCGCCCGCAGGTCCGCCCCCATCCGCAGCTCCGCGATGTCGCACAGCCGCGCTAGCTCCCCGGCGGTCAGGAACGTCGGGGTGCCGCCGCCGAACGCCGCGGACGCGAAACGGGCGTCCGGGCCGAGCGCGGCGCGGACGGCCGTCGCCTGCCGCTCCAGCGCGTCCAGGTACGCCGTGGTCAGCTCACCCGGGGCGCCGATCCGGGTGAAGAGGTTGCAGAAGCCGCACCGCACCTCGCAGAACGGCACGTGCAGGTAGAGCGAGAGCGCCTGCGGCGGCTCGGCCGCCCACAGCTCGCGCAGCGCCGGGCGGTCCGGCAACCGGCGGTACGCGGTCTTGTGGGGGTAGGCGTAGACGTAGCTCTCGTAGGGGGAGACGGGTGCCGCGGCGGGCGCCGGGGACAGCAGGGGCAGTGGGGTGCGGGTCATCGGGCGGCCTCGATCGTGAACTGGGCGTAGGGGACGGTCCACACGGCCTCGTGGCCGAGGCGGTGGCCGGTGTAGCCGTCGTCGCCGTACGTCGTGCCGTGGTCGGAGCAGACGATGGCGAAGCACGGCCGGCGGCCGGCGGCCGCGGCGAAGAGCCGGCCGATGTGCCGGTCGACGTACTCCAGGGCGGCGGCGTGGGTGGCCCGACTGTCGCCGGCCTCGCGGGTGGCGCCCGGCAGGTGGAACCAGTTCGGTTGGTGCAGCGCCGAGACGTTCACGAACAGGAAGAGCCGCTGCTCGGCCGGCAGCCCGGCGACGACCTCCTCCGCCCGGCGCACCTGGGCCTCGAACGAGGTGGGCGAGGCGACGCCGAACTCCGGCTCCCAGTGCGCTTCCTGGAACAGTCCGGGAAGCACCGACCCGAGCGCGGCCTGTCGGTTGAAGAACCCGACCCCGCCGATGCACACCGTGCGGTAGCCCACCGCGGCCAGCCCGGAGACGAGGTCGGGCGCGTCGAACACCCAGGTTCGCGGTGCGGTGGTCTCGCTCCCCGCGAACCGCGCCGCGAACAGCCGCGGATGCCGCCCGGGCGACGCCGGTGTCGGCAGGAAACCGGCGAAGATCGCCTGATGGGACGCGTAGGTGAAGCTGCCGGGGGCGTGCCGGCGCTCCCACCGGCCACCGGGCAGGTGCCGGGCCAGGTGGGGGATCCGGCCGGCCGCGGCGAGCTCCTGGGCCACGTCGTAGCGCAGCGTGTCGAGGGTGACCAGCAGCAGGTCGTGACTGCCCACGATCTCGGTCATGTCCGGTGCGGCGGACGGCGCCTCGGGGGCGGTCGCCGCGTCCGGGGAGCGGGGGGCGGTGTCAGGGGCGTGCACGAGACGTTCCGTTCTTTCCATGCGTACGGCATACGGCGGCGACCTGCGCACCGTAGGTGTCCAGGCCCTCGGCTCCGCTGCCGGGCAGGCCGGTCAGCCGGGGCAGCAGGTCCCCGAAGGCATTCACCTCTCCCACCGCGAACCGCCGCCAGCCCACCGCCGGCAGCAGGTCCACACCCACGCACAGGGTGCGCGGGAAGCAGGCGGCGGCCGCCTCGCAGACCGCGAGGGCGTCGGACCAGCGGGCCCCCGACGCCTCGATCGCGGCCCGCGCCGCTGCGAGGTCGCCGCGCGTCCCGCCCAGGTGGAGGTTGGTCATCGGGGAACGGCTGGTCCGCACCACGGCGTGGGTCGCCCGGCCGGCCACGACCACCACCCGCAGGTCGGCCGCCCGGCCGTGCTGGGCCGCCTTGGGGTACCACCGCTCGATGTGCAGGCCGTCCGGAGCCAACGCGTCCACGAGGGCCGCGATCTGCGGTTCGCGATCGTAGCGGCGCACCCGCAGGGAGTTGAACAGCCGCCCGTCCGCGGCGAGTTCGGCCGAGGTGGTGGCGCGCAGCCGCCCGCGGCCGTCGCCCTCCAGGGCCACCACCCCGGACGCCGAGGAGCCATGCGCCGGCTTGAGGAAGGCCCGCCGCAGACCGGCCGACTCCAACAGCGACCGGACCTCGGCCCACCCCCCGACGGCCGGCGCGGCCGGGCCCGACGTGGGGGACGCCGGCACCGGTACGCCGGCGGCCCGCAGCACCCCGTGGCACCGCCGCTTGTCGAACAGCACCGCCAACTCGCCCGGATCGTCGAGCAGGACGGCTCCGCCCACCGCGGCGGCCCGGGCGATGGTGCGCACCGCCTCGACGAAGCGGCCGTACCACCGCGCGGTGCCCTCGACCGAGGTCGGATCGGCCGCCCCCCGCAGCAACCTCTCGACGTCGGCGTTCTCCCCCGGCGAGTCGATCCGCACGACCTCCCCCGGGGCGAACTCCGCGCCCCCGCGCAGCACCTCCGCCCAGGCCAGCAGCCGGGGCGCGGGCAGCCCCGCGGCGCGGACCGCGTCGACGAAGAGCGTCACCCGACGGTTCTCGGGGTTGCCGACCACGGCGAAGCGGGGCGGGCCCGTCGTGGCGGGCCGGTCGGCGGTGTCCATGGGACCTCCGGGCGGTGGGTGCGGCGGGCCCTGGACGGGCCGGGCCGGCGGTGGTGCGGCAGGCCCGTGGGCCGGCGCGATCCGTGGCGGTGCGGGGCGGCGCCGCGGACTACTCGGTCACCGCGGCGTACCGCCAGACCTGGTCCTCGTCCTGCTCCGCCTGCTCGCTGCTGCCTATGAGCACCTCGACGCCCTGCTGCGCCAGCGTCGTCCGCAGCCGGTCGGCCATCGCGGCGGTCAGGAAGTGGTGCTGCAGGTCGAGCTTCTTGAGGTGGGTGAGCGGCTGGCCGACGAGCAGGGCCTCCGCGCCGCCGTCGGTCAGCGTGCCCATCGACAGATCCAGGCTCTCCAGGCCCGCCACGACCGGAGCCGCGGCTACGGCGGTGGCGATCTCGTCCTGTATCTCGCTGTTCTGCAGGCCCAGGTGACGCAGCCGGGGGAAGCGGGCGCCCGACAGCACTCCGGCCAGGTCGTCGATCTCGTAGTCACCGCCGTACTCCGGCACGCCCAGCCAGAGGACCAGCGACTCCAGCGCGGGGAAGTCGCTCGCGCAGATCCCGCGGACCGCGTCCGCCGGCAGGCCACCGGACTCGAACCGCAGCTCCCGCAGCGACGCGTGGCGCACGGCCGGGAACTCCAGCTCCGAGCCGCCGCGGACGGTGAGCACCTCCAGCGCGGGGAACGCGGTGAGCAGTGGCGACACGTCGGACTGCTGGATCCAGGAGATCTCCGACTGCTCCTGGGCGATGTCCCCGAGGAAGACCGCCCGCAGGCTGGTGAGGCGGTCCTTGGCGGCCACGACGGCCGAGACGACGATCGCGGAGCTCTCGTCGTACGCCTCGCCCCACTGACCGATGACCAGGGCGCGCACGCCGGACAGGTCCACCGTCGAGGTGAAGCGCTGCCAGAGCTCGTCGAAGCTGTCGAAGCCGCCGTCGTCGTACGGATCGAAGGCGAGCCGCCACGCGACCGCCCCGGCCGCGGGGAGTGCGGTCGGGGCGTCGGCGGGCTCCGGGAGCGTGAAGACGGGAAGCCCGCCGAACTCTTCGCTGAACTCGTGAACGGTCATGCCGACATTCCTATCAACCGGCACTGACAACGCCGCCTGAGCCCCTACCCTCCCGGCCTGGCACACAGGGCGTTTTCGCAGCTCAGCGCCGATTGTCAGACCCACCCCGTAACGTTTTCGACAGCTCGCGGAGGGCGGCCGGAGCGCCGCCCCGCGGGTCGGGCACCGGGCCGGACGAGGGGAGCAACGGGCGTGTACCGACAGGGAGATGTGCTGATCGTGCCGGTCGCGGAAGGGGCGCTGCCGGAGCATGTGCGAGGGCTGGCGGACGAACCACGCGACGCCCGCGGACGGATGGTGCTGGCGCTCGGCGAAGTCACCGGCCATGCGCATGCGGTGGTCGGCCCCGGGGTGCTCAGGCGGGTGGCCGGGGCCTGGGGCCCGATGCTGCTGCACGTGCCGGACGGCGGCCGGGTGGTCCACGAGGAACACGCTGCGATATCGCTCCCGAAGGGCTGGTACCGCGTGGTCCGCCAGCGGGAGTACGTGCCGGGCTCGGTGCGGCTGGTGGCGGACTAGGGCTTGCCGGGGCGCGGTCCGTGCCCCGTGCGGGACGGGGGCGGGCGGAAGACGCGACGGCCGGGGCGACCGGAAAGAGTGGGGAGAGCGGGGAGTTGGACGTGACAGGGGTGGCAGCGGTGACGGAGGAAGGCGAGCTGCTGGAGGCGGCCGAGGGGGCGCCGGCGACGGAGGCAGCGGAGGGGCTGGCGCAGTGGCGCCGGGTCGTGGCCGCCACCGGCGCCGCGGATCGGGTCGCGGCCGAGGCCGGGTTGCGGCTGGCCTACCGGCTGGCCGGACTCGACGAGCCGGAGCGGGTGGAGTGGGTGCGGTCGCCCCGGGAGGCGGTGGCCCGGGTGCTCGCGGCGCCGGCCGGTGAGTGGGGCGCGAGCGTGCGCGACGCCGTCCGCACCCTGCCCTGGGCGACCGAACGGGACGCCCTGCACGCCGCGATGGGGCGGGCGGCGTGGAGCGAGCGCTGGCAGCACACCGGCGGACGCCTGTGGGACACCACCCGGACGCTGACCGGGCGGATAGCGACCGGAGTCGTCGCCGAGCTGGGCCAGGGACCGGCAGAGCAGGCCGCGGTGCGGTTGGCGCTGCTGGACGCGGTGCACGGCCAGCACGACGCGCCGTGGCTGGCCGCGTTCGGCGCCGCCGGCGGACGGCTGGCCGGGCTCGCCGCACTGGCTCGCAACGCCGGCTGGTGGTGGCCGTACGAGAAGGTCGCGCTCATCGCCGAACGGCCGAGCGCACTGCACCGGGACGAGGCCGGGCGGTTGGACCGCGCCGACGGTCCGGCGCTGGCCTTCCCCGACGGCTTCGCGCTGCACGCCTGGCGGGGAATGCCGGTCCCGGCCGCGTTCCTGGCGGAGCTCACCGCCCTGACCCCGGAGCGGATCCGTGCGGAGGAGAACGCCGAACTCCGGCGCGTCATGCTGGAGTTCTACGGCTACGACCGCTATCTGGCGGAGTCCGGCGCGCGGCCGGTCGACCGCGACGAGACCGGCGTGCTGTGGCGCATCGACCTGCCCGACGACGAGCCGGTGGTCATGGTCGAGGTGGTCAACTCCACGCCCGAACCGGACGGCACCCACCGCACGTACTGGCTGCGGGTGCCGCCGCGGACGCGGACCGCACGGCAAGGCGTCGCCTGGACCTTCGGCATGGCGGAGGAGGGCTACACCCCGGTGCTGGAGACCTGAGCCTCTACGGCGGGGACCGGGGGCGGCGGCGGGCTGGCGGAGGCCAGGAGGTCGTCGGGTCGGGCCAGCGCGGTGTGGGTGCCCGCCGCCGTGCAGGCGTGGGCACCGGCGACGGCGCCGAGCCTGGCGCACTCCTCCAGGTCCCGGCCGGACAGCCGGCCGTAGAGGAAGCCGCAGGTGAAGGCGTCGCCGGCGCCGTTGCTGTCCACGACCGGGGTGGGTGGCACGGCGGCCGGCACCAGCCGCGGGGTGCGGTCCTCGGGCGTCAGGAGGTAGGCGCCGCCCGCGCCGGCGGTGGCGATCACGGCCTTGGCCCGGCCCTCGCGGATGATTTCCCGCATGATCTGGCCGATCCGCTCGCCGGCCCCCGCCGTGCTGAGGAAGACCAGGTCCGAGTGGAACGCGAACGCGCGGTGGTGCTCCGTCAGGCCGTCCCAGTCGTGCAGGTCCGTGGAGACGGGGACGCCCAGCGCCTCGATGTCGTCGAAGAGGTGGCGGGCGAAGTGGCTGATCGACAGGTGGACGTGCCGGGTGCGGCGCAGGAGGGGGAGGTAGTGCTCGGGCGGCATCCGCAGGTCGAGCGGGTCGCGCGCGTCGTAGAAGGACATCCGGCGGCCGTCGGGCGAGACGAGGTTGACCGCCCGGCGGGTACCGTGCGGGGAGATCAGCGGGCGGAAGTCGACCCCGCTGCCGGCCAGCCGCTCGCGGACCAGCGCGCCCGGTGGGTCGTCGCCGAGGAAGTCCACGAAACCGGTGGTGAGGCCCAGTGCCGCGCAGCCGAGCGCGACACCGGTGCCGGTGTGTCCGGCCCATTCGCGGACGGGCGGCACCGCATGGCTGTCGGCGGACGGGACGGGCAGTGCGCCGACCCGCACGATGGTGTCCACGCCCGATCCGCCGACGACGAGTACGTCATATGGCTCAGATACCTGCTGGAAGGTCACAAGCGTCCCTGAATCCCTTGCTGGTGAGACGAGTCCCGTGCTGGTGGGAGCGGCCGCGGCCGCGGTGCGCCCGCCGTCGGGAGTCTAGACGCACAGTCGCCTCATATCGGGATGTTAGGGACCGGTGTGACGCGAGGGAGGAGGGGCACCCGGGAAGCCGTCGCCCGGGCCCGGAAGAGGGGCCGGAGGCGGTGTCCCAGGGGCGTCCGTGCGACGGGCCGGACGGCTCCGACCGCACGTCAGGACGGAGGCCCCCGAGCGTCTCCGGAAGCCCGGTCCGGGTGACGACGGAGACGCGCTGGGGAGCCGAGGCGGCGGCGGGAGCGCGGCGCGCACCGGCCGGCAGCGGGGGGAAGGGGAGCACGTGAGACCAGTGGGGGAGCGCGCGTTGGATCGTTGACACGGCCGTGCCGGGCGCTGAGGCTGAGGCGCACGGGTGATCGGGTCCCGCGACCGGGTCCCGTCGGCGGGGAGAAGGGGTACGCGCATGGCGGAGCACACCGGGCACGGGCGGAGCGCGGTCGTGATCGGTGGTGGACTCGCCGGGATGCTCGCGGTCACCGCGCTGCGGGGGCACTACGACGTGGTCACGGTCGTCGAACGGGACCGCTACCCCGCCGACCGGAGCTTCCGCAAGGGCGTCCCGCAAGCCCGCCACCTGCACATCCTCCTCAGCGGCGGACAGCGAGCCCTGGAGCGGCTGCTGCCCGGCACCCTCGCCGCGCTCACCGAGGCCGGGGCCCGCCGTCTCTACCTGCCGCGCGATCTGCTCACCCGTACGCCCACCGGCTGGCAGCGCCGGTTCGACGAGTGCCGGCATCCCACGCTGAGCGTCACCCGACCGGTCCTGGACGCCGTCGTCCGCGAACGGGCGTTGCGCGCCGCGGCGGCCGGCCCGGCCACCCGGGTCGAGGTGCTGGAGGCGACCGAGGCCGTCGGCCTCACCGGCGACGCCCGGCGGGTCACCGGCGTCACCGTCCGGGCCCGCAACGGCGACCGCAGCGCCGCCACCCGGGTGCTCCCCGCCGACCTGGTCGTCGACGCCTCCGGCCGGGGCTCCCGCACGCCCCGGTGGTACGCCGCACTCGGCCGGGAGGCGCCGCAGGAGGTGACCGTGGACTCCGGCCTCGCCTACGCCACCCGGATGTACCGCCCCGCCGCCGGGGGCGACGAGCCGGACGCCGGCGTCAACGTGCCCGGTTGGCCTGGGTGCCCGCGGGGCGCCGCCTACGTCCCCGTGGAGGGCGGCAACTGGCTGCTGACGCTGTCGGGGGTGCGCGGCCACCACCCGCCGACCGACGACGCGGAGTTCGCCGCGTTCAGCGCCACCATCGGCGACCCGTACGTCCA
This sequence comes from Streptomyces sp. x-19, assembly GCF_046549115.1. Taxonomy (NCBI): domain Bacteria; kingdom Bacillati; phylum Actinomycetota; class Actinomycetes; order Kitasatosporales; family Streptomycetaceae; genus Streptomyces; species Streptomyces sp. x-19. The sequence continues at coordinate 450,667 of NZ_JAJPWK010000003.1, read as the reverse complement.
CGAACTGCTCGCCCGCGCCGAACCGGTCTCGCCGGTGCACGGCTTCCGCGACACCTGCAACCGGCGCCGGCACTACGAGCGCCCCGGTGCCGTCCCGGACGGCTTCCTGGTCCTCGGCGACGCGAACTGCACCTTCAACCCGGTGTACGGGCAGGGCATGTCGGTGGCCGCGCTCGGCGCGGTGGCCCTGCGGGACACCCTCGACGCGGCTGGTGGGCCGGGGCCCGGGGTCCTCGCCCGGGCCCAGCGGGCGGTCGGCCGGGCTGCGGAACCGGCCTGGATGGCGGCGGTCGGCGCGGACCGTCCCTACGTCCGCGGCAACGCTGCCAAGGCGGGACTCGGCGAGCGGTTGACGACGTGGTACCTCGACCGCCTCGCCGCCCGGGCCGCCGTCGACCGCATCGTCGGCGCCGCCTTCCGGGACGTCTTCTGCCTCACCGCCCCGCCCTCCCGGCTGATGGCCCCGCGCGTGGTCCTGCGGACCGTCCTCCTGCCCCGCCTGCCGGGCCTGTCCCGGCCGCCGACCGCGGTGGAGCCGATCTGACCGCACGTCAGCCCGAGGTCCGAGGCCCCGCCCCGCGCCCCCGACCGACCGGGGCCCGGTGCCCCCGTGGCCGTCCTTGCGCAAGCCTCCGGCTCCCGGCGTCGTCGCGGGCCCCTCTTCACGGTCCTCGCGCGACGGACCCCGCGCATCCGACGGCGAATGCCGCTCCACCGGCGGATCGGCTGCCGGCCGGTCGGGGCCACCCGCGTCGTCGGGCTTGGCGCGGGGCGAGGTTTCGTGACGGGTGGGTCGGAGGAGAAAGCAGGGGCGGAAGGAGGCGCGGTGCCGGGGCGCGGGCCGGAGCACGCCGTGCGACGGACGTCCTGCGCCGCACGGCCGCGGCAGCTTCCGATTCACTCGAACGGATGCTTTCGGCTGGCGCGGCCGTTCACCCGGGCGTAGGGGCCCGCCCCCTGCCGTCACCGGCCGGTGCACCTGCCCGTCACCCGCACCGGGAATGCACCGACGGGCTGCGCCGTTGCCCCGAAGAGTGCCCGGTGCTGGTCCGTGTCGCCGCCCGGCGGCCCGGCGGTACCGGAACCCAGCGTTCGCGCGGTCCGTTCACTTCGCGACTGCCCCGACCATGGAGGTGCCGTGACCGCATCCCGTCCCCGTCCCACGCCCCTGTCCGCGCTGCGCCCCGCGGCGTTCGGCGCCGAGCCGACCGGGGAGCGACTGGTGCGGATGCGCAGATCCCCGCAGTTCGTCGACGGGCAGTTCCGCAATCCGGCACCCACCCGGCAACTGCTCCGGGGCGCGGCCCTGCCGATGGCTCGCACGCAGCTCAGCCGCGAGGGGCGTCTGCGGCGGGCGCCGGTGGGACGGATCCCGGTGCACCGCCCGACCGGCGAGGACTGGGGGCGCCCGCCGGCTTCCGGACTGCGGATCACCTGGATGGGACATTCCAGCGTGCTCGCCGAGATCGACGGGCAGCGGGTGCTCTTCGACCCGGTCTGGGGCGAGCGCTGCTCACCGTTCAGCTGGGCCGGGCCGAAGCGGATGCACCCGGTGCCGGTGGAGCTCGCGGACCTGGCCCCGGTCGACGTCGTGGTGATCTCGCACGACCACTACGACCACCTCGACATGCCCACCGTCAAGGGTCTGATGAGCTCCGGCGCGCGCTTCGTGGTGCCGCTCGGCATCGGCGCCGACCTGGAGTTCTGGGGCGTGCCCGCGGCCCGGATCACCGAACTGGACTGGCACGAGTCGACCCAGGTCGGCGGGCTCACCCTCACCGCGACGCCGGCCCAGCACTTCTGCGGCCGGGGGCTGCGCGGTGCCCAGCACACGCTCTGGGCCTCCTGGGTCGTCGCCGGACCCGAGCACCGCATCTACCACAGCGGTGACACCGGCTACTTCTCCGGATTCGCCGAGATCGGCGCGGCCCACGGCCCGTTCGACGCGACGATGGTCCAGATAGGGGCGTACTCCGACTTCTGGCCTGACATCCACATGACCCCGGAGGAGGGGATGCGGGCTCACCTGGACCTCCAGGGCGGGGAGCCGCGCGGGGTGCTGCTGCCGATCCACTGGGGGACCTTCAACCTTGCACCGCACCCGTGGGCCGAGCCCGCGGAGCGCACCGTCGCGGCAGCGCACCGGGCCGGCGCGGAGGTGGCGGTGCCGCCGCCGGGCCGGCCTTTCGAGCCCGCCGACGCGCAGGTCGTGGAGCCGTGGTGGCGGGCGGTGGCGGTGCCGCCGGTGCAGGGGTGGCCGAGCTGGCCGCCGGCGGGCCCGGAGGTGGCGCGGTCCGGTGCGGTCGTGGAAGGGGTGGCGGCCGCGGTCCCGGTCGAACTGCCGGAGTGAGGCGGGACCGGTGGTGCCGCTGAGGCGGCCGAGGCCGCCCCAACGGCGCTTTCCTGTACGGAGGTTCGGATCTTTTCGCACCTCCGTACGGGGCGTGCCTACCCACGGAGGTGGCGCGGGGTAGCGAAACCCCGAAGGGGGTCCGAACCCCACCCCCGCAACAACTAGCGTGCGTGCTCCGCGAACTGCCAACGGCCGATCCGGAGGGCGCCGATGCCTACCGCAACCCCGCCGAGGACCGAGACGTCCCTGGAGGCTCCCAGGTCCCATGGCGGCCGGCGCGGCCGGGCGGTTCCCTCGGAGCCGGTCACCGACGCCGCCATACGGTCCCGCCTGGTCCGGCTGGCCGCCGTCCCCGCTCTGCTGACGGCGGTGGTCTGCGCGGGCGTCACCGCGTTCGTGGTGCGCAGCGGCGGCGCCAGGCTCACCGGCCGCGAGTGGCCGGTGCTGGCCGGCGGCCTCGTCGCGGTCTGCGCCGTCGTCCTGGTCGGTGGCCTGGTCGCGAACGCCGAGGCGCGGGCCCTGGCACACCGCTGCGCGCGGCTGCGCCAGGTGTGCGCCCGCGCGCAGGCCGACATCGCCGACCTGCTCGACCGGGTGCGCAACGACGCATGGCTGCACGCGCGTGAGGAACGGGAGCCGTTCCCCGGGCCCGGCGGTGACCCGCTCGGGCAGCTCGCGCGGGAGGTCGCCGCCACCGGCCGGGCCGCCGAGGCCGCGCTCATCGAGGCGGTGGGGATCGTCCGCAGCGACGCCACCGGCAACGAGCAGAAGCTGGAGGTCTTCGTCAACCTGGCGCGGCGCCTGCAGTCCCTCGTGCACCGTCAGATCCTGACCCTCGACGAGATGGAGCACCAGGTCGAGGACCCGGACCTGCTCAAGGGCCTGTTCGTGATCGACCACCTGGCCACCCGGATCCGCCGGCACGCCGAGAACCTCGCCGTGCTCGGCGGTGCCATCACCCGCCGCCAGTGGACCCGTCCGATCACCCTGACCGAGGTGGTGCGTTCCTCGACCGCAGAGGTCGAGCAGTACACCCGGATCAAGCTGGTGTCGCCCTTCGAGGGCACCCTGCGCGGGCACGCGGTCGCCGACGTCGTGCACCTGCTCGCCGAACTCGTCGAGAACGCCACCGAGTTCTCCGACCCGGAGACCCCGGTCACGGTGCGGGCCCGGCACGTCACCGCCGGGCTCGCGGTGGAGATCGAGGACCGCGGTCTGGGCATGCCGGCGGAAGAGCAGGAGCAGATGAACCGGCTGCTCACCGACCCCGCACGGATCGACCTCACCCAACTGCTCGACGACGGCCGGATCGGCCTCTACGTGGTCTCCTCGCTCGCCCAGCGGCACGGCCTCGTGGTCCGGCTCCAGAGCAGCATCTACGGCGGCGTCCAGGCCGTCGTGATCGTGCCGCCGGAACTGCTCGGCGACGACTCCGCCGAGACCCGGGAGGAGTTCTCGGACGGCATGGAGGAGGACGAGGGGGCCCCACCGGTCCCGGCTGGCGGCCAACGGGCCTACGGCCACCGCCTCGACGGGCCCGCGGGGCGCCGCGCACCGGCCGCCGCCCCCCTCGCCGCCGCCGACGACCGTCTGGCCCGCGCGCTGCCGCCCGCCCCCGGGCGCACCGCCGGACCCGACGAGCCGCCGGCCCGCCGGCGCATCGTGCGCACCCCCGCCGCGACCACCATCGCCAGCGTCGAGGCCGCGGCGCTGACCCCGCAACACGGCGGCGGCGCACCTGACGGCCCGTCCGCCGGCGTGCCGTTCGGCGGGCATCCCGCCGACCCCGGTCCGGTGCTTCTGCCGCCCCCGCCGCCGCCTCTCGACGACGCCAGCCGCCCCCGACTGCCGCGCCGCGTCAAGCAGGCACACATCGCCCCGCAACTGCGCGACGTGCCGGCCCACCCGCCTCAGCGCACCGGCCCCGAACGCCTCCATGACCCGAACCTGATGGCCGCCTACCAGCGCGGTTTCAGCCGTGGCGACCCCAGCTACGCGGCCGGCCTCACCGCCGCCGGCCACCCCACCACCGCGCCTGCCACCACCCCGGGCCAGGACCGCGCACCCGGCAGCCGGCAAGACCCCGAACTGCTCCTTGCCCCCGATCACGACGCCCCGATGGCCCGCCCCCAAGGAGACGACCCCGACCATGGTGAGTGATGTGCGCGCGCAGACGACCGCGGAGTTCAGCGGCACCCAGCACACCGACCTTTCCTGGCTGCTGACCGGACTCGTCCAGCGAGTGCCGCACACCCGCAGCGCCGTCCTGCTCTCCGCCGACGGCCTCGTCAAGGCCGCGCACGGCTTCGAACCGGACGTCGCCGACCACATGGCGGCGCTCTCCTCCGGCCTGTACTCCCTGGCCCGCAGCGCCGGTTCCCGGTTCGGGGAGGGCAGCGACATCCTCCAGGTCGTCGTCGAGATGGAGCAGACCTTCCTGTTCGTCGCCGCCGCCGGTTCCGGCGCCTGCCTGGCCGTGCTGGCCGGCCGCGAGGCCGACGCGGGGGTGCTCGGCTACGAGATGGGGATGCTGGTCAAGAGCGTCCGGCCGTACGTGTCGACGCCTGCGCGCCATCACGTCCCGGCGGGTGGCCGTTGACCGTGGCCCTGCCGCGCCGGCAGCGGTCGTGCGGGCCGGACGCGCCGTGGATCGACGAGGTGGCGGGCCGGCTGGTCCGCCCCTTCACCGTCAGCAGGGGCCGTACCCGGCCCACGGCCGACTTCGACCTGATGACCATGGTGCGGGCGACCGGCCGGCGACCCGCCGGCCTCCAAGGCCCCGACTACGACCGGGTCCTGGGGCTGTGCGGCGGGCCCGTCCCGGTCGCCGAGGTCGCCGCGCACCTCAGGCAGCCCGCCGCGGTGACCAAGGTGCTCCTCGCCGACCTCGTCGACTGCGGGGCGCTCACCGCGCGGACCCCTCCGGCCCTCTCGGCCGGGTCCGCACCCCGTACCGACCGTGCCCTGCTGGAGGCCGTGCTGCATGGACTTCGTCAACGACTCTGACGCCCGGCTCCCGGAGCGTCCCGCGCCCGACTCCTTCCCGATCGCGCTGAAGGTCCTGGTCGCGGGCGGCTTCGGCGTCGGCAAGACCACCTTCGTCGGTGCGGTCAGCGAGATCGCACCGCTCAGCACCGAGGAGCTCATCACCCAGCTCAGTGCCGGCACCGACGACCTGGCGGGTGTGGAGGACAAGACGACCACGACCGTCGCCCTGGACTTCGGCCGGATCACGCTCGGTCCGGAGCACGTCCTCTACCTCTTCGGGACGCCCGGGCAGCACCGCTTCTGGTTCCTGTGGGACGAGTTGTCCCGCGGCGCGCTGGGCGCGGTGGTGCTCGCCGACACCCGACGGCTGGACCAGTGCTTCGCCGCGGTCGACTTCTTCGAGGGGCGGGGCATCCAGTTCGTCGTCGCGGTCAACGAGTTCGACGGCGGACACCGCTACGCGGTCGCGGAGGTCCGCGCCGCCCTTGACCTCGCCCCGCGGGTCCCGGTCGTGCTCTGCGACGCCCGCCGGTGCGCCTCCGGCACCCAGGTCCTGGTGTCCCTCGTCGAACACCTGCTCAGCCCCGTCCGCACCGCCTCCCCGGAGCCGTCATGAACGTCCCCTCCGTCCGCTTCCCGTTCCCCTTCCGCCATCCGTCCTGGCGCTATCCGCAGTCCGAACTCCCGCACCTGACAGACGCCTTGACGCGTCGCCTGGTGATCACTCCGGAGGACCACGAGGCGCCGGCGCGGGTGGCCCGACTGCGCGAGCTGGGCATCGGCAAGAACCCGCTGCCCGCGTTCGACGACTTCGCCCGCAAGCTCGCCCGGACCACCAACACCCCTTTCGCGATGGTGAACTTCATCGACGAGCGCGAGCAGTACTTCGCCGGGCTCTACGCCCCCGACCTCGACACCTCCGTCGAACTGGGTCCGGCGCCGCCCAGTGGCCGCCCGGAGCGCGTCATGGCCCGGGACCACGGCTACTGCCCGTATGTCGTGGTGCGGCGCAAGGCCCTGGTGCTGGAGGACGTTTGCGACTATCCGCGGTTCGCCGGCAACCCCGTCGTCGACGGACTCGGCATCCGCACCTACCTCGGCGCTCCGCTGATCGACCGCACCGGCACGACCCTGGGCACCGTCTGCGTCGTCGACCGCGAGCCCCGGCCCTGGGGGCGCGAGGGGCTGCACACCATCAAGGCGTTCGCCGCCGAACTCGTCGAGCAGGTGCACGAGATGGAACGGCGGCAGCAGGAGGTCGACGCCTCCTGACGGGCACGCCCGTCCATGGTGGAGCCCCGTGCGGCCCGTACGACCGAGCGGGGCTCCCCTGCGGACGGGTGCGCACGCCGGCACCGACCGCTCAGGACACCCGGGCCAGCGCCTCGCGCCCGCCCGGCAGCGCCGCCTCCTCCTCCGGCCGTTCCACCGGGGCGGGGCGCAACAGCGCCGCCAACCGCTCCGACCACTCGCCCTTGCCCTGCCCCAGCGCGAGTTCGCCCAGCCGCAGCAGTTGCACGTCGGAGGTGCCGGCCGGCGCGAAGACGTGGTGCGCGTCGCGCAGGAAGCGCTCCACCGGACGGTCGGTGAACAACCCGCAGGCGGCGTGGACGTCCATCGCGTCCTGCGCGGACTCCAGTGCCGACTCCACGTTCACCAACTTGGCGTTCATCAGCTCCGCGTCGCACGGCAGCCCCTGGTCCAGCAGCTGCACCGCGTGGTACGCGGACAGCCGGGCGAGCAGCAGACGGGACTGGATCCGGCCCAACTTGAGCTTGACCGTGGGGAGTTCCGCGAGCGGCTCGCCGTAGCGCCGCCGCTCGGTGCAGAACGCCGTGGTCTCGTCCAGGACCGCCTGGTGGATGCCGAGCGAGACCGCGGTCAGGTTGGGCCGGCCGTAGAGCACGCTGGAGGAGTACGCCACGGACAGCCCGTCGCCCTCGCGGCCCAGCAGGTGCGTCGCCGGCACCCGGCAGTCGTCGAAGAACAGCTCGCCGAAGCCGAAGCCGTGCAGGCCCATCGCGGGCCGCTGCGGACCGACCCGGAGGCCGGGCGTGCCGGACTCGACGAGGAAGGCCGACAGGCCCCCCGAGCCCTCGCCGGTGCGGACCACCACCCCGTGCAGGTCGCCGATGTGGCTGTTGCCGACGTAGGTCTTGCGGCCGTTGAGGACGTAGTCGTCGCCGTCGCGCACGGCGGTGGAGGTCATGCCGAGCACGTGGCCGCCGGACTGCGGCTCGGTGACCGCGATGGTCGGGAGGCAGTCGCCCGAGGCGATCGCCGGCAGCCAGGTCTTCTTCTGCTCCTCGCTGCCGAAGTGGACGATCTTCGCGACGCCGAGCTGGGACGCCTGCACCATGGCGCCCATCGCGGCACTGACCCGGGACAGTTCCTCGATGATGACGGTCTTGGCGACGTGGCCGGCGCCCATCCCGCCGAGCGCGCGGTCCACCGTCGCGCCGATCCACCCCTGCCGGGCGATCAGCCGCGAGAGGTCGGGGCGGACGGTGCGGCTCGCCTCCATCTCGGCGATCCGGGGGCGGACCTCGTGCTCGGCGAAGTCCCGCACCCGACGTCGGAGTGCTTCATGCCGCTGGTCGATGAAGTAGCGATGCAAGACGGGCCCTCCTCCGCGAACCCCCGCGTGCCGACCGCTCCTTGCCTCGGGGCGACACGTGCGGTGCCGCCGAGATCGTATCGGAAATGATCTTGAACCTACCGCGTGCAATACCCGTTGGCATACCAGGTGCGGGTCGCGCAAAACGTCGACCAGGCGCATCCATACGCGCACTTGGAGTGCGTGAACGCGCCGCACAACCCCCGCTCGCGGAATGCCGGAACGCGCGGTTCCGGAGCGTCCCGGAACCGCGCCACCCCGCGCCTCCCGTCCCTCAGCGCCCGGTGTCGCAGCAGGACTCGCGGCGCTGCTGCCGGCCCACCGCCAACCAGTCGGTGCCCGCCGCCGCGCGGAGCGCCGGCCCGCCCGGCGCCGGGAACGACTCCACCAGCGCCCGCTGTTCGAACAGCCGCCCGCCCTTGAGCACCGCCGAGGTCCGCACCAGCGCACCGAGGTCGTGGAACGGATCGCCGTCCACCAGCACCATGTCGGCGAGCTTGCCCACCTCCAGCGTCCCGAGGTCCCGCTCGGCACCGAACACCCGGGCCGGCAGCACGGTCGCGGTGCGCAGCGCCTCGACGACGCTCAACCCGCCCCGGTGCAGCGCCCGCAGCGACAGGTGGAGCGAGAGGCCGACCGGCACCAGCGGCTGGTCGGTGCCCAGCGCCACCCACCCGCCGCCGTCCAGGATCCTTCGGTACACCCCCACCTCGGTGGCGATGTCCGCCAACTGCGCGGGCGTCGGCCGGCGCGCGGCGCCCTCCCGCACCACCGCACCGTCCCACGGCGGCATCAGCCGGCTCACCCGCACGTCCTCGGCCAGCGCCGGATCCTCGCCGATCAGCGGCGCCGACGAGAACGGCGTGGCCAGCATGTGCATCCCGCCGGCCGTGTAGACGTCCTCGACGTCCTGGTACGCGTGCCCCGAAGCCGACACCGCGTGCCCGAACTCCAGCCGTTGGGTGGCCTGGAGGTGGGTGGTCAGGTCCTGGCCCAACTGGACGCCGGGGCTGAGCAGATGGCTCCCCGAGCGCACCCCCAGCTCACCGTGGGCGAAGCGGGCCGCCTCCGCCATCACCCAACCCGGCGCCCGGACATAGGTCTTGACGAAGTCCCAGTCCAACGCCGCGCCCCGGGCCAGTGACCGGCGCAGCCCCGCCGCGGTGCGGTGCGCCCGACCCATGCTGTACGCCACCCGCCCGCCGTCCAGCAGCTCGCCGCAGGTCAGCAGCCGCGGACCGGCCAGCACCCCGGCGGCCAGCGCCTCCCGCAGCCGCGCCTGCTCGTACGAGAAGCCGCCGCAGGACACCGTGGTGGTGATGCCGTACGCCAGCTGCAACGCGGTCTGCCGCCCGCCGTACGTCGTCTGCCAGGGGTGGGTGTGCGCGTCCCACAGCCCCGGCAGCACGGTCCGTTCCGCGGCGTCCACCCGGCGGGCGGTGCCGGCGCGGGACGTCCGGTGCGGCTCGACGGCCGTGATCCGCCCGTCGCGGACCAGCACGTCGACGTCCTCCCGCACGGTGTCGCCGGTGCCGTCCCAGAACCGGCCGGCGTGCACCACGGTGTCCCGGGCGCGCGCCGGCCGCCGCTCCAGGGCGACCGGCACGGTCCGGGCCGGACCGCCGGACACCGGGACCAGTCGCAGCGTGCCCGCCGAGAGGTACAGCAGCGTCGTGGCGTCCCCGGACCACGACGGGTGGTCCGCGGCCTCCTCGGTCAACTGCCGTGCCGCACCGTCCGGCGTCCCGTCCGGCCGCACCGGCAGCACCCACAGCGCCGACTCGGCGATCAGCGCCAGCCACTTCCCGTCCGGCGACCACACCGGCCCCGAGTCGTAGCGGTCCGCGATCGAGACGTGCTCGGCCACCTGGTGGAGCCGGTCCTTCCCGGTCTCCGCGTCGACGATCCGGATGACGTTGTAGCCCTCGCGGAACCGGCGGTTGAGCCGGTTGCGGTCGCACAGCGCCAGGTACCTGCCGTCCGGCGACCAGCTGGGCCGCCCCGGCAGGCCGCCCGCCCCCATCGGCGCGGCCAGCGCCTTCTCCGCGCCGTCCGCCAGGTTCCGCACGACGAGGTTGCCCATCATGTCCAGCGCCGCCAGCCGCGAGCCGTCCGGCGACAGCGCCGGCTGCACCCGCCCGCCGGAGGCCAGCACCGTCTCCGCACCCGAGTCCAGCTCCCGCCGGCGCACCGCGAACAGCCCGTCCCGGTCGTCGGCGTACACCAGCGCCCGGCCGTCCCGCGACCAACTCGGTGCGAGCACGTAGCGGGTGGGTGCGGCGGCGGTGATCCGGCGCGGTGCGCCGCCACCGGAAGTGGGCGCCAGCCACAGGGAGTTGAGCGCCGCGAAGGCGACCCGGCGACCGTCCGGGGAGAGCGCCGGCAGGTGGATGCCGCGGACCGGCCCGCCGGCGGTCCGCTCGAAGCCGTAGTCCTTGACGCGGTACCGTGGACGGTCCAGGGGCAGCCGCGCGGCGAACGGGATGGTCTCGACCCGCTGCGGGGCGTCGGGCCGGACGATCCGGAACTGGCCCCCGACCGTCACCAGCAGCGCGTCCCGCGACACCCAGCGCGGTGGCACCGGCTCCACGTCCCCGTCCACCGCCACCGCCGCGCCGTCCACCACCAGCGTGCAGGTCGGTCCGGGCGCCTCGGTGGTCCGCAGGTACGCCAACCGCCCCGCGGGGGACAGCGCGGGCACCATCACCTGCGCCACGGCGGTCTCGGTGTGCTCGGTGCGCACCGCGCCCCGCCCGTCGGCCGGCACCGACGCCACCGTCCGCGAGACCAGCGCCGTGCTGTCCAGCCGGCCGCGCACGAACACGATCCGGGCGCCGTCCGGCGACCAGCAGGGGTCGAAGTCCTCCCAGGCGCCGGTCTGGTGGGGGCCGTCCTGATCGGGGAGCCCGGTCACCCGGGTGAGCCGCCCGGACGCCACCTCCAGGACCCATAACCGGTACGGGCTGCCGGTCACCGGGTCGCCGCCGCGCTCCGAGGCGAACGCGAGCCGGGTCCCGTCGGGCGACCAGGCCGGCCCCTGGTCGTCCCACGGGCCGTCGGTGACCTGCGTCAGGCCCGAGCCGTCCGGGGCCAGCGTCCACAGGTGGAAGTTCCCGCCCCGGTAGGCGCAGACCGCGATCCGGCGGCCGTCGGGGGAGTGCACCGGACGGGTGGGCTCCAGGTCGGGCGGGGTCAGCGCCCGCGCGTCGCCACCGGCCCGGGGCAGCGACCACAGGACGTTCTGCACCTCGGCGACCAGCCGGTCGCCGGACGGTGCGAGGGAGGCGGCGCCGTTGGTGGCGGCGGTGAAGGACAGCGCCGCGGGCGTACCGGCCGCGACGCCCGGCAGGGGCGCGGCCGTGGCGGGCGATGCGGCCACGCCCGCCAGGCCGGCCGCGGCGGCGGCCGAGGCGGTGCCCTGGAGGAACCTGCGGCGGGAGAGCGGCGAACGGGGGGACGGAACGTGCTCGGGGCGGTCTGCGGTGTCCAACGTTCCTCCTGCGAAAGGGGGTTGCGGCACAGTGCCGGCACAGAACCGACCGATCGTGTCACGCCGGGCCGGCCGCGGACCATCTCCACCACGCGCGCCCCGTGGCCAACCACTGCCCCACGGTTCAGAGTGGGCGCGACCGACGATCCGTCAGCCCCGGGAGAGCACCATGCAGCAGGACGTCCACCAGGCCCCCGACGGCGCCCGCATCGCCACCTACACCTGGCTACCGGAGAGCGGCACCCCGCGCGCCCTGGTCCAGATCGCCCACGGGGCCGCCGAACACGCCCGCCGCTACGCCCGCTTCGCCCGCTTCCTGACCGGTCACGGCTACGCTGTCGTCGCCTCCGACCACCGCGGCCACGGCGCCACCGCCGCCTCCACCGGCGGCCGCGGGGTCACCGGCGAGGACGCCTGGCGGGCCACCGTCGGCGACCTCAAGGGCATCGGCGACCGCGCGGCCGCCGCCCACCCGGGCCTGCCCCTCGTCCTCCTCGGCCACAGCATGGGGGCGATGCTGGCCCGCGACTACGCCCAGGAGTACGGCGCCGACCTCGCCGGACTCCTCCTCACCGGCGTCTTCCGCACCCTGCCCGGCCTCGACGTCGACACCGCCGCGGCCGCACTGGAGGCGGAGATCGCCGCGGACGGCCGGGCCCACCTCTCCCCGTTCCTGCCGCGCGTCTTCGGCTCCTTCAACGACGCGTTCACGCACCGCACCGGCTACGAATGGCTCTCCCGCGACACCGCCGAGGTCGACCGGTACGTCGCCGACGCGGACTGCGGCTTCCCGTTCGGCGCCGGCCTGGCCCTGGACTGGGTCCGCGCCGTCCGGAAGGTCAACGACCCCGCCCACCTGGCGCGCATCCCCCGCGGCCTGCCGATCCACGTCGCGGTCGGCGACCAGGACCCCTGCCACCAACGGATGACCCTGGTCCACGAACTCCTGGAGGACTTCCGCTACCTCGGGATCCGCGACCTGACCTGGCGCGGCTACCCGGGCGCCCGCCACGAGATCCTCAACGAGACCAACCGCGACGAGGTCCAGGGCGATCTGCTGGCCTGGCTCGACGCGCACCTCTGACCGCCGGGTGCGCACCAGCTGCGGAAGGCGCCGGTCCGGGCCCGCAGGCTCCGCGGGGCCCGGACCGGCGACCCGGGTCCGCGGCGGCCGGACCTCAGACCTGGCCCGGCTTGAAGGCGTCCTGCTCGATGAGGAGCTTGTCGATCCGGGCCTTGTCCACCCGGTTGGTCACCTCCGTGGCCTCCTGCTTGTCGCGGACGCACTTGGCCAGGGTGAACGCCGACGAGACCACGAAGACCAGCCCCAGCCCGAGGAACCCGCGCTCCCAGGCGCCCACCGGGAGCTTGAGGATCCCGATCACCAGGGCCACCAGCGACAGGCCGAACGAGAGCGCGGCCTGCACGAAGAAAGCCGTGGTCGTCGGCCGCTGAATCGTTGGAGTACTCATGCGCGTAGCGTGGCGGCACGGTGACGCCGCCGCATGAGTACGGGTACTCATCCCGGCCACGCCCGCCGCCCGCTCCGTCGCCCACCCCGGCCGGAAATGGCGACGCGCACCCTCTGACTTGGGGTATTGTTCTCGTGCACGACCACTCGGGGAGATCCCCGCAGGATCGGGCAACGGGACGTGGCGCAGCTTGGTAGCGCACTTGACTGGGGGTCAAGGGGTCGCAGGTTCAAATCCTGTCGTCCCGACTTACGGAAACGTGAGTCAGAGGCCGTGTCGGATTCACCGACACGGCCTCTTCTCGTTGTTCCCCGGCGTTCGCGGCATCCCCGGCGTCTCTGGCATCCCTGGCGTTCGCGGGTCGTTTCCCGCGCTCCGGGGTGCCTCCGGAGTCCGCCCTCTGTGCGTCCGCTCCCTCCCGCCCCCGCCTGCTGCCCCCTCTCGCCCCAGACGCCCCGACCGTTGCACGCACAGTTGTTTTCTCCTCACTCAACTCGCGGTTAAGTTCGACCTTCCTCACTGTCCGTATGTGGACTGGTGCGGCCTGTTCCCTGCGTGTCAGGATGGGGACGTAACTTCGACGGCCTTAACTGCGCGTTGGGCCGGCCTGACGGACGGGGGAATGGCAGTGGGGGGCGACAGCCGGCCCAAGGGGGAGGGCAGCGTGCTCGCGGAGCGGCTCAACCACCTCTTCGCGCACATGCACCCACCGGGCGCTCCGTACACCAACGCCCACGTCGCGGACGAGATCAGCCGCGGGGTGGCGGAGTACGGCGGCGTCAAGGTCACCGAGCAGTACCTGTCGATGCTGCGCAACGGGCGGCGGACCAACCCGGGTCCCGAACTCCTGCGCGCACTGGCGAAGTTCTTCGCCGTACCGGTCGGGTACCTACTGGGGGACCTCTCCCAGCCGCAGGCCGCGCGGGTGGAGGAGGAGGTCCGGTTCCTCGCCGCCATGCGGGACCAGCGGGTGCGCGCCATCGCGCTGCGCTCGGTCGGGCTGCCCCCGGAAGTGCAGGACAGCCTGACGACGATCATCTCCCAGTTCCGCCGGCAGATGAACCTGCCGGACGGCCCGCCGGAGCAGGGTGGTGATCGGCGTGGCGCACGGCCCGATACGGACCGCTGAGCGCGACCGGATCTTCACTACCTGGCGGCGGGCCGGACACGAGGACGGGACGAGCATGCGAGTGGGGCAGATGCGCAGGCGGTGCAAGCAACTCATCAAGGAGTTGCAGTTGCCCGCCTCGACCGATCTGCGGGGGATCTGCGACGTCGTCGCGGCGCGGGTGGCACGGCCCGTCCACCTCGTGCCGATGAGCCTGGGCGGCGTGGTCTCCGGGATGACCGCCACCACCGACGACGGCTACTGGGTCTTCTACGAACTCAAGACCTCCCCCTGGCACCAGATCCACATCGTGCTGCACGAACTCAGCCACCTCCTCCTCGGGCACGCCCAGGACCCGGCCGTCACCGAGGACGCGCTGCGGATCTGGACCCCCTCCGTCGACGTCGCCACCGCCATGCAGCGGATGGGCCTGACCATGGGCTTCGCCCGCCACCACGGCTACGACAACCTCGCCGAGCGGGAGACCGAGGTGCTCGGGACGCTCCTGATGGAGCACGTGGTGCCCGCCGCCGCGGAACGGGAACTCCCGCTGGAGGGACCCGCCGCCGAGGTCGCGGCCGCGCTGGGCCCCGCGCTCCAGCACATCCGCCGCCAACAGGAGGCGGCCGGACCCGCGGGAGGCCCCGGTGTTTGACGTCGTCTACCTCTGCTTCGCGGCCGCCGCCTGGGCGTTGGTGGCCTACAAGGCGGTCGCGTGGTTCCGGGACCGCCGCAACACCGACCTGGGTCTCGCCTGCCTGATGACCGGCGGCGTGGCCACCGTCTTCCTCTTCTCCGCGCCCAGCCTCTACCGGGGATTCGACCGGCTGGTCGGCGTCGCCAACCTCGCCATGGTCTTCCTCTACTCCTCCGTCATGGTCTTCGCCGCCGGGGCGCTGGTGCTGCTGCTCCGCTGGACGACCGGTGAGGGCGAGGCGGCCCGGGCCAGGGCGCGGAGCAGGGCGCGGGCCGTGGTCGCCGCGGTGGCGTTCCTGTGGGCGGTGGCCGTCACCGGCTTCGCCGTCGGCCGCCCGGACGCCGTCGAACACCCCCGCGACTTCAGCACCGCGTACGCCGACGCCCCCGGCGTGATGGTCTTCCTGGTGCTGTATCTGGCCATCTTCGGGGCGAGCCTGGCGGGGCTGGGGACGCTCTGTCCGCGCTACGCCGCCCGGGTCGGCGCCTCGTGGCTGGCCCGCGGGCTGCGGGTGCTGGCCGCGGGCTGTTGGCTCGGCCTGCTCTATTGCGCCTGCAAGGTCATCGGCTTCGTGCTGTCGTGGACCGGGCACCCCGCGCCCTGGCTCTCCAACGGCGTCGCCCCGCTCAGCGCCTCGGTCGCCGCGATCCTGGTACTCGTGGGCTTCAGCCTGCCCGCGGCCGGCCCGCGCGCCGCGGCCTGGCGCCGATTGCGCCGCCTGACGCCGCTCTGGCGGACCGTCACCGCACAGGCCCCGGAGGTCACCATGGACGGTTCGCGGTGGACCGGCCGCTGGCCCTTCGCCGACCTGGAATGGCGCGCCAACCGCCAGATGGCCGAGATCCGCGACGTGCAGCGCGGCCTGCGCCGGCACGTCGAGTCCGACGCCATCGACATCGTCCTCGAACGCGCCCGTGCCGTCTCGCTGGACGACCGGCAACTGGCCGCGGTCGCCGAGGCGGCGGCCCTGCGGCGCGGCCTGGAGAACCGCGCGGTCGGTCACGTCCCGGATCACGGCGCCGACAGCGTGGTGGTCGCCGAAGGTCGACAGGCCGCCCGACTCTCCTCCGAATACGAGCACTTGGCGCTGGTCGCGGACGTCTACCGCTCGCCGCTGATCGAGACCGTGCTCACCGAGTTGCGACAGCGCAGCGCCACCGCGCACAGCTGATCGCAACACCACAGACGGGTGGCCCGGTACGGGGGTCCGGGCCTCCCGCACCGCGCACGGCGGCACCGGCCCATGTGGCCGGTGCCGCCCGGCGCCCCGTCCCCGGTGATCTAGGCTCGGGCGCCATGCAGAACACCGCCGAGACCGGCCCCGTAGCACCCCTCGACACCACCGCCCTCCTGGACGACCCGTACGCCGCCTACGCCGCGCTCCGCGAAGCGGGCCCGGTGCACCGGATCACCGGCACCGACGGGCAGCCCGCCTGGCTGGTCACCCGCTACGACGACGTCCGCAGCGCGCTGGCCGACCCCCGGCTCTCGCTCGACAGGCGGCACGCCACACCGGGCAACTACCGCGGTTTCTCACTGCCGCCCGCCCTCGACGCGAACCTGCTCAACATGGATCCGCCGGACCACACCCGGATCCGCCGGCTGGTCGTCAAGGCGTTCACCCCGGGCCGCATCGAGGCGCTCCGGGCTCCCGTGCAGCGCATCGCCGACGATCTGCTGGACGCCATGGCCGCACGGGGCCGCGCGGAACTCGTCACCGACTACGCCGGACCGCTGCCGATCACCGTCATCTGCGATCTGCTCGGCATCCCCGTCGAGCGCCGGCGCGACTTCCTGGCCTGGTCGGACGCGCTGATCACGCCCGACCCCAGCCGTCCCCAGGCGATGAAGGAGGCGATCGGCGCGATGCTGGAGTTCTACACCGGGCTGATCGCCGCCAAGCGCGCCGAGCCCGGTGACGACCTGCTCTCGGACCTGATCGCGGTCCGCGACGACACCGCGGACGAGCCGGCCGGCGACCGCCTCAGCGAGGACGAACTGACCTCGCTCGCCTTCCTGATCCTCTTCGCCGGCTACGAGAACACCGTCCAGCTCATCGGCAACGCCGTCCTCGCCCTCCTCGACCACCCCGAGAGGCTCGCTGCGTTGCGCCGAAATCCGGCCGAACTGGCGCCCGCCGTCGAGGAGTTCCTGCGGTACGACACCCCGGCCTCCCTGGCCATCCGCCGCTTCCCCGTCGAGGACCTGGACATCGGTGGCGTCCGCATCCCGGCCGGCGAGAGCGTGCTGCTCTCGATCGCTTCCGCGAACCGCGACCCCGAGCGGTTCCCCGACCCGGACCGGTTGGACCCGACCCGCGAGCTCTCCGGCCACCTCGCCCTGGGACACGGTATCCACTACTGCCTGGGCGCACCGCTGGCCCGCATGGAGGCGGAGATCGCCATCGGCACCCTCATCAGCCGCTTTCCCGAGCTGCGCCTCGACGTGGCCCGGGACGAAGTACGGCACCGTCGGACCATCCGGGCGCGTGGCCTGATTTCGCTGCCCGTGGCCTGGTAATCCGGGAACGCACAAGTTTTTGATGCGTAACCGTTCAGTCATGCGGTAGAAAAGTGCTGTGACCCGCCCGGTGTGCATCCCCCGTCGCACCGGGCGGGTCCTTCTTTGCGAGTGCGCACATCGGCGACACGCCGGGCGCAGCACCCTTCGGTGGCCCGTCTGGCGCATCCGCGCTGCGCCCGCCGCCGCCCCTCCTTAGCGTGACCCCATGGCATTTGACGCGCTTGTGTCCAAGAAGGCCGGTGCGCTGGCACTCATCGCCGCCGCCGGAGTGTCCCTGAGCCCGATACCGGCCGATGCCCGTCCCGCAGCACCGACGGGACGTCAGGCCGCGGCCCCCGCCCGGAAACTGCCCGGCGGCCTCAGCGCCCTCGCCTGGATGGTCGCCGACGCCGACACCGGCAAGGTGCTGGCCGGCCGGAACCAGCACCGCAGACTCGCCCCCGCCAGCACCCTGAAGACCCTCTTCGCCGTCACGGTGCTGCCCAAGTTCTCGTCCGGCAAGGTGCGCCAGGTCAGCGCCGGCGACCTCGCCGGACTCGGCTCCGGCAGCAGCGTCGTCGGCGTCCGCCAGGGCCAGCGCTACACCGTCGCCGACCTGTGGCGCGGTGTCTTCCTGCGCTCCGGCAACGACGCGGTGCACGTCCTCGCCGCCATGAACGGCGGCTGGTCGGCCACCGCCCAGGAGATGCAGCAGACCGCCCGCCGGCTCGGCGCCCGCGACACCACGGTCAAGTCGCCGGACGGCTACGACACCCCCGGGCAGGTGTCCTCCGCGTTCGACCTGACGGTCTTCGCCCGCGCCGGCCTCGCCAACGCGGACTTCGCCCGCTACTGCTCCACCACCCGCGCCGGGTTCCCGGCGGCCGGCGGGGGCACCCTGCAGATCGAGAACACCAACCGGATGCTGGTCGGCTCGCACGGCCTGCCCCGGTACCCCGGCATCATCGGCGTGAAGAACGGCTACACCAGCAAAGCCGGCAACACCCTGATCGCCGCCGCCCGCCGCCACGGCCACACCCTGATCGCCACCGTGCTCAACCCCCAGTCGGGCGAGGCCAACGGCGTCTACAAGGAGGCGAGCGCCCTGCTGGACTGGGGCTTCAACACCGTGACGGGCCCCGAACCGGTCAGCCGCAGCGAGTCCGACGACGAGGAGTGACGCCGCTCCCCGCCGCCGGCCCGCCACACCGGCGGGCTCCCCGGCCGAGCGCCTACCGGGCGCGCAGTCGGGGAGCCTCCCCGGTGGCCGAGACCGGACCGGCCGCCCCGTCCTGGGGAGTTCCGGCCAGCCGACCGATCAGCTCCCGTGCCCAGGCCGTCAGCCCGTCGACGTCGATGCCGTACGGGGCGGCACCGGCGTACCGGGCCAGCGCCGCCGCACCCCGCCCCAGCAACGCCGCACCCCCGGTGGCGTTGCCGCGTGCCGCGTGCGTGAGCCCCACGGCCAGCTGCGCCAGACCGCGCCACAGTTCCCGCTCGGACTCCGGCGCGGCCTTCCATGTGTCCTCCAGGACCTCGTGGGCGTGGAACGGCATCCCGGCGTCCAACAGTCGCTGCGCCTCGGCCAGCGCTGCGTCGGGCGTGCGGTCCACCCCCTCGGGCTGCCGGGCGACGCCCGGTGCCCCATAGGGCAGCGGACGGCCCAGGCCGTCCCGGGGGCGGGCGTTGCGGGCCCGGCCCTGTTCGTCGCGGTCGCGGGCGCGGGAGGCCGGGGCGCCGCCCTCCTCGTGCCGGGTGGGGTCTGGGTGGTCCTCTGGGGCGTTCACCCTTCGATTGTGCGTCGTGGGTCGTCGTGCCGTCGCCGCGGGGCCGCGGCGGGGTCAGGGTGCGAGGACCGGGGACGACGCGTCCGGCACGCGCAGCGACGGCGTGCCGGAGCCGTCCGCCGGGACGGTCCAGACGTCGCTCGGCCGCCCGTCCCGACCGGGCAGCGCGTACGCCAGGGTGTGGTCGTCGAGCCAGGCGGCCTGGTCGTCCACGCTGCGGGTCTCGGCGACCGGATGTTCGTGCCGGGTGCGCAGGTCCAGGACGGACAGCCGCCACGGATCGGGACGGACGTGCGGGTGGAGGACGACGTGGTGGCGTAGGAGTCGCCGGTGGCGAACATCGTCCAGGCCGGCATCCGTCCGGAGGCCGAGACCCGGGCCCGGTTGGGGATGCCGGTGAGGGCGATCCGGCGTCGTTCGCGGAGCCGGTCGTCCAGGACGACCGCGTACGACCTGGGCGGGATGCCGGGCCGCCGCTGGAGGCAGAGGCCGGTGCCGCCGGCCGCGTGGCAGCGCTCGCACGCGGGCCCGCCGGTCGCCCGCCGGTCGTCGCCCGGCGCCGTGCCGCGCCCGCCCGGTGTCCGGGCCGGCACACTGGCCACCCGACCGGCGCCGGCGCCCGTGCTGCGGAAGTAGAGCCGCCCGTGGTCGAGGCCGAACGCCGAGACGGTGTCGGTCGGTTGGGTGCGCCGGGTGGCGGCGACGGTGTAGCCGACGGCGACGGTGGCCAGCAGCGCGCCGGCGACCGTCACGGCGAGGGCCCGGTGCGGCATTAATTGTCAGGAACTTTCCTCACGTGGCCGTGCGCGGTCCCGGCGGTGGCCCTCACTCCCCCAACTGCACCTCGTAGAAGCAGAGATGATCCTTGATCTCCGCCACCCCGGCGTGCGGCTCGGGGTAGGCCCACACGAGGTCCTCGGGGCCCTGTTCGAGCGACCAGTAGGAAGCGGTGCCCTTGAACGGGCAGACGGTGTGGGTCGCGGACGGCGTCAGCAGGTCGGTGCGGACGTCCTCCGGCGGCAGGTAGTACCGCACCGGACAGCCGGTCTCCAGGAGCAGCAGCGGTCGCCGGCTCTCGGCGAGCAACTGCCCGTTCACCACGACCCGGACGTGTGCGGTGCCCTGCTTGATCTCGATGCGGTGGCCTTGCGTGGACATGACCTTGATCTCCGTTCGCGTGTCGGACGGCTACCCGCTCAGGGTCGCATCCGGGACGGGTTCAGGGTGATCCCTGAGGCCGGCGCGCCCCGAGAGCGGCACAGCGGCGACCTCCTGCCGTCCGCGTTCCCGCGCCGCAGCATCACCCACCTGCTGAACCACACCAGCGGCCTGCCCGACGAGGCGCGCGACGGCGCTCCGGACCTCTCCACCCCGAGGGCATCGCTCGGCACCGCTACGACAGCGCCACGACAGATGGACCCCGCGGCAACTGGTGTCCCTGGTCTCGCACGGCCCGATGACGTTCGCCCCCGGCAGCAAGCAGGAGTACCGCGGGATCAACTACGTGCTCCTCGCGCTGCTGATCGAGCGCCTGACCGGCCGTCACCACAAGGTGTCGTCGGCGAGGCCGCTGTCCGCGACGAGGAGGTCGGCGGTCTCGGTGACGGCCGCGTCCGGGAGATTCCGGTGCAGATGGCAGGCGTGCTCGGCCAGGTTCCGTTCGATCCTGGCCGGCAGCTCGCGCGGGTGGCGAAGAGAGGGGTGCACATGACGCATGATCAGTGACCAGAACACCGCCGCGGCCGAGGGGCAATGCCATTTCGGGCCGGTGCCCGGCCGCGCGGGCCGGGCACCGACCCGTGGGCCGACGGTCAGGTGCCGACCGGGCGGATCCCGCGGCCGGCCCAGTCCGGCGCCGGGGTGGTGAGGGCGGCCAGCTGGTCGCGGGCGGCGTCGGGGAACGGGACGGCGGACCCCTGTTGCTGGTCGACGTGGAGCAGGAAGAGCTCCTCGGTGGCCACCGGGGCGCCGTTGGGAGCGCCCGCGGGATCGCAGCGGTACATCTCGTGGACCACGCGGAGCTTCTTGGCGGCCGCGCCGAGCACCGTGGTGCGGACGGCCAGTTGGCTGCCGCGGGGGACCTCGTCGAGATAGCGGACGTGGGCCTCGACGGTGTAGAGCGAGCAGCCCGTGCGCTCCCGGTACGCGGCGTCGAGACCGCACGCGTCCATCAGGGCGTCGGTGGCGAAGCCGAAGACCAGGACGTAGTACGCCTCGCTGAGGTGGCCGTTGTAGTCGATCCAGTCCTCCTGGACGACCTGGCGGAAGAGGGGGAGGGGGAGGGGAGCGGGGCCCCCGGCCGGCGGCGTGGACGGAGCGGGGGCCATCAGGCGGCGCTCCCGGGCGCGTGGGGGCGCTGGCCGGGGACGGCCGGGTCCGGGGCGGCGGCCCGCTCGCTCCGGGGGAGGCGGCCGGTGGCGCGGAGGACGTCGATGACGCCCTGATCGCGTTCGGCCACCAGGTCGGCGTAGGTGCGGTCCCCGGCGGCGGTCGCGCAGCCGTCGACCATGGCGTCCCGGAGCTCACGGTCCAGTTCGGGGGCCTCCAGGCGGGTCCAGGGGGACTTCAAGGAGGGGCCGAAGTGGTCGAGCATGTGGGCCATGCCGCCCTCGCCGCCGGCGAGGGCGAACGTCAGGCAGGGGCCCATGAACGCCCACCGCAGGCCCGGCCCTTCGGTGATCGAGGCGTCGATGTCCTCGACCGTGGCCTCGCCGTTGGCGACCATGTGCAGTGCCTCGCGCCATAGTGCCTCCTGGAGGCGGTTGGCGATGAAGCCGGGCAGTTCGCGGTCCATGGTGATGACCGACTTGCCGGCGACGTCGTAGAAGCGGGAGGCCCACGCCACCGCCGCGGCGTCGGTGTGCGTGCCGCCGACGACCTCGACGAGCGGGATGAGGTACGGCGGGTTGAAGGGGTGGCCGACGACCAGGCGGGACGGGTCGGCCGCCGTGGTCTGCATGTCGGTCATCGGGTAGCCGGAGGTGGAGGAGGCGATGACCACGCCGGGGCGCGCGGCGGCGTCCAGCTCGGCGAGGAGCGAACGCTTCAACTCCAGCTTCTCCGGGGCGCTCTCCTGCACGAAGTCGGCGTCGGCGACGGCCTCGGCGAGGGTCGGGGCGACCGTCAGCCGGTCCGGGGAGGCGCCGTCGGCGAGCCCCAGTTGTTCCAGGGCGGGCCAGGCGGCGGACACCAGGCGGCGGAGCTTGTCCTCGGCGTCGTCGGCGGGGTCCCAGGCGGTCACGTCGTAGCCGCGGGCGAGGAAGTGGGCGACCCAGCCGCCGCCTATGACGCCGGCGCCGATGCAGGCCACGCGGCGGACGGCCTCGGGGGTGGTGGAGGGGGTGAAGGGCATGGGGTGCTGCCTCCTGGGCGGGAGTTCGCGCAACGGATCGGGGCGGTTGCGGGGCGTCGGTGTGGCGGTTGCTCGTGGCGGTCTCAGCCGCGGGGCTTCAGGCCGAGGCGGGCGCGGGCCTGGTCCGGGGTGGCCACGGTGGAGCCGAGGAGTTCGGTGATCTGGACGGCGCGCTCGACGAGTTGGGCGTTGGTGGCCTTGACGCCGCGGCTCAGGTAGAGGTTGTCCTCCAGGCCGACGCGGACGTTGCCGCCGAGCAGGATGGACTGGGCGACCCAGGGCATCTGCATCCGGCCCAGCGCGAAGCTCGCCCACTGGGCGCCCTCGGGCAGCATGTTCACCATCGACTGCAGGACCCCGGGGTCGGCCGGGGCGCCCCACGGCACGCCCATGCAGAGCTGGAAGACGCTGGGGTCGTCCAGCAGGCCCTCGGCGAGCAGCTGCTTGGCGAACCACAGCTGGCCGGTGTCGAAGATCTCCAACTCCGGCCGGACGCCGAGCTCCTGGATCCGCTTGGCGCCGGCGCGCAGCATGTCAGGCGTGGAGACGTAGAGCGTGGAGCCGTCGCCGAAGTTGAGGGAACCGCAGTCCAGGGTGCAGATGTCGGGGAGCAGGTCCTCGACGTGCGGGAGCCGTTCCAGGCCGCTGACCAGGTCGGTGCCGGGCAGCTGGGTGAGCGGGCGCTCCGGGTCGATGACCAGGTCGCCGCCCATGCCGGCGGTGAGGTTGATGACGACGTCGGTGCCGGTCTGCTTGATGCGGTCGACGACCTCGGCGTACAGGCGGGGGTCGCGGGACGGGGCGCCGGTCTCGGGGTCGCGGACGTGGATGTGCACCACCGCGGCGCCCGCGGCGGCCGCCTCGACGGCGGACTGTGCGATCTGCTCGGGCGTCACGGGGACGTGCGGGGAGCGGCGGACGGTGTCACCGGCGCCGGTGAGCGCGCAGGTGATGATGACGTCGCTGGTGGGGGTGGTCATGGGGTCCCTTCGGGTCGGATGAGTGGACGTGCAGGGGCGGCGAGCGAACGGGGGACGGGGCACGCACCGTCGCGGGGCGCGCGGGGTCATCGGCAGGGGCGGTGGCCGCCCGGTCGCGCGGTCGTCAGGGGCGGTGCGCGTCGAGTTCGTTCTCCACGAACGTCAGCAGGGCGGCGTGCATGGTGTCGGGGCTGGTGCTGTCCGGGGCGGTGGCCAGCACCTGGGTGGCCAGGCCGTCGATGAGGGCGGTGAGCCTCAGGGCGGTCACGTCCGGGTCGACGGGACGGAAGACGCCCTGCTCGGTGCCGCGCCGGAGGACGTCGGCGACGGTGGTGCGCCACTGCCGGTAGTAGTGCTCGTGGAGTCGTCCCACGGCGGTGTCGCGGGCGGCCTGCGCCCACAGGTCCAGCCAGACCAGCCACTGCCGGCGCTGCTGCGCGGTGCGCGGCGTCTGCAGGGCGATCAGGTGCAGGAGTTCGGTGCGGGCGTCGGGGGCGGCGGCCAGTCCGGCCGCGCGGCGGTCGGTGTCCTCGTCCATGCACCAGCGGACGGCGGCTTCCAGGAGTTCGTCGCGGCCGGGGAAGTGGTAGTGGACGGCGGCCGGGCTGGTGCCGCAGGCGGCGGCGATGTCGGCGACCCGCACGGCGTGGAAGCCGTGCTCGGCGATCAGCCGGACGGTCTCCCGGACGATCTGGAGCGGCCGGCCGCCCTCGGGGACCGCGGCCGGCTCGCGCTCCGGCGGCGCCGCGGGGCGTTCCGGGGCGCCCAGCAGCCAGCCGGTGTCCACTCCGCCCAGGTCGGCGATGCGGACGATCTCGGCGAGGGCGAACCGTCGGGTGCCGCCCAGGGACCGGGAGAGCTTGGAGGGGTCCATCACGATCCGGCGGGCGAATTCCCGGTGGCTGCACCCGAGCCGTGCGATCACCTGCCGGACGCGGTCGGTGACGTGTCCGGCGTCGTCGGCGATCCGGTCCCCGGGGTCTGCGTTCATGGCCGGGGACGCTAACAGGGTGTTGAGAACATCGCAACGCCGTCAGTGGTCGATCGTAGGGAAAAGTCCTGTTCTGTGGGTATCTTCCGGGCGGTGTTGTGGGATTACTGAGCCTTGAGTCAGTGGTGTTGCGGAGGGGGTGGGTGGATCCGCCGGCAGGCGCGGGGCCGGTCGGTGCGGGGCGCGCCGGAAGCGGGAACCCAGGGAGGGTGGCGGTGCTGGACAAGCCGCAATACGGGTGAATGTGGCAAAGTGACGGCATGGCTGACCGGGGAGCGAAACGGCCCACCGTGTCGGTGCCGGACGACTGGCCCGCCCACCCGGACCTGACCCTGGCCCTCAACGGGATGGGCGGCTTCGACTGGGACCTCGACAGCGGGCTGATGCACCTGGATCCGCCCGCACTGGAGGTTTTCGACCTCCGGCCGGCGGAGTACGACGACCGCCCGGCGAGCCTCGGCTCCCGCGTGCCGGGCCACGAGGTGGCCCGGCTCGACGCCCTGGTGGCCCGCGCGCTCAAGGACGGCAGCCACTCCTACGGCGCCTACTTCCGGATCCGGCTGCGCGACGGCGCACTGCGCTGGACGCACGCCCAGGGCAGCATCCGCCGCGACCCCACCGGCCGGCCCCGCCGCGTCATCGGCGTGGTCCGCGACGCCAGCGACGAGTACGCCCAGGCCGCCGAACGGATCGCGGTCACCGAGGAGCGCCGCCGGCACACCAGCGTCGTCGAGCGCACCACCGCCGCCCTCGCCCACGCCCGCACCGTCGGCGAGGTCATCGGCGTGCTCGCCGACGAGCAGGGGCTGAGCCGGCTGGGCGCCGAGAACGTCATCCTCGGCCTGGTCGAGGCCGGACGGATCCGGCTGGTCTCCGAGGGCAAGGCCGGCAGCTTCGTCCCGGACCTGGAGTACACCCGGATCGGCGACGAGTTCCCGATGAGCGAGGTGGTGCGCACCCTCGCCCCGCGATTCGTCCACAGCCGGGAACAGTTCCGCACCCACTACCCGCGGCTGTGGCCGGCCATCGAGCCGCTCAACGTCAGCTCCGCCGCGTATCTGCCGCTGATCGCGCAGGGCCGCCCGATCGGGGTGATCGGGCTGTTCTTCGAGCGCGAGAGCGACTTCCGCGACCAGGAGCGCAACGTACTGCTCGCGCTGGGCAGCAGCATCGCGCAGAGCCTGGCCCGGGCGATGCTCTACGACCAGGAGCACGAGATCGCCGCCGGCCTCCAGCAGGCCATGCTGCCGCGCCGGATCCCCGGCTTCCCCGAGGCGCAGATCGCCGTCCGCTACCGCTCCGCGCGGATGGGCCGGGACATCGGCGGCGACTGGTACGACGTGATCCCGCTGCCGGACGGCCGCCTCGCCGCGGTGATCGGCGACGTCCAGGGCCACGACACCCAGGCCGCCGCCCTCATGGGACAGCTGCGGATCGTGCTGCGCGCCTACGCGGCCGAGGGGCACGCGCCGGCCACCGTGATGGCCCGGGCCTCCGCGTTCCTCAACGAGCTCGACACCGACCGCTTCGCCACCTGCACCTACGTCGACGCCGACCTGACCACCGGCGCCGCCCGGTTCGTCCGGGCCGGCCACCTCGACCCGATGGTGCGGCACGCCGAGGGCATCTGCCGGCGGCTCCCGGTGGCCGGCGGCCTGCCGCTCGGCATCTCCTCCGAGTTCCGGCTGCTGGACTACCCCGTCACCACCGTCCACCTCGCCCCCGGCGACACCCTGGTGCTGTGCACGGACGGGCTGGTCGAGGAGCCCGGCGCCGATCTGGACGCCGGGCTGCGGCACTTGGCGCGGGAGGTCCGGGACGGCCCGCAGGACGTCCAGCAACTCGCCGACCGGCTCTGCGAGTCGGCGGACGACCGGCGGGGCGAGGACGACATGGCGCTGCTCCTGCTGCGCCGCCTCGGCGCGCCCGAGCACGACACGGCCGGCCGCTTCCGGCAGCACATCGCCCCCTCCGACCCCGCGGGACTCTCCGCCGCCCGCCACATGATCCGCGCCGCGGTCCGCGCGTGGGGCGCCCGCGAACGCGCCGACGAGATCGAACTGGTCGCCGACGAGCTGATCACCAACGCCCTGTTGCACACCGACGGCGAGGCCGTGGTCAACATCCGGATGCCGCACGGCGCCGAACGCCGACTGCGGCTGGAGGTCGAGGACGGGTCCAGCAGCCTGCCGCGCCGCCGGGAACCGGGCGAGGCCGGGGTCTCCGGCCGCGGTCTGCTGCTCGTCGATCGGCTGGCCGATGTCTGGGGAGTGGAACCGCGCGGCGGCGGAAAGTGCGTATGGTGCGAGTTCAACTGCCCCTGACCGGGAAGGCCCTGGCCGACCCCGGCACTCAGCGGGAACGAGCGCCGAGGGATCGGCACGGCCAAGTGAGGACTGCACTATGGGATCGCGGGCGGAACAACGCGACAGCGCCCGCCAGTTGGCGGCGCGCCTCGACGCGGAAGGCGTCGGCAACGTGGCGCTGACCTGGGTGGACAATGCGGGCATCACCCGCGTCAAGTCGGTTCCGGCGCCCCGACTGGCCGACGTCGTCACCCGCGGTGTCGGCATGTCACCCGTCTTCGACGTCTTCACCTCCGACGACGCCATCGCGGTGTCCGACCACCTCGGCG
This sequence comes from Streptomyces sp. x-19, assembly GCF_046549115.1. Taxonomy (NCBI): domain Bacteria; kingdom Bacillati; phylum Actinomycetota; class Actinomycetes; order Kitasatosporales; family Streptomycetaceae; genus Streptomyces; species Streptomyces sp. x-19. Next base: position 423,695 of record NZ_JAJPWK010000003.1, on the reverse strand, counting down.
GCCCCGACGGCGACCTGCGGCTCTTCCCCGACCTGGACCGGCTCACCACACTCGCCGCGCAGCCCGGCTGGGCCTGGGCGCCCGTCGACCGCTACGACCAGCTGGGCCAGCCGCACCCCGCCTGTCAGCGGCTCTTCGCCCGCCGGATGGTCGACCGGGCGGCCGCCGCCGGCCTGGAGCTGCGGATGGGCTTCGAAACGGAATGGGTGGTCACCCGCACCCCGCAGGGCCCAACCGACGCCGCCGCGCTCGACTACCCCTGCCCCGGCCCCGCCTACGGCATGACCCGGGTCGTCGCGCTCTCCGACTACCTCCGCGACGTCACCGAGGCCCTCACCGTCCAGGGCGTCGAGGTGCTCCAGCTCCACCCCGAGTACGCGCCGGGCCAGTTCGAGGTCAGCACCGCCGCCGGCGACCCGCTGCGCGCCGCCGACGACGTCGTCCTGGTCCGCGAGACGATCCGCGCGGTCTCCGCCCGGCACGGTCTGCGCGCCGGATTCGCCCCGTCCGTGGTCGCCGGCGAGGTCGGCAACGGCTGCCACCTCCACCTCAGCCTGCACCGCGCGGGGACGAGCCTGCACCGGAGCGCCGGCGCCGACTGGGGCCTGGCGCCCGAGGCGGTCTCGTTCCTCGCCGGAGTCCTGGACGCGCTGCCCGCCCTGCTCGCCGTCGGCTGCCCCTCGCCCGCCAGTTACCTGCGCCTGCAGCCCTCCCACTGGGCCGGGGTCTACCAGTGCTGGGGCGTGGAGAACCGCGAGGCGGCGCTCCGCCTGGTCACCGGCGCCCCCGACGACCCCGACGGCGGCCACGCCGAGGTCAAGACCTTCGACGCCGCCGCCAACCCCTACCTCGTGGTCGGCGCGGTGATCGCCGCCGGGCTGCACGGCATCGACACCGCGGCCCACCTGCCCGCCCCGCAGGCCGGCGACCCGGGCCTCCTCGGCGTCCGCGAGCGGGCCCGGCGCGGCATCGTGCGGCTGCCCGCCACGCTCACCGAGGCCGCCGACCGGTTCGAGAAGGCGACGCCGCTGCGCGAGGCGCTGGGCGACGTGCTGCACGGCGCGGTCCTCGCGGTCCGACGGGCCGAGGAGGCGCACTTCGCGGAGCAGGAGCCGGAAGAGATCGCCGCGGCCACCCGCTGGCGCTGGTGAGGGCCACCCGCGCGGCGGGGCCCGGCGCCCCGGCCCCGCCGCAGTACGGGCCCGACGCCGCCGCGGTGCTGGACGGACTGCCGCCGCTGGTGGACCACCACTGCCACGGCGTGCTCCGCCACGAACCGGACCCCGCGACGTTCGCCGCGTTCCTCACCGAAGCGGACCGGCCGCCCGCGGCCGGCACCACCCACTTCGACACCCAGACCGGCTTCGCGGTCCGCCGCTGGTGCCCCCCGCTGCTCGACCTGCCCGCGCACTGCCCGCCCGAGCGCTACCTCGCCCGACGCCGCGAACTCGGCCCGGACGAGAACCGGCGGCGCCTGCTGTCCGCCACCGGGATCGGCGCCTACCTCGTCGACACCGGACTCCCCGGCGACCTGACCGGACCGGACGAGACGGCCGCCGCGGGCGGCGCCACCGGGCACGAGGTGGTGCGGTTGGAGGCGCTGGCCGAACGGACCGCGACCGACCACCGCGGGCCCGGCACGGCGGACGCCGCCGAGGCGTTCCTCGCCGCCCTGGCCCGCGCCGTGCGGACGGCCGCCGAGAGTGCTGTCGCCTTCAAGTCCGTGGCCGCCTACCGACACGGCCTCGCCCTGGACCCCGCGCCGCCCGGACCCGACGCGGTGCGCCCGGCCGCCCGCGCCTGGCTCGCCGCCGGCGCACCCCGGCTCACCGACCCGGTCCTGCTGCGCCACCTCGTCTGGCTCGCGGTCGCCACCGGCCGCCCGCTCCAACTCCACACCGGCTTCGGCGACCCCGACCTGCGGCTGGACCACGCCGATCCGGCGCTGCTCACCGACCTCGTACGGGCCACCGCGGACACCGGCACCGACCTGGTGCTGCTGCACTGCTATCCGTACCACCGGCAGGCCGCCTACCTGGCCGCGGTCTTCCCGCACGTCCACGCCGACGTCGGACTGACCCTCACCCACGTCGGGCCGCGGGCCACCGCGGTGCTCGCCGAGTTCCTGGAACTGGCCCCGTTCGGCAAGCTGCTGTTCTCCACCGACGCCTACGGCCTGCCGGAGCTGTACGCGGTGGGCAGCGCGCTGTTCCGGACCGCGCTGGGGGAGGTGTTGGGCGGCTGGGCGGCGTCCGGCGCCTGGTCGACGGCGGACGCCCGGCGGGTCGCGGCGATGATCGCCGCCGGGAACGCGCGCCGGGTGTACGGGCTGGCGGACGACGGCCCGACGGAGCCCGTCGGGTAAGGGGCGCTCGGCCCCTACGCCTATTCCCCAGCGGCCCGGCGACGTGGTTTACTGCCGCGTGCCACGTACAACGACCTCCGACGAGCCCGCCGATGACCAGGCCGGAAAGTCCGACGAGCCCCGGATACCGGCCCGCGGCCGGATATTCGCCGACCTGACCCCGCTGCGCACCTCGCCCGACTACCGCCGCCTGTGGTGCGGCAACACCGTCTCCTGGATGGGCCAGCAGATGACCGCGCTGGCGGTCTCCCTCCAGGTCTACGCCCTCACCCGCTCCACCTTCGCCGTCGGCCTGGTGGGCCTGTGCTCGCTGGTCCCGCTGGTCGTCTTCGGGCTCTACGGCGGCGCCATCGCCGACACCGTCGACCGCCGCAAGCTGGGCCTGTTCAGCGCCGCCGGCGCCACCACGATGTCCGTGGTGCTGGCCACCGCGGCACTGCTCGGCTACCACCGGGTCTGGTTGCTCTACACCGTCGTCGCCCTCCAGGCCGTCTGCTTCGCGATGAACTCCCCGGCCCGTTCGTCGATGATCCCCCGCCTGCTGCCCACCGAGCAGCTGCCGGCCGCCAACGCCCTGCAGTCCCTCACCTCCAACCTCGGCCTGATGGGCGGACCGATGCTCGGCGGCGTGATCGTCGGCATGTGGGGCTACCAGGCGGCCTACCTCATCGACGTGGTGGCCTTCACCGCCTCGCTCTACGCGATGTGGCGGCTGCCCGCCATGCGGCCCGAACAGCGCGACGGCCCGACCCGCCGCGCCTCCGTCCTGGACGGCCTGCGGTTCCTCGCCACCCGCCCCAACCTGCGGATGACGTTCTTCTCCGACCTCGCCGCGATGGTGCTGGCCCAGCCGCGGGCCCTGTTCCCCGCGGTCGCCGCGCTCTGGTTCGGCGGCGACGCCAAGACCGTCGGCCTGCTGGTCGCCGCGCCCGCGGTCGGCGCCGTCCTGGGCGGCCTGTTCTCCGGCTGGCTCGGCGGCATCCGGCGGCACGGCCTGGCCATCCTCATCGCGGTGGCGGCCTGGGGCGCCGCCGTCGCCGCCTTCGGCCTCTCCCGGCACCTGTGGCTCGGCCTGTTCTTCCTGGCCGTCGCCGGCTGCGCGGACACCGTCTCCATGGTCTTCCGCAGCACCATGCTCCAGGCCGCCACCCCGGACGAGATGCGCGGCCGCCTCCAGGGCGTCTTCATCGTCGTGGTCGCCGGCGGGCCCCGGCTCGGCGACTTCCTGGCCGGCTCCGCGGCCGACCTGACCTCGCCCGCCACCGCGGTGATCGGCGGCGGCCTGGCCTGCGTCCTGGTCGTCACCGCACTCGGGCTGGGCCGCCGCGCCTTCGCCCGGTACGACGCCCGGAACCCGCAGCCGTGACCTCCGGGGCCGGGCCGGCCCGTCACGGGGCCCGGCCCGGCGTCGCGATCCGCAGTGCGGGCCGGCCATAGACGGGCGAGACTCGGGTACGGGGGCCTGTAAGCCACCCGTCGTCCCACCCCGGAGGCCCGTCGTGCAGCGGCAATCGCCCGTCCGCCGTCACCGCACACCCGACTGCGACCGGCAGCCCCCACCGATCCCGCCGGACCCCGGAGGCCCGCCGCCCGGTCCGGTCCCGGAGCCCCCGCCCGGCCCCGTGCCGCCCGAGCCGCTGCCCGGGCCGCCCCAACCGCCGGCGCCGCCGGACCCGATCCCCCCGGACCCCTCGCCGGTGCCGCGCCCGCCCGGACCCGATCCGGTCCCGGAGCCGTCCCCGGCCCCCGGACCGCTCTCCCAGGCGTCACCCGGACACTCCTAGCGCCCGGCCCCGGCGTTCCCGCCCAGCCACCGCAGCACACCGCAAGGAGGTGTCGAACATGGCCATCGCCACGGTCAACCCGGCCACCGGCGAGACCCTCAAGACCTTCGACGCGCTCAACGCGGGCGAGATCGAAGACCGCCTGGTCCGCGCCGACCAGGCGTTCCAGGACCACCGCCGCACGTCCTTCGCCCACCGCGCCGAACTCCTGCACCGCGCCGCCGACCTGCTCGAAGCCGACCAGGACGGCATCGCCCGCACCGTCACCACCGAAATGGGCAAACCGCTGGCCCAGGCCCGCGCCGAGGCCGCCAAGTGCGTCAAGGCGATGCGCTGGTACGCCGACCGCGCCGAGGCGCTCCTCGCCGACGAGCAGCCCGATCCCGCCGACGTCCGGGACTCCGGCGCGGCCCGCGCGGTGGTGCGCTACCGCCCGATCGGCACCGTCCTCGCGGTGATGCCCTGGAACTTCCCGCTCTGGCAGGTCGTCCGGTTCGCCGCACCCGCCCTGATGGCCGGCAACACCGGTCTGCTCAAGCACGCCTCCAACGTCCCGCAGACCGCGCTCTACTTGGAGGAGCTGTTCCGCCGTGCCGGCTACCCCGACGGCTGCTTCCAGACCCTGCTGATCGGCTCCGCCGCGGTCGAGGAGGTCCTGCGCGACCCCCGGGTCGCCGCCGCCACCCTGACCGGCAGCGAACCCGCCGGCCGCGCGGTCGCCGCCGTCGCCGGTGACGAGATCAAGAAGACCGTCCTGGAACTCGGTGGCAGCGACCCCTACGTCGTCCTGCCGTCGGCCGACCTCGACAAGGCCGCCCGGATCGCGGTCACCGCCCGCGTCCAGAACAACGGCCAGTCCTGCATCGCCGCCAAACGCTTCATCGTCCACGCCGACGTGCACGACGCCTTCGCCGAACGGTTCACCGCCCGGATGGCCGCGCTGACCGTCGGCGACCCGATGGACGAGGCCACCGACGTCGGCCCGCTCGCCAGCGAACAGGGCCGCTCCGACCTGGAGGAACTGGTCGACGACGCGGTCCACCAGGGCGCCCGGGCGCAGTGCGGCGGCCGCCGCCCGCCCGACCGGCACGCCGGCTGGTTCTACGAGCCGACCGTGCTCACCGGCATCACCCCGAGCATGCGGATCCACCAGGAGGAGGCGTTCGGCCCGGTCGCCACGCTCTACCGCGTCGCCGACCTGGACGAGGCGATCGTGCTCGCCAACGACACGCCGTTCGGCCTGAGTTCCAACGCCTGGACCCGGGACGCCGCCGAACAGGACCGCCTGGCCCGGGACCTCCAGGCCGGCGGGGTGTACTTCAACGGCATGACCGCCTCCCACCCCGGCCTGCCCTTCGGCGGCGCCAAGCGCTCCGGCTACGGCCGGGAGCTCTCCGGCCACGGCATGCGCGAGTTCTGCAACATGACGACGGTGTGGTTCGGACCGGAGGAGTGAGCCCGCGGGCCCCGACCCGGCCGGTCCGTCCGGCGGGTCAGGGCGCCGCCCACAGGGTCACGGACAGGCGGAAGGTCGGGTTGTCCGCGCTGGCGCCGCTGCTGCCGTCCTCCGCGTCCACTTTGGTGAAGGTCACCTTCGCCACCTGGTTCCGTCCGGTCACCACGCACCACACCGTCCCGACCGGGATCTTCCCGGCGTTGGTGTACGTGCCCAGCGGGCTCCTCTCGGCGGCCGTGCGGCAGGCCGCGGCGGTGTCGGTTCCGGCGTCGGCGACGCCCGCCCGGATCGGGCTGCCGAAGCTGCTGTTGACCGTGATGACCGCCTGGGCGCCGTTCAGGCCGTTCTGGCAGCCGACGTAGGTGAGTTCGGTGCCGTTGGACGAGTCCATCAGGCCGGCGGTGACCGTGGGCGTGTCGAGGTCCAGTGCCTGGAAGACGCTGCCCAGGCAACTGGCCGCGCGCCAGACCAACGTCCGGTCGCGGAAGACGACCTTGGCCGGCGCCGTGCGGTCGCCGGCCTCCGGGGAGGGCGTGCGGGCGGACGGCGGGGGCGCGCCGCCGGGAGTGCCCCCGGCCGCCCCGCCGGAAGCGGTTCGGCCGCCGGCCGTGGGCCCGTCAGCGGCCCGCCCGCCGCTTGTGTCGTCACCCGAGAACACCCCCCGGACCAGCGGCGACGTCAGCAGCAGGGCCACCACCCCGCCGACCGCCGCCGCCACCAGCAGCGGGCGGTGGCGGCGGGCGGAGCGCGGCGGCGGGACCGGCCCGCCGAGGTCGAACGGCGGTGGGCCGCCGGGCGGCGGGGTGCGCGGCGGGGGCGGCACCGGGCCCGCGGTGCGGGCGGCACCCGCCGTACCCGGTATCCCCGACGGCCCCCGCAGCAGCACCAGGGACCCCGCCGCCCCCGCCGACCGGCGCTGCGGTCGCGGCAGCCCCCGGGCGTGCAGCGCCCGGTCGACCTCCGCGTGCACCTCGTCGAGGGTGAGCGGGACGGGGGCGGCCAGCGCGTCCAGCAGCGCGCCGGTGAAGGCGGTGCAGGTCTCCCCGGCGGGCGCGTGGGCCGGCGCGGTCCGCGTGGTGGACGTCAGGGTGTAGGTGCCGGCCAGATCGAGTTGGCCGACGGCCAGGCCGGCCGGCTCGGCCATCGCGGAGACCGCCCGGCCCGAGAAGCAGCAGTCCACGACCAGCACCCGGGCCCGCGCCCGGGCCTCGCCGACGTGCCGCTTCACCAACTCGATCGGGACGGCGGTGAAGCCCACCTGGTCGAGGTCGGTGTGCACCAGCCCCAGGTGCAGCAGCCCGGTGTCGTCGAGGATCCCGTGCCCCGCGTAGTAGACCAGGAGCAGTTCCTCGGCCTCCCGCACGGCCCAGGCCAGCGCCGCACCGACGGCGGACTGGTCGGTGGGGTCGGCCACCACCCGACAGTGCTCCGGGGCCAGCAGCCCCTGCACCGGGTGGGTCAGGGCCGCCCACAGCGCCCGGAGGTTGCCCGGGACCGACGGGATGCCCGGCAGGTCGGGACTGGTGAAGCGACCGGTCCCGATCAGTACGGCGCGACTGCCGGGCCCGTACGGGAACCACCGGCCGGCGGCTCTCCCACTCATCGATGCCCTCCCCCTGCATGACGAACGGTTCCCGTCATCCTGGCACGATCACCCCGGGCGCGGACCCGGTTCGGCGGGACGGACGTGCACCGTGCGCCGCGGGGCATCTCCCGTGGACAGTAGGGGAGTTCAGGTTCCGCTTCCGGGCGGGGCGTCCGGCACCACGAACTCGCACCACAGGGCCTTGCCGGACCCCCGCGGCTCGGCGCCCCACCGGTCCGCCAACGCCTCCACCAGGAGCAGCCCCCGCCCGGAGGTCGCCGTCTCGCCGGGCCGCCGGCGCCGCGGCCACTGGCTGGACCGGTCCTCGACCTCCAGCCGGATCCGGCGCGGCGCACCCGGCAGCAGCTCCACCGCGACCAGCGCGCCGCTCTCGGTGTGGGTGAGCGCGTTGGCGATGAGTTCCGAGGCGGCCACCTCCACGTCGTGGGTGACGGCGCCCGCCCGCCACTGGTCGAGCGTGCGGCGCAGCGCCGAGCGGACCTCCGCGGTGCCCGCCGGGTCGGCCTGGTGGACGTGCAGGCGCAGCCGGGGCGTGGCGGCCTCCCCGGGGATCGCGCTCCGGTGCAGCAGCAGGAGCGCCATGTCGTCGTCCGAGCCGGGCTCGGCCCACAGGTGGTTGGAGAGCCGGTCGGCGAGCGCGTCCAGTGCGGCGGGCCCTGAGCGGACCGCCGCGGAGAGCGCGTCGATCCCGGCCGAGATGTCCTGGCCGGGCTGCTCGACCAGGCCGTCGGTGCACAGCAGCAGCGTCGACCCGGGCTCCAGGAACAGCTGGGTCTCCGGGAAGTGGTCCTGCCCGAAGGCGGTGGCCAGCCCCAACGGCAGCCCGCCGCGGACCTCCGGCCAGTCGATGTGCCGGGAACTGTTGCAGATCAGCGGGCCCAGATGGCCGGCCCGGGCCAGGTGCAGCGCCCCGGACTCCAGGTCTGCCTGGATGTAGGTGCAGGTCGCGAACCGCTCGGTCTCCAGCTCCGCCAGGAAGCGGGAGGCCCGCACCAGCACCGTCTCCGGCGGGTGGCCCTCGCTGGCGTAGGCGCGCAGCGCGATCCGCAGTTGCCCCATGACCGCGGCGGCGTGTGTGTCGTGCCCCTGGACGTCGCCGACCACCAGGCCGGTGCGGCCCTGCGGCAGTGCGATCACGTCGTACCAGTCGCCGCCGACGTCCCGGCCGACGCTCGCCGGGTGGTAGCGGACGGTGACCTCGCCGCCGGCGATCGGCGGCAGCCGGCGCGGCAGCATCGCCGCCTGGAGACCGGTCGCGAACTCCCGCTCCTGGTCGAAGAGGGTGGCCCGCTGCAGGGACTGCGCCACCACGCCGGCCAGCGCCAACGCCAGGTTCCGGGCCTCCGCCGACTGCACCGCCGGCTCGTGGTTGAACAGCCCCAGCGCCCCGAGGACGGTGTCCTGCGCGATCAGCGGCAGGAAGGCGGCGCTGCCGGTCGGCAGCACGTCCACGTACGGGCGCAGCCGCGGGTAGCGGGCGATCAGCTCACCGCGGGTGCTCAGGAAGCTGGGCCGCCGGGAGCGCACCGCCTCGGACAGCGGCAGGGTGTCGTCCAGCCACGAGTTCATCATGTCGGTGGGCACCTCGCCGTCCAGCCCGGCGGTGGCGATCACCTCGAACCGGTCGTTCGTGACCAGGCCGAGGACCAGCGCGTCCGCGCCGAACCGGCGGGCGCCGCCGGCGCCGGTCAGCACCCGCGTCACGTCCTTCACCGACAGGGCGCGGGCCAACGCCGCGGTGGTCTGCTGCACCATCACGGTCTGCCGCTGCCGCTCCTGCTGGAGCGAGCGCAGCAGCGCGGAGTCGGCGAGTTCGCTGGTCGCCTCCCGGACGATGCCGATGATCCGGTACGCCACGCCCCGGGCGTCGTGCAGGATCCGGCCCTGGGAGTGCGTCCAGCGCCGCGTCCCGTCCCGGCACTGGATCCGGAAGTACGCGCCGTAGGAGGAGGTGCCGTCCTGGAGGGCCTGCGAGACCGCCGCGTCCAGGCGCAGGCCCTCCTCCGGCGGCACCCGGGAGATCAGGGACATCGGCGCGCCGTCGTACTCGCCGGGGCGCAGGTCGAAGACCTCCATGGCTCCGGGGTCCAGGTCCATGAACCCGCTGTCCAGGTCCCAGTCGAAGGTGCCCATGCGGTTCAGCGACAGCCGCTCGCGCAGGCCGATCGGCTCGTGGTGGGACACCCCGGGTGCCTCCTCCTCGACGCGGGGCGTGGCCCGGTCGGCACGGGGGTCGTAGCCCTCCGCGGAGGGGTCGGGGGGCCGCTCGGCCATGCGAACACCTTAGGCGGGGCCCACGGGCCCCGCATTCTCGGCGGCCGTGACCCGCGGTGTGGGGTGTTGCCGCACGTCACGGCCGGGGTGCGGGCGACGGCCCGGGCGGCCGGTCGGGCCGCCTGCCGCGCCGGGGGCGGATGCTAGGCGGTCGCCGCGGTCCGTGCCGCCGCGGCGACCGGCCGGGTGCTGTGCGTCCGGTGCGCCAGTGTGGCCCGCCGGGTCGGCACGTCGACGGTGTAGGCGTCGACGGTCAGCCGGGCGGCGGACGCCTTGAGGACCATGAAGCCGTGCGCGGCGAAGTCCTGCCAGGCGGCCGGGTGGTCGAAGTGCGCCTTGCCGTCGCCGGTCTTCGCCGACGCCCCGCACACCACCTGCCGGGTGCCGCCGGTCCGGGCCGTCGGCTGAAGCACCTGGAGCGTGTGGTCGTGGCCGGACAGGATCAGGTCGGTCCGCCCGCAGACCACCTGCTCGTAGAGGTCCTTGAGGTGGACGCCGCTGGTGTAGTTGCCGACGGTGAACCCGTCGTAGGCGCCGGCGCTGCCGTGCTTGCCGTTGTTGAGGTACGGGTGGTGGCTGAGGACGACCTTCCAGCGGGCCCGGGACGCCCGCAGCGCGCCGTCCAACCAGGCCCGCTGTTCGCGCATGTACGGCCCGTCCCAGTGGTAGTACGGGTCGAGCTGCACGACGTACGACGACCAGGGGATGGTGTCGAGGACGAAGAACTCCACCAGCGGGCGGGCGGCCGGCAGCGGCACGCTGTAGTAGCGGGCGGGCATGTACCAGCGCCGCGACCGGTTGGCGTACAGCACCTCCCGGTCACCGCGGGACGGGTCGCCGCCGCTGCCCGGTATCAGCCCTGAGCAGTCGTGGTTGCCCAGCACCATCAGCCACGGCACGTCGATGCCGGCGTTGGGCTTTTCGAACTTGTCCTGGAACTCCGCGTCGTGGTCCGACTCCGGGCCGTTCTCGTAGAGGTTGTCGCCCAGGCCGACCGCCAGTCCGACGCCCTCGGTCCGGCAGACGTCCCGGGCGGCGGCCGCCACCGCGTACTGGGCGTCGTCGCCGGTGCCCGCGTCCCCGGTGATCAGGACGGCGAACTCGCCCTTTCCGTTGGGGTGTTCGGGGAACGGGAAGGAGTCGACCGGACCGCCGGAGCGGGGCGCGGCGGCGGCCGTCCCGGCGCCGGTGGGCAGCACCGCCAGCGCCGCGCCGGCCATCGCCGTGCCCAGCAGCGCCCGGCGCCCCAGGTATCCGGGGACCCGGCCGGTGGTCCGCGGCGGCGGTCCGCCGGCGGGTGCCTGAGGGCCGGTGCGCAGCCACTCCTGCTCCGTCAAGTCCGCCCGGGGCGGGATCAGTTCGTCATCGCACATGGCTGGTTTTCTCTCACGGCGGGCCGGGCCGGTGGTGACGGAACGATGAAGCGCGCGTGGACGTATGGCGATCAGTGGGCGTCGTCCGCCGCCCCGTGCCGACCGGCGCCCGCCGCGAACCGCGCCGCACCGGCCAGGCCCTGGGCCAACACGGCCTGCCCGTGGCGGAGTTCGGCGGCCATCGCGCTCTCCTCGTCGCGGCCCTCCTGGTCCAGCAGCGACGCCCGGTCGCTGCGCAGGCATGCCTGCGGGAGCCGCGCCAGCTCCGCGGCCAGCCGCTCCGCCGCGGTGCGGGCGGTGCCGGTGGGCACCACCCGGTTGACCAGCCCGATGTCGAGGGCCTCCGCGGCCGGGACCGGGCGACCGGTCAGCACCAGGTCCCTGGCCCGGCCGACGCCGATCAGCCGGGGCAGCCGGACCGTGCCGCCGTCGATCAGCGGGACGCCCCACCGCCGGCAGAACACGCCGAAGACCGCGTCCTCCTCGGCCACCCGCAGGTCGCACCAGAGGGCCAGCTCCAGCCCGCCGGCCACCGCGTGCCCGGCGACCGCCGCGATCACCGGTTTGCCGAGCCGCATCCGGGTCGGGCCCATCGGCCCGTCGCCGTCCGGCGCGACGCGGTTGCCGTGCGCGGTGCCGACCGACTTGAGGTCGGCACCGGCGCAGAACGTGCCGCCCGCGCCCCACAGCACCGCCACCCGCGCCTCCTCGTCGGCGTCGAACGCGCGGAAGGCATCGGCGAGTCGGCGTGCCGTCGGGCCGTCCACGGCGTTGCGGGCGGCGGGCCGGGACAGCACCACCGTGGTCACCGGCCCGGCCCGCTCGACCCGCACCGCGCCGTCGTCCTCCTGCGGCATCAGCCGGCGTCCCGGCCGGTCCGGGCGCCCCCGAGGATCCCGTCGAGGTCGGCGTCGGGCGGCAGGGTGCCGAAGGCGTGGCCCCACTCGCCGTCCAGCCGGGAGGCGCAGAACGCGTCGGCCACCGCCGGGGTGCCGTGCCGCACCAGCAGCGACCCCTGGAGGACCAGCGCCAGCCGTTCGGCCAGCGAACGGGCCATCAGCTGCGCCCGCTCCGGGTCGCCGAGCGCGGCGAGCATCTTGCGCAGGCCGGCCACCGCCGCGTCCAGCCGGCGGTCGGCACCGGACGCGGCCTCGACCTCGGTGAAGTAGGCGTCCAGCGCGGCCGGTTCGCGGGTCAGGGCGCGCAGCACGTCGAGGGCGGCGACGTTGCCCGAGCCCTCCCAGATCGACAGCAGCGGCGCCTCCCGGTACAGCCGGGGCATCCCCGAGTCCTCGACGTAACCGTTGCCGCCCAGGCATTCCAGGGCCTCCGCCGCGTGCGTACTGCCCCGTTTGCACACCCAGTACTTCCCGGCCGCCAGCGCCAGCCGGCGCAGCGCCGACTCCCCGGCGTCGCCGGCCTGCGACCGGTCCACCGCGGCCGCCAACCGCATCCCCAGCACGGTCGCCGCCTCCGACTCGACCGCCAGGTCGGCCAGGACCGACCGCATCAGCGGCTGCCGGTCCAACTCCCGCCCGAACGCCCGCCGGTGGGCGGTGTGGTGCAGTGCCTGTCGCAGCCCCGCCCGCATCCCGGCCGCCGAGCCCAGCACGCAGTCCAGCCGGGTCACGTTCACCATCTCGACGATGGTCCGCACCCCGCGGCCCGGCTCGCCGACCGGCCAGGCGACGGCGTCCTCGTACTCGATCTCGGACGAGGCGTTGGAGCGGTTGCCGAGCTTGTCCTTGAGCCGCATCAGCCGCATGCCGTTGCGGGTGCCGTCCGGCAGCACCCGCGGCACCAGGAAGCAGCTCAGCCCCTCGTCGGTCTGCGCCAGGGCCAGGAACACGTCGCTCATCGGGGCCGAGGTGAACCACTTGTGGCCGGTGAGGCGGTAGCCGCCGTCCCCGGCCGGCACCGCCCGGGTGGTGTTCGCCCGGACGTCGGAGCCGCCCTGCTTCTCCGTCATCGACATGCCGGCGATCAGACCGTGCTTGGTGAGCGGGGCGCGCAGGCCGAAGTCGTAGGTGCGGGCGGCGAGCAACGGCTCGTACTGCGCGGCGAGTTCGGGCGCCGCGCGCAGGGCGGGCACCGCGGCGTAGGTCATCGAGACGGGGCAGCCGTGGCCCGGCTCGGCCTGCGACCAGACGTAGAACTTGGCGGCGCGCACCAGGTGCGCCCCCGGCCGGGCGTCGGTCCACGGCGCGGCGTGCAGACCATGCTCCACGGCGGTGGCCATCAGCTGGTGCCAGGCGGGGTGGAACTCCACCTCGTCCACCCGGTGGCCGTACCGGTCGTGGGTGTGCAGCCGGGGCGGCTGCTCCTCCGCCCAGCGGGCCTGGTCCTGCACCGCGGCGGAACCGGCCAGCGCGCCCAGTTCGAGCACCTCGGGCTCGCCCCACGCGCCGCCGTCCCGCCGCAGCGCCGCCAGAAGCGCCGGATCGTCCGCGGCGCTGAAACCCGTCAGCGGCGGGGCCTGGTTGGTTACTTCATGAGTGGCGGTCATGGTTCGACGTTACAGATTCCCTACGACCGACGGAAGACCGTAAGACCGGGCGCGGCGCCGGACCACCACCGCCCCAGTCACCTCCCGCCCCAGCCGCCTCGCGCGTACGACTTAGACTTCCCGGACCCATGAACGACGCCCCGCTCGCCCTCCGCCCGTTGACCGCGCGCTCCGTCGTGCTGAGCACCCTCCTCGGCCACCACCCGCCCCGACTGCCGGTGCGTGCGCTGGTGCGGGTCGGCGAGCTCTTCGGCATCGCCGAGGGCACCGTCCGGGTTGCGCTCTCCCGGATGGTCGCCGCCGGTGACCTGCGACAACAGGACGGCGGCTACGCACTGACCGCGCGCCTGCTCGCCCGCCAGGCCCGACAGGACGAGAGCCGGACGCCGCGGACCCGGCCGTGGCACGGTGCGTGGGAGATCGCCGTGGTCACCGCGGACGGCAGCCGCCCGCCCGCCGAACGCACCGCGCTGCGCCAGGCGATGGCCGGGCTCCGGCTCGGCGAACTGCGCGAGGGCAGCTGGCTGCGCCCCGCCAACCTCGACCGGCCCCGACCGGCGGTGACCACCGCGCAGTGCACCTGGTTCACCGGTGCCCCCGACGGCGACCCGGCCGCGCTGGCCCGGGGCCTGTGGGACCTGGCCGGCTGGGCGGCGCACGCCCGGGACCTGCTGGCCGCGCTGGACCGCGCCGCGACGCCCGCCGAGCGCTTCACCGTCGCGGCGGCCGTCCTGCGCCACCTCCTCACCGACCCGCTACTACCGGAACCCCTGCTGCCGGACACCTGGCCGGGGGCCGGGCTCCGCTCCCGCTACGACGCCTTCGAGGCCGAATTCCGGGGCCACCTCACGCACTTCCTCGCCCCCACCGACGGGTAGTGCGCTTGCCCCGCGCACGTGCCACCCCACGGGCGCGGCGCTCCCCGCCCCCCGCGGACGGCGGGTCGGCGGGGCGGAGGGGCGCACGGGCGGCGCGGTGACGCGCGCGGATGCGGAGCGCACCGGCACGGCCGGGGGCGCACGGGGCGGGCCACCCCGGGCCGGGCCGGTGCGCCGGGCCGGCCCGGTCCGCGCGCCCGGCCGCTGCGGGCCGCACGACCTGCCGCCTTCCGGTGAAACCCGGGCCGGAGCACCGTCCCGCCGGCCGTGCGCGGTGTGTGCGGCCCCCGCCGCGCGCATGCCCCGAGGCCGGCGGACGCACTGGGCGTGACCCCGCGGAGTCGAACGCGGGGGCGATCGCCGTCCGACCGGGCCCCCGGGGCACGCGGGGTGCGCCCCTACCCGTCGGGTCCCCGCGCCATGCGGAGGATTTCGTCCCCCTTCCGGCGGCGAGGGGGCAGACCGGCCGCCGAAAGCGCTACCGCGCGCTCTGCCGGTGGCGACGCGGCCCGTGGTTGTCTCTTCCTCGTCGAATTCGACCGGCCCGGAGAAAACCAACCGACGATCCAGATTCCCAAAACTCGCCGAAAACGCTGACATCTCTGCGCGCCCACCGAAATACCGGAACCTCCGGCATTCGAAAGTGAGCGACACACCAGTACGCACAGCAACAAGCGACGGGAGCACGCACATGGAAACTCAGCAGGTACCGGAAACGCACGAATCGCCGGAACCGCAGGACTGCCGGGCGGCGGAAGCGCGCCAGCCGGCGGACCGGGCCGTCCGCGGCGAGGCACTGCGCGGCCGGGGGGCCCGGGGCGTCACCGCGGCCGCCGTCCTGCTGGCCGCCGGCGCGCTGGGCGCGGTGTCCGAAGAGCCGGCCGAAGCCGTCAGCAGTGGCACCTGGGACCGCCTGGCCCAGTGCGAAAGCGGCGGCAACTGGCGGATCGACACCGGCAACGGCTTCTCCGGAGGGCTCCAGTTCGGCCACTCGACCTGGCGGTCCTACGGCGGCGGGAGCTACGCGCAGCGCGCCTCCCGGGCCTCTCGCACCCAGCAGATCCAGGTCGCCGAACGCGTACTCGCCCGCCAGGGCTGGGGCGCCTGGCCCGCCTGCTCGGCCTCGCTGGGGCTGCGCGGCGTTCCCCGCGGCGGCGGTGCGCACACCCTGCCGGCTCCCAAGGCGGCCGGGCCCAAGCGCACCCACGGCCGGTACCCCACCCACCAGGAAAAGCCCTACAAGAAGGAGCGGCATCGTCCTTCCGGGGGCACCGTGGTGGTCAATGCGGGGGACACTCTGAGCGGCATCGCCGACGTTCACGGAAAACCCTGGCGGGAAATCTACCGGCAGAACCGGCAGGTCATCGGTGGCGATCCGAACCTCATCTACCCGGGCACCCGACTTCAGGTTCACGCGACCGGTACGAGGTGATCTGAGACGGCTGACGAGCCGTCTCGGTAATTTCTCGAACGGGTAAGCACGACGGGCTCGAAGAGTGAAATCAGAGGGGCATCACGGATCGTCCAGCGGTCCTGTGAACGGAATGTCCTGGGGGATTTCGGGGGGAATGCTGGGGGAATTTCGGGAGTCGATGTCCGAGCGGGAGGCAGGCCGTCCGTGGCGCCGCGGACGGCCTGTCCACCTGCGGATCTAGGGGCGCCGGACCCGCCGCCGGATTTCGTAGGCGGCCAGGACGACACCCAGCGTGAGCAGGCTCAGCCAGAACTGCGCCCGGCTGTCCGGCAGCACCGCCATCGCCCCGATCACCAGCGCCATCAGCGCCACGGTCAACCGGCTGAGCCACGGGAAACCCCACATCCGCAGGGTCAGCCGCGCCGGATCGTCACGTTCCAGTGCGCGCCGCATCCGCAGCTGCGCCACCGCGATCGCCAGATAGACGAACAGGGCAATGGCGCCATAGGAGTTGATGAGGAACGTGAAGACGACATCGGGCGAGATCCACGCCGCGATCACCGACAGATATCCGACCGAGGTGCCGGCCAGCAGCGCCCGCCGCGGCACCCCGCTCGCACTGAGCTTCGTGAAGCCGCGCGGCGCATCGCCGTTCCGGGTGAGCGCGAAGAGCATCCGGGACGAGGTGTAGAGCGCGGAATTCAAGCAGGAGAGCACCGCGACCAACACGATCGCGTTCATCACCGTGCCGGCCGCCGGCACCGCCAACCGGTCCAGCACCGCCGCGTACGGGCTGACCTCGATCGCCTTCGACGTCCACGGCACCACCGCGACCACCAGGAAGATCGACAGCACGTAGAACGCCACCACCCGCAGCACGATCGACCGGATCGCGTCGGCCACCGCCCGCTCCGGTTCGACGGACTCGGCGGCGGCGATGGTGACGATCTCGGCACCGGTGAAGAACCCCACGCAGGGCACCACGGCGGCCAGTACCGCGCCGACGCCCGCCGGGGCGAAGCCGCCGTGCGCGGTGAGCAGCGCCAGCCCGCCGGTCGAGTCGGGCCACAGTCCGCACACGTAGAGCGCGCCGAGGAAGAGGAACACCACGATCGCCACGACCTTGATCGAGGAGAACCAGTACTCGAACTCGCCGTAGGAGCGCGCCGACACCATGTTCGTCGCCGTCAGCAGTGCCATCAGCACCAGGCTGACCGCCCACAGCGGGGCGCCGGGCAGCCACAGCCGGATGATCCGGCCGCCGGCCACCGCCTCCACCGCGACCACGATCACGAAGAAGTACCAGTACAGCCAGCCCACGGCGAACCCGGCCCGGTGGCCGAGGGTCTCCCGGACGTGCGCGTAGAAGGAGCCCAGCGCCGGGCGGGCCACCGTCATCTCGGCGAGCATCCGCATGATCAGCACGGTCAGGCCGCCGGCCGCCAGAAAGGACACCACCGCGGCCGGCCCCGTGGACCGGACCACCACCCCGCTGCCGACGAACAACCCGGCCCCGATGACCCCGCCCAGCGCGATCAGCTGCATGTGCCGGCGCTTGAGCCCCTGCCGGAGCCCGGCGCCGGCGGCGTCCGCGCCCGGGGCGGTCGGCTCCGGAGGGCGTGCTGGGGCGTCGGAGGCGGTGCCGGCGCCGGATGCGGTGGATCCCGTACTCATGGGGCGCGACGCTAACGCGCCAATCCTGCGGGCCTGTTGCCGCAGTGTTTCGGCGTGTCGGTGGTGCGGAGCCCCCGCCGGGGTCCCGGGTCAGCGTGGCAGTGCGCAGACCGCCACCGGCGCCGCGAACGGCTCGCCGACCCGCACCAGCGCCCCGGTCCGGTCGTCCACCGCGAACACCGTCACCGACCCCGACTTCTGGTTCGCGGCGAACAACCACCGCTGGTCCGGCGAGAACGCGATCTGCCGGGGGAAGTCGCCGCCCACCGGCACCGTGTCCAGCAGCCGCAGCCGGCCCCCGCCCGCCGTCACGGCGTACCGGGTGAGGCTGTTGTGACCACGGTTGGCGAGGAAGGCGAACCGGCCGTCCCGGGTCACCAGGATCTGCGCCGGGTAGCTGACGCCCGGGCCGGTCCCGGTGGACTGCGGCTCCCCGGGCACCACCCGACCGCTGCCCGGGTCGTATCCGCACACCACCACGGTGTTGTCGACCTCGTTCGCCAGATAGGCGTACCGCCCCGACGGGTGGAAGGTCAGGTGGCGGGGACCGGCGCCGGGTCGCAGCGCCGCGGCCGCCACCTGCGCCAGCTTCCCGGCCCGCGGGTCGAGCCGGTAGGTGTAGACGGTGTCGTTGCCGAGGTCCACGGCCAGCACGTACCGGCCGTCCGGCGCGGTGACGACCTGGTGCGCGTGCGGTCCACTCTGCCCGGGGCCGGGCGGCGGAGCGTCGTGCACGACCAGGTCGGTGCGCGGGCCCAGCGCACCGCTGCCGGCGTCGATCGGGTGCACGGCCACGCTCCCCGACAGGTAGTTGGCGCTCAGCAGCCACCGCCCGCCGGGGTGCACCGACAGGTGGCACGGCCCGGCCCCGCCGGTGGGCCGACTGCCCAGCACCACCGGTGCGCGGCCGTCCCCCGGCAGGGCGACCGCGGTCACCGCGCCGTCCTGCTGCTCGTCGACCGCGTAGAGCGTGCGGCCGTCCGGCGCCAGCGCCAGGTACGACGGATCGGCGACGCCCGGGATCACGCCCGTGGCGGTCAGCGCACCGGTGTCGGGGTCGTAGCCGGCGAGTCCGATGCCGCTGCCGCCGCCCGGCTGCGAGGTGTACGTCCCCAGGAACAGCGGGTGCAGCCGCCGCGGGCCCGACCGGGCCCACGCGCGGTCCCGGCCCGGCCCGGCCACGGGCCCGACCGCACCCCACGTGCCCGCCCCGAGCGCCCCGAGTGCCCCGACGAAACGCCGCCGGCCGACGCCGTCGCGCGCTCCGACCGTCTCCTCCATGCCACACCTCCGGTGTCGTGCCCGCCAGGGTGACCCGCCCCACACCACCCCGCAAGGGCCCCGTACATGACGGCTCGTCAGGGCGGATCCCTACCCCCAACCCCGAGAACCACGTACATCCCGGTGATGACCCCCACCCCCACGCGTAGCACTCCAGTCGTACGCGACAACCCATACGCGGACGGATTCGCCGCACCCCCCGCCTTCCGTACGTTCGTGGACAGGCAAACGCATGATCGAAAGGCCACGGATCGATGTACGGCAAGGCATTCGCCCCGGAGTACCAGGGTGAACTGGGCTCGGCGCTGAGCGTGAACTCCTCCTACGAGGAGGTACTGGCCACCGCACACCGCACACTCGCCGCAGCGGACACCGCGCTGGACCGCTCCAGAGCCCAGCTCGCCGTCGCCGAGGCCAACCGGAGACTGGGACGGGTGGACGCGGCGGGCACCGCCTGGCGCGCCGCCTACCGCAGCGGCCGGACCGCCGGCGATCCGGCCGCCATGGCCTGGGCCCTGTGGAGCGGCGGCACCCTCGCCCGCCAGTGCGGCACCCTGGCGCTGGCCCGGCGGCTGCTCACCCACGCGGTGGCGTTGGCACAGACCGGCGGCGACCGCCTCGCGCACGGCTACTCCCTCGCCGGCCTCGCCGAGACCGGCCGCATCCAGGGCGACTACGCCGCCGTCGCCGAACTGCACGAACAACTCCTGGAACAGGCCCGGGCGCACGGCGAGGCCCGGCACATGGTCTGGGCGATGTCCGGCATAGCCCAGATGCACCGCAACACCGGCGACCACCGCAAGGCGCTGGAACTCTTCGAGGAGTCCGCCCGGATCGCCGCCGCCGCGGACGACTTCCGCGGCCGGGCCTGGTCGCTCCGCGGGGTGGCCGACGTGCTCTCCGCCCGCGGCGAGCCGGACCGGGCGCTGACCCTGCTGTCCGAGGCGGAGGCCATCTGCCGCACCATGGACCTGGCCGGTGCGCTCGCCTACAACCACAAGATGCGCGGCAACGTCCTCTACCGCGCCGGCCGCTACGCCGAGGCCCGCGACACCTACACCCTCGCCCTGGACGAGTTCCGCGCGATGCAGGAGCCGCGCGGCGAGGCGCTCTCCCGGCTGGGCCTGGCCAAGTCCCGCGCCCGACTGGGCCGCGCACCCGCCGGCACCCTCGCCGAACTCGACGTACTGGAAAGCGACTTCAAGCGGATCGGACTGCGTCACGCCCGCGAGATGGTCATCGCCTTCCGGACAGAGTTGACCGCGACACCGGCGGCAGGAACTCCCGCTCCGCGCTCCGGTGCCACCACTCGCCGGTCTCCCGCAGTTCCCGCCAGGACGTGAAGCGGTAGCGGAAGACCCGGGCCCGCACCCGGGCCGGCGGCAGGTCGGGGAAGGGGTTGCGGCGCAGCAGCCGCAGGGTGTCCCGGTCGTTCTCCAGCAGTCGCGCCGCGAACGGCACGAACCAGGAACGCGCGTAGGCCGGCGAGAGCGCCGCGAACCACATCAACCAGTCGAGCCGCAGGTGGTAGGGGGCGAACTGGCGTGGCAGGCGCCCCGGTTCACCGGGCTTGCCGTGGAACTCGTAGGCGTACCACGTCGTTTCGGGCCCGGACACGGCGTCCGCGGTGCCCTCGACGACGATCTCCCGGCGCACCCGGGTGATGCTGCCGAACGCGCCGTAGGAGTTGACCAGGTGCAGCGGCTCGTACGAGGTGTTCATCAGCTGGCCCCGGGACAGCAGGTTGCGGGCCGGGCGGTAGCTGAGCGCGAGCACGCCGACGGCGGCCGCGGTCACCACCACCACGAACCACACCGGCGGCGCACCCGGCGCCGGCGGGGGGCCGGCCCACAGCGGGGCGGCGACGGACAGCGCCAGCGCGATGGTGACCCAGTTCAACCAGGCGAAGTTGCCGGACAGCACCAGCCACAGCTGGGTGGCGGCCATCCCCAGGGCCGCCCACCCGGCCACCGGTTGTGGCGTGAACAGCAGTACCGGCAGGACGAGTTGGGCGACGTGGTTGGCGGCCGTCTCGACCCGGTGCAGCGGTTTCGGCAGGTGGTGGAAGAACCAGCTGAGCGGGCCCGGCATCGGCTGGGTCTCGTGGTGGTAGTAGAGGCAGGTCAGATCGCGCCAGCAGCGGTCCCCACGCATCTTGATCAGCCCGGCGCCGAACTCCACCCGGAAGAGCAGCCAGCGCAGCAGCCACATGACCAGCACCGGGGGAGCGGTGTCGGCGTTGCCGAGGAACACCGCCAGCGCCCCCGCCTCCAGCAGCAGCGTCTCCCAACCGAACCCGTACCAGGTCTGCCCGACGTTGACGATCGACAGGTACATCGCCCACAGCACGGCCCACAGCACCATCGCCGCCCACAGCGGCACCGCGTCCGCCGCCCCCGCCGCGACCGCCGCCGCCAGCGCCGCCCCGCCGCCGGACCAGAGCGCGAAGAAGCGGTCCGAGTAGTGCAGCTGGAAGACCGAGGGGGACAGCCGGAACGGCACCCGCGCGGTGAACACCGGGATCGGCAGCATGCCGCGGGCCCCCAGGAGCGCCCGGAACTGGCGGGCCGCGGCGAGGAACGCGAACAGGTAGAGCACCGCGAGCAGCCGCTGGAAGACCAGCCGCCCCAGCCATGAGCCCGGATCCGAGAACCATTCCACCCGCCCATGGGTAGCACCGCGGCCGCCGCCGCGGGGACGCGGCGCGCGGACGGGCACCCGGCGGGGATCGGGACGACCTTTCCACGCTACGGAAGGGGCGGCGCCCGGCAACCGGTGTCCCGCGAACGCGGCGCGGAAGGGGGGTTGACGGCCGTTCGGGTGAATGACGATGCGTGTTCGTGCGCCCCGGCGCGGGCCCTGGCGCCGGGCGGCCGGTCCGTGTCCCCGAGACCTGCCGTTATCGCCGCAAAAAGTCGAGCGGCACTCCCGCGGCGTCGATATTCTGGAAGGCGACGGACGACCCTCCTGGGAGACGCCAACACCATTGGCCCGTCGCGGGAACGCCACACACCCTGGCCGACCTCCCGGTCTGTGAAGCAAGGCGCCACCGCGTCGGAACCAATACCTCGATGAAGGAGTGCGTGGTGGCAGTGCACAAGGCTCAACACAAGCAGCCCCGTCTGAAGCAGGGCGAGCGCCCCGGGCGTATCAAGGAAGTCCGCAACCTCGAAGCCTGGGACCGCTGCGCTCCGGTGCGCCTGGCCGGCTGCGAGGAGGATCCCGTCGAGACGCACATCGTCCGCGGCATCGACTGACCCCGCCGCGGACGGCCCGCCGGCCTCGGCCCCACCTGGGGCCGAGGCCGGCGAGCGTCGCCGGGGATCCGCCGATCAGGGCCGACGGCCGAGCAGGCAGAGCAGCCGGGTCAGGTCGTCCGCGTCCGCCGGGGGTTCCACCGGCGCGGCGAACAACCCCGACCCGGCCAGCGCCTCCGCGTACGGCTCCACCTCGCGCAGCGCCGCGGTCACCAGGTGCGCCGGCACCCGCTCGTCGGCACCGATCGCCCGGGACAGGTCCCAGGCGTGCACCACGGCGTCGGCGGTCAGTTGGGTGCAGTACGCGTCCGCCGGCGTGGTGCCGTAGGACAGGTGGACCGAACGGTGCAGGGCCCCCGGCGCGGCGAACGCCGACCGGGCCGCGGCCGAGGCCCGGTCCCACGCGCCGACCGGGTCCTCGCCGAGCTGGTCCCCGTCGAAGTCCCCGTCCACCTCGGCGATGGTCGCCCCGTCCCGCACCAGGCGCGGCACCCACAGCTGCTCCGCCGTGAGGTGGTTGACCAGGTCGAACACCGACCATTGGGTGCATGGGGTGGGCGCCTCCCACTGGTCGTCCCGGACGGCGTGGACGCGGGCGCCGAACAGCGTCAACGCCTCGTCGTGGGTGCGCAGGACGTCATTGTTGGCCATGGTCCCGAGGATAGGAGCGGCCACCGGCGACGGCGCCCGGTGCGGGGCGATCGGAGCACCGCGCCGACCGCGCGGGGATGGCGCGGTGCGCTCTGGTGGGCACCCGGCGGGTGGCTGTTCAATGGGCCGGACCGGTGTGCGCCGGTCCTGGCCGCTCCCTGCTGGAGGCACCATGGAAACCGTCGCACCGTCCGCCGCCCGCGCCCCCGCCATCCGCTGCGCGGGCCACGAACGCGGCTACCCGGAGTTCTTCGACCGCGCCGCACGGATCGCAACGGGCCTGGCGGAGCTGGGAGTCGGGCCCGGCGACCGGGTCGCCGTGGTCCTCCGCAACGAGCCCGCCCACCTGGAGATCACCACCGCCGCCGCCCAGCTCGGCGCCTGCGCCGTCCCCGTCAACTGGCACTTCCGCGCGGACGACCTGCGCCACGTGCTGGCCGACAGCGGCAGTGCGGTGGTCTTCGCCCACACCGACCTGCTCGACGCGGTGGGCGCGGTCCTGCCCGACGGGGTGCAGGTCGTCGAGGTCGCGGTGCCGCCCGGGGTGGCGGCCGCCTGCGGGACCACCGCCCCGCCCGTCACCGGCCGGCATCCCGTCCTCGACGACTGGCTGGTCGGGCGGGCGCCGCTGGCCCGGCCCGTCGCGGCCCGACCGCCCACCGTCATCTACAGCTCCGGAACGACCGGCCGCCCCAAGGGCGTCCTGCGGGAACCGGTCGGCCCGGAACGGCTCGCCGAAGCGGTCGCGAGCTTCTTGGAGTACTTCGCGGTCGCCCCCGGGGGCCGGACCCTGATCCCGGCACCGCTCTACCACGCCTCGCCCAGCCAGCACGCGGTCCTCGCGCTCGCCGCCGGCCTGGACGTCACGCTGATGCCGCGGTTC
The DNA here is from genome assembly GCF_046549115.1 of Streptomyces sp. x-19. Lineage (NCBI taxonomy): Bacteria > Bacillati > Actinomycetota > Actinomycetes > Kitasatosporales > Streptomycetaceae > Streptomyces > Streptomyces sp. x-19. Next base: position 400,293 of record NZ_JAJPWK010000003.1, on the reverse strand, counting down.
GACGCGGAGGAGTTCCTGCGGCTGGTGGAACGGCACCGCATCGAGCAGGCCCAGATGGTGCCCACCATGTTCGTCCGGCTGCTGCGGCTGCCCAAGGAGGTCCGGGAGCGCTACGACCTGTCCTCCCTCACCTCGGTGGTGCACGCCGCCGCGCCCTGCCCGCCGCACATCAAACACGCCATGATCGACTGGCTGGGACCGGTGCTGCGCGAGTACTACGGCGGCAGCGAGACCGGCGCGGTGACCTGGTGCGACAGCGCGGAGTGGCTCGCCCACCCCGGAACCGTCGGCCGCGCCCAGGGCACCTGCGAGGTCCTCGTCCTCGGACCCGACGGGGAGCCGCTGCCACCCGGCGCCACCGGCGAGATCTACGTCCGGCCCGCCGAGAACTGGCCCCGCTTCAGCTACCTCGGCGACCCGGACCGGCGGGCCGCCATGGAGGCGCCCGGCCGGCCCGAGCACGTCAGCATCGGCGACATCGGCCACCTCGACGAGGACGGTTTCCTCTACCTCAGCGACCGCCGCAACGACCTGGTCATCTCCGGCGGCGTCAACATCTACCCGGCGGAGATCGAGGGGTGCCTGCTCGCGCTCGACGGGGTGCGGGACGCGGCGGTGTTCGGCATCCCCGACGAGGAGTTCGGCGAGGCCCTCGCCGCGCACCTGGAGACCGAGGCCGGGGTGCTGCTGACCGCCGCGGAGGTCCGGGCGCACGTCGCCGACCGGCTCGCCGCGTACAAGGTGCCCCGGGCGGTGGTGTTCGAGGAACTGCTGCCGCGCGACGAGTCCGGCAAGCTCTTCAAGCGGCAGCTGCGGGACCCCTACTGGGAGGGGCACGGCCGCCGGATTTGACCCGGCGGCCGCCGCCCGCGCTCAGCCCGCCATCGCGTCGAGCACCGGGACCAACTGCTCCTCCTCGTAGGTGAGATGGACCTCCAGTTCGTCCGTGAGGCGCTCGACCTCGGCGCGGACGTCGCCCGGGGCCGCGGACGGCTCGGCCAGCACCCGTTGCAGTGCGTCCAGGAGCGCCGCGAGGGCCCGGTGCTCCTCGTCCAGCCGGTCCAGCACCGGGGCGAGGTCCGGCCGGTGCCGGCGGAGCGCGGGGAACATCCCGCGGTCCTCGCCGGTGTGGTGGTTGTGCAACCCCTGGCACAGGGTCAGGCAGTTGATCCGCAGTTGGGCGCCGAGCACGCTGCCCGAGGCGGCGAACTCCTTGCGGAGGGTGGCGATTTCGCGGCGGAAGGCGTCGTGGACGAGGGCGATGGTCTGACCCGGCGTCGCGCCGGCGAAGCGCGGCGGACCGGCCTCGACCGGCGTCAGGGCCACCACCGGGATGGTGCGTCGGGTCTTCGCCTGGTAGTCGGCCCAGCCCGGGTTGGCGTCCACGGCGCGGGCGAAGACCCGGTCGTGTTCCTCACCGGCCAGCACCTCGGCCGCCGCCTCGTAGGTGAAGACCCCGGTCTCGACGGTGACGCGGGGGTGGGCGCGGAGGTTGTGGAACCAGTCCGGGTGGTGCGGTGCACCGCCGGCCGAGGCGATCACGAGGATCCGTTCGCCGTCGGGGAGGTACCCGACCGGGGTGGTGTGCCGGGTGCCGCTCCGGGCGCCGGTGGTGGTCAGCAGGATCAGCCGACCGCCCTCGAAGGGGCCGCCGACCCGGCCGGCGTTGGCCCGGAACTCGTCGATGACCTGCTGGTTGAAGTCATGGGGCATGAAGGGTCCGTCTCCAGGAATGAGGTGCCCGGCGCAGGGGCGCCAGGGCAGGGGGAAGCGCCCACGCGACGGCGGCGGCGCGGCGCGGCAGGGCGCGGCGCGGCGGCAGGCGTGGTGCGGTGAACAGAAGGCTGCGCGGAGCGTTCTCGCGCAGTGAAGGAAATGGCGCGCCGTGCGCGCGGGGGAGAGGCAATCGGGGGCGGGCGGGTCTCGCACCCGCCGCGCGGTCACGTAGTGACCGGGTGCCTCACTCGCTCATGGCCCATGGCCGACCCGGTAGTCACGCCGCTAACCGTACGGGCACGCACGTGCGAAGGCAATTCCCGAGCCGCCCGCATCGCTCGGCCCCACGGCCCTCCGCCTCTTCCGCCGGCGGGAGTTGGCTGCCTCGCCCGGCACGCCGACGACCAGTACGCCGGCCGGGTCTACCTCGGCGTGTACGCGCCGGACCCGACGCCCGACCCGGCGAAGCCCGCCGCCCTGGAGGAGTCCGTGCGGCGGATGGTCGACACCGCGGCGCAGCGGCCCGACGACTGGTGGTGGGACGACGCGCCGCACATGGCGATGCCGGTGTTCGCCCGGCTCGGGGCGCCGCGCGCCGAACGCGCGTACGGGGACGCGGTGCACGCCTTCTCCGCGCACACCCGGGATGCCGAGGACGGGCCGGGCCTGCGCGGCTCCACCGCCGAGTTCGGGGTGGGGGCGTGCCTGCTGGCCGGCACCGAACTGGCCGCACTGCGCGGTCAGTTCGGTGCCGGCCGGTCCGTCCGCCCGTTCCTCCGTGCGCGCGGCGGCGCAGGTCGGACGCCGGGGCCGTCAGTCCGTCGGGCCGTTCGGGACGATCTGGAGCTTGCGGCCGGTGCCCTGTCGGAAGGTCTCCAGGGCGGTGGCGTACCCGTCCAGCCCGAACCGGTGCGTGATCATGGTCTCGGCGTCGATGACGCCCTTGCCGAGCAGTTCCACCGCGCGGCCGTAGCTGTGCAGGATCGCCATGCTGCCGACGATCCGGATCTCGTCGTTGTAGATCCGGAACGGCGAGAACCGCGCGCTCTCCTGGTCGGGCGCGCAGCCGAACTGCTGGAAGGTGCCGCCGCGGGCCGGCCGGGTCAGGCCGTCCTCGATGGCGCGGATGTTGCCGGTGCAGTCGGTGACCACCTCCCAGCCGCGCGGGTGCGCGTCGGCCAGCGCGTCGGCGTGGGTGGCGACGGCGTCCGCGCCGAGCTTGCGGGCCACCGCGAGCCGGTCCTCGTTGACGTCCACGACCGAGACCGAGGCGGCGCCGGAGCGCTGGGCGACCTGGAGGTAGAGCAGGCCCATGGTGCCGGCGCCGTAGATGAGGAAGTTGTCGCCGAGCTTGGGGGCCACGAGGTCGAAGCCGCGCACGATCGTCGACAGCGGTTCGATCAGCGGCGCGTGCGCCAGCGACACGCCCTCCGGCAGCCGGTAGCAGTTGCGGACCGGCACCGCGACGTACTCCGCGCAGGCGCCGTCCTGGGTGATGCCGATGGTGCCCCAGCGCTCGCAGAGGTTGCCGCGGCCGATGGCGCAGAAGTGACACGCGCCGCAGTAGATCGCCGGATCGGCCGCGACGGCGTCGCCCTGGGCGAACTCCGTGACGTCCGCGCCGACCGCGACCACCTCACCGGCGAACTCGTGCCCGGGGATCACCGGATAGCGGGTCGGCCCGAACTCGCCCGCCAGCATGTGCACGTCGGTCCCGCACAGCCCCGCCGCCGCGACCTTGACGACGACCTCGCCGGGGCCGGGCGTCGGGTCCGGGACGGTGGTGACGTCGAGCCGGTGCGGTTCCTCGATGACTACTGCGCGCATGGCCGTGGCCGCCTTTCGGGAGGGAGGAGGGTGGGGGAGCGGGGGAGCGCGGGCGTCGGACTCAGGCCGCGCGCAGGTTGCGCGATTCGACCTGCTTGATCTTCTCCACCTTGGGGGCCGAGCGGCCACCGGCGAAGTCGGAGTCCAGCCAGTGCCGCAGGCAGACCAGCGCCGCCTCGACGCCCATGGTGCGGCTGCCGAAGCAGGCGATCTGCGCGTCGTTGGACTTGCGGGCCCGTTCGGCGCTGTAGCTGTCGGGGATTTGGGCGGCGCGGATGCCGGGGACCTTGTTGGCGGCGATCGCCATGCCGATGCCGGTGCCGCAGATCAGCACCGCGCGCTCGTGCTCGCCGCGGGCCACGCTCCGTGCGACGCGCTCGGCGACGTCGGGGTAGTCCTCGGTGGCGTCGGCGCTCAGGTCGGTGACCGAGTGGCCGTGCGCGGTGAGGTACGCGGCCATGGTGTCCTTCATGGCGGTGCCGGCGTCGTCGGCGCCGATCGCGATCGGGTACGTACGGGACATGTCGGGCTCCAATTCGGGCTCCACTGTGGGTTCCTGAGGCGGTGGGACGCGGGTCAGCCGCGGGCGATCTCGTCGAGGACCGCCCGCAGGCCCGCGGTGTCGTGGGCGAGCCGGCCCAGGAACAGCCCGTCGACGGCACCGGCCAGCTCGCGGTAGGTGCCGGGGCCCGCGGTCCCGCCGTAGATCAGCCGACCGCGCACGTCGTGTGCCCGCAACGCGCCGCGCAGCGCCGTGGCGACCGCGCGGACGTGCCGGGCGGGTGCCGGTGCGCCGGCTCCGATCGCCCAGACCGGTTCGTAGGCGACGATCACCTCGCTGCCCGGGGCGGCGCCGGCCAGGGCGGCCCGGACCTGGGTCAGCGTCTCCTCGGCGGCCGCCGCCGGGTCCGCCGCGTGCCGCTCGCCCGCGCAGATCACCGGGATCAGGCCGGCCGCGGTGGCGGCCCGGGTCTTGGCGGCCACGATCTGGTCGGTCTCCCCGAAGTGGCGGCGGCGCTCCGCGTGGCCGACCTCGACGTAGCGGGCGCCGGTCTCGGCGAGCATCCCGGCCGAGACCTCGCCGGTCCACGCGCCCCGGTCGGCCCAGTGCACGTCCTGGGCGCCGTAGCCGACGCCGGTGCCGGTCAGCAGTTCCCGGGCGTCCGCCAGTGCGGGGAAGGACGGCAGCACGAAGAGGTCGACGGGGCGCGGCAGGCCGGCCAGCGCCTCGCCGAGGGCGGCGACCTCGGCGAGCCAGGCCCGGGTCTGCGCCAGGCCGAAGTACAGCTTCAGCGAGACGCCGACCAGTGGGCGGGGTGCCGCGTGGACCGCGGTGCCCGTCGCGTTCTCAGGAATCACGTCGCTCATGATGCATCCAACAGAATCACATGTGAAGTTCTCAATTCAAGACGTGAACTTCACGAGATGTCTGTGATTTTTGCGCGCTTCCGGGGAACGCACGCCAGCCGCCGCCCCGGCACCGACCAGGGCCGGTCACCCCCTGATCGCCGCCACCCGCCCCCCGCTAAAGTCGCCTCACCACGACAGACCAGGGCAGACCGGCGCGGACGCCGCCGCCACGGGTTCCGGGGGCGCCGCCCCGGGGGGAGGACGAACCGCGAGATGAGCCGCCGTTCCCAGGGATTACTCGGCATGTGGGCCGAGGCACAGCGCCAGCAGCAACGCCGGGCGGAGGTCGCCCACCGCGCGCAAGTGCAGCAGCAGCGGGAACAGGAGCGACAGGCCCGCGCCGCCGAACGCGCCATGGCCCGGATGCACCGCGAGCGGCAGACGGCCTACCGCCGGCAGCGCGAGTCCGACGCCCGCCGCCGCACCGAGGAGCTCGACGCCCGGGTCGCCGCCCTCACCGAATTGCTCGCCGCCGGCTGCCGGGCCCCCGCCTTCACCGCCGCCGCCCTGCTGCGCCCCGAACGCATCGAACCGTTCGCCCCCGGTGCGTTGGCCACCCCGGTGGTCATGCCCGACCCGGCCCGCTACCAGGTGCCCACCGGCGGCCTGCGGTCCGGCGCCCGCCGCGACCGCGACCAGCAGGAGGCCCGCGCCCGCTACGAACAGGACTGGTACGCGGCCCAGTCCGCCGATTCCCGACGGCAGGCCCAACTGGCCGCCTACCGCCAGCAGTACGACCAGTGGGCGGCCGGCGCCCTGGACGGCATCCGCCGGCACAACGCCGGCGTCCGGGAACTGGTCGCCGGCCTGCGCGCCGGTGCCGCGGACGCCGTCGTCGAGTACTTCTCCGCCGCCCTGTACTCCGGCACCTCCTGGCCCGAGGGCTTCCCCCGCCAACTCAGCGCCGGCTACGACACCGCCGCCCGCCAGCTCGTCCTGGACTGGGAACTGCCCGGCTACGACGTGGTCCCCGCCGTCAAGGCCGTCCGCTACCTGCCGACCGCCGACGAGGAGCGGGAGACCGCCCGCCCGACGGCCCAGTGCCGGGCGCTCTACCGCGACGTGCTCGCCCAGAGCGTGCTGCTGGTCCTGCGCGACCTGTTCGCCGCCGACACCTACGGCGCCCTGGACTCGGTGGTGCTCAACGGCTTCGTCGACGACGTGGACCCGGTCACCGGACGCCCCGCCACGCTCTTCCTCGCCACCGTCCTGGCACCCCGCAGCGCCGTCGAGTCCTACCACCTGTCCCAGGTCAGCGCCCTCGACTGCCTCACCGACGGGCTCCGCGGCCAACTCTCGGCCCGCCCCGACCAGCGCGCCCCGATCCGTCCCGGGCGGCGGCCGGACGACATCGCCGGCGGTGCGGTGGTCTCGCACGGCACCCACGGCGATCCGGACCTGCACGAGATGGACCCGCTCGCCTTCGAGCAGTTGATCGCCGAGCTGTTCCGCGCGATGGGGATGGGGGCGGTCACCACCGAACGGTCCGGCGACGGCGGCATCGACGTGGACGCCCTGGACCCCGACCCGATCCGCGGCGGCAAGATCGTCGTGCAGGTCAAGCGCTACCGCAACACCGTCCCGCCGACCGCGGTCCGCGACCTGTACGGCACCGTCCAGTCCGAGGGCGCCAACAAGGGCGTGCTGGTGACGACGTCCCAGTTCGGGCCGGGCGCCCACCGCTTCGCCCAGGGCAAGCCGCTCACCCTCATCGCCGGCCCGGAACTCGTCGACCTGCTCGGCCGGTACGGGCTGCGCGGCCGCCTCGGTCCCGGCGACGGCCGCCCCGACGCCCCGGAGCCCGCCGACCCGGCGCCGGACCACACCACCCTCGCCGTGAACTGGTCCGGTGAGGCCGCCCTCGACGTCTGCGCCCTGGTCTGCAAGGGCACCGCCGTGCTCGACGACGACCACTTCGTCTTCTTCAACAACCCCGCCACGCCCGACGGTTCGGTGCGGATGCTGGCCGGCGTGACGGAGGACCGGGCGGCGCTGCGGGTGCGGTTCGCGGACCTGCCGCCGGCCGCGGACCGGCTGGTCCTGGTCGCCGCGGTCGACCCGGAGACCGACCCGGACGCCGATCTCGGCGGCTTCACCGACGCCCGGATCCGCCTGCTGGACGCCGCCGGGACCGAACGGGACCGGCTGCCGGTCTCCGACGGGCGGCCCGGCGAGCGGGCGCTGGTGCTCGGCTCGTTCCGCCGGCGCGGCGACGACTGGCACTTCGTCCTGGGGGGCAGGGGTTACCCCGGGGGGTTGGCCGAGCTGATCGGCGACTTCGGGATCGAGGTGGCCTGACGGCGGTGGTGGCGCCCCGGGCCGACCGGGGCCCGGCCCGGCCGCCCGGTCAGCCCTGCCACAGCCGGGTCAGGACCTCGTTGACGACGTCCGGCCGGTCCTGGTGCGGCATGTGGTCGGTGCCCGGCACCTGCACGTGGCGGGCGCCGATCATCTCGGCGAGGTACTCCCCGCAGGCGGCCAGCGCGTCCCCCACGAACTCCCGGTACGCGGTGTGCGCGGTCTCCCACGTCCCGTTGACGACGGTCTTCGGCATCCGGGCCCGGGCCAGCGGCGCCAGCGGGATCTGCGCGTCCCAGACGGGCCGTTCCCGCATCGCGGTGCGGACCGCCCGCAGGACGCGGGGCGTGAACTCCGGCAGCCGCATCCCGTACGCCTCGGTGGACTGCCGCAGGTACTCCTGCGGGCTCACCTCCCCGGTCTCCTCGGCGCTCGCGTACGCGGCCCGGATCCGCTCCACCGCCGCCCGCACCACGGGGTGCGCGGCGGCGGTGCGCAGCGGCGACGGCTCGATCAGGGTGAGCGACTGGACGGCCTCCGGTCGGGCCGCGGCGGCCAGCATCGCGGCCGCCGCCCCGTACGAGTGCCCCACCAGGTGGGCCCCGTCGCCGAGCAGCCGGCCGAGGTCCTCGGCGTCCACCGCGTAGTCGCTGCGCTCGACGTCGGGGCTGTCGCCGAAGCCACGCCGGTCCACCAGCTCCAGCCGGAACGCCCCGGCCAGCGGCCGCTGCGCCGCGAAGCAGTCGGTTCCCCAGCTCATCGTGCCGTGCACCAGCAGCGCCCGTGGAGCGCCGGGCAGTGCCTCGTCCCACACCGTCACGTGAAGCGGTTCGTCATTCATACCGGGCCACCCTAGGGCCGGCCGGGTCCCCCGGCCCACCAACAGGCCGGGGGGAGGTGGCGTGTTGCGGGGGATCGGCGGACAACGCCTGGACGAAGGAGATGAGTTGCGCGCGCGACGGCGTCTGGAGCCCTCCGGTACCGGGGCGGGGCGGGGCCCGTCGGCCGCCGGGCCCCGCGGGTCGTGGAGCTGCGGGGGAGGCGGATCCCGGGCGCGCCGGTGCCCGGGCCTGTGACGCTCGGGCGTGCGGTCCGTGCGGTCCGGGCCGGCCTCCGGTACCGGGGCCGTCCGAGGGACAGCGTCGGACACCCCGCCGTGCGGTCATATTCCGAGGGGAAGTGACTGATATCTGTCGGACATGAGCGCGTTCACCCGGTATGCGACGGCGGTGCTGCTCGTCGGGCTGGCCGTCGGCTGCGGCGCCCGGCCGGACGACCCGCCGCGCGCCCCCCGATCCACCCCGCCGCCCGCCGAGCGCCGCCCCGCCCCGCCCGCTGAGCCGCCCGCCCCGCACCACCGCGCCCGCCCCGCCGACGCCGCCCCGGCCCGGCCGTTCACCCTGGTCGCCACCGGTGACGTCATCCCCGCCCACCCCGACGTGCTCGACACGGCGCGGGACGACGCGCCGGTGGACGGCGGCTACGACTTCCGGCCGATGCTCCGCGGCGTCGCCCCCGTCGTCGCCGGCGCCGACCTGGCACTGTGTGACCTCGAAGCGCCGCTCGGCCCACTGAACGGCCCGTTCACCGGCTACCCCGAACTCCAGGCCCCGCCGCAGATCGCCACCGCCCTCAAGGCCATCGGCTTCGACTCCTGTGCCACCGCCTCCAACCACGCCCTCGACCAGGGCGAGGAGGGCGTGCGCCGGACCCTGGAGGCGCTGGACACGGTCGGCCTGCGGCACACCGGCACGGCCCGGAACCCCGTCGAGGCCGCCCGCCCCGCCCTGCTGCGGGCCCCCGGCGGCGCCCTGGTGGCCCACCTGGCCTACACCTACGACGCCGAGGGCGTCCGGCCCCCCGAGGACGCGCCCTGGATGCTGAACCCGCTCGACCCGGCGCGGATCGTCGCCGACGCCCGGGCCGCCCGCCGGGCCGGCGCCGACGTGGTGGTCGTCAGCCCCTACTGGGGCACCGAGTACCGCACCGCCCCCGACGCCCGCCAGCTCCGGCTCGCCCACCTCCTGGCCGCGGCCCGCACCGACGGCCGCCCCGACATCGACCTGATCGTCGGCAGCCGCGCCCACACCCCGCAGCCCTTCGAGAAGGTCGGCGGGACCTGGGTCGTCTACGGGCTCGGCGATCAACTCGCCGGTGTGATGACGCAGGCCCGCGGCGACTGGGGCGCCGCCGCCCGCTTCCGGTTCGCCCCGCCCGCCCGACCCGGTGGGCGCTGGCGGGTCACCCGCGCCGAGTACGTCCCGCTGCTGACCGACGTCGGTCCGCCGGTGCGGGCCCTCGACCTCACCCGCACCCGCGGCCACGACGACGTCCGGAAGGAGATCGACCGGGCCGTGCTGAGCCGGGGTGCCGCGGACGACGGGTTGGTGCGCCGCCGCTGAGCGGCGGTCCGCGGCGCGGGCGCCGACGGGCCGGACCGTGGTCCTCCGGTACGGTCCGCCCGCGCGGTGTGAAACCCTGGTGAAAGAGTGACGACCCCGCCGACGACCGGATCGGCCAGGCCAGGAAAGGACCGGAGGGCAGTGAGCGAGAGTGCGGCCGTCCGGCCCCGTAACCCGCGGGGGCAGGGCGAGCGTCTGCGGGAGGAACTCCTGCGGGCGACCGAGCGCCTCCTGGAGGAGGTCGGCAGCGAGGACGCGCTGTCGCTGCGCGCGGTGGCTCGGGAAGCCGGCGTCGCCGCGCCGAGCATCTACCGGCACTTCGCCGACAAGACCGAACTGGTCTGGGCGACCCTCGAAGTCAGCTACGAACGGCTGGCGCACGCGATGACCGACGCCGCCGCGCAGGCCGAAGAGGACGACCCGGTGGCCCGGCTGCGCGCCCAGCTGCGGGCCTACTGCCGCTACGCCATTGAGCACCCCGCGAACTACCGCCTGCTCTACGAGACCCGGCAGACGCCGGTCGGCCCCGAGCGGCTCGCCGGCCACCCGGCCGGACTGCTGGTCCGCAGCTGGCACCACGCGCTGACCGCCTGCGAGGAGGCCGGCTGGCGGGTGCGCGGTTCGCGGGCCGAGGCGCCGTACCTGCTGTGGTCGGCGGTGCACGGCCGGGTGATGATCTGGCAGGTCATGCCGAGCCGCAAGGACACCAGTCGACTGGACGGGTTCGTGGAGGAGCTCCTCCAACTGCTGCTGGAGCACTGACCCCTCCCCGGACCGTTCGCCCCTCTCCCCGAGGCCCCCTGAGGCCCCGGCCGCCCGTCGGCCGGGGCCTCACGCGTACCCGCCGCCGGCGGTCGAGGAGTGTTCCGTTCGTCACGTTCCCCGGGAAACCCCGAGGCGTTTACCCGATCATTACGGATGTAAGTTTACGGTTGTTAGGCGATGGATCGACTCATGGCGCACACCCGACCGGTGTGCGCGCGAGGAGCGAGATGACCGAGATGACCGACACGACAGTTCCCGCCGCCCCGGCACCGCTGCCCGTGGAACCCCCCAGCGGCTGCCCCTTCGACCCCCCGGCCGAGTTCGGCGCCCTGCGCACCGAGGAGCCGATCTCCAAGATCTCGCTCCCCGACGGCAGTTGGGCCTGGCTGGCCACCCGCTACGCCGACATCCGCGCGATCCTCGGCGACACCCGCTTCAGCTCCGACACCACCCTGCACGGCTACCCGCTCAGCGGCATGACCGGCGGCGGCAACCAACAGAACCGCGGCTTCATCCGCATGGACCCGCCCGAGCACACCCGGCTCCGCCGGATGGTCACCCGCGAGTTCATGGTCAAGCGCGTCGAGGCGCTGCGCCCCGAGATCCAGCGCCTCACCGACGAGCTGTGCGACGCCATGGAGCGCCGCTCCGGCGAGCCCGTGGACCTCGTCGAGGCGCTCGCCCTGCCCGTCCCCTCGCTCGTCATCAGCCTGCTGCTGGGCGTCCCCTACGACGACCACGACGTCTTCCAGCGGCTCACCGGCAAGCTGCTCTCCCGCACCATCGCGGAGCCGGAGCGCGAGGCCGCGCGGGGCGAACTCCGCGACTACCTCGACGCGTTGGTCACCGCCAAGGAGAAGGAGCCGGGCGACGACATCCTCGGCCGGCTGATCGTCGAGCAGCAGCGCACCGGCGAGATCACCCACGACGACGTCGCCGCCTTCGCCGCCCTGCTGCTGATCGCCGGGCACGAGACCACCGCCAACATGATCGGCCTCAGCGCCCTCACCCTGATGCAGGACCCCGACTCCGCCGAGCGGCTCCGCCAGGACCCGACGCTGATCCGCGGCGCCGTCGAAGAACTGCTCCGCTTCCACAGCATCATCCGCAACGGCCCGCGCCGCGTCGCCACCACCGACATCGAGATCGACGGACAGCTCATCCGCGCCGGCGAGGGCGTCGTGGTGGCCGTCCCGTCCGCCAACCGCGACGCCACCGTCTTCGCCGACCCCGACCGCCTCGACGTCGGCCGGGCCAACGCCCAGCACCACGTCGCCTTCGGCTACGGCATCCACCAGTGCCTCGGCCAGGCCCTGGCCCGGGTCGAACTCCAGGTCGTGATAGCCACCCTGCTCCGCCGCTTCCCCACGATGCGGCCCGCCGTGCCGGTCGAGGAGATCCCGTTCCGCACGGACATGGCCATCTACGGCTGCCACGCCCTGCCCGTCACCTGGTGACCGGCCGCACCGGCCGACCCACCGCCCCCACCGACCCCCACGGAGCCACCGCCATGAAGATCACCCTCGACGCCGACAAGTGCTGCGCCGCCGGCCAGTGCGTGCTGATCGCCCCCGAGGTCTTCGACCAGCGCGACGAGGACGGCGTGGTCGTCCTGCTCGACGCCGCACCCCCCGCCGAACAGCACACCGCGGTCCGCGAGGCCGCCGCCATCTGCCCCGCCGCCGTGATCGAGGTGCAGGAATGACGACCCGCCCGATCGCCGTCGTCGGCGCCTCCGCGGCCGGGATCACCGCCGCCGAGGCCCTGCGCCGGGCCGGCTGGACGGGCCCGCTGACCCTGATCGGCGACGAACCCCACCTCCCGTACGACCGGCCGCCGCTGTCCAAGCAACTGCTGCACGGCGCCTGGGAACCAGCGCGGCTGATGCTGCGCACCGCCGAGCAGCTCGCCCCGCTCGACCTCGACCTGCGGCTCGGCACCCGGGCCACCGGCCTCGACGTCGCCACCCGCACCCTCACCCTCGACGACGGCCAGCGCCTGGCCTGCGCCGGCGTCATCATCGCCACCGGCGTGGCCGCCCGCACGCTGCCCGCCGCCGACGGCCTCACCGGCGTCTTCACCCTGCGCACCCTCGACGACGCGCTGGCGCTGCGCGACCGACTGTCCGGCGGAGCCCGCCGGCTGGTCGTGGTCGGCAACGGCGTCCTGGGCTGCGAGGCCGCCGCGGTGGCCCGGGAGCTCGGACACGAGGTCACCCTGATCGGCCGGGAACCCGTCCCGATGGCCGCCGCCGTCGGGCCCGGCATGGGAGAACTCCTCGCCGACGAGCACCGGGCCCGCGGCGTCCGGCTGCTCACCGGCGAGGTGGCCGCCTTCGAGCCCGCCGACGCCGCCGCGGACCGCCCGGTGCAGGTCGACGGCGTCCGCCTGGCCGACGGCAGCCGGCTCCCCGCCGACCTGGTGCTGCTCGCCATCGGATCCGAGCCCGCCGTCGGCTGGCTGACCGACCCGGCACTGGACACCACCGACGGCCTGGGCTGCGACGCGTACTGCGCCGCCGCCCCCGGAATCTACGCCGCGGGCGACGTGGCCCGCTGGGAGCACCCGGTGCACGGCCGCCCGCTCCGCTTCGAGCACCGGATGAACGCCACCGAGCAGGCCATGGCGGCCGCCCGCAACCTCGTCGCCGAACTCACCGCCGAAGCCGTCAACGGCACCGCGGAAGCCGCCGGAGACGGTGCGGAGCCGCCGGAGCGCCGACCGTTCGCCCCCGTGCCGTACTTCTGGTCCGACCAGTACGGCCTCAAGCTCCAGGCGTACGGCCTGACCACCGGCGCCGACCAGGTGGAGACCACCGTCCTGGACCGGGACGCCCGCCGCGCCGTCGCGCTCTTCGGCCGCGCCGGCCGGGCCGTCGGCGTCCTGGCCTGCGCCCTGCCGCCGCGTCAACTGCGGGCGCTGCGCGCACTGGTCGCCACCCCCGTCCCCTGGGAGGAGGCACGCGACCGGGTCCGGGAGGCCACCACCGTCGGCTGACGCCTGCGCCCGCCGCGCACGGGTGCCGTGCGCACCGCGGACGGTGTCCGATCATGGAGGGATGACCGACTCGTACGTCCGGGTGCGCGGCGCCCGTGAGCACAACCTCCGTGGCATCGACGTGGACATCCCGAGGGACGCGCTGGTCGCGTTCACCGGGGTGTCCGGATCGGGCAAGTCCTCGCTCGCCTTCGGCACCCTCTACGCTGAGGCGCAGCGCCGCTACTTCGAATCGGTCGCCCCGTACGCCCGGCGACTGATCCACCAGGTCGGCGCGCCCAAGGTTGAGGAGATCAGCGGGCTGCCGCCGGCCGTCGCGCTGGAGCAGCGGCGCTCCGCGCCCACCTCCCGCTCCTCCGTCGGCACCGTCACCACCCTCTCCAACACCCTGCGGATGCTGTTCTCCCGCGCCGGCGACTACCCGCCCGGCAGCACCGGGCGGCTCGACTCCGACGCCTTCTCACCCAACACCGCAGCCGGCGCCTGCCCGGAGTGCCACGGACTGGGCACCGTCCACCGCGTCACCGAGGACTCCCTCGTCCCCGACCCGTCGCGCTCGATCCGCGACGGCGCCGTCGCCGCCTGGCCCGGCGCCTGGCAGGGCAAGAACCTCCGCGACATCCTCGCCACCCTCGGCCACGACGTCGACCGCCCCTGGCGCGACCTCCCGGCGGCCGACCGGCACTGGATCCTGTTCACCGACGAACAACCCGTCGTCACCGTCCACCCGGTCCGCGAGGCCGGCCGCATCCAACGCCCCTACCAGGGCCAGTACATGAGCGCCCGGCGCTACGTCCTGCACACCTTCGCCGACTCCAAGAGCGAGACGCTGCGCAAACGCGTCCGCCAGTTCCTGACCGCCGAGCCCTGCCCCGTGTGCGACGGCCGGCGGCTGCGCCCCGAGGCGCTGGCGGTCACCTTCGAGGGCCGCGACATCGCCACCCTCGCGGGCCTCCCGCTCGGCGCCCTCGCGGAGTTCCTCCGCCCCACCGTCGCCCGCCCCGACGACGACCCCGCCCCGACCCTCGCCCGCGACCTGGTCGCCCGCATCGAGGTCCTCACCGAACTCGGCCTGGGCTACCTCAGCATGGACCGGCCCGCCCCCACCCTCTCCGCCGGCGAACTCCAACGCCTGCGCCTGGCCACCCAACTGCGGTCCGGCCTCTTCGGCGTGGTCTACGTCCTCGACGAACCCTCCGCCGGCCTGCACCCCGCCGACACCGAAGCCCTGCTCACCGTCCTCGGCCGCCTCAAGGAAGCCGGCAACACCCTCTTCGTCGTCGAACACGACATGGACGTGGTCCGGCACGCCGACTGGCTCGTGGACATCGGCCCGCGCGCCGGGGAGCACGGCGGCCGGGTGCTGCACAGCGGCCCCGTCGCCGCCCTCGCGCACGCCGAGCACTCCGCCACCCGCCGCTTCCTCTTCGCCGCCGAACCGCCGCCCGCCCGCACCCCGCGCACCCCCACCGGCACCCTGACCCTGCACGGCGTCACCCTGCACAACCTCCGCGACCTGGACGCGGCCTTCCCGCTCGGCGTCTTCACCGCCGTCACCGGAGTCTCCGGCTCCGGCAAGTCCACCCTGGTCACCCGGGTCCTGGCCGAGGCCGTCCAGGACCGCCTGGGTGCCGCGGCCGCCCGCCCGGACACCGACGAGCCCGGCGACGACCACGACACCGGGCCGGCGGTGCGCGCCCGGCTCACCGCCACCACCGGACTGGACGCCGTCGACCGCCTGGTCCGCGTCGACCAGAGGCCCATCGGCCGCACCCCGCGCTCCAACCTCGCCACCTACACCGGCCTGTTCGACGCCGTCCGCAAGGTCTTCGCCGCCACCGACGAGGCCCGCGCCCGCGGCTACACCGCCGGCCGGTTCTCCTTCAACGTCCCGGCCGGCCGCTGCGGGACCTGCCAGGGCGAGGGGTTCACCGCCGTCGAACTCCTCTTCCTGCCAGGCACCTACGCCCCGTGCGCCGACTGCCACGGCGCCCGCTACAACCCCGAGACCCTCCAGATCACCCACCGCGGCCGCACCATCGCCGACGTCCTCGGCCTGACCGTCGACGACGCCGCGGAGTTCCTCGCCGACGTCCCCGCCGCCGCCCGCAGCCTGCGCACCCTGAAGGACGTCGGCCTCGGTTACCTGCGCCTCGGCCAGCCCGCCACCGAACTCTCCGGCGGCGAGGCCCAGCGCATCAAACTCGCCGCCGAACTCCAGCGGGCCCGCCGCGGCCACACCCTCTACCTCCTCGACGAGCCCACCACCGGCCTGCACCCCGCCGACACCGAGGTGCTGCTGCGCCAACTGCACGGCCTGGTCGACGCGGGCAACACCGTGGTGGTCGTCGAACACGACATGGGCGTCGTGGCCGGCGCCGACCACGTCATCGACCTCGGTCCGGGCGGCGGCACGGAGGGCGGCCGGATCGTCGCCGCCGGCACCCCCGCCGAGGTCGCCGCCGCCCCCGGCAGCCGCACCGCCCGCTATCTCGCCCGCTACGGGGCCCACCGGGACCGTTCTTGACGGTCCGCTAATGTACGCGGGTCAGATCACCCCGCGGTTCCGGCACACGGCGGCCGCGGCACGACGAAGGGGCACCACCCGTGGCAGACATAGAGCAGGCCAGGGCCACGTTCGCGCGGTTCGACGCGGACGGCGACGGCCGGGTCACGCCGGACGAGTTCAAGCACGCGATGGCCGAGATGGGCGACCACCTGGTCACCGGCCCGGTGGCCGAAGCGGTCATCAAGGCCAAGGACACCGACGGCGACGGCCTGATGTCGTTCGACGAGTTCTGGAAGTCCGTCCAGGGCTGAGCCGCGGGACCGGGCCCGCGGCCCGGTCTCACACCCCCTCCGCCGTCCGTTCGTCCACGACCTCGCGCAGCGCCGCCACGGCGCGGGCGAACGGGGGCTGCCCGGCACTGCCGCGCCGCACCACCACCACGAAGCGCCGCACCAAAACCGGCGCCCCGCGCTGGCGGCACCCGCACCAGCGGCGCGAACCCGGCCGACGCCCACGCCGCCAGCAGGAGCCGGTGCCGGTCGGCCGGATCGCCGGCCCGGAATCTGGCTTCCGCCGCCGTGCTCTCAGCGCTCGCCCTGGTCGTGCTGGTGCGGGGGTGAGGCGAGCGCCCCCGGCGTGCCCACCGGCGGCGGGGCCGCCCGGTCACCGGTGCCCCACCGCGACGGCTCGGGGCCCACCGCGAAGCGGAGTCCACGGCCGGCGCGCAGGTCGGCGGTGGTCAGGTAGGTGCGGTCCCGGGGTGTGCCGTCGAGCCGTACGGACTGCACGTAGCGGTGGCTGGTCGACGTGCCGGGGGCCGTGATGGTGAACCGGCCGGCGGGGTAGTAGCGCCGGTCCAGTGCCAGGTCCACCCGGTCGAAGACCGGGGTGCTCAGGCCCCAGGTGTCGGTGCCCGGCTGGACCGGGAAGACACCGATCGCGGAGAGCACCATCCAGGCCGACATCGTGCCCAGGTCGTCGTTGCCGGTCATGCCCGTGGGAGTGTCGGTGAACAGTGTCAGCGCGGCGTGCACCACGTCCGTGGTCTTCCAGGGCTGGCCGGTGGAGAGGTAGGTGTACGGGGCGATCAGGTCGGGTTCGTTCTGCGGGTTGTACTTGTCGGCGTTGTAGTAGTCGTAGGGGCCGTTCACCCACACCTCACGGGCGGTCCTCGCCGGATCGGCGAGCAACTGCCGGTAGGCGAAGAACGAGTCCAGCCGTTCCGTGGCCGCTGTCTTGCCGCCGATCAGGGCCACCATCCCCGGCAGGTCCTGCGGCACCAGCCACTGGTACTGCCAGGCCGTGCCCTCGTGGAAGCCCTCGCTCTTGGCCGGGTCGGCGGGGCCGGTGAACGCCCCCTGCCCGTCCCGGGCCCGGAAGAAGCCGGTGGAAGGGTCGTGGAGGGCGCGGTAGTTGAGGGCCCGGGCGGCGTAGCGGTCGGCGTCCGCGTGGTGGCCGAGGTCGTGGGCCATCTGCGCGAGCATCGCGTCCGCCAGGGCGTACTCCAGGGTCGCCGAGGCGCTGTGGTCGAAGTCGGAGTCACCGGGCTTGGTGTGCGGACGCCCCTTGAGGTACGGCGCGTACCCGTTCTTGAGGTACGCGGCGTTGGCCTCCCGGCCGACGGCGGGGGAGTTTGCCGGCGGCACCCCGTCGGCGTTCTTCTTCAGCGCCGCGTACGCCTCCTCCTCGTGGCCCTTGAGCAGCCCCTGCCGGTGGGCGTTGGTCAGGAACGGGGTCACCGGATCGCCGGTCATGATGTTGGTCTCGACCGTCCCGTAGCCCCACTTGGGCAACCAGCCGCCCTCCGCGTCGACGCGCAGCACCGACAGGGCCATGTCGCGCGCCTCCTGGGGTGCGAGCAGGGACAGCAGCTGGGTCTGGGTCCGGTAGGTGTCCCACAGCGACCAGTTCTGGTAGTAGGTGAACCCCTTTTCCCGGTGCGGGCGTTGGTCCCATCCGGTGTAGCGGCCGTCCACGTCGCTGCCGACGTTCGGGGCGAGGAAGGAGCGGTAGAGGGCGGAGTAGAAGGTCCGGCGCAGCGTGCGGTCGCCGCCGCGGACGCGCACCGTGCCGAGCCGCCGCTCCCAGGCCGCGTCCGCCGCCGCCTTCGCCGCGTCGAAGGAACTCCCGCCCTCCGCACGGAGGTTGCGGGAGGCGCCGGCCGCGTCCACGTAGCTGAGCGCGGTCGTCGCCTCGACGACGCGGTCGGCGCGGGTGTCGAACCGGACATAGGCGCCGTGCCGGCCGGGCGCGGTGGAGTCCCGCGAGCCGGGCGTGACGGTGTCGCCGCGCCACGTCCCGTACGCGGTGAACGGCCGGTTGAAGCGGGTGACGGTGTGGACGGTGTACGGCCGGGTGTCCTGGCAGAAGCCGCGGCCGGTGATCGTGGTGCGGATGGTGCGGGAGTCGACCACCTCGACGTGCGTGGAGACCGTCCGGTGCAGCGACTGGCCGGCGTTGAGCAGCACGTTGGCCTTGTCGGTGGCGGGGAAGGTGTAGCGCTGCTTGCCGGTGCGGGCGGTCGCGGTCAGCTCGGCGGTGATCCCGCCGTACGAGGTGAGTCGGACGCGGTAGGAGCCCGGCCGGGCCGCCTCGCCGTCGTGGGTGTACCCGGCGGCGTACTTCGCGTAGTCGGTCTCGGTGACGTCGCCGGTGGTCGGCAGCACCGGCAGGTCGCCGCCGAGCCCGCAGCCGACGCCGGAGACGTGCACCGCGCTGAAGCCGCGGATGTGGGCGTCGTCGTAGTCGTAGCCGGTGGTGTGCCCGGTGTCAGGAGAGAGCTGCACCATGCCGAACGGCACGGCGGCCCCGGGGTAGGTGTTGCCGTCGTTCTTGCTGCCGATGAAGGGGTTGACGAGGTCGGTGAGGCGGCCGTCGGGCGGCTGGGCGGGGGCGGCGTGCGCGGCCGGGGCGGTGAGCACGCTCCCGAGGAGCACGGCCGCCACCGCGGCGCCCGCGGTGCGCGGCCGGTTGCGTCTGGTCCAGGGCATGGGCAGACCTCCAGGAGTGCCGACAACGTTGTCAAGGCGGGGTCATTCTTGGGTCCCGACCACGGCGCGTCAAGGGCGCCCGATGCGCCACCCCCGCTCGCCCACGGTGGTGCCGTGCAGCCGTCAGAACCGCCTCCGACCGGCCCGGACCAGGCCGTTCCCGCGCCCCTGCCCGTCGCGTCCGTCCGGTACGCCGTCGCACTGGACGCGGCCGAACTCGCCATCGGGCCGGCCCTCACCCCTCCGCACCCCGCGGCGATCCTGCCCCGCGTCGCGCGGACGCTGGAGCGGGCCTCGGAGACGGTCGACGCCGGCTGTGCCACCAGGGCGGCGTCGCGCCGGCCCACACCGCCCGGCTGCACCGCACGGTGGAGGCCCGCTGTCTCGAACTGCTGCGCCGCTGCCCGCGCGACACGGAGCCCGACGTGGACATCTGGGCGTACGTTCCGCGCCGCCGCCTGCCCTGGTGGCTGTGGTGGCACCGGATCGTCGGGCAGCGGTGGCCCGCGGTGCGGCGGCGGACGGGGCGTCGCGGCCGACCCCGTCCGGCGTCAGGCGTCGTGCCCGGCACCCGCCCCGGTCGCCGTGTGGAGTGCCGGTTGCGCCCGCAGCCCGGGCGCCAGCACCGCCGTCACCGCCAGCGACGCCCCGGCGAGCGTCGCGATGGCCCGCCCCGGTGCCGTCCACTCGGCCAGCGCACCGGCCAGGGCGGCGCCCACCCCCTGGAGCGTGAGCATGCCGGCGGAGTGCAGCCCGAGGGCGTGACCGCTCAGCTCCTCGGGGGTCAGCGCCATCAGCCGGTCCTGGAGCAGCAGGCCCGAGGCGTAGCCGACGGTGGCGAGCAGCACCGCCGTCAGCGCCACGGCCGTCGGCGGCCGCACCGCGAAGACCAGGTACGGGCCGGCCAGCAGCAGGCACAGCGGCACCACCAGGCGCTCCGCCCGGCGGCGCGGCACGAACCGGCCGACAACCGTGTCCCCGACCAGCATGCCGAGCGCACCACAGGCGAAGAGCGACCCCGCCAGCGCGGGCGCGTACGGCACGTAGAGCGACTCGGCGCCGACGATCAGGCCGCCCGGCACCCACAACGCGAGGTAGACGCGGCGCCGCCGCCGGTCGGCCCACAGCACCGCGTTGGTGCGCCAGGTCGCGGCCGGCGAGGGGCGGCCGGTGGCGCGCGGCGGTCGCCGGGCCAGTCCTTGGCGGGCCGCTACCGCACCGGCGGCGTGCAGCCCGGCCGCGACCAGCAGCGCCCCGCGCGGCGACACCGCCGCCACCAGCGCCCCGCCCGCCGCGAAGCCGCAGATCTGCACCACCCCGGACGCCATGGCGAACACCGAGCGGCCCAGCAGGTACCCGTCCCGCGTCAGCAGTTCGCCGAGCAGCCCGTAGCGCACCCCGCCGCCCAGCGACGAGAGCACCCCCAGCACCATCAGCACGGCGAACGACGCGGCCACCGGCAGGCCGGGGACGGCCTGGACGGCGGTGCCCGCGCCCAGCAGCAGCCCCAGGGCACCCAGCGCGGCGCGCGGCGGGAGCCGGTCGGCCGCCGACAACAGCGTGGCCGCGCCGACCATCTGCGCCAAGGACGGGCCGAACATGGCGAGCGACGACAACAGCGGGGAGCCGGTCGTCCCGTACACCAGCGTGCCGAGGGCCAGGCCGCCGACCGTCTGGCCGGCCACCTGCCCGGTGGAGGCGATCAGGAGCGGACGGAACTCCGGGGTGCGGAAGAGCTCGCGGTAGCTGCGCATGGCGGGAGTGTCCGGGCCGCCGGGGCGCGCGGCGTACAGTTTCGCGGACCTGCGAAACCCGTGCGGGGGCCGCGCCGGGCGCGCACGGTGGGAGCACGGAACGGGGGCGGTGGCGTGGGCTGGTGGGAGATCACGGCGGACACCCTCGCCGCGGGCCGGTTCGCCCTCTCGCCGCTGGCCGAGACCACCGCGGCCCTGAAGACGCTGCACCGCGGCACCGCCGCGCACCCGGGCGAACGCGCCTGGCTCGACGCCCACCTGCCCGCCTACCGCGCCCGTCTGGCCGCCGACCCGCCCACCGCCCTCCTGGTGCGCTGCGCCCTGCGCCCCACCTGGAACGCGACGTTCCTGACACCCGCCCCGACCGGAGACGCCGACCAGGGCTTCCCCGCCGAACTCGCCCGGGTCCGCGACACCCCGCCGGCCACCGCCCGCGCCGACCTCGTCGAGGCCCTGGCCGGCGCCCCGCTCCCGGCCGCCCTCCGCCACCGCGCCGACCTGCCGGAACGCGCCGCCGCGCTGCTGGACTGGGTCTGGCGGCGCACCGTGCAGCCGGACTGGCCGCGCCGTCGCCGGGTGCTGGAGGCCGACGTGCTGGCGCGCACCGCCCGGCTCGGCAGCGGCGGCTGGGTCGCGGCGCTGGACGGGATGCGCCCCGGCCTGCGCTGGCTCGGCACGAACCGCCTCCAGATCACCGCGCACGACCATCCGGCACGCCAACTGGCCGGTGCCCACCTGCTGTTCGTCCCGGTCACCCCACAGCAGTCCTGGCTCTCCTGGGACACCGACGGGCGCACGCCGCCGCGCTCCGCGGTGGTCTACCCGTGTTCCGGCGCGCTGGCCGAGCCGGGCCGCCCGCCGATACCGGGCGCGCTGACGGCCCTGTTGGGCGGCGGCCGGGCGGCGGTGCTGATGCTGCTGGGCGCGCCGAAGAGCACCACCCAGCTGGTGGCCCTGACCGGCCAGGGCCTGGGCTCGGTCGGCCGGCACCTCCAAGTGCTGCGCGACGCCGGCCTGATCGCCCGCCGCCGGGCCGGGCGCAGCGTGCTCTACCGCCGGACGGACGCCGGGGAGGCGGTCGTACGGGCCGTCACCGCGGGCCCGGAGCCGTCCGGTCCGCCGTCGCCAACTCCGACTTGCGGTAGGAGTACGAGAAGTAGATGACCAGGCCGATCACGAACCACACCGCGAACCGCACCCAGGTCTGCCACTCCAGGAAGGTGATCAGCCACAGCGAGAAGCACACCCCGAGCGCCGGCACCACCGGCATGCCCGGCGTGCGGAAGGTGCGCGGCAGGTCGGGGCGCTTGTAGCGGAGCACGATCACCGAGACGCACACCACCACGAAGGCCAGCAGGATGCCGATGTTGGTCAGTTCGGCGGCCTCCCCGATCGGCAGGAACCCGGCGATCAGCGCGGACGCCGCGCCGACGATCCAGGTGACCCGCACCGGTACGTGGTGGGTGGCGCTGGTCTTGGCGAACCACTTGGGCAGCAGTCCGTCCCGGCTCATGGCGAACCAGACCCGGGTCACCCCCAGCATGAAGGTGAACATCACGGTCAGGATGCCGATGATCGCGCCGACCGCGATCACGTCCGCCAACGTGTCCAGCCCGACCGACTTGAAGGCCGTGGAGAAGCCGCTCTCCGGGTCGATGTGCCGGTAGTTCTGCATGCCCGTCAGCACCAGGCAGGCGAGCACGTACAGCACCATCGAGATGGCCAGCGAGTACATGATCGCCCGGGGCATGTGGCGTTGGGCGTCCTTGGACTCCTCGGCCGCGGTGCTCATCGCGTCGTAGCCGAACACCGCGAAGAAGACGGTGGCCGCCCCGGTGAACGCGCCGGTCACCCCGAACGGGAAGAACGGCCGGTAGTTGGCGGTGTCGAGGTGGAAGAAGCCGACACCGACGACGACCAGCACCACCAGCACCTTCAGCCCGACCACGATCGTCTCGAAGCGGGCCGCGTTCTTGATGCCCAGCGTCAACAGGTAGGCGATCAACAGGCAGAGCACCGAAGCGAAGAGGTCCACCCGGTGCCCCGGGCCGGTGCCCGGCGCGCCCAGCATCCAGAGCGGCAGCTTCAGCCCCATCTCGCCGAGCAGGAACGCGAAGTAGCCGGAGATGCCGATCGCGACCACCGCCACGATCGCGGTGTACTCCAGCAGCAGGTCCCAGCCGATGAACCAGCCGGCGAGCTCGCCCAACACCGCGTAGCCGTAGGTGTAGGCGGAGCCGGCCTTCGGGATCAGCCCGGCGAACTCGGCGTAGGAGAACGCCGCCGCGGCGCTGGCCACGCCCGCGATGAGGAACGAGACCAGGACCGCGGGGCCGGCCTTCTCATGGGCGACGGTGCCGGCCAGCGTGAAGATGCCGGCGCCGATGATGCCGCCGACGCCGATCGCGGTCAGCTGCCACAGTCCCAGCTCACGGGTGAGCTGTTGGCCCGCCGTGCCCTCCGGCTCCTCGATGTGCTCGATGGGTTTGCGGCGCCAGACGCCCTGACCCGCGCGCAGCAGGCGTGCCATGCGTGATCCTTCCGTACGCTCGGTACGTGCCCGTCGTGGTTCGACGGCGGATCATCATGGACCGCCGGCGGCGCGGTACGAAGGCGACGCGGCGGCGGGCAGCCATTCGGCCCCCGGGGCTTCAGCCCGCCTCCTCCAACCGGAAACCGACCTTCAGACCGACCTGGTAGTGATCGATCCGCCCCTCGATGATGTGGCCGCGGACCTGCGTGATCTCGAACCAGTCGAGATTGCGCAGCGTGCCTGAGGCGCGCCTGATGCCGTTCTGGATGGCGGCGTCCACACTCTGCTGGGACGTCCCCACGATCTCGGTCACGCGGTACGTGCGGTCGGTCACGATCTCTCCCTCATCGGGGCGGCGCTCCCCCCGTCCACCTTCCACCGTGCCTCACCCCGGCCCACCCCACCAGCGGGCCGGGACCGGGGGTGTACGGGGGCGAGGGGCGGCCGCGAGGTGGAGTGCGGCCTGGTCGGCGATGGCGAGTTCGGCGCAGAGGCTGTTCGACGCCTGGTTCGGCGAGGCGATCGACGCCCGCCTCCTGGCCGCGTGCGTCGGCCGGGAGTGGCGCCGCTCCGCTGCTGAGCAGGGCTGCTGACGGTGGTTTCCGGGGCGTGCCGTACCTATGAGGCGTGGCCAGCGGGCGCGGCGTCGCGCGTTTCCACCGACTCGGCGGCGCGGTCGGCCAGGTCCTCCCATGGACGAGGGGCGACGACCGACGCGCCGGCGGCCCGTGCCTGCGCGGCGAGCCACCGGCCGTACAGGACGCTGACGCGTGCGCGATGGCGTTGTGGTCCGGCCTCCGGTTCCCGGCGCAGGTAGTTGGCCGTCACCTGGGCCTCGTCGTCCTCGTGGAGGAAGACGGCACGGACCGGACCTCCGGGCGTCGCCGGTCCGGGCAGGACGTAGTCCCCTTCCAGGATCACCGGGGTGTCGGTGCCCACGTGGTTGGCCACCACCGCCTCGATCGCCGGCGCCAGCGCCTCGGCGATCGCGATCTGCCGCTCGACCACCGACTCGGGCGCCTGACGGGCGGCTTCCGGGTGGGTGCGCCAGAAGTGGACCTCCGGCAGGTGCTCGGGCAGTGTCACCGCGAGGAGGGCCTCCACGATGTCGTCGACCTCCACGACGGGGACGTCGTAGCGCCGTGCCAGTGCCCGGCCGACGCCGGTCTTCCCCATCCCCGATGCGCCCCCGACGATGAGCACCCGCCAGTCGGGAACACTCCGCACCCCATCCGTACCGTTCACGCGGGCAGGGTAACGGGGGTTCGCCCCCGCGTTCACGTTCCGGGAGGCCGGAAGGGAGTTCAGCAGGGCGGCCGCGGTCGAAGGTGAGGGAGTACGCCAGGCTTGCCGTCCCCCTGACCGGCGAGCGGCGACGTCAACGTGGGGCTGGTGCATGGCGTTTCGGGCGTGCGGGGGAGTTCGGGCAGGGGACGGATCGGGGGTTCCCCGGCGGCAGCCAGCGAGTGGCCGTTAGCGTGGGCGACAACGGATTCGCGATCGGAGCCAGTCCCGCATGACCCGCATGACCTACGAAGAACCGCACTACGTGCTCGTTCAGGCCCGCGGTGAGTCGTCCGCGCTGTACGAGGCGGAGGGGCCCTGGGCCTACGAGGACCTCGGTTCCTTCACCCGCACCATGGCGTTGGACGACTACCGGTTGGGCCTCCCGGCGGATCTGGCCGACGCACTGCGCTCCTGGTCGCTGTCCCGCCCGCGGGAGGGCTTCGCCTCCCGCCCGGACCTGCGAGAACACGTCGGGCAGGGGTCGGCGATCGCCCAGCGACTGGCACGGCACCTCGGGCCGTCGTGGGCGGTGCGCTACTGGGACGAGCGCCAGAAATCGGCGAAGTGGGCGTGCTGGGGCTGTGACCGCCTGCACTGGGATCGCGACAGTCACGGCGCACGGCCGCACCCCGTTGACCTCACGGTGGAGGGCGAGTTCACGTTCGGTCCGCTGCGCGCGGAGGGATTCGGGGACTTCTTTCCCGACGATCCCGTCGCCGCGCTGACCCTGTCCGACGATCTCGTCGCCGCCCTGTACGGGTGGGCGAAGACCATCGACGTCACGCTGAACCTGGACGTGCGGGACCGGGAGGACGGCAAGTACGACGCCGAGTGGGAGCGGCTGTTCCACGACGGGGCGGAGCTGGCACGACGCGTCGCCCACGAGGTCGGCCCTGCCCGGAGGGTGACCTACAAGGGCCTGGCGAACGGTGGTCTGGCCGCGATCACGTCCGTCACCTGGCAAGGGGACCGGCAGGTGTAACGCCCGCAGCCCGTGCACCACCGGGCCCGCACTCGGCCGAGTACGGGCCCGGCGCCGAAATCCCCCTGCCGGGGAACCTCCGACCAAGGACGCTAGGGCACCACCGTGACCGGCCAGCGGCCGGCCTTGACCAGCCGCACCGCGACCGAGCCCATGATGCGGTGGCCCGCGGACTCCGAGGCGCCGACCACCACCGCGTCCGCCTTGAGCTCGTCGGCCATCTGCACCATGCCGTTGTACGGGTCCCCGCGCAGCGTGTGGAACTCCCACCGCAGGTGGAATATCCCGTCGAGCCGTTCGGTGGCCTTGCGGATCTCGGCCATCAGCTCCTCGGCGACCTCGTTGGTGGTGTCCATGACCGGTGCGCCCAACGCGGCCCCGGTCGCCAGCACCGGCTGGACGTAGACCATCACCAGCTTCGACCCCTGCCGCCTGGCCAGCCCGGCCGCGTACGCCGCGGCCCGCCAGGACGAGTCGGAGCCGTCGACGCCGACGACGATGACCTTCGGGCCGTCCGTTCCGCGCTCGAACGGCGCGGCTGCGTTGTCCTCCACACCAGGGAGGTTATCCGCACGCCCGGGCAGCCGAACTCAGGGGCCGGGCGGTCGCGCGCCGTCGTCGGGCGCCGCGGGCGCGGGCGGCCAGCGGTCCGCGGCGAGCACCCCGAGCACGTACGCCTTGGCCACCAGTGCGGTGCGGCCCTGGACGCGCCAGCGGCGGGCCAGCCGGGTGAGGTGGTAGTTCACGCCGTCGACGGTCAGTCCCAGTGCGCTGCCGATCGCGGCGGTGGTCGCCCCGCCGGCGGCCAGCGCCAGGATCCGGGCCTCTACGGGGCTGGTGGCGGCGCGTGGCACGGCCGGCGGTGCGGCGGTGGAGCCGGTGTCCTCGCGCAGCAGGGCCAGCAGCGACGGCGGTGCCGCGGACGGGTCGCCGACCGGATCGATCGTCAGCTGCCCCTGCCGCTCGGGCTCGTCGGGTCCGGTCCGCCACCGCACCTCGACCGGGTAGCGGGACCGCCGGCCCAGCCGCAGCGCCTCCATGATCCGGGCGATCTGCGCGGGGTCCCGGGGCCGGAACAGGTCGAGCAGGTTGCGGCCGCGCAGCTGACCGGGGACCGCGCCCCACTGCGCCGCCATCGCCGGATTGGCGATCAGCACCTGGCCGTCCGCCCGGCACACCGCGATCGGTGTGGGGATGCGGTCCAGCAGCATCACGAAGTAGTCGCGGTAGGCGCTGGCCGGGGGCGGGGCGGGCGGGGTCGGCGGCCCGGGGCGCGGGCAGTCCGTGCCGGTGTCGTCCTCCGGCGCACCGCCGTGCGTCGCCCTGCCCATCGTCCGGATTCCGCCCTTTCTACCGTCGCAGCAGCCGTCCCTAGCCCCATCCTCGCCGCAGGCGCAAGGGCGCGCGACGACGAACCACTGCACAATCATGCAGTTCCCCGGAGCGGGGGTGGGCATCGGGCCGGTCACGCTGGAGACATGACCGACACCATCGCGCCCCAGACGGGCGACCGCGCCAGCGCCGTGGGCGTCCCGGTCGCCGACCTCACGGCGACCGGGATCAGCAGCACCCCCCTCCAGCAGGCCATGGACCTCGCCCGGGTCCACGGCCCGGCCTACGTGCGCAAGTTCGGTGCGCGCGAGACGCTCTTCCTCTCCTCCGTCGACCTGGTCACCGAGGTCTCCGATGAGACCCGCTTCGCCAAGGGCGTCTCGGTGGTCCTGGAGAACGTGCGGGAGTTCGCCGGTGACGGTCTGTTCACCGCCTACAACGACGAACCCAACTGGGCCAAGGCCCACGAGCTCCTGATGCCGGCCTTCGCCCTGGGCTCGATGCGGACCTACCACCCGGCGATGCTGAAGGTGGCTCGCCGGGTCACCGCGTCCTGGGACCGCCGGATGGCCGAGGGCCGCCCGGTCGCGGTCGCCGAGGACATGACGCGGATGACGCTGGACACCATCGGACTGGCCGGCTTCGGCTTCGACTTCGAGTCGTTCTCCCGGGACACCCCGCACCCCTTCGTCGAGGCGATGGTGCGCTGCCTGGAGTGGAGCATGACCAAGTTCGCCCGCCAGCCCGACGCCGACCACACCGCAGCCGACGCGGCGTTCCGGGCGGACGCCGACTACCTCGCGTCCGTCGTCGACGAGGTGATCGCCGCCCGCACCGCCAGCGGGGAGCGCCGCGACGACGACCTGCTGGGTCTGATGCTCGCCGCCGGGGAGGGCGAAGCGGCGCACCAGGGGCCGGCCCTCGACCTCGCCAACATCCGCAACCAGGTCATCACCTTCCTCATCGCCGGTCACGAAACCACCTCCGGCGCACTCTCCTTCGCCCTCTACCACCTGCTGAAGGACCCGGTCGCGCTGCGCCTGGTGCAGCGCGAGGCCGACGAACTGTGGGGCGACGAGGCGGACCCGGACCCGACGTTCGAGGACATCGGCAAGCTGGCGTTCACCCGTCAGGTCCTCAACGAGACGCTGCGGTTGTGGCCGACCGCCGCGGCCTTCACCCGTCAGGCCCGCACCGACACGGTCCTCGGTGGCCGCTACCCGGTCGCCGCCGGGT
This sequence comes from Streptomyces sp. x-19, assembly GCF_046549115.1. Taxonomy (NCBI): domain Bacteria; kingdom Bacillati; phylum Actinomycetota; class Actinomycetes; order Kitasatosporales; family Streptomycetaceae; genus Streptomyces; species Streptomyces sp. x-19. Next base: position 372,255 of record NZ_JAJPWK010000003.1, on the reverse strand, counting down.
CCCTGGTCACCGTGCTGACCCCGATGCTGCACCGCGACCCGGTCTGGGGCGACAACCCCGAGGCGTTCGACCCGTTCCGCTTCACGCCGGAGGCCGAGGCGGCCCGCTCCCCGCACGCCTACAAGCCGTTCGGCACCGGTGAACGTGCCTGCATCGGCCGGCAGTTCGCGCTGCACGAGGCCACCATGCTGCTGGCCCTGCTGGTGCACCGCTACCGGCTCGTCGACCACGCCGACTACCGGCTCCGCGTCAAGGAGACCCTCACCCTCAAGCCCGACGGCTTCACCCTCGCCCTGGCCCCCCGCACCCCCGCCGACCGGGCCGCGGTGCGCAGTGCGCTGGCCGTGTTGCCCGGCGGGCCCGCCGGAGCGGCGGAGGGCGACGCCACCGGCGCCGCGGCCGACGCGGGCCTGCCCACCCGCGTCCCGCAGGGCACCGGACTGCTCCTGCTGCACGGCACCAACTACGGCACCTGCCGGGAGTTCGCCGAGCGGCTCGCCGACGAGGCCACCGCCCTGGGCTTCGCCACCGAGGTCGCGCCGCTGAACGCGCACGCCGGTGGCCTGCCGACCGACCGACCCGTCGTCCTCGTCGCCGCCTCGTACAACGGTCAACCGACCGATGACGCCGCCGCGTTCACCGCCTGGCTCGGCACCGCCCCGGAGGGCGCCGCGGCCGGTGTCCACTACGCCGTGCTCGGCGTCGGCGACCGCAACTGGGCCGCCACCTACCAGCAGGTCCCCACCTTCCTCGACGACCGGCTGGCCGCCCTCGGCGGCGAGCGGCTGCTGCCCCGCGCCGAGGCCGACGCCTCCGGTGAACTCGCCGGCGCGGTAAGGAAGTTCGGCGCCGCCCTGCGTACCGAGCTACTTATCCGGCACGGTGACCCGGCGAGCATCGGCGACCGGGGCGCGGACGGCGCCGACACCGGCTACGCCGTCACCGCGCTCACCGGCGGCCCGCTCGACGCGCTCGCCGCCCGGCACGACCTCGTCCCGATGACCGTCACCGAGGCGTACGACCTGACCGCCGACGGCTGGTCCCGGCCCAAGCGCTTCCTGCGCCTGGCGCTCCCGGACGGCGTCACCTACCGCACCGCCGACCACCTCGCGGTGCTGCCGGTCAACACCCCCCAGGCGGTGGCCCGCACCGCCGCGGCGCTCGGCGTCGACGCGGACTCCGTGCTGGCGCTGCGCCCGCCCACGGGCCGCCCGGCCCGCGACACGCTGCCGATCGACCGACCGCTGACCGTGCGGCAACTCCTCACTCACCACCTGGAGTTGGGCATGCGCCCGACGCCCGAACAGCGGGCCCTGCTCGCCGCCCACAACCCCTGCCCGCCCGAGCGGCACGCCCTGGAGAACCTTCCCGACGACGATCCGCGCAGCCTCGTCGAGCTGATCGAGGCGCACCCCGCGCTGCGCGGCGCGCTGCCCTGGCCGGTGGTCCTGGAGCTGCTGCCGCCGCTGCGCACCCGCCACTACTCGCTGTCCTCGTCGCCCGCCGCCGACCCGCGCCACGCCGACCTGATGGTCTCGCTGCTGCCCGGAGGCACCGGTTCGACGCACCTGCACGCCGTGCGCCCCGGCGACACCGTGCTGGCCCGGGTGCAGCCGTGCCGGGAGGCGTTCCGTCTCGACCCGGACGACGACACCCCGGTCATCCTGGTCGCCGCCGGCACGGGGCTGGCGCCGTTCCGCGGCGCCGTCGCCGACCGCGTGGCGGCCGGCCGGACGACCCCGGCCCGGCTCTACTTCGGCTGCGACGACCCCGACGGCGACTTCCTGCACGCCGCGGAGTTCGCCGCCGCCGAGCGGGCCGGCGCCGTCGCCGTCCGCCCCGTCTTCAGCGCCCGCCCCGAGAACGGCCACCGCTTCGTCCAGCACCGGATCGCGGCCGAGGCCACCGAGGTGTGGGAGCTGTTGCGGGCCGGCGCCCGGGTGTACGTCTGCGGCGACGGCAGCCGGATGGCGCCCGGGGTCCGGGACGCCTTCCGTGCGGTGCACCGCGAGCGCACCGGCGCGTCGGAGCAGGAGTCCCAGGCGTGGCTGCGCGAACTGACCGCTGCCGGCCGCTACGTCGAGGACGTCTACGCGGCGGGCTGACGCGCCACGGGGCGCCGGCGGCGGGTGCGGTCCTCGCGCACCCGCCGCCGGTGCGTCACGCGTCGGTGCGCGCGGGCCGCCCGACGGCCCCCGAGAACTGCACCACCAGCAGCACCACCCCGGTCATGAGGAAGTTCCGCACCGCGGCCTCGACCCCGTTCCACTGCTTTGACTGCCACATCGCGAACCACTCGCCGCCGATCGCCCAGAAGCCGGCCCCGAACAGCACCATCATCATCAGCAGCCCCACGGTGGCCAGTTGCCGCGCCCGCCCGGCGCCGCCGGACCGCCCGCGCACGACCCACAGCGCGGTCGCCGCGAGCAGCACCAGTGCCGCCACCGACTCCCAGGCGATCACCGCGACGTAGGCGGCGTCCTGCGCGCCCCGTGAGGTGACGGCCCGCCACATCAGGTCCGGGTCCTGGAAGGTGGTGTCCATCGCCAGCACATGCCGGACGTACTCCCGGTTGGTGCCGAAGTCGGTGATGTTGCCGAACGCGACCAGCGCTATGTAGAGAGCCACCGTCCCCGTCAGCACCGCCGCCGTCCATGACAGCCCGCCCGAGCCGGCCCCGTCGTTCCCCCGGATCCGCATCCGCACACCCTTTCGCTTGATCGTTTGCGTCGCTGACCGTACCGCGCCCGTCGTCGTTCCGCTCGCCGACCGACAACTCCCGTACTCTGCTCACCGACCTGGCGGGACACGAGGGGAAGCGGGGCGCATGAACAGGAAGCGGTGTGCGGGGACGGTGGCCGTCGCGGCGGCGGCGGTGATCGCGGCGAGCGGCCCGGCGGGGGCCGGGACGGCCGCCCCCACGACCTACGGCACCAGCACCGCGGTGGGGGTGCACAACGCCTACGAGAAGGCCAAGTACCCCTATTTCGCCGATGCGTTGGACTCCGGTGCCGCACTCGTCGAAGTGGACGTCTGGACCAACGGCCTGGGCGGTTCGTGGCGCGTCTCGCACGGCAACCCGCTCGGCAACAACAACAACTGCGTCGGCGCGGCCACCGCCGACGAACTGCGCAGCAAGGACCGCAACCAGGACTTCGCCGGCTGCCTGGCCGACCTGCGGGCCTGGCACGACGCCCACCCCGGCCACCGCCCGATTCTGGTCAAGGTCGAGATGAAGGACGGCTTCAACGCCAAGGGCGGCCGCGGACCGGCCGAATTCGACGCCCTGATACGCCAGAAGCTGGGCGACGCGGTCTACGGGCCCGGCGACCTGGCGCACGGCCACCCCACCCTCGACGCGGCGGTGCGGGCCGGCGGCTGGCCGCCGCGCGCCGACCTGGCCGGGAAGTTCCTCTTCGAGCTGATACCGGGCACCGTCGAGGAGAAGAACCCGTTCGACAAGCTGTGGACCGACGTCGAGTACGCCGGCCACCTGAGGGACCTCGCCGCCCGCGGCCAACTCGCCCGGGCCACCGCCTTCCCCGCCGTGCACGGCGCCGCCCCGGGCGACCCCCGGGACCGCTACGCCGACCCGGCGCTGCGCCCCTGGTTCGTGGTGTTCGACGGCGACGCCGCCACGTACCTCGACGGCTCCATCGACACCTCCTGGTACGACGCCCGCCACTACCTGCTGGTCATGACCGACGCCCACAAGGTCCCGCCGGCCCTGGACCCCACCCGCCCCACCGAGACGGACGCCCTGGCCCGGGTCGGCAAGCTCGCCGCCGCACACGCCAGCTTCGCCACCGCCGACTGGTACCCGCTGCCGTCGGTCCTCGCCACCGTCCTCCCGCGCGGCGGCGCCTGAGCGGGGCCGGGGCCGGGCCGCCCGCTAGCCGCGGGTGGCCCGCCGGTACAGCGCCGCCACGTCCGCCCCGAAGCGGCTGCTGTACGACGTGTTGTCGTCACCGCCCCCGTCCTGACCGCCGATCAGCCCGATCAGCGAGCCGGTGCCGGTCACCGGATCGAGGTCGGTGAGCATCGGACCGCCGCTGGTCCCGGCCGGGAAGCCGGCGCAGGGGAAGCGCAGTTGGCCCGGGCCCTCGGCGTCGGCGGTGTGCCGGCAACTGACCGGGGTGTCGCGGTCGGACGGGTAGCCGGTCAGCTGCGCCGGCCGGCCGGGCGGCGCGTCGAACCGCATCCGTTCGGCACCGGTGACGTCCTCGATCCGCTGGTCCGTGCCGCCGTGCCGGCGTACCCGGAGGAACGCCACGTCGTGGTCCGGGTCCCGGTCGCTGATCCAGCGCGGGTCCACGTAGACGCGGGTGGGCACCCACAGGCCGTAGGGCGCGATCCCGTCGTGCAGGCCGGGGGCGAACACCAGCCGGGTGCGGAAGCCGCCGTCGTGGACGCAGTGCGCGGCGGTGGCGACGAGGTTGCCGGCGGGGGAGTGCACCACGCTGGCCGTGCAGTAGTGCCCCGCGTCGCCGTCGTCGCCGGGCGAGAAGAGCGCCCCGACCGGCGGCGAGGGAGCCGCCGCGCTGGCCGCCAGCGGGCGGGAGGCGGGCAGCGGTGCCGGGGCGTCACCGGTCCGGCGCACGGCGACGACCCGTGGGCCCGGTGACTCGCGGTACGGCCCGGCCAGCACCGCGGCGGCCGCCCGGTCGCCGGCCGACCGCGAGGCGACGTACGTCCCGGTGACCGGGTCCCCGGGCGCCACGGACGGATCCTGGTGCGCGGCCTTGAGCGCCAGCGCCGTGCCGCCCACGACGACGGTGAGCACCGCGAGCGCCGCCGTCACCCGCAGCGGCACCCCGGCGCGGGCCCGGCCGGTGCGGATCGGGCCGCCCGTTCCCGGCCCCGTGGGCGCCGGCCCGGACCGGCCGTCCGCCGGCCGTGCGTCCCGTGTCGCCGCCGCCCCGGCCCCGCGTTCGCTCGTCTCCACCAGGTGCCGCCTCGCCGCTTCAGTGGGCGCGGCCGCACCGCGCACCGTCGTGCGGGGCGGGGGCAGCGCCGGAACCAGACATTTCAACCAGTCTGATGCACGGAAGCGTCTCGTGGTTCGGTTCGAGGCCCGATCACGCGTGCGCGTGCGCCGACCGGGTGACGCCGAGACCGGCCAGGTTGTGCCGGATCAGCGTCTCGGCCATGTGGAACTCGTTGGGGAAGTCCATCGGGACGATGCCCAGCCCCCGCCAGGCGCTGCCCTCGGCACCGTCCAGCAGGTCCTTGACCCGTGGGTTGAGGCGGTCGGCGTTGGACCGCGGCGGGAGCAGGGCGGCGGTCGAGACGTAGTTGACGAAGAGCTTGCCGGGCTCGGCGACCGCCTTGCGGAACTGGGCCTCGACCTTGGGGTACTTCCCGATCGGCTCGGCCATGTAGTCGTCCTGGACGTCGAACAGCGCCGGGTCGGCGTACCGCACACCGCCCAGCCCGTCCGAGTCGGCCAGCAGCACGACCCGGCCCCGGGCCTCGCCCAGCGTGGGCAGCCCCGCGTCCAGCCGGAACAGCGACCGGTAGCCCTTGCCGTCCAGATAGCTGACGAAGACCTGCCGGAACTCCTCGGCGGAGACCTCCGAGTACTCCTGCTTGACCCGCATCAGCACGGTCTCGGTGGGGTGCGCCCGCAGGAAGTCCCGGCAGGCGTTGAGCACGTCACCGAACATCAGCTCCTGGTAGAACGCGCCGTGGTGGATCGCGAAGACGCCGTCGATGGCCCGGCAGCGCACGTCCAGGAACCGGATGCCGGCGGCGAGTTGCTCGGCGACCGAGGTGTTCTGGCAGGCCACCCACGGCCCGCCGATCCGGGCCCCGGAGTCGTGGGTGCCGGGGATGCTCAGTCGCTGCACGGGCGTGCCGTCGCCGAGCGCGGACATCCAGTCCTGTACCGAGACCGCGGTGGGGGTCGCGGCCGCCGCGGTCCCCCCGCCGCCGAGGCCCGCGAACAGCCCGGCGGCGGACAGTCCCGCCGCGCCCCTGAGGAAACCCCGCCGATCCAGCGCCGTGGCCATGCCCTGCCCCTTAGTCGAGCCCGTGTGGCTCCGTACGCGGCGGGTGCACCCGACGGCGCGTACGGATGTGCGATCGGGGCATCGAACCACATCGACGGGCGGCCGGGTACCCGCAGGTCGCGCGCCGGCCGGATCGGCACCGCTCAGACGCGCAGCGCCAGGGACAGCGCGAACCGGCCCTCGCGGTCGGTCCACCACTCGGTCAACTTCATTCCGGCGGCGGCGAGTTCGCTGCGGACCCCGTCCTCGCGGAACTTCGCCGAGACCTCCGTGCGCACCTCCTCGCCGGCCGCGAACGGCACGACCAGGTCGACGCCGGGGACCTTCACGGTCAGTTCGGTGCGGGCCCGCAGCCGCATCTCCATCCACTCCTGCCCGGCGTTCCACCGTGCGACGTGGTCGAAGGCGTCCGGGTCGAAGTCGCCGCCCAGCTCGCGGTTGATGACCGCCAGCACGTTCTTGTTGAACTCGGCGGTCACCCCGCGGGCGTCGTCGTACGCGGCGACCAGGGTGGCCTCGTCCTTGACCAGGTCGGTGCCGAGCAGCAGGGCGTCACCGGGGGCGAGCAGGTCGTGCACCGAGCTCAGGAACGCGGCCCGCTCCTGGGGCAGGAGGTTGCCGATGGTGCCGCCGAGGAAGGCCAGCAGTCGGGGGCCGGGCGTCGGCGGGAGCGCCAGGCCCTGCTGGAAGTCGGCGACGAGGGCGTGCACGGTCAGGTCCGGATGTTCCTTCAACAGCCCCTCGCCGGCGGCCCGCAGCGCGGACTCGCTGACGTCGACCGGCAGGTAGGCGTCCAGGTCGGCGAGGGCGCGGAGCAGGTGACGGGTCTTGTCGGAGGAACCGGACCCCAGCTCGATCAGGGTGCGCGCGCCGGTGGCGGCGGCTATCCGGTCCGCGGTGGCGCGTAGGATCTCGCGCTCCGCGCGGGTGGGGTAGTACTCCGGCAGGGTGGTGATCTCGTCGAACAGCTCCGAGCCGCGGGCGTCGTAGAACCACTTCGGCGGAAGCTGCTTGGGCGTGCGGGACAGTCCGGCGACGACGTCGGCGCGCAGGGCGGCCGCGGTGGCGTCGGCGGGCAGGGTGCGGGTGAGGCTGAGCGGGCTCACGTTGCGGGCTCCTTGAGCGGGGTGAGACGGACCTCGGTGGGGGTGGCGCACAGCAGCGTGCGGTCGGGGACCTCGGTCCAGTGGGGGGACTCGTCGTAGGGCTCGGAGGCGACCACCCGGCCGCCGCCGGGGACGGCCCGGTGGAACAGGGTGTCGCCCCAGGTGGTGCCGGTGATGCCGGCGCCGTCGGTCAGCAGCAGGGTCAGTCGGGAGCCGGGCGCCGCCGCGGCGACCTCCTCCACCGTGGCGGCCAGCGCCCGGCCCGGGTCGTCGCCGGCGACCAGCCGGCGGTGCACCAGGGCCCACAGGAACGCGGAGTCGCTGCGGGCCTGGAGGCGCAGCAGCTCCACCGGGGGCAGCCCGGCGGCCAGCGGCGCCATGGTGTCGGGCCAGCCGGCCACCGCGCCGTTGTGGCTGAAGAGGTATCGCCCGGTGGCGAACGGCGCGGCGGCCGCCTCGGCGTCCGCGCCGGCGACGGTGGCGTCCCGGACGGCGGCCAGCAGCGACCGGGTGCGGACCACCCGCGCCAGGTCCGGCAGTTGCTCGTCGGCCCAGATCGGCCCGGCCCGCCGGTAGCGGGCCGGCACCGGATCGTCGGGCGCGTACCAGCCGACGCCGAAGCCGTCCGCGTTGACCGTCCCGTGCCGCTGCTGGCGCGGCGCCCAGGACTGCCGGTAGAGGCCGTACGGCGGATCCAGGACCACCCGCCCGAACGGGATCTCCGGTCCGACGTACGCGAGATGACGGCACATCAGGCGTCGTCCGCGGCCGGGCCGGCGTCCCGGGCGGTGCGGAAGCCGGCGAAGATCTGCCGCCGCACCGGGAGGTCCCAGTTGCGGAAGGTGCCGCGGCAGGCGACCGGGTCCACCCCGAACGAGCCGCCGCGCAGCACCTTGTGCGCACTGCCGAAGAACACCTCGGAGTACTCCCGGTAGGGGAAGGCGGCGAAGCCGGGGTAGGGCAGGAAGTCGCTGGCCGTCCACTCCCACACGTCGCCGATCAGCTGGTGCACGCCGAGCGGCGAGGCGCCCTCGGGGTAGCTGCCGACCGGTGCCGGTCGCAGGTGCCGCTGGCCGAGGTTGGCGTGCTCCGGGGTGGGGTCCGCGTCGCCCCACGGGTAGCGCCGGTCCCGGCCGGTCGCCGGGTCGTGCCGGGCGGCCTTCTCCCACTCCGCTTCGGTGGGCAGCCGCCGCCCGGCCCACCGCGCGTAGGCGTCGGCCTCGTACCAACTGACGTGCAGCACCGGCTCGTCGGGTGGTACCGGCTCGGTCACCCCGAACCGGCGGCGCAGCCACTGCCGGCCCTCCCGCCGCCAGAACAGCGGGGCCCGCAGGCGGTGCTCGCGCACCTGCGCCCAGCCCTGCGGGTCCCACCAGCGCGGGTCGTCGTAGCCGCCGTCCTCGATGAAGCGCTGGTAGGCGCCGTTGCTCACCGGGGCGGTGTCGAGGAGGAACGGCGGCACCGACCGCCGGTGTGCGGGCCGTTCGTTGTCCAGGGCCCACGGTTCGGTGGACGTCCCCATCAGGAACGGCCCGCCGGGCACCAGGACTTCGGACGGCAGGGGGCCGGCCGGCGCGGGCGGCGGTTCGGGCGCGTCGAGCACCGGCGGGCCCGCGCGCAGCTGGTGGGTGATCAGCATCGTCTCGTCGTGCTGCTGTTCGTGCTGCGCGATCATCCCGAAGGCGAACCCGGCGGACAGCAGCGGACCGCCGTGCAGTTCGGCGCGCTCCAACACGTCCAGCACCCGGCCGCGCACCTCCGCCACGTAGCCGCGGGCCTCGGCCGGCGCCAGCAGCGGCAGCGCGGGCCGCTCGGCCCGCGGGTGCTCGAAGGCGTCGTAGACGGAGTCGATGTCCGGGCGCAGCGCGTCGCGGCCGCCGACGGTGCGCAGCAGCCACTGCTCCTCTTGGTTGCCGATGTGCGCCAGGTCCCACACCAGGGGGGACATCAGCGGGGAGTGTTGGGCGATCAGGTCCGGGTCCTCGACGCAGCCGGTCAGCGTGCGGGTGCGGTCGCGGGCGGCGAGCAGCGCCGCGGCGGCCCGCTCCCGGAAGGGTTCGCAGTCGATGGTCACGGGCTGTCCTTCCCACGGACGAGGCGGCTCTCGGCCGCGGCGGGCAACGCGTCCAACTGGTCGTCGGCCGGGCAGCGGCCGCGCGCCACGTAGCGCTCGGTGAACTCCGCGACCGCCGCGCGGATCGCGGGGGCGGCGCCCAACCGGGGCAGCGCCTCCTGCGCGGCGGCGAAACAGGTCACCGCGGCGGCGTGCAGTTCGGGGTCGGTCAGTGCGTCCCGGGCGGCGGCCCGCCACAGCGGGTTCTCCGGCGCCGGACGCCAACCCGCCGTCTCCGCGAGGGGCTTGACCGTGCGGTAGGCGTACTCGGCGGCTTCCGGGTCGTCGAACAGGGCGGCCGTGACGGCCAGCGGCACGATCCACCCGTCCGGGCCGGGCTGCGCGTCGATCATGCGCAGCTCCAGGTGGCCGCGCGGCCGGACCGGCGGGAAGAGCGTGGTGACGTGGTAGTCGAGGTCCGCCCGCGTCACCGGCCGCGGCCGGCCGGTGCGGATCCACTCCCGGAACGTCAGGCCCTCCGGCGCGTGCCAGGGTCCGTCCGGGCGTTGGACGCACATCACCGGTGCGTCCAGGGCGTAGCGGGCCCAGGCGGCGCGCGGGTCGGGGTCCGCGGACGGGGCGAAGGTGCGGCCCGGGTCGAGCTGAGCCCAGATGGCCTGGCGGGTGGTGCGGTATCCGGTCGGCCGTCCCTCGGCGAGCGGGGAGTTGGCGAACGCGGCGGCCAGCACGGCGCCCAGCAGGTGCGCCAGCACCCACCGTCGGCCCAGCCCGAGCGGTCCGGGCTCCTCGTGCCCGGCGTCCACGCAGACCTGGACCGAGGCGGTGCCGCACATCATCGCGCGGCCGGCCGGTCCGCGGCGGTCGAAGTACGCCTCCATGGCGTCGTAGCGCGGGGCGAGGAGTACCCGCCGCGGGGGGTGCCAGGGGTTGTGGCCGTGGCCGGCGAGGCCGAGGCCCAGCTCCCGCAGGGTGGGGCGGACCAGGGCGAGGTCGGCGCTGACCGCCTCGACGCAGGCGGTGAGGGAGGTGGCGGGCAACGAGCTGAGCTCCAGTTGGCCGCCGGGTTCGAAGGTGAGGCAGGAGTCGAGCGGCAGGGCGCGCAGGGCGTCCTCCGCGGCGTGCATCCGGTCGGGTGCGACCGGACATCGGGGGTTGCGGGCGTCGTGGACCAGCAACTCGATCTCGACGCCGAGGCGTCGGGGTGGACCCGTCTTGAAACATATCCCGCGCAGATACGCTTCGAGCTCCGCTTCTGACACTGCCGGCCGTACGGGCATCGCTTCCCTCTCCCCTCCGGGGCGGCGGCTGGATCGCCGCCCTCCACCTAAGCCGGTGCCGGCGGTCCCCTCAAGAGCGCGTGCCGGCGGTGGGCGGCCCGGTGTCGGGGACCGGGCAGGTGGGACGGGGGAGGACGGCCGGAAATCCGGTACGCCCGTTCGGGTGCCGGGTGCCGGGTGCCGGGTGCCGGGTGCCGGGTGCCGGGGCGAGGGGAGGCGGCGGACGCGCCTCCCCGCTCTCGGCGGCGCGGCGGGCCCGCTACTGTCGGTAGCCGGCCAGGAACCGCCCGATCCGGCTGATCGCCGCGTCCAGGTCGTCGGCGTGGGGGAGGGTGAGGATCCGGAAGTGGTCCGGGCGCGGCCAGTTGAAGCCGGTGCCCTGGACGACCTGGATCTTCTCCCGCAGCAGCAGGTCGAGCACGAACTTCTCGTCGTCGTGGATCTTGTGGACCGCGGGGTCGAGGCGGGGGAAGGCGTACAGCGCGCCCTTGGGCTTGACGCAGGAGACGCCCGGGATGTCGTTGAGCCGCTCCCAGGCCCGGTCGCGCTGCTCCCGCAGGCGGCCACCGGGCAGGACCAGGTCCTCGATGCTCTGCCGGCCGCCGAGCGCCGCCTGGATGGCGTACTGCGCGGGGGCGTTGGGACACAGGCGCATCGACGCCAGGGTGTCCAGTCCCTCCAGGTAGTCCGCGGCGTGTTCCTTGGGACCGGACACCACCAGCCACCCGGACCGGAAGCCGGCCACCCGGTACGACTTGGACAGTCCGCTGAAGGTCAGGCACACCAGGTCCGGTGCGAGGACCGCGGCGTGGTGGTGCACGGCGTCGTCGTAGAGGATCCGGTCGTAGATCTCGTCGGCGAAGACCATCAGCTGGTGGCGGCGGGCCAGGTCGAGCATGCCCTCCAGCACCTCGCGCGGATAGACCGCACCGGTGGGGTTGTTGGGGTTGATGATCACCAGGGCGCGGGTCCGGTCGGTGATCTTCGAGGCCAGGTCGTCGAGGTCCGGCAGCCAGTCGGCGCCCTCGTCGCAGACGTAGTGCACCGGCGTGCCGCCGGCGAGCGAGGTGACCGCCGTCCACAGCGGGAAGTCGGGGGCCGGGATGAGGACTTCGTCCCCGTCGTCCAGCAGTGCCTGGATCGTCATCGAGACCAGTTCGGAGACGCCGTTGCCCAGGTAGACGTCGTCGACGTCGACGTCGGGCAGCCCGGCCTCCTGGTAGCGCTGGGCCACCGCGCGGCGGGCCGCCAGGATGCCGCGGGACTCGGTGTAGCCGTGTGCACGGGAGAGGTTGCGCATCACGTCCTGGAGGATCTCCTCCGGGCACTCGAAGCCGAACAGCGCCGGATTGCCGGTGTTCAGCCGCAGGACGCTGTGGCCGGCCTCCTCCAGCGCGTTCGCGTGCTCGATCACCGGTCCGCGGATCTCGTAGCAGACGTCGGCCATCTTGCTGGACTGCTTGAACTGCATGCGGCGGCCTCCTCCTTCTCTCGCCCGCCGCGGGGTGCGGCAGCACTCGTGACACCGTACTTGGTTTTCCCAACGTCGCACTTGGAAAATCCAATCACATGTCTATGCTGGTGTCATGCCGCGCCGAAGTTATGACCAGTACTGCGCCGTCGCCCGGGCCCTGGACGCCGTGGGCGACCGCTGGACGCTCCTGATCGTCCGGGAACTGCTCGGCGGCTCCCGGCGGTACACCGACCTCCACGCCGACCTGCCGGGCGTCAGCACGGACATGCTCGCCTCCCGCCTGAAGGACATGGAGCGCGACGGACTGCTCACCCGCCGCCGCCTCCCCCCGCCCGCCGCCGCCTCCGTCTACGAACTCACCCCGCGCGCTCACGCCCTGCTCCCCGCACTGACCGCGCTCGCCGACTGGGGCGCCCCGGCGCTCGGCGAACAGCGCCCCACCGACGCGGTCCGCGCCCACTGGTTCGCGCTCCCGCTGATGGCCCGGCTCGCCCGACACTTCGCCGACGGCCCGGTGCGCACCGTCGACGTCGCCCTGGACCAGGGCGCGTTCCACGTGGTGCTGGACCCGCACGACCCCGTCGCCGCCCGCTACGCCGACGGCCCGGCCGCCCACCCCGACGCCGTCCTGCGGATGGACACCGCCACCTGCGTGGCCCTCGCCCACGACCGCTTCTCCCTCGCCGAGGGCCTCGCGGCCGGCTGGATCGAGGAGTCCCGTCCCGAGGACCGCACCACGGACCCGACCGCGGTCTGAGCGGCCGGCCGTACCGTCCGACGGCCGTCCCGTCCGCCGGCGGAACCGTCCCCGTCGGCCGCCGCCGCGCCCTTGCCGCCGTTCACCGGGCGTGCCACCGTCCGTCCGGTGAACGCGGACCCACCGCCGTCCCCGCCACCCTCCGGGACGGTCCACTGGCACACCCACGACGTCGTCCTGCACCCCGACCGGGTCGTCAAGCGCTTCCGGCGGGCCGAAGGGCGCGACCCCTTCGTGCGCGAACGGCGCGCGCTGCTGCTGCTCGGCAGGCACGCCCCGGGCATCGCTCCGGTCCTCCTGGACGTCCGGGACCCGACGGGTGCGGCGGCCCCGCCGACCCTCGTGACGTCCCGGCTCCCGGGCGCCTGCTTGCGCGGAAGGCCGCTCGGGTCTCGGGAGTTGACGGCCTGGGCGCGGGCCGTCCAGGCCGTCCACGCCGCCCTGCCGCCCGCCGAGCTGGCCCGGCTGCCGCTCCGCCACGGCCACCGACGGGACACCGTCGCGCGGGTGCGCGCCTGGTGCGCGGCGCCGCCGGACCGGCCGCTCGCCCCGGACGTGCGGCGGGCACTGCGCGCCGGCACGGACTGGCTCGACCGGGCGGGGTCCGACGCCCAGGACGCCCGCCGTGCCCTCCCGGCCGACGTCCCGGCCGTGTTCGGCGCGGGCGACGGCAACGCGGCCAACTACCTCTGGGACGGTCGCCGCGTCCGGGTCGTCGACTTCGAGGAGTCCGGCCGCAGCGACCGGGCCTACGAACTCGCCGAGATCGTCGAGCACGTCTCCGCCTGGCAGCCGCACCCGTTCGACACCGCCGCGTTCCTGGGCCGCTTCGCCCTGACCCCGGCCGAGTCCGCCCGCCTGCGGGAGTGCCGCACGCTGCACGCCCTGATGTGGCTCTGCCTGCTCGCGGCCGACGATCCCGCGCATCCCAGGAACCCGCCCGGCACCGCCGCACGGCAGGCCCGGCGGCTGTGGCGGCGGCTCGACGACGCCCCGTAGCGGCCCGGCCGGGTGCCCCGCCATTCGGCCGCACTGATGGGGCGTCAGGCAGGGGGCCGGGCGAGGCTTCAGGGCATGGAACGAGTGCGGTGGACACCGAAGCGGGCGCGGGTCGGCGGGGTGGTGCTGGCGGTGTGGGTGCTGCTCGCCGGGGTGGTGCCGCCCTCCGGGGCGATCGGCGCCGCGCGGCCGCCGGAGCGGGCGGGCCGGGGATCGGCGTGGCTGCCGTTCTGGGGCGACGTCGAGGGCGCCTACCGGGACGCGTTGGCGCACGCCGACCAGCTCCACACCGTCAGCCCCTTCTGGTACGAGACGACGGGGGAGCGCGCGGTCACCGGCCGGCCCGGCGCGGTCCGGCCGGAGGTCGTCGCGGGGCTGCACCGGGCCGGGATCGCGGTGGTGCCGACGGTGACCGAGACGCTGGACGCGGCGGCGATGGGGGAGTTGCTGCACGACCCGGTGCGCCGGCGGGCCCACGTCGAGACGCTGTCGGGGGTGGTGGCGAGCCAGGGGTACGACGGGATCGACCTGGACTACGAGACGATGGCGGTGACCGGCGACGCGGCCGCCCGGGCCCGGGTGCGCAGCGGCTACGTCACCCTCGTCGAGGAGCTCTGCGCGCGGCTGCACCGCCGCGGCAGGACGTGCGTGGTGACGGTGATGCCGCGGATCCGCGGGGCCGGCGCGGCCTTCGCCTACCGGCGGCTGGGCGCGCTCGCCGACACCGTGCGGTACATGGGCTACGACCTGCACTGGTCGCTGGGCGAGCCGGGCCCGCTGTCGTCCAAGGGCTGGTACGCGCGGATCCTGCGCGACGCCACCGCCGAGGTGCCCCGGGATCGGATCGAGGTGGCCTTCCCCGGCTACGGCTGGGACTGGGTGCCCGGCAGCGGCCGGCGCGCCACCCACCTGACCTGGCACGAGGCCGAGGCGCTGCGCCGGCGGGTCGGCGCCCGGTACGCCTTCGACGCGGACTCCGGCACCCCGCACTTCCGTTATGCGCGCGGCGGTGAGCGGCACGAGGTCTGGTACCAGGACGCGCGGGGCGTCCGGGCGCAGCTGCCGCTGCTGGCGGCGTACGGGGTGCGGGGGCGGGGGCGGGGGCTATGGGCGCTCGGGTTCGAGGATCCGGGCGTCTGGGCCGCGTTCCGCGGCGAGCAGGCGGAGCGCGGCCTCGGACGGTGAGCCGTCGGCGGCGGTGTACATCAGGACGGCCTGCCCGGAGCCGTCCGGGGTCTGCAGCATCTCGAAGTCCAGGGTCAGGTCGCCCACCAGCGGATGGTGGAGGTGCTTGGTGCCGAAGGTGCAGTTGCTCACCGAGTGGCGCGACCACAGGGCGCTGAACTCGGTGCTCTTCATCGACAACTCGCCGATCAGCTCCGCCAGTTGCTGATCATCGGGGCGCTGGCCGGCGGCCACCCGCAGGGCGGAGACGGCGCGTCGGGTCTCCTCCTCGCGCTCCGGGTACAGCTCGCGGGTGTGCGGGTCGAGGAAGAGCAGCCGCTGGGTGTTGGGTCGGTCCTGGGGGCGGGACGGGCCGTCGAAGTCCAGGTGGCCGGCGAGCAGCGCGTGCCCGAGGCGGTTCCAGGCCAGCACCTCGAAGCGCGGCCCGAGGGCGACGGCCGGCACGCCGGGCACGGCGGCGAGCAGTTGCCGCACGCCGGGGCGCGCGGTGTCGGGGCGGACCGCCGGGCGGCGCCGGCCCGGTGTCGGGCGGGCGAGCTGCCGCAGGTGGGCGCGCTCGTCGGCGGTCAGCCGCAGCGCCCGGGCCAGGGCGTCCAGCACGCCCTCGGAGGCGTTGTGGCTCTGGCCCTGTTCGAGGCGGGTGTAGTAGGCGACGCTGACGCCGGCGAGCTGGGCGAGCTCCTCGCGCCGCAGGCCGGGCACCCGGCGGCGGGCCCCGTAGGAGACCAGGCCGACGTCCTCCGGCTGGAGCCGGGCGCGGCGGGTGCGGAGGAAGTCCCCGAGTGCAACGGGGCCGGTGGCGGGTGCGTCCATGCCGGCCAGTCTGCGCCATGGGGCGGCCGGGTTGCCTGTCCCTGTCATGGCCAGGCTGGCGGCCGGGCGAGGGCGGCCGGCGAGGGCGGTCGTCCGGTGGCCGGGCACCCGGTGGCGGGCCCGGCCGGAACTGTTCCTTCGGGGATACCGACCGCTTAGTATGCCCCGTGGCGGGGGCCGGTTCCGGTCCCGCACCAGCCGTACGTCCGAGGTCTGTGGAGGCATCAGGTGAAGGCATGGCGCGTGCACGCGAACGGGGAGCCGCGAGCGGTGATGCGGCTGGAGGACGTCGCCGACCCGCAACCCGGCCCCGGCCAGGTGCTGCTGCGGGTGCGGGCCGCCAACGTCAACTTCCCCGACGCGCTGCTGTGCCGGGGCCAGTACCAGGTCCGGCCGCCGCTCCCGTTCACCCCCGGCGTGGAGATCTGCGGCGAGGTGCTAGCGGTCGGCGAAGGGGCCGGCGCCGAGGTCGGCGCGCGGGTGCTGGCCCAGCCCGCGCTGCCCGGCGGCGGGTTCGCCGAACTCGCGGTCGCCGACGCGGCGACGGTCCGCCCGGCGCCCGACGCCCTGGACGACGCGGGCGCCGCCGCGCTGCACATCGGCTACCAGACCGGCTGGTTCGGACTGCACCGCCGGGCCCGCCTCCAAGCGGGCGAGACGCTGCTGGTGCACGCCGCGGCCGGTGGCGTCGGCAGCGCCGCCGTCCAACTGGGACGGGCCGCCGGCGCCCGGGTCATCGGCGTCGTGGGCGGCCCCGAAAAGGCCCGCACCGCCCGAGCGCTCGGCTGCGACCTGGTCCTCGACCGGCACACCGACGACCTCGTCGCCGCGGTCAAGGAGGCCACCGGCGGGCGGGGCGCGGACGTGGTCTACGACCCGGTGGGCGGCGACGCCTACGCCAAGTCCACCAAGTGCATCGCCTTCGAGGGCCGGATCGTCGTCGTCGGCTTCGCCGGCGGCACCATCCCCGCGCCGGCCCTCAACCACGCCCTGGTCAAGAACTACGCCGTCCTCGGCCTCCACTGGGGCCTGTACAACACCAAGGACCCGGCCGCCGTCGACGCCTGCCACGAGGAACTGACCAAACTCGCCGCCCGGGGCGCCATCGAGCCGCTGATCGGCGGGCGGGTCCCGTTGTCGGCCGCCGCCGACGCCGTCCAGCGGGTCGCCGACGGGGACTCCGTCGGCCGCCTGGTCGTGCTCCCCGGCGCGGAGGAGGGCCGATGACCGACGCCGCCGACCTGCGCCGGCGCACCGCCGCCCTGCTCGCCGCGCACCCCGTGGCCACCACCGACCGGCTCGACTTCCTGCGCGCCCGCTTCGACGCCGGGCTGGCCTGGGTGCACTTCCCCGAAGGGCTCGGCGGACTCGGTGCGCCGCGCGCCCTCCAGGCCGTCGTCGACGCCGAACTGACCGCCGCCGGCGCCCCGGACAACGACCCCGGCCGGATCGGCATCGGCCTGGGGATGGCCGCGCCGACCGTCCTGCGCTACGGCACCGAGGAGCAGCGGCGGCGCTTCCTGCGGCCGTTGTGGACCGGCGAGGAGGTGTGGTGCCAGCTCTTCAGCGAGCCCGGCGCCGGCTCCGACCTGGCCGGACTGGCCACCCGCGCGGTCCGGGACGACGGCGGGGACTGGGTGGTCGACGGCCAGAAGGTGTGGACCTCCAGCGCCCACCTGGCGCGCTGGGCGATCCTGGTCGCCCGCACCGACCCGACGGTCCCCAAGCACCGCGGCATGACGTACTTCGTGTGCGACATGACCGACCCCGGTGTCGAGGTGCGGCCGCTGCGCCAGATCACCGGCGAGGCGGAGTTCAACGAGGTCTTCCTCACCGGCGTCAAGATCCCCGACGCGCACCGCCTCGGTGAGGTCGGCGACGGGTGGCGGGTCGCCCAGACCACGCTGATGAACGAGCGGGTCGCCATCGGCGGCGCCCGCACCCCGCGCGAGGGCGGGATGGTCGGGGTCGCCGCGGCCGCCTGGCGCGCCCACCCCGAACTGCGCACCCACGACCTGCACCAGCGGCTGCTGAAGCTCTGGGTCGACGCGGAGGTCGCCCGCCTCACCGGCGAACGGCTGCGCCAACAACTGACCCAGGGCCAACCGGGCCCCGAAGGCAGCGGCATGAAACTGGCCTTCGCCCGCCTCGCCCAGCAGATCAGCGGCTGGGAGGTGGAGTTCCGCGGCGAGGACGGCCTCACCTACGACGACTGGACGCTGCGCCGCCCCGAGGGCGTCGACTTCACCGGCCGGGTGGCCGGCTACCGCTACCTGCGCGCCAAGGGGAACTCCATCGAGGGCGGCACCTCCGAAGTGCTGCTCAACATCGTGGCCGAGCGCGTCCTGGGCCTCCCGCCCGAGCCGCGCACCGACAAGGACGTCGCGTGGAAGGACCTCCCCCGATGACCGGCACCGACGAGACCGCACCCGACCTGCTGTACTCCGCCGAGGAGGACGCGCTGCGCACCGCCGTCCGGGCGCTGCTCACCGACCGCTGCGCTCCGGCCGCCGTCCTCGCCGACCTGGAGACCGGCCGTCCGTACGACCCGGAGCTGTGGCGGGCCCTGACCGCCGAGATCGGAGCCGCCGGGCTGCTGGTCCCCGAGGAGCTCGGCGGGCAGGGCGCCGGTGCCCGCGAGGCCGCCGTCGTCCTGGAGGAGTTGGGCCGGGCGGTCGCCCCGGTGCCCTACCTGAGCAGTGCGGTGCTCGCGGTCACCGCGCTCCTCGGCTGCGACACCGACCGGGCCGAGGTCGCCGGCCCGCTGGCCGAACTCGCCGCGGGCCGCACCGTCGGGGTGCTCGCCGTCCCGCTGCCGACCGCCCCCGGCGGGCCGGGCGCGGCGACCGTGCGGGCGGACGCGGCCGGCGCGCTCACCGGGCGGATCACCTCGGTCGCCGACGCCGCCGGCGCCGGGTTGCTGCTCGTCCCGGCCGAGGGCCCGGACGGGCCGGCGCTGTACGCCGTGGACGCCGCGGCGGACGGCGTGCGCACCGAGCCGCTCACCCCGCTCGACCTGACCCGCCCGCTGGCCCACGTGGTGCTCGACGGGGCCCCGGGCCGCCCGCTGGCCCACGGGGCGCGGGCCCGGAGCGCCGTGGACCGGGCGTTGCGCACCGGCGCCGGGCTGCTCGCCTCGGAACAGCTCGGCCTCGCCGAGTGGTGCCTGGAGGAGACCGTGCGGTACACCGGCGAGCGCACCCAATTCGGGCGCCCGGTCGGGTCGTTCCAGGCGCTCAAGCACCGGATGGCCGCGCTCTGGCTGGACGTCGTCTCGGCCCGGGCGGCGGCCCGCAACGCCGCCGACGCGCTGGCCGCCGACCGCCCCGACGCGCCGATGGCGGTCGCGGTGGCACAGGCGTACTGCGCGCCGGTCGCGGTGCGCACCGCCGAGGAGTGCGTCCAACTGCACGGCGGCATCGGGATGACCTGGGAGCACCCGGCGCACCTGTTCCTCAAGCGCGCCAAGGGCGACGAACTCGCCCTCGGTGCGCCGGGGCGCCACCGGGAGGCGCTGGCGGGCCTGGTCGACCTGGCCGCGCCCTAGCCCGGCGGCCCGGCGGCCGGTGCGCCCCGGCGGTTTTCGTCGGTGACGGCGAACGGGCGGCTGAAGGCGTGGGCGGTGCCGTTGCCGGCGGCGACCTCCAGCGCGTAGGCCCGGCCGGGCGGCACCGCGGGCAGCGTCACCAGGGCCTCGCCGGCACGCGCCGCGCCGGCCCGCGGGGAGACCAACGCCAGTCGCTGTATCCGGCCGCGGCCGGCGGTCGCGCTCAGCCAGACGTCCACCTCGGCGCCGGTGGAGTTGGTCCAGGCGACCGGGAAGCTGCCGTTGGCCCGCAGGTTCACGGGGCCGGCGGGCGCCGTGACCTGGATCGTCCCGGCCGGTCGGGACCCGGCGGGGCGGACGGTGGCCGGGTCCCGCGCGGCGGGCGCCGCCCGGAGCGCCGGGTCCGCGCCGGCCGGCCCGTCGCGGGTGACGGCGGAGCGGCCGGCGGCGACCGGGCCGGCGGCGGCGGCCGGCGCCGCGGCGGGGGCGGCGGCCCGTTCGGGGCCGCGGTGCGAGGGGGCCAGTTCGAGGACCAGCGTGCAGCCGACCGCGGTGGCGGCGACCGCGACGGCGAGGGTGTTGGCCGTCTCGGCGACCCTGCCCATCGTGTCCTCCTTTGCTCGGGGGAGGGACGGCCGGAACCTGCCCCGCGACCTTGATCATCAAAAACCCGCGCCCGGTGACCACCTGCCTGGACAGTTCCGGCGCGACAGGCCCCGGAACGGGAGGGATACTGCGCGCCGCAGGCGACCCATGGGTAAAGGGTGAGTAAAGCGCGAGGGTGTCTGGAAAGTGCGGTTCGGGTAGCGTCGGAGCCATGAAGACCGCAACCCGCCGTGTGCTGATCGGACCGGTGCTCCTGCTGCTGGCGGCCCTCCTCGCGATGGTCACGGTGGCTGCGCCCGGGGCGCATGCCGCGGGTGGGCTGGACGAGGCGGCCGCGGCGCTGCGGAGGGGCCCGGTCTACGTCGACCCCCGCGCCTCAGGTCAGTTTTCGGCCAGCCAGGCGGATGCCCTCACCAAGAAGATCAAGGACTCCGGCAAGCCGGTCTTCGTCGCCGTCCTGCCCCGGACCTCCGACTACCAGCCGGCCACGCTGCTGCGGGACCTCCGGACCAAGGTCGGCATCGCCGGTGTCTACGCCGTCGAGCTCGGTGACGGCTTCAACGCCGGCGCCGACCCCCGGGTGATGCCGCGCACCGCCGTCCAGAACCTCGTCGGCGCCGTCAACCGCTCCGCGTACCCGACCGTCTCCGAGCGCGTCAACAGCTTCGTCGACACCGCGGTCACCGAAGCCCACGGGCACGCCCCGGCTTCCTGGGGCGGCGCCGCCGGCGGCTTCGACACCGGCACCGCCATCGGCCTCGGCGCGCTGATCGTCGTCGGGGGCGGCGGCGCCTACGCCATCGCCCGCCGCAACCGCCGCAAGCGGGCCGAGGAGGAGCGCGCCGCCCTCGAAGACCTGCGGATCGTCGTCGACGAGGACATCACCGCGTTCGGCGAGGAACTGGACCGGCTGGACTTCGACCCGGGCGAGGCCGGTGCCGACGACGCGATGCGCGCCGACTACGCCCGGGCCCTGGACGCCTACGAGGACGCCAAGTCGGCGATGGCCGCGGCCGAGCACCCCGGCGACGTGCAGGCGGTCACCAAGGAGCTGGAGGAGGGCCGCTTCACGCTCGCCACGCTGGCCGCGCGCCGCACCGGTCAGCCGCTGCCGGAGCGGCGGCTGCCCTGCTTCTTCGACCCCCGGCACGGCCCGTCGGTGGTGGACGCGACCTGGGCCCCGCCCGGAGGCGCGGAGCGCACCGTCCCGGTCTGCGCCGCCGATCGGAGCCGACTGGAGGACGGCCGCGAGCCGCTGGCCCGCACCGTCCGCACCCCGCAGGGCGACCGCCCCTACTGGGACGCGGGCCCCTCCTACGCCCCCTGGGCCGGCGGCTACTTCGGCGGCGGACTGCTCCCCGGCCTCCTGGTCGGCACCACCCTCGGCCACCTGATGGCGGCCGGCCCCGCCTACGGCGCCGACTTCGGTGGCTACCAGGGCGCGGAGGGCGGCGACGTCACGGGTGCCGACTTCGACCCGGGGGACTTCGGCGGTGGCTTCGGCGGCGACGGCGGCTTCGGCGGCGGCGGTGACGGGGGCTTCGGCGGCGGCGACTTCTGACCGCGGCGGGCCACCCGGCGCCGGCTACCGGGTCCGGCCGTCGCCCGCCACCACCCGCTTGGCGCCCAGCAAGCGGGCGTACCGCGGCCGCACCGCGAAGTCGGCGTAGGTCCACACCACCGGGCGGCCCACCTCCCGGCACAGGTGCAACACCCGGTCCGGGCCCAGGTGGACGCCGACGTGCGCGCCGTACCCGGCGGGCCGTCCGGCGACCGGGCCGGCGTCGAAGAGCACCAGGTCCAGCGGGCCCGGCGGGGCGGTCGGCCGGGTCGCGGCGCGGTCCGCCCAGAGTTCGGCCGACCGCAGCGGCGGCACCCGCAGTCCGAAGTGGCCCAGCACGGCGTAGGCGTAGCGCTGGCAGTTGGCGCCCCCGGTGAGGTCCGGGGGCGGCGCCGGGCCGGCCGTCGGTGGTCCGGCCGGGTGTGACGGGCATTCAGGTGTCCCGGCTCCCGGATGGCGGGCGGCCGAGTAGGCGACGTTGCGCAGCGCCCGGGGCAGCGCCTCGCATGCGACCGGGCCGTGAGCGGTGGGGACTTGGGGGCGATCGGGAGAGGTCACCGGGCCATGATGCCGGCGCTCTTCCCGGTGCTGCCCGGCGCGGTGTCGAGGAGTCTCGACTAGGGCTGATCCATGCACACGCCCACGTCCGGATCCGCCGGGCCCGACGTGTACTCGACACCGCGAGGAGACCCCGATGGAACGCCGCATTCCCAAAGCCGCGCTGTGGAGCGCGGCCGCGGCCGCCGTGCTGGCGGCCGTCGCCCCGAACGGTCCGGCGCGGGCCGTGCCGCATCCCGACCCCAGCCCCCAGCCCTCCCAGCGGGGCATGCTCGACGCGATGCGCCGGGACCTCGGCCTCTCGCCGGTCCAGGCCCGCACCCGGCTCGCGCAGGAGGCCGAGGCCCAGCACACCGCGCTCGCGGTGCGCCGGGTGCTGGCCGCGCCGCCCGCCGGGATGTGGTTCGACACGTCGCTCGGCCGGCTGGTCGTCGCGGTGACCGACGCCGCCGACGCCCGTCGGGTGCGGTCCGCCGGCGCGGTGCCCAAGACCGTCCGGCACAGCCGGGCGACGCTGCGCGGCATGGTGCAGCAGATCGCCGAGCGGGCCGGGCGCGGGGTGCCCGGCGTCACCGGCTGGGGCATCGACGAGCGCGCCAACGGGGTGGTGGTGCGGGTCGACCGCGCGGCGCGCACCAACCGCACCGCCGGTTTCGAGACCACGGTCCGCCAGCTCGCGGTCCGTTCGCGGGTGCCGGTCTCCGTCGAGCGCAGCGACCAGGCGCCGCGCCAGCAGAGCGGCACGGTCGTCGGCGGCGAGCGCTGGATGCCGGGCACCGACGGCATCTGCTCGATCGGGTTCTCGGTGACCGGTCCCAGCGGGCTCCGCGGCTTCGTGACGGCCGGTCACTGCACCTTGAAGGCCAACCAGCCCGCGTACGGCAAGGACAGCAGCCGGCTGGGCACCTCCAACCAGGGCGGGTCGCACAGCGTCAACGGCTACGGGGGCGACTTCGGCCTGGTGACGGTCGACCAGCAGGGGTGGAAGCTGAGCCCGTCGGTGGCCGGTCAGGGCGGCAGCCCGGTGACCGTCACCGGCTCCCAGGAGGCGATCGTCGGGATGTCGATCTGCCACTCGGGCCAGACCAGCGGCTGGCGCTGCGGCGAGGTGACCCGCACCGACCAGACCGTGGACTACGGCAACACCGTCATCTCCGGCCTGTCCTTCACCAACGCCTGCTCCGCGGCGGGGGATTCGGGCGGTTCGTACGTCACCCAGCCCGGCGCCCCCAAGGCCGTCGGCGTGCACTCCGGAGGCGGTGCCGCGACGTGTGACGTCGGCGGGGACACCGTCACCATCTTCCAGCCGATCGACGAGCCGCTGCGGAAGTGGGACCTGAAGCTGGTGACCGGCACCCCGTGAGCCGCGGCCCGGTCCCGGGAGCCACCGCGGCCCCAGCAGATCAGGGGCACCCGGGACCGGTTCATGACCACACCTTTACGTACTGTTTAATGGCAACCGCATAATTGCGAGCCATTCGCAACAACAGTCGATCTTCAAAAGGGGTGTGGGCAATGACGTCCCGGTCCATACGGCGCGTGGCCGCCACCGCGCTGGCGGCCACGATGGCGCTCACCGCGGCGGCCTGCGCCGCGCCGAACGAGGGCCGGGGCGGCGGCAAGCCCACCGACACCGCGGTCGTCGGCATCGCCTACGAGCCCGAGACGCTCAGCCCCCTCCTGGGATACGGCAAGGACGGCAACTCCAAGATCTTCGACGGGCTGCTCACCCACGACGCCGAGATGCGTCTGAAGCCCGCACTGGCCGCCGCCCTCCCCAAGGTCACCGACGGCGGCACGACCTACACCTTCACCCTCCGCCCGGGCGTGAAGTTCAGCGACGGCAAGCCCTTCACCGCCGACGACGTGGTCTTCACCTACGCGACCATCCTGGACGAGAAGACCAACAACGCCTCCAAGGCCGAACTGGACGCCCTCGACAAGGTCGAGAAGAAGGACGACCGGACCGTCGTCTTCCACCTGAAGTACCCGTACGCCCCGTTCGCCGAGCGCACCGTCCTGCCCATCGCCCCCCAGCACCTCGCGGGCCGACAGGACGTCAACACCGGGTCCTTCACCACCCACCCGGTCGGCACCGGCCCCTACGTCCTCACCAAGTGGTCCAAGGGCGAGAAGCTCACCTTCACCGCCAACCCGCACTACTGGGGCGGCGCGCCGAAGGTCAAGCACTTCACCATGGCGATCATCAAGGACGACGACATCCGCGCCACCCGGCTGCGCTCCGGCGACCTCGACGGCGCCATCCTGCCGCCGGAACTCGCCGCCACCTTCAAGGCCGACCAGGGCCGCAAGACCGTCGCCGCCAAGACCTTCGACTACCGCAACGTCACCCTGCCCAGCGCCAACCCGGTCACCGGCGACCGCGCCGTCCGTCGGGCGCTGGACCTCGCCGTCGACCGCCAGGCCATGGTCAAGGGCATCCTCAGCGGCGCCGGCAAGCCCGCCTACGGACCGGTGCCGACCGACAGCCCCTGGTTCGCCAAGGGCACCGAGCGCCCGCACGACCTGGCCAAGGCCCAGCAGATCCTCGACGAGGCCGGCTGGAAGAAGGGCCCCGACGGCGTTCGCGCCAAGGACGGCCGGCGCGCCTCCTTCACCCTCTGGTACCTCTCCGGCGACAAGCTCCGCCAGCAGCACGCCCTGGCCTTCGCCTCCGACGCCAAGAAGGCCGGCATCGAGGCCAAGGTCGAGTCCGGCACCTGGGAGGCGATCGAACCCAACATGAAGCAGGACGCGGTCCTCGCCGGCGGTGGCAGCCCCGCCGACCCCGACTTCGACCAGTACCTGCTGCTGCACTCCTCGCTCGCCGGCGACGGCTTCAACAACATGTCCCGGTACGCCAACGACACCGTCGACGACCACCTCGTCGCCGCCCGCCGCACCGACGACCACCAGGCCCGCAAGAACGCCTACGACGCCGTCCAGCGCGAACTGGTCAAGGACCCCGCCTACGTCTTCCTCACCCACGTCGACCACCTCTACGTCATCGACGACCGCTGGCAGGGCCTGACCACCCAGGTCGAACCGCACGACCACGGCCTGGCCTCCGGCCCCTGGTGGAACGTCGAGGACTGGCAGCCCACGAAGTGACCGCGCCGACCTCGCTGCCCTGGGGGCCGATGGCGCGGATGACGGCACGGCGGGCGCTGACCGCCGTGCCGGTCCTGCTCGCCGTCACCCTCGGGGTGTTCGCGATCGCCGCCGCCTCGCCCTTCGACCCGGTGCGCGCCTACGCCGGCACCGCCGGCCTCACCGCCTCCCAGGAGAACCTCGACCAGCTCCGCCACAACCTGGGCGTCGACCAGCCGCTGCTCACCCGCTGGTGGGACTGGCTGACCGGCGCCCTCACCGGCGACCTCGGCGACTCCGCGAGCCTGCGCGCCCCGGTCTCCCAGGTCATCGGCGAACGCCTCGGCTGGTCGGTGCTGCTGTGCGCCCTGGCCTTCGCCCTCGCCGTGGCCGCCGGCACCGTCCTCGGCGTCCTGGCCGCCCGGCGCCGCGGCGGCGCCGTCGACCGCGCCGTCACCGCCACCGCCTACGTGCTGGAAGCCGCCCCGCCCTACTGGCTCGGTCTGCTCGCCGTCTGGCTGGGCGCACTCAAACTCGGCGTGCTGCCCGCCGGCGGCCTCACCGACACCGGCAGCGACCTCGTCACCGCCGGCCAGGCCGCCCGCCACCTCGTGCTGCCGGTGCTGGTGCTCGCCGTCTCCCAACTCCCGTGGTTCGTGCTCTACGTCCGCCAGGGCGTCGCCGACGCGCTGGCGGAGGACCCCGTGCGCGGCGCCCGCGCCCGCGGCCTGCGCGAACGCACCGTGCTGCGCCAGCACGCGCTGCGCTCCGGCCTGCTGCCCGTGCTCACCCTGATCGGCTCCCGAGTGCCCGAACTCATCACCGGCGCCCTCCTGGTGGAGACCGTCTTCAGCTGGCCCGGCATCGCCGCCGCCACCGTCCAGGCCGCCACCAGCGTGGACTTCCCGCTGCTGGCCGCGCTGACGGCGCTCGCCACCGCCGCCGTCCTGGCCGGCAACCTGCTGTCCGACCTGCTCTACGGGTTGGCCGACCCGAGGGTGGGGTTCGATGGCTAGCGCCAGCACGTCCGCCGCGCCACCGCAAAGCCGGCGCGGCACCGGCTCCCGGCGCGCCCTGCGCCTACGGATCTGCGCCGGCATCCTCGCCGCCGTCGTCCTCGCCGTCGTCCTCGTCCCACTGCTGTTCCCCCTGGACCGGCAGGCCGTGGACCTCGCCGCGAAGCTCCAACCACCCTCCGTCGCCCACCCGTTCGGCACCGACGAGGTCGGCCGCGACCTGCTGCTCCGCTGCGTCTACGGACTGCGCGTCTCGCTGCTGGTCGGGGTGGTCGCCGCCGTGGTCGCCACGGTCATCGGCACCGCCGTCGGCGCCCTGGCCGGCGCGCTCGGCGGCTGGGCCGACCGCACCGTGATGCGCCTGGTCGACCTCTTCTCCTCCGTGCCGCACCTGCTGCTGGGCATCTTCATCGTCGCCATGTTCCGGCCCGGCGTCTGGCCGGTGATCGTCTCGGTGGCGCTGACGCACTGGCTGTCCACCGCCCGGATCGTCCGCGCCGAGGTGCTCTCGCTGCGCTCCCGACCCCACCTCGACGCGGCCCTCACCGGCGGCGCCTCCCGCTGGCGGGTGACGTCCCGTCACCTGCTGCCGGCCGTGCTGCCGCAGGCCGCACTCGCCGCCGTGCTGATGGTGCCGCACGCCATCTGGCACGAGTCCGCGCTCTCCTTCCTCGGTCTGGGGCTGCCCGCCCACGAGGCGAGCCTGGGCATCATGGCCAACGCCGCCCGCAGTTCCCTGCTGGCCGGCGACTGGTGGCCCACCCTCTTCCCCGGCCTGTTCCTCGTCGTGCCCACCCTCGCCGTCGCCGGCCTGGCCGGCGCCTGGCGGGAGCGGCTCAACCCGCGCCGCCGATCGGAGCTGATGCTGTGACCGCCCACGGGACCGCGGCGGACGCCGCCCGCCCGACACCCGACCGGAACCCCGGCCCGGCCGGCGCCACCGCCGAGCGTCCCCTGCTCACGGTCCGCGACCTGACCGTCCGCTTCCGGATGCCCGGCGGCCGGTCCGTCGCCGCGGTCACCGACGCCGCCTTCGACCTGGCACCGGGCGAATGCCTGGTCCTCGTCGGCGAGAGCGGCTGCGGCAAGTCCGTGCTCGCCTCGGCGCTGCTCGGCCTGCTGCCCGGCAACGCCGAGGCCACCGGCACCGCGCTGCTCACCGACGCCCGCGGCACCACCGACCTGCTGGCCGCCGGCGAGGCCGAACTGGCCCGCTCCGTGCGCGGCCGCCGCATCGGACTGATCCCGCAGAGCCCGGCCGCCCACCTCACCCCCGTCCGCACCGTCCGCGCCCAACTGGAAGAGACCGTACGGGAGTTGACCGACACCCCGCGCGGACCCACGCTGCGGTCGGCCGCCGAGCGGATCGCCGAACGCGCCGCCTTCCCGACCGGCCACCTCGACCGCCACCCGCACCAACTCTCCGGCGGCCTCGCCCAGCGCGCCGCCACCGCCCTCGCCCTGGCCGGCGACGCCCCGCTGCTGCTCGCCGACGAACCGACCACCGGCCTCGACCGCGACCTGGTCGACCGCACCGTCGACGAACTCCGCCGGCACCTCGCCGCCGCACCGTCCCCCACCGCCGCGAACGGCACCGGCCGCGCCCTGCTGATGATCACCCACGACCTGACGGCGGCCGAGCGGATCGCCGACCGGGTCGCCGTGATGTACGCCGGCCGGATCGTCGAACTCGCCGACGCCCCGCGGTTCTTCGGCACCCCCGGCCCCCGCCACCCCTACGCCCGCGGCCTGCTGGACGCCCTGCCCGAGCGGGCCTTCACCCCCATCCCCGGGATGCCGCCCGAACTCGGCGCCCTACCCGACGGCTGCGCCTTCGCCGCCCGCTGCGACCGCGCCACCGCGCGCTGCGCGACGCTCCCCGCACCGCGCGACGGCGTCGCCTGCCACCACCCGGGCCCGCCGAAGACGGAGACCGACCGTGCTCGAACTGCGTGACATCACCGCCGGATACGACCGCCGCGCCCCCGTCGTACGCGGCGTGTCGCTGGCCGTCGCCCCGGGCGAAGCGGTCGGCCTGCTCGGCCCGAGCGGCTGCGGCAAGTCGACCCTGGCCCGGGTCGCCGCCCTGCTGCACCGCCCCGACGCCGGCACCGTCGTCCTGGACGGCACGCCCGCCCGCGGCTGGCGCCACCGCGCCCCCCGCACGCAGCGCACCGCCTTCGGCGTCCTCTTCCAACAGCCCCGACTGTCCGCCGACCCCCGACTGCGGCTCGCCGACGTGATCGCCGAACCACTGCGCGCCACCGGACGGAAGGCCGAAGTAGCCGACCGGCTGGGAGAGTTGGGGCCGCTCGTCGGCCTCGGTGCGGAACTGCTCACCCGACGCCCGCACGAGGTCAGCGACGGCCAGCTGCAACGCGCCTGCCTGGCCCGCGCCCTGGTGCTCCGCCCGCGCTGGCTGATCTGCGACGAGATGACCGCGATGCTGGACGCCTCCACCACCGCCGCCCTCGTCGCCGTCGTCGAGTCCTACCGGCGGGAGAGCGGCGCCGGACTGCTCGCCGTCGGCCACGACCGCACGCTCCTGGAACGCTGGTGCGACCGCACCGTCGGCTGGGCGGAGCTGGCAGCGACCGCCGGAATGCCGGGCGCGGGCTGAGCGTTCACCCTACGATGGTCCGGCGCGTGACGGACGAGCACCATGATGCTGGAAGTGATCAACGGTGAGACAGGAGCGATCGTGACCGAAGCGACGCATGTGACGGCCGAGGCGGACACGGCTGCGCCCTTCACCGTGCCGATCACCGTCCGCGGCTACGAGACCGACACCCAGGGCCACCTCAACCAGAGCGTCTACCTCCAGTACGCCGAGCACGCCCGCTGGTCCCTCCTCCAGGCCAGCGGCATCCCGCAGCGCGCACTGGTGGCCCGCGGCATCGGCCCGGTCACCGTCGAAACCACCATCCGCTACCTGCGGGAGCTCCACGCCGGCGACGAGGTCGAGGTCAGCTGCCGGTTCGTGTGGGGCGAGCGGAAGACCTTCGTGATCGAGCAGTCCGTCCACCGGACCGACGACGGCACCCTCGCCGCCGAGATCCGCGCGGTCTGCGGAATCCTGGACCTCACCGAACGCCGCCTCGTGAAGGACCCGCGCACCGCCCTCGGCGAACTCGCCACCGACCCCGCGCTCCTGGGCCTCGACCAGCCGTAGGCGCGCCCACCCCACCCTGCCCCACCGCACGGTCCGCGCTCACGACCGCTGCGGCACCACCGTCACCTCCGTGCCGGCCGCCCGCACCGCCCGGACCTGCTCCGCCGGCAGCCCGTCGTCGGTGATCAACAGATCGAAGTCGGACAGCGGCGCCAGCGCGTACAACCCCTCCTTGGCGAACTTGGTGTGGTCGACGAGCAGCACCCGCCGCGCCGCGCTCTCCATCATCGCCCGCTTGACCTGCACCGTCTCCGGTGAGGTGTGGTAACAGCGGCCCTTGGCCACGGCCGTCGTCGACAGGAACAGCACGTCCGCCCGGTAGGCCCGCACCGCGTCCGCGGTGTGCAGCCCCATGAACGCGTCGTACGCCGGGAAGTACGCCCCGCCCAACGTGATCAGCGAGATCCCCGGCTCCTTGGCCAGCGTGGTGATCGCCGGCAGCGAATTGGTGAGCACCGTCAGTGGCGCGTGCTCGGGCGCCTGGTGCGCCAGCATCAGACAGGTGGTGCTGTCGTCCAACAGCACCGTCTGCCCCGGCGTCAGCAACGCCGCCGCGGCCCGCGCCAACGCCTGCTTGGTCGCCGCCATCGTCGCCATCCGCTCCGCGACCGTGCCGTGGAAGTGCGCCGACGGCAGCCCCGTCGCCCCGCCCCGCACCTTCCGCAACCAGCCCTGCGCCTGCAGCGCGTCCAGGTCCCGGTGGGCGGTCATCAGGCTGATCCCGAACTCCGCGGTCAGCTCCGAGGTCCGCACGAACCCCCGCGCGACCACCGTCTCCCGGATCCGGCGCCGCCGTTCCTCCTGGGCCTCGACCCGGTCCATCGCCCCGTTCCCTCCGGTTCGCACCGCGGTCACCCACGTGAAGGCGCCGCGTGATGTTCACACGAAGGTAACGCGGGCCACCGGGTGCAGGTGCCCGCCGGACGCGGTTCCGTCCCGATGCCTCACGGCAGCTCCCCGCCGCGATGGGAACATTCCGGCCGCCCTTGACGGCCCTTTCGCGCGAGCGGTTGCATCACCGCGTCGTCCACCGGCCCCCGAGGCTCCCGCCACCCCTCCCGCCGGCCCGGACCACCCGCATCCGTCCCGCCGCACACAAGGGGAGCTTCGATGACGAACCCTCCGCTGCCCGCGCCCCGCGCGCTCCCGGCCCGCCTCGGCATCCCGCCGACCCTCGCCTGGGGATACCTCGGACTGCTCCTCTTCATGATCGGCGACGGCGTCGAATCCGGATACCTCTCGCCGTACCTCATCGAACGCGGCATCCCCGAGTCCCGGGTCGCCCTGCTCTTCACCGTCTACGGCATCGCCGCGGCCATCGCCGCCTGGCTCTCCGGAGTCCTCTCCGACCTGTGGGGCCCGCGCCGCGTGATGGCGACCGGCCTGGCCGTCTGGGCCGCCTTCCAGCTCCTCTTCCTCACCGCCGCGCTCCCGCTCACCAGCTACCCCCTGATGCTCCTCGGCTACGGCCTGCGCGGCCTGGGCTACCCGCTCTTCGCCTACGGCTTCCTCGTCTGGATCGCCGGCGTGGCACCCCGGGCCCGCCTCGGCACCGCCATGGGCTGGTTCTGGTTCGCCTTCACCGGTGGACTCCCCACCCTCGGCTCCCTCGTGGCCAGCGGCCTGATCCCGCGCATCGGCGCCTACGCCACGCTCTGGGCCGCCCTGGCACTGGTCGTCGCCGGCGGACTGACCGCACTGCTACTCGTCCGCGACGCACACGGCGCGCCCCGCCCCCGCACCGCGGGGGAGGGGCCACTGGCCACCCTCGTCGGCAGCGTCACCGTCCTGTGGCGCAACCCCCGGGTCGGCGCCGGCTCCCTCGTCCGGGTCATCAACACCGCCTCGCAGTTCGGCTTCTTCGTCGTCCTGCCGGTGCACTTCACCAAGACCGTGGGCTTCACCCTCACCCAATGGCTGCACCTGCTCAGCGCGATGTTCGCCACCAACATCTTCGCCAACCTGCTGTTCGGCGTGGTCGGCGACCGCATCGGCTGGCGCCGCACCATCGCCTGGTGCGGCGGCGCCGGCTGCACCCTGAGCACCCTGACGCTGTTCTACGTCCCCACCG
The DNA here is from genome assembly GCF_046549115.1 of Streptomyces sp. x-19. Classification (NCBI taxonomy): domain Bacteria; kingdom Bacillati; phylum Actinomycetota; class Actinomycetes; order Kitasatosporales; family Streptomycetaceae; genus Streptomyces; species Streptomyces sp. x-19. The sequence continues at coordinate 340,938 of NZ_JAJPWK010000003.1, read as the reverse complement.
CCGCCGGCCCCAACTTCCCGCTCGCCCTCCTGGTCGCCGCGTTCTACGGCGCTACTCTGGCGGGATACGTACCGATATCAGCGTTGATGCCCTCCTTGGAACCGCGGCACAAGGGTCAGGCACTGGCGGCGCTCAACCTCGGCGCCGGCGCCAGCACCTTCGTCGGACCCGCCGTCGTCGCCGCCTTCGTCGGGCCGCTCGGCGTCGAAGGGGTGGTCTGGATCTTCGCGGGGATGTACGCGGTGAGCTGCGCCCTCACCCTCCTGCTGAAACTGCCGGACCCACCGGAACCGGCAGCCACCGTCCGCACCGCCGCCGCGCACCCCACCGAACGCCCCGGCGCGAAGGGACTGAGCTGATGTCCGTCCTCACCATCGACGCCGGCACCACCGTCATCAAGTCCGTCGTCTTCGACGACCAGGGCCACGAGACCGCCGTCTCCCGCATCGCCACCGACGTCCTGCGCCCCCACCCCGGCTGGGCCGAACAGGACATGGACGCCGTCTGGCGGGCCGTCGTCCACACCGTCCGCGACGTGCTCACCGACCTCACCGACCCGGTCCGGCTGATCGCCTTCACCGCCCAGGGCGACGGCGCCTGGCTCGTCGACGACCACGACCGCCCCACCGGCCCCGCCATCCTCTGGTCCGACGGCCGAGCCGGCGACCTCCTCACCACCTGGCAGCACGACGGCCTCCTCGAAGCCGCCTTCCGCCGCAACGGCTCCCTGACCTGCGCCGGCATGCCCAACGCCCTCTTCGCCTGGCTCGCCGCCCACGACCCGGACCGACTGGCCCGCTCCACCACCTCGCTCACCGCCGCCGGCTGGCTCTTCCTCCGCCTCACCGGCATCCGCGCCACCGACGAATCCGACGCCTCCGCCCCCTTCCTCGACCACGCCACCGGCGACTACGACCCCGCCATCCTCGACCTCTTCGGCCTCACCGACCACGCCCGCCTCCTGCCCACCGTCCTCGCCGAGGACCAACGGACCGCCGAACTGACCACCGCAGCCGCCGACCAACTCGGCCTCCCCACCGGCCTCCCCGTCGTCATGGCCCCCTACGACATCGCCGCCACCGCCCGCGGCGTCGGCGTCGTCAACCCCGGCCAGGCATGCAGCATCCTCGGCACCACCCTGTGCACCGAAATCGTCCGCACCGGCATCGACACCACCGGCGAACCCTCCGGCGTCAACATCGCCTACCGCGGCCGCGAACGCGTCCTCCGCGCCTTCCCCACCCTCAACGGCGCCGAAGTCCTCGGCTGGGCCGCCCGCCTCCTCCACCTGCCCGGACCACCCGAACTCTCCCGCCTCGCCTTCGAAGCCGAACCCGGCGCCCGCGGCCTGATGTTCCTGCCCTACCTCTCACCCGCCGGCGAACGCGCCCCGTTCCTCGACCCCACCGCCCGCGGCTCCTTCTGGGGCCTGACCCTCGACCACACCCCCGCCGACCTCGCCCGCGCCGTCTTCGACGGACTCTCCCTCGTCCTGCGCGACTGCCTGACCGCCGCCCGCACCGACGTCACCGAACTGCGCCTGTGCGGCGGCGGCGCCAACAGCGACGCCTGGTGCGCCCTGATCGCCGACGCCACCGGCGTGCCCACCGCCCGCTCCGGCGACACCGAGATCGGCGCCAAGGGCGCCTTCCTCACCGGCCTGGTCCGCACCGGCGCCGTCAGCAGCATGCACCGCGCCGCCGACACCTACGTCCACGTGCAACGCCGCTGGCAACCCGACCCCGAGCGCACCGCGTTCTACGCCGCCCTCCACGAGGACTTCCTCGCCTGGCGCGGCCTCGCCCGCACCGACGGCTGGCGCACCACCGCCACCTGGCGCCCGGAAACCACCACCCGCCGCACCGACCCCACCCACCACCCCGCCGAGCAACCCGCCCCAGGAGGCATCCGTGTCTGACCCGCACGCCCCCGGACCCACCGGCCACCACCCCGGCCCCGACGGCATCTGGCTCGGCCTCGACCTCGGCACCCAAAGCGCCCGCTGCCTCGCCGTCGACGGCACCGGCACCCTCCTCGCCACCGCCGCCCGCCCCCTCACCAGCAAGCGCACCGGCAACCGCCACGAACAAGACCCCCACCAGTGGTGGACCGCGCTCGCCGAAGCCTGCCGCGAAGCCCTCACCGGACTCGACACCCGCCGCATCCGAGGACTGGCGATCGACGGCACCTCCGGCACCCTCCTCCTCACCGACCCCCACGGCACCCCCCGCACCCCCGGCCTCATGTACGACGACGGCCGCGCCACCGAACAGGCCGAAGCCGTCAACGCCGCCGGCGCACCCGTCTGGCAGGAACTCGGCTACCGCACCATGCCGCCCTCCTGGGCCCTGCCCAAACTCCGCTGGCTCCTCGACGACGACCCCACCCTGCGCACCGGCTCCCGCCTCCTGCACCAAGTCGACCTCATCACCTGGAAACTCGCCGGCCACCAACTCCCCAGCGACACCAGCCACGCCCTCAAAACCGGCTACCACCTCATCGACGAACGCTGGCCGCACGAGGTCACCGACCGCCTCGGCATCCCCACCGACCTGCTGCCCGACGTCGCCCGCCCCGGCACCGTCCTCGGCACCGTCTGCCCGGCCGCCGCCGACGCCACCGGCATCCCCGCCGGCACCACCATCGTCGCCGGCATGACCGACGGCTGCGCCGCCCAGATCGGCGCCGGCGCCCTCACCCCCGGCGCCTGGAACGCCGTCCTCGGCACCACCCTCGTCCTCAAAGGCAGCAGCGACCACCTCATCCGCGACCCCGCCGGCGTCGTCTACTGCCACCGCGGCCCCGGCGACACCTGGCTGCCCGGCGGCGCCTCCAGCAGCGGCGCCGGCGTCATCTCCCAGTACTTCCACGGCGAGAACCTCGACGTCCTCACCGACCAGGCCGCCGCCCTCGACCCCGACGCCGTCGCCTACCCCCTCGTCTCCACCGGCGGCGAACGCTTCCCCTTCCACGCCCCCGAAGCCGAACCCTTCATCCTCGGCGACGTCCCCACCCGCGCCACCGCCTTCCACTCCTACCTCCTCGGCGTCGCCTGCCTCGAACGCCTCTGCTTCGACTACCTCGACCTCCTCGGCGCCCCCACCGACGGCCCCCTCACCTACACCGGCGGCGCCACCCACAACACCTACTGGTGCCGCCTGCGCGCCGAAGTCCTCGGCCGCACCGTCCACGTCCCCGAACACGCCGAAGGCGGCCTCGGCATGGCCGTCCTCGCCGCCACCTCCACCGGCGCCACCCTCACCGAAGCCGCCACCGCCATGGTCCGCCCCGGCACCGAGATCCGCCCCGCCCCCGACCGCACCACCCGCTACCTCCCCGTCTACCACCGCTTCGTCGACGAACTCACCCGCCGCGGCTGGCTCGCCCCCACCGTCGCCGACCACGCCCTCAGGAGGGCCACCCAGTGACCGACTTCCTCCTCGTCCGCCACGGCGAGACCGTCTGGCACGCGGAGAACCGCTACGCCGGCCGCTCCGACGTCCCCCTCACCGACCGCGGCCGCGAACAGGCCCGCACCCTCGCCCACTGGGCCACCACCGCCGACCTCACCGCCATCTGGACCTCCCCCCTGACCCGCGCCCGCCTCACCGCCGCCCCCGCCGCCGACGCCTGCGGCCTCACCCCGCACGTCGACGAACGCCTCTACGAACTCGACTTCGGGCAGGGCGAGGGCCTCACCCGCGACGAAATGCGCCAACGCTTCCCGCGCGGCGTCGCCGACTTCCTCGCCGACCCCGCCGACCACCACCTCCCCGGCGGCGAACACCCCCGCCACGCCGCGGAACGCGCCGCCGCCTGCCTCACCGACATCGCCCGCGACCAACCCCACGGCCGCATCCTCGTCGTCGCCCACTCCACCCTCATCCGCGTCCTGCTCTGCCACCTCCTCGGCATCCCCCTCGCCGCATACCGCCGCACCTTCCCCGAACTCCACAACGGCGCCCTCACCGAAATCCGCCTCGACGGCACCCACACCGCCCTCCTCCGCCTCAACGCCCCCACCCACACCGAAACCCCCGCCGCCCTGCCCTGACCCGCACCACCCCCACCCCACCCCGCACCACCCCACCCAGGAGAAGCCCCCGCATGACCACCACCGTCCTCGCCGCCGGCAACCACTTCATCCGCCCCGGCCTCTTCAGCGCCGCCGTACGCGCCGCGGCCGGGGACACCCCACTGGACATACGCGAGATCCAATTCGGCTGGCCACACACCCCCTTCGGCCCGGTCGCCGAAGTCACCGAGGCATCCGGCACCGAAGACGACATGATCCAGGCCCTCCAAGGCATCGAGATCTGCGTCACCGAACACGGCCCGCTCACCGAACGCATCCTCGCCAACTGCCCCGACCTCAAGCTCTTCTGCACCAGCCGCGGCGGCCCCGTCAACGCCAACCTCGCCGCCGCCACCCGCCACGGCGTCGCCGTCTGCAACGCCCCCGGCCGCAACGCCACCGCCACCGCCGAACACACCCTCACCCTGCTGCTGGCCGCCGCCCGCGGCGTCGGCGACACCCACACCGACCTCCGCCGCGGCATCTGGCGCGGCGACTACTACGACTACGACAACTGCGGCATCGAGATCGACGGCACCACCATCGGCCTCATCGGCTTCGGCGCCATCGGCAGCCGCGTCGCCAAGGTCCTGCACGCCATGGGCGCCCACGTCCTCGTCCACGACCCCTACGTCCGCCCCGAAGCCCTCGCCGGCCTCGCCGAACAGGTCCCCCTCGACGCACTCCTCACCCGCTCCCGCATCGTCTCCCTGCACGCCCGCGTCACCCCCGAGACCACCGGCATGATCGGACCCGCCCAACTCGCCGCCATGCCCCACGGCTCGGTCCTGATCAACTGCGCCCGCGGCGCCCTCCTCGACTACGACGCGGTCTGCGACGCCCTGGAATCCGGGCAACTCGCCGGCGCCGGCTTCGACGTCTTCCCCGAAGAACCCGTCCCCGCCCACTCCCGCCTCCTGACCGCCCCCGGCGTCGTCCTCACCCCGCACATCGCCGGCGGCAGCCAACAGGTCGCCCACAAGGCCGCCGCGATCGTCGCCGGCGACGTCGGCCGCTACCTCCGCGGCGAACCCCTCCACCACCAGGCCAACGCCTGACCCGCACAACGACGGGACGGCCCGCCTCGAAAGGCGGGCCGTCCCGTCGTCACGCTTCCAGATGCGCCGCTCAGCGCCGCCGCACCAACGGGAACGGCAGCGTCTCCCGGATCGACAGACCCGTCAGGAACATCACCAGCCGGTCCACGCCGATACCCAGACCACCGGTCGGCGGCATCGCGTACTCCAGGGCCTGGAGGAAGTCCTCGTCCAGCTCCATCGCCTCCGGGTCACCGCCGGCCGCCAGCAGCGACTGCGCCGTGAGCCGCCGCCGCTGCTCGACCGGATCCGTCAACTCCGAATAGGCCGTGCCCAGTTCGGTGCCGAACGCCACCAGGTCCCAGCGCTCCGCCAGCCGCGGATCGACCCGGTGCTGACGCGTCAACGGCGAAACATCGGTGGGGAAGTCCTTGTAGAACGTCGGCAGCGTCGTCTTCTCCTCCACCAACCGCTCGTACATCTCCAACACGACGTCGCCGCGACCCATCTCCGGCTTCACCGGCACCGACGACGCCTGGCACAACCGCCGCAGCACCGCGGGATCGGTGTCCGCGTCGACCTCCTCGCCCAGCGCCTCGGAGATCGCCCCGTACACCGTCTTCACCGGCCAGATCCCCGAGATGTCGTGCTCGACCAGGCGCCCGTTCTTGTCCGCCTTCCGCGCCGTCGCACTGCCGAACGCGGCCACCGCCGCACCCTGGATCAGCTCCCGGGTCAGGTTCAGCATCACGTCGTAGTCGGCGAACGCCTGGTACGCCTCCAACATCGTGAACTCGGGATTGTGCTTGTACGAGATGCCCTCGTTGCGGAACGTCCGCCCCATCTCGAAGACCTTCTCCATGCCACCCACACAGAGCCGCTTGAGGTACAGCTCCGGCGCGATCCGCAGGTACAGGTCCAGGTCGTAGGCGTTGATGTGGGTGTGGAACGGACGGGCGTTCGCCCCACCGTGGATCTGCTGCAACATCGGCGTCTCGACCTCCAGGTAACCCCGGTCGATCAGCCCCTGCCGCAACGCCTGCACCGCCGTGCTCCGCGCCCGCACCGTCTCCCGCGCATCCGGCGACACGACCAGGTCCACGTACCGCTGCCGCACCCGCGCCTCCGGGTCGGACAGCCCCCGCCGCTTGTCCGGCAACGGACGCAGACACTTCGCGGTCAACCGCCACCGCGTCACGAACACCGTCAACTCACCGCGGTCACTGGTGCCGACCTCACCCTCGGCCTCCACGTGGTCACCGAGGTCCACGTCCGCACCGAAGCGGTCCAACAGCTCACCGGCCGCGTCCCGGGTCAACGCGATCTGCAGATCGCCCGACCAGTCCCGCAACTCCGCGAACAACACACCACCGTGATCCCGGACCAGCAGCACCCGCCCGGCGACCGTCACCGTCTTGCCGGTGCGCTCACCAGCCGCCAGCGCCCGGTACTCCTCACGCACCTGACCGAGCGTGTGCGTCCGCTGCACCCCGACCGGGTACGGGTCGGTACCCGCCTGGCGCAGCCGCTCCAGCTTCTGATGCCGCACCCGCACCTGCTCCGGCAGCGCGGCCAACTCCCGCTCCCGCCGCTCCTCCTCGGTCGCCGGCGCGGCCTGCACCAGACCCAACTCGTCCAACGACGGCAGCCCCGCGGTGCTCGCCGGCGCCAACACCCGCTTCTTGTGGCCCTTGCCCCACAGTTTGCCCAGGCTCGGCACCGCCACGAAACCCTCGGCGATGCCCGACGCCATACCGATCCGCGCCAGCGCACCGGCATCCGCGTAGCACAGGAACCGCGGGTACCACTCCGGGTGGTACTTCGAGTTCGACCGGTACAGCGCCTCCAACTGCCACCAGCGGGAGAAGAACAGCAGCAACCGCCGCCACACCTTCAACACCGGACCCGCACCGATCCGCGCGCCCTCCTCGAAGGCCGACCGGAACACCGCGAAGTTCAACGAGATCCGCCGCACCCCCAGCGCCCCGGCCTGCGCGCACAGCTGCGCGACCATGAACTCCATCACGCCGTTCGGCGCACTGCGGTCGCGCCGCATCACGTCCAGCGAGATGCCGTCCTTGCCCCACGGCACGAACGACAACAGCGCGATCATGTTCCCGTCGCCGTCGAACGCCTCGGCCAACAGGCACTCGCCGTCCTGCCCGTCCCCGAGCCGGTCCAGCGCCATCGAGAAGCCACGCTCGGTCTCGGTGTCCCGCCACGCGTCCGCCCGGTGGATGACCTCCTGCATCTCCGCATCGGTCAACTCCGCGTGCCGCCGCACCCGGAACGTCGCCCCGGTCCGCTCGACCCGGTTGACCGCCTGACGGGTGCCCCGCATGTCCCGGCCGTCCAGATCGAACTCCGAAACGTGCAGGATCGCCTCGTCACCGAGCTGCAACGCACCCAGCCCGGCCCGCGCGAACGCCTTGGCACCGTCCTCGCTCGCCCCCATGACCGCCGGCTGCCAGCCGTACCGACCCGCGACTTCCAGCCACGCGTCGATCGCCGGCGCCCACGCCTCCCGGTCACCGACCGGGTCACCACTGGCCAGACAGACACCGGCCTCCACGCGGTACGTCACCGCGGCCTTGCCACTGGGGGAGAAGACCACCGCCTTGTCCCGGCGGGTGGCGAAGTAACCCAGCGAATCCTGACTGCCGTACTTCGACAGCAACGCCCGGATCCGGTCCTCCTCGTCACCGTGCAGCGCCGCTTCCATCCGCTGCGAACGGAACAGCGCGGCGGCGGCGTTGAGCAGCGCCAGCGCGCCCAGCAGCCCGAGCAGCGTGCCGATCCAGTGCGGCGGGTGACCCTCCACGATCCGGCCGCCGACCAGCCCACCACAGACGCGGTTGGCCGCCCACAGCAGGCGATTGCCGCCACCGGCCTCCAACGAACCCGGTGCCAACGACACCACGCCCCAGCCGACCAGCACCGCGGCCACAAGACCACCGGCCAGCACCAGCGCGGCCCGCAGGAACGCACCGCGCCGAGTGATCGCGTAGAACTCCCGGTGCGAGACGAGCAGCAGCACCAGCGCCCCGGCGCACAGCGCCAGCGAGAAGCCGAACTCCCAGAACCCGGCCGCCAGGAACAGCGCGTCGGCGAGGACGTTCAGCACCATGTACGCGGCCACGAACCACAGCGCCACCCGTTTGCGCGCGGTCATCGCCGCGGCCAGGAGGAAGAGGAACGCGGCGTAGGCGAAGTTCGGCGCCACCGGGATCGTGAGCGTGTCCAGCCAGTAGATCACCGAGTGGAGCGTGCGCCGAAGGGGCCCGATCAGCGCCGTCAGGGCACAGAAGAGCCCCAGCAAGCTGAAGATGATGGCGAAGCCATTGGGGACGCGGCGCCGGAAGCGCAGCCACCCCGTGAGTTGATCCTGGTCCTGCACGGTGCTCATTCCGTCACATTAGGCTCTGAAAAGGGGTCGGCAGTCCGACACGAGGCGCGTGCTCCGCCTCCGGCCCACTGCCGCTGTGACCGGCCGACCATCGAGGCTCCGGCCCGCCCCCTCTGTTGTCTGTCCCTCACAGGGAGGGTTCGGTGACCCGTCACGGAGTCACCCACCTGGACCTTGCCATAACGCCGGCGTAAGTCCGAGTCCGGGCGTGCGATACGCGTCAGAATCGAGGTCCGCCCGGACGGCCGTACCCCGACCCACGGTGAACCGCAGCCCGTAGTCCTTGGTGAAGAAGCGTCCGCCACCGGAGTCCACGCCGTTCAACTCGGCCTGGAGGGTCACCTTGGTGCCCGGCTTCCACTCCTGCTCCGGCCGCCAGATGATCCGGTCCTTGCCTTGGACCGACTTCCAGGTCCACGCACCCGTCGTCCGGTTGTCGGTGGTCACGGTCAGTCGCCGCTCCACCGTCGCCCGGTCCCGCACCGGAAAGGCGAAGGTCAGGGTGATCGGATCATGGACGCCCACCACCTCGCCGTGCGGCCGCGGGGCGATCGTCAGCCGGTTCCGCTTGGCCACCTTCCCGGTGGTCAGCGACTCCTTGGCCTCATCGGTGGCACCCTGCGGATTCTTGGTCCGGGCGAGCACCGAGTACTTGGTGTCCGGCGCGGCCTTCGCCCGCGACGTCCACACCGTCCCGCCCGCACTGAACCCGCCGACGAGCTGCCGGCCCCGGGGATCGGTCACCGTCACCTCGGTCAGCACCCCGCCGGCCGCACTCACCCGCAGCCGGTCACCGGCCTGCACCGTCGGTTGCCCGCCGGCCGAACCGAGCCCCACCTTCACCGGCTGCTCCACACTCGCCGAGGCCCGGGTCGCGTCGCAGGCCGCGAGCGCGCCGACGCCGAGCACCGGCATCAGCGCGAGGGCGACGCACAACGACCGGGAGGGCCGGAACGGCCGGGCGGGGCTCAGGCTCATGAGCGGACTTTCCGTCGGTGTGTGGGAGGCGGCGGCAATGTCGGCCGCTAAGACGGCCAATCGCCACACTCCGTTGCGAGGAGTGAGGTGATCCATGCCACTTCTTTACCGACCCGTGGAACCGCCGTCACACACGCCGCTCCCGCATCAGCGGAGACGGGGCCGAGGCATCCCGACACCCCTCGACCATCCACCCGGGTGACCGCTCGGTGACCCGCAGTGATCACCCGTTCGGGCCACCACGTCGCGAACCGGGCATACCTCGAAATGCGCCAAACTGGCCACCGCTCGCCGTCCGTTCGGGCGGTCGTCGAGGAGGTGTGGTGTCCATGGCTGTCTCCATCTCGGTCATCCTCTTGCTGGTGATCCTGATCGTGATCTTCCTGCGCAGCGGCAAGCTGAAGCTCTCGCACGCCATCGTCTGCGGACTGCTCGGCTTCTACCTGGCCGGCAGCAGCCTCGCTCCGGACATCCACCACGGCCTCGCCAACGCCGCCGAGGTCGTCAGCAGCGTCCGCCCGTGACCCCGCCGCACCGCGTCAACACCCCGCTACACTGAGTGAGAATCCCGGGAACGATTAACTCTCCGTAATCGTTGCCGAACAGGGAAGAGGCAAGCGGGCGCCGGAGGCCGGACGGCGGCTCACCGGAGTGAGAAGACCCCCAGCGCATTGGCCACCGGTCGTTCCTTGCCGTCCGTGGGGTGGTTGCGCACCCCGACCTCGCCGTAGCGGTCCTCGGTGACGAACGTCGAGGAGCCGCCGCCGTCCAGGTCCGTCGCGTCGCGGGCGCCCAGCCGTGCCATCAGCCCCGCCAGTTCGCGGACCGTCAGGCCGGTCTGGTGCCGGCCCTTCTCGCCGTCCAGGGCCATCAGCAGCAGGGTGCGTCCGTGGTGCGCGATGCCGGCGGAGGTGCGCATGGTGACGGCGGTGGTGTCCAGGCCGGCCGTGGGGCGCCCGTCGCGCAGCACCGGGAAGCCGCCGACCGCGCAGCGCAGCCGCCCCGGGCGGTGGCCGACGAGCCGGTGGCTGATCCGGACCCGCTCGCCGAGGTGCAGCGCGCGCAAGCGTCGTGCGCCCCCCTCGCGGCCGACCAGCACCACCGAGCCCGGCGCGATCGTGCCCGCACCCGGGCGCCGGGCGGTCTTGACCACCCGGCCGTGGCGGACGGTGACCTCGGCGGTGGCGGTGTCGCAGCCCGCCCCGCGGTCGGTGTCGGTGCCGCAGACCGCCCGTTCCCGGGACACCCCGCCCCACCGGGCGGTGTACGCGCCGATGCCGCCCTGCGGCAGGGCGTACTGGTTCAGCCCGCGCAACGGCCAGTCGCCCGCGGCGCTGCGGACGGTGCCGCGCAGGGCCAGCCGGTCCAGTCGGGCCCGGCGGTCGTAGCCGATGCCGAGCACGTCCTCCGTGTTTGCGCCGGGGGGCAGTGGTGGGCCGAAGCGTTGGCCGTCGGGCACCGCGCCCTTCAGCGCCCGTCCCGAGGAGACCTCTGGGCCGACCGACGAGCCGGTGACCGCCACCCCGGGGTGCTGGGCCTCGCTGATGTTGAAGAAGTCGCCGTTGACCGCCGCGACCGCCTCCTGGTCCCCGGCCAGTTCGGACACCGGGGCCCGGGCGGCCACCGCGGCCGGATGGAGCAGGTCCACGGAGACCTCGGGGTGGGACAGGTCGACGGACAGCAGGTGGCCGCGGGCGGTGCCGCGGGGCAGTTCCAGTCGGAACCCTGAGTAGGTGACCCCGGGGGCCAGCCGCACCGGTGCGGTGCGGCTGAGGTGCGTGCCCCGCGTGACGGGGGAGGGGGCGGGTGCGGCGAGGTCGGCGGCCGCCGCCCGGGCCGTGCCCGCCACCGTGCCACCCACCAGGACGCCCCAGGCGACTGCGCCCGCCGTCACTGCGCGGATCGTGACCGTCCGGATGGTTCCCAACCGCTGCTTCACGACAGCCCCCTGACGTTGCGTCAACTGTTTCAGGTGGTGGCAGCGCTCACTATGGACCGCGGATGGCGGGATTCCGAACATCCGCGGAACGGTGCCGTGTCGCCCGCCGGGCCGGGGCGACCGGTTCGGCCCGGCGGGCGGCGGCCCTTTGCGCCGTCGGAGGTCGGCGCCGTCAGAAGTCGGCCAGGTCCTGCCAGAAGTTCGCGCCCTTGACCAGCTCCATGTAGTGGGCCCAGTCCCAGTACTGTCCGGGGTCGGTGTGGTCGGTGCCCGGGACCTCGACGTGCCCGATGATGTGCTCGCGGTCCTTGGGGATGTCGTAGCGCTCGCAGATGGCGGCGGTCAGCAGGGCCGAGCGGGCGTAGAGCGTCTCGGTGAACCACTTCGGTTCGTCGATCCACCCCTCGTGCTCGATGCCGATGCTGCGGGTGTTGTAGCCCCAGTTGCCGGCGTGCCAGGCGACGTCCCGTTCGCGGACGCACTGGGCGGTGTAGCCGTCCGAGGATCGGACGACGTAGTGCGCGGCGGCCTTGTGCGCGGGGTCCTGGAAGAGTCGCAGGGTGTCCGCGAAGGTCTCCTGCGTCACGTGGATGACGACGGTGTCGATCGGGTACTGCGTGGGGCGGTTGGCGGCGGTGTAGTTGGCGGCGTCGGCCGGGGTCCAGTGCACGGGCGGGTAGCCGAAGGGCCGTGCCCGCCGCCTGTGCGGTGTGGCGGCGCCGGCCTTGGTGAGGGGGGTGAGGGCGGCGGCTGCGGCGAGTGCGGCGGCGCCGGTGAGCAGCCGCCGGCGGGCCGGGAAGTGCTGGTCGGGTTCCATGCGAACTCCTGACAAGGACCGAGGGGGTCGCGTACATGTCACGCACGTGCCGGTGCGTTCATCATGCGCAACGGCGCGCGTGCTGCCAAGGGAATGGCCGGCGTGTCAATGGCTTGACCAAAGAAGGCCCGCGGCGGGTGACCTGCGCCCAACGCCCCTGATCGGCCGCAACGCACGTCACCCGGGTGCCGCGCCGCGCCGCGACCCCGACGGAGGGTCAGTGCTGCGGGCGGCACCCGGGTGACGGGGCGTCCGGCCGGTCGCTCAGTGTCCGATCTCGACGTCCTCCAGGACACCCAGCGCGTCGGGCACCAGCACCGCCGCGGAGTAGTAGGCGCTGACCAGGTACTTGATGACGGCCTGGTCGTTGATGCCCATGAACCGGACGGACAGGCCCGGTCGGTACTCGTCCGGGATGCCGGTCTGGTGGAGGCCGACCACGCCCTGGTTCTCCTCGCCGACGCGCAGGGCCAGGATCGAGCTGGTCTGGTCGGGGTTGATCGGGATCTTGTTGCAGGGCAGCAGCGGGATGCCGCGCCAGGCGCGCACCGGCGTCCCCTCGATCTCCGCGGTCGCCGGGTAGATGCCGCGGGCGTTCCACTCCCGCCCGATGGCCGCGATGGTCCGTGGATGCGCCAGCAGGAACTGCGTCTTGCGGCGCCGGGAGATCAGCTCGTCGAGGTCGTCGGGGGTGGGCGGGCCGCTGTGGGTGTGGATGCGCTGCTTGAGGTCGGCGTTGTGCAGCAGGCCGAACTCGCGGTTGTTGACCATCTCGTGTTCCTGGCGCTCGCGCAGCGCCTCCACGGTGAGTCGCAGCTGCTGGTCCAGCTGGTTCATCGGGTCGTTGTAGAGGTCGGCCACCCGCGAGTGGATCTTCAACACGGTCTGCGCGACGCTCAGTTCGTACTCCCGCGGCGCCCGCTCGTAGTCCACGAAGGTGCCCGGCAGCGCCGGCTCGCCGACGTGTCCCGCGGCCAATTCGATGGCCGCCTCGCCGTGCTTGTTCTGGGCCGGGACGAGTGCGGTGCGGACGTTCTCGACGTGCTCGCGCAGCGCCGCCGAACGGCCCAGCACCTCTTCGTAGTCGCCACGGGAGAGGGTGAGGACGGTGCCGCGGGTTGCCGCGCGCAGGGTGAACTCCCACTCGGCGTCCGGCGCCAGCAGTGCGGCGTCGCCGGCCGCGTCACCGCCGGCGAGGACCGCGGTCACCGTGTCGTCGCCGTACTTGCCGGTGCCGATCCGTTCGACTTTGCCGTGCGCGATCAGGATGACCTGGTCGGTGGTGGTGCCCTTGGTGGCGAGGACGTCGCCGGGGGCGACGTCCCGCTGGGTGAACCGCCCGGCGAGCTCCTGGAGCGTGGGGTCGTCGGTGAAGCCTCGAAGCGGTGCCAGTTCGCGCAACTCCTGCGGAATGACGCGGACCTCGGAGCCCTCGGTGACGAATTCGACCTCGCCGTCGCCCAGGGTGTGGGTCAGGCGGCGGTTGACGCGGTAGGTGCCACCGGAGACCTGCGTCCACGGCAGGATCCGCAGCAGCCACCGCGAGGAGATCCCCTGCATCTGCGGCGGGGTCTTGGTCGTGGTCGCCAGATTGCGGGCGGCCGCGGTGTCCAGGCTGGACCGGTGCTCCTCGGAGCCGGCGGTCTGCGGGCCGGACGTGGGGTCCACGGATGTGGTCATGCGGGGGGTCACCTGTTCCGATCGGTGCGTAAAGCGTGGAAGGCAAAACGCGGTGAAAAGCGCGGGAAATTACTCAGTGAGGCGGTGGGGCGGGCGGCACTGCCGGACCGTGCGGTGCGGCAGCCGCCCTCCGGGGATTTCCCGCTCAACGCCCGATTTCTACGTCTTCGAGGACGCCCAGGGCGTCGGGGACGAGGACGGCCGCGGAATAGTAGGCGCTGACGAGATAGTTCGAGACGGCCTTGTCGTCGATGCCCATGAAGCGCACCGAAAGGCTCGGCTCGTACTCGTCGGGAATTCCGCTGCGGTGCAGTCCGACGACGCCCTGCTTGTCCTCGCCGGTGCGCATCAGCAGCACCGAACTGGTGCCGTGCTCCGTCACCGGGATCTTGTTGCAGGGGAAGATCGGCACTCCGCGCCAGGACGGCAGTGAGTGGCCGTTGAAGTCCACCGCGTCCGGGTAGAGTCCGCGGGCGCTGCACTCCCGGCCGATCGCGGCGATCGCCTTGGGGTGGGCCAGCAGGAAGCCCGGGTCCTTCCAGACCGTCGCGAGCAGGTCGTCGAGGTCGTCGGGGGTGGGCGGGCCGCTGCGGGTGTGGATGCGCTGGGTCAGGGCGGCGTTGTGCAGCAGCCCGAACTCGCGGTTGTTGATCATCTCGTGTTCCTGGCGCTCACGCAGCGCCTGCACGGTGAGCTTGAGCTGTTCCACGACCTGGTTCATCGGGTCGCTGTAGAGGTCGCCGACCCGGGTGTGGGAGCGCAGGACGGTCTGCGCGACGCTGAGTTCGTACTCCCGGGGCTTGCGCTCGTAGTCGACGAACGTGCTGGACAGGGCTGGTTCGCCGTGGTGGCCGGAGGCGAGGGCGAGCGGGGGCTCGCCGCCGGTGCCGGCCGGCGGCGCGGACCGGTGGCCGTCGGACGCGAGGTGGTCGCGCAGGGCCGGCGAGCGGCCGATGACCTCGTGGGCGTCCTGGCGTGCCAGGGCCATCACCGTCACCCGGGTCACCGCCCGGTAGCTGAACTCCCACTCCCCGCCGGCGCCGTCGAGCGCGGCGTCGCCGAGGTGGTCGCCGCCGGCCAGGGCTTCGAGGACGGTCTCGTCGCCGTACTTGCTGGTGCCGACCCGGTCGACCCGGCCGTGCGCGATCAGCACGACCCGGTCGTGCGGCGCACCGGCCTGGGCGATCAACTCGCCGGGAGCGTATTCGTGTTGGGCGAACCTCTCGCCGAGCGCCGAGAGCACCTCGGTGTCGGTGAAGTCCCGCAGGGCGGGCAGTTCGCGCAGCTCGTCGGGGATGATCGTGACCGCGTTGCCGTCGATGTCGAAGTCGATCCGCCCGTCGCCGACGGTGTACGCCAGGCGTCGGTTGACACGGTACGTACCGCCTGAGACCTGGACCCAGGGCAGCAGCCGCAGCAGCCAGCGGGAGGTGATCCCCTGCATCTGCGGCGCGGTCTTGGTGGTCGTCGCCAAATTCCGTGCAGCGGCCGTACTCAGGCTGGAAATTTGGCTCTCTTCGGCGCTTCCGGTCAGCGTTTCGCCGGCAATCGTCACCATGTCACCTATCTCGTCGAGGCTGCGGCGTGGAACACCGGGCAGAACTCAACGAAGGCCCCCCGGCAGCTCGCCGCCGCCTCGAAGATAGCGGCGTTGATTTTATCGACACAATCGCTCGATTGGGTGGCATGGAATTGACTTTCCATGGAAAGGGTTTAGATCTTTCGGTACTGGGCAAAGTGTGCCGGGGCGATGATCACGGACGGTGCGTCAGCCGCCCAGCAGCGCCGCTCCGTCGGTCAGCGTCGCCGCCAGCCGCTCCCAGGCGTCGCCGTCCCGCTCCCGCGCCGGATGTGCCGCGCCGCGGGCCGTCCCCCAGCGGCGCGCCACCGCCGCCGGATCCTCGCCCAGCAGCAACCCGGCCGCCTGCGCCGCCGCCCCCAGCGCGACGAGTTCGTCCGCCTCCGGTACCACCACGGGACGGCCCGAGAGCCGTCGCACGGTCTCCCGCCAGGCATGTCCGCGGGCCCCGCCGCCGATCAGCAGGAGCGGCGCGTCGGGCGCGGCGTCCACTCCTGGCAGCCGGTCCAGGGCCCGCAGCAGCGTGAACACCGCGCCGTCGTAGGCGGCCTGGAGCAGTTGGCCGGCGGTGGTGTCGTGGCGCAGCCCGTGCAGCAGGCCCGTGGCGTGCGGGAGGTTGGGGGTGCGCTCGCCGTCGAGGAAGGGCAGCAACACGGCGCCGCCGCCCGGCTCCACGGCCTCCCGGTCACGGCCGAGCAGCGCCGCCACCCGGTCCACCGCGAGGGTGCAGTTGAGCGTGCAGGCCAGTGGCAGCCAGTCGCCGCGGGCGTCGGCGAAGCCGGCGACGGTGCCGGTGGGGTCGGCGGGGCGGCGGGTCGTCACCGCGTACGCCGTCCCGGAGGTCCCCAGGCTCAGCACCGGCTGCCCCGGCCGCAGGCCGAGGCCGAGCGCCGCGGCCATGTTGTCGCCCGTCCCGGCGGCCACCAACGCGCCGTGCGGCAGCGGCAGTTCATCGGTGCGCACGGTGCCCGCCGCCTCGCCGGGGAGCGCCACCCGCGGCAGCATCGACGGGGCCAGTCCGACCCGGTCCAGGACTTCCGCGTCGTACGTGCCGGTGGCCGTCGCCCACCAGCCCGTTCCCGAGGCGTCGCCGCGATCGGTGACCGCCTGGCCCGTCAGCCGCTCGACGAGGTAGTCGTGCGGCAGGCGGACGGCGGCGGTGGCGGCCGCGGCGGCCGGCTCGTGGGCGCGCAGCCAGGCCCACTTGGCGACGGTGAACGCCGGGCCCGGTACGCTGCCGATCCGCTCCGCCCAGGCCGCCGGGCCGCCGCCCTCCGCGATCAGCCGGGCGCTCTCGGGGGCCGGGCGGACGTCGTTCCACAGCAGGGCCGGGCGGACCGGCTCGCCGGCCGCGTCCAGGGTCACCAGGCCGTGCTGTTGGCCGGCGACCGAGACCGCGGACGCCTGCCGGGCGGCCGCACCACACTGGGCCAGTGCCTCGCCCAGCGCCCGCCACCACTGCCGGGGGTCGCTCTCCTTGGCCGCCCCGCCGCTGACCGTGTGCGGTGCCTGACCGCGGGCCAGTACCCGTCCGGTCTCCGCGTCCACCACCAGCGTCTTGGTCGACTGCGTCGAGCTGTCCACCCCGACGACCAGGGGTCCGGCCGACTGTGCGCCCATCGAGCACTCTCCCTCGGCGGCCGGTGGTACGGGCCCTGCCCCCGGGGCTCCCGGCCGCTTGGGGCCCCGGTGCGCTGCCGCATAGTAATGCGCGCAGCGCCGGTCCCGGGCGGCCTGTGGACGACACGCGCGGCGCGCGCCGGCCGGTCGCGGTCAGCCGCCGAACAGCTTGCGCAGGAAGCGGACCTCCGCGGTCCGTTGGGCGCCGCCGCCGCTCTCGTGGGCGTTGAACCGCCACACCTCCAACTGCTTTTCGCCCGCATAGTGGTGGTGGGCGGCGAACCCGGTGGAGGGCGGCACGACCTCGTCCCGCAGGGCGGTGCCGAAGAGCGCCGGGGCGGTGGCGCGGACCGCGAAGTTCAGGCCGTCGAAGTGGTCGAGGGTGTGCAGCGCGGTGTCGACGTGGTCGCGCTGGCCCGCGAAGTAGCGGGCCAGTTCGCCGTACGGGCCCTGGTCGGTGATGTCCAGGGCCCGCCGGACGTGCGTGAGGAACGGCACGTCGATCAGGGCCCCCGCCAGACCGGGGACCAGGCCCGCCACGGCCAGGGCGAGGCCGCCGCCCTGGCTGCCGCCGGCGACCACGATCCGGGCGGCGTCCACCGCGGGGTGTCCGTGGGCGACCTCGACGGCCCGTACGGCGTCGGTGATCAGCCGCCGGTAGTAGTAGGTGTCGGGGTCCAGCAGGCCCTGGGTGAGCTTGCCCGGTACGCCCGGGTGGGCGATGCCCACCGGGTCCGGGGTCTCGCCGGGGCGGTTGGGGCCGCTCTGGCCACGGGTGTCCATGACCAGCGTGGCGTATCCGGCCGACGGCCACAGCAGCCAGTCGTGCGGGAACATCCGGCCGCCGCCGTAGCCGAGGTACTGCACCACGCACGGCAGGGGGCCGGCCGCCGCGCGCGGGCGCAGGAACCAGCCGCGGATGCGGTGCCCGCCGAAGCCGGCGAAATCCAGGTCGTCGACGTGGAGTTGGGTCAGTCCGTCGTCGAGCGGGGTGAAGCGGGGGGCGAGGTCGTGGGCCCGGGCCTCGTCGAGGGTCCGGTGCCAGAACGCGTCGAAGCCCGGGGGCTCGGGCAGGGGAGGGCGGTAGCGGCGGAGTTCGTCCAGGGGAAGGTCGGTGAACATGGCGCACCTCCGGGCAGTGAGGCGTACACGTCGGGCACGTTAGGGTCTGTCCGGGCGATCAGGATCGGGAGCCGTCCGTCCGGGCCACGGGTCGCCAACGGTGCCCACGGGGCGGAGGGTTCGCCCCGGAACGGTCCGGATCGGTCGCCGCGTCCCTGACCCCCACCAAAGAAGCGACATTTCCGCCATGAGCTTTCCCCCGCCTCCGCCGTCCAACCAACCGCCGCACCAGCCGCCCCCGGGCGGGCCGGGCGGCTACGGCCCGCCGTACGGCGGCTATGGGCCCGGCGGGCAGCAGCCGGCGCCGGGCGGGTACGGTCCGGGTGGCCACGGACCGGCGGCGCCCCAGCCCGGGCAGCCGCCGGCCGGCCCCTACGGCGCCCCTGCCGGCGGCTTCGGCCCGCCCGGGGCCGGCGGTCCGGGTGGTTGGCAGCAGCCGCCCGCCCCGCCCTCCGGCGGCGGCAACGGCACCACCATCGCGCTGATCATCGGCGCCGGCGTGCTGATCGTGGCGCTCGTCGTCGGCGGCGTCATATGGGCCACCAACGGCGGCGGCGGGCGCAACCAGGCCCGGCCGGGCACCGGCACCACCGCCAGTCCCACCCCGGCCTCCTCGGACTCCGGGCTGCCGACGCCGTCCCCTTCGGCCTCCGCGACCCCCACCGGCCCCGAGAGCACCGCGTCCGCGCCCTCGGGACGCGGCGTCGCCTTCTACGCCCTGAAGACCGGCGACTGCTTCGACATGCCGCCGGGCGGGAACGGCGGCAACAACGAGTCGGCGCCCTGCACCGGCCCGCACGACGCCGAGGTCGTCTTCCTCTACACCCTGCCGCGCGGCCTGACCACCGAGAACGAGATCAAGGACAAGGCGTCCACGCTGTGCTCCTCGGAGCTCCAGGACAAGGCGTCCAAACAGCCCGCCGGGACCGCCGGGGGCACCTACGTGCAGTTCCCCAGTGCCCAGGGCTACAAGCTGGGCATCAAGACCGTGGTGTGCAGCCTGACGGGCAACCGCAGCGGTACCAAGAAGCTCACCCGGCCGTTGACCTGACCCGGGACGGGACCGGGAGCCGGACACCGGGCTGCGGGACGGGCGTCACGGTGCCGGGCGGAGCGGCGCTCCGGTCACCGGCCCCGGCGCGTCGGGCCCGTCCGGACCGCCCGTCCCGTTCACCTCGGCCGCCGCCGGGTCCAGCACGCGTGACAGGAACGCCCGGGTCCGCTCGTGCCGGGGAGCGCCCACCACCCGTTCCGGGGCGCCCTCCTCGACGATCAGCCCGCCGTCCATGAAGACCACCCGGTCGGCGACCTCCCGGGCGAAGCCCATCTCGTGCGTGACGACCAGCATCGTCATCCCGTCCCGCGCCAGCGAGCGCATCACCGCCAGCACGTCGCCGACCAGTTCGGGGTCGAGCGCGGAGGTCGGCTCGTCGAAGAGCATCAGCTCCGGAGCCATCGCCAGCGCACGGGCGATGGCGACCCGTTGTTGCTGACCGCCGGACAACTGCGCCGGATAGGCGGCGGCCTTGTCGCCCAGGCCGACCCGGGCCAGTTGGTCACGGGCGACCCGCTCGGCCGCGGCCCGGTCGCGGCGCAGCACCCGGCGCTGGGCGATGGTCAGGTTCTCCAACGCGGTCAGGTGCGGGAAGAGGTTGAAGGACTGGAAGACCATGCCGATCCTGCGACGCACCCGGTCGATGTCGACGTCCGGGTCGGTGACCTCGGTGCCGGCGACCGTGATCCGGCCGGCGCTCGGCTCCTCCAGCAGGTTCACGCACCGCAGCAGCGTCGACTTCCCGGACCCCGACGGCCCGATGACGCAGACCACCTCGCCGCGCGCCACCGAGAAGTCGATCCCGCGCAGCACCTCCACCGCGCCGAACGCCTTGTGCAGTCCGCGCACCTCGATGGCGTTGCCGCCCCCGACGTCGGTCATCCCGTGCCCCTCCCCGCCAGCCCCGCCACCGGTCGTCGCGCCATCCGTCCGCGCCCCCGTCCCGTCACCGGGCCCGCGCCGTGCGGGCCTCCAACCGGCGGACCACCTGGCCCAGCGGAAGGGTGATCACCAGGTAGAGCAGCCCGGCGATCAGCACCGGGGTGAGGCTCTTGTGCTCGTTCAGCGCGTCCCGCCCGAAGTTGGCCAGCTCGAACTGGGAGAGCGACAGGCCCAGCAGATACACCAGCGAGGAGTCCTTCGTCAGCAGGATCAGCTCGTTGGTCAACGGTGGCAGCACGATCCGGAACGCCTGCGGAATGACGATCGAGACCATCGCCCGGCCCTGCGACATGCCCAGCGAACGCGCGGCCTCCGTCTGGCCCTTGGGCACCGCCCGGATGCCGGCCCGGATGGTCTCCGCCATGTAGGCCGCGCCCACCAGACCCAGCGACAGCATCACGGTGACGCCCTGGTCGAGCGCGACCTGGAACGCCAGCGGCACCCCGAAGCCGAGCGCGATGAACACCAGGAGCGCGGGGATCCCGCGGAAGAACTCGATGTAGGTCACCGCGAGCCAGCGGTACGGCGGCACCGACGACAGTCGCATCAGGGCGAGCAACAGCCCGAGGGCGAGCCCGAACCCGAAACCCAGCAGGGTGTACCGCACGGTGTTGACCAGTGCGGTGGTCACGATGTCCGGGAACAGTGCCTTGGCGACGGAGAGGTCGAAGAACGCCGAGCCCAGCCGGCGCCAGTCGGCGGCCAGCGCGAGCACGGCCGCCGCGGCGAGCAGCACGCCGTACTGCACGCCGCGGACGAGCCGGGCCCGGCGCCGCTTGGACGGGCGGCGGGGCATCAGCCGAACCACTTGCGGTGGATCCGGTCGTAGCTGCCGTCCTTCTTCGCCCGGGCGAGGACCGCGTTGATGCGTTGCCGCAGCGCGTCGTTGCCCTTCCGCACGCCGAACCCGTAGCGCTCGCCGGTGTCGAACTCGGTCGCGACCCGGGTGTCCTGGTTGTGCTTCACGTAGTCGAGGAGCACGCCGTTGTCGTTGATCCCGGCGGCCACCTGGCCGGACTTCACGGCGGTCAGCAGCAGCCCGACGTCCTCGAACTCGACCAGTTCGACGCCCTGTGCGTGGGCCTTGGCGTAGACGGCGCCGGTCGTCGCCTTCTGGTAGCCGAGCTTCCTGCCCCGGAGGTCCTCGATCTTCTTCAGCGGGCTGCCGCGCTTCACCAGCAGTGCCTGGGTGGCGTCGAAGTACGGGTCGGAGAAGTCCATGACCTTCTTCCGGGCCGGGGTGATGGTCATGCCCGCGGCGGCCAGGTCGCACTTGCGGATGGCGAAGTCCTGCCCGGTCTCGATGCCTTCGAAGGGGGTGTTGATGATCTGTTGGGTGGCGCCCAGGTCCTTGGCCACCAGGTCCACCAGGTCGACGTCGAAGCCGACGACCTTGCCGTCGCGCGTCACCTGGAACGGGGCGTAGGGGAGGTGGGTGCAGGTCAGGAGCGTTCCGGGGCGGACCAGTTCCGGGCCCCGGCCCTCGCCGGCGGGTGCGGTGCTGGTGCAGCCCGCCAGGAGGGCGGTGGCCGCGACGGCGGCCAGAAGGGGCAACGCGGAGCGAGCGGTCACAGGGCCTCCAGGAGTGCCGTGACGATCAACCGGGCCGGGGGAGCAGCGAGTTGGCCTGCATCCTGCCATCGGCCGGGGGTGTTGTCGCCGGTGCGTCCGTTGCGGCTGGGTAACGCCCGCGCGGGCGGCGGCCGGCTCAGCGCAGGGTCCAGAGCCAGCCGAGCGGGGTCAGGCCCAACGTCCGGGCCACCGAACGGGAGGCGCGGTTGGTGCCGCCGGCGTTGTAGAAGAGCGCCTCCGGCCAACGGGCGGTGCCGGTCGGCCGCCGTCCGTTGCCCGTCGTGCTGCGGTCGGGTCAGCGGCCCAGTGCGGTCGCGAGTGCGGCGATGGCGTCCGGACCCACCCGGCAGCAGCCGCCGATCAGTCGGGCGCCGGCCGCGACCCAGCCGGCCACCCGGTCCGCGCGGAAGGTCGGGCTGCCGCGCCAGGCCCGCGCCGCGGCGTCCCACTGCTCACCGCTGTTGGGGTAGACCACCACCGGCTTGCCGGTGACCCGGGCCGCGATCTCCACCGCCCGGTCCGCGTCGTCCGGCGCGCAGCAGTTGACCCCGACCGCGATCACCTCGTCCGCGTCCGCCGCTGCGGCGAACGCCTCGGCCAACGGCTGCCCGGCACGCGTGCGGTCGCCGGCGACGCTGAACGACAGGTAGGCCGGGACGCCGAGGCCGCGGACGGCCCGCAGCAGGGCCTGTGCCTCGTCCGCGTCCGGCACCGTCTCCAGGGCCAGCACGTCCGGCCGGGCGGCGGCCAGCACCTCCAGGCGCGGCCGGTGGAAGCGCTCCAGCGCGTCCACGGACAGGCCGTACCGGCCGCGGTACTCGGAGCCGTCCGCCAGCATCGCGCCGTACGGCCCCGCCGACGCGGCGACGTAGAGCGGCCCGGCGACCCCGCCGGCGTGCGCGCGGGCGGCCGCCTCGCGGGCGAGTTCGACGCTGCGGCGCAGCAGTTCGGCGGTCTCCTGCGGGCCGGTGCCGCGCCGGGCGAAGCCCTCGAAGGTGGCCTGGTAGCTGGCGGTGAGGGCGACCCGGGCGCCGGCCCGGTAGTAGGCGAGGTGGGCCCGCACCACCGCCTCGGGTTCCTCGGCGAGCAGCCGGGCCGACCACAGCGCGTCGCTCAGGTCGTGGCCGTCGGCCTCCAGTTGGTTGGAGAGTCCGCCGTCGAGGACGACCGGTCCGGCGGCGAGCGCCGCGGCGAACGTCGGTGCCGGTGGCTGGGGCGTCGGGCCGGTCATGGGGACCACTTCTCCTTGTTGCGGTGCGCGGCTACTCGGGCCGGACCGCCTGGATGTCCAGCTCGACCCGGATGGTAGCGCCGATCGCGGCGATGCCCCTGGCCAGCATCTTGCGCCAGTCCAGGGTGAAGTCCTCGCGGTGCAGTTCGGTGACGGCCTGGCACGCGGTGCGGGTCTCGCCCGCGATGCCGGTGCCGATGCCCAGGTAGCGGGTGTCCAGATGGATGGTGCGGCTGACGCCGTGCAGGTGGAGCACGCCCTGCACCGCCCACCGGCCGCCGCCCTTGTGGACGAACCGTTCGCCGGAGAACTGGAGGTGGGGGAAGCGGGCCACGTCCAGGAACTCCGCCGACCGCAGATGGTCGTCGCGCATCCGCACGCCGGTGTCGATGCTCGCCGCGTCGATGGTGACCTCGACCCGGGAGTCCTGCATCCGCTCACCGATCCACAGTCCGCCCTCGAAGACGTTGAACCGGCCGTGGATCTCGGCCAGTCCGATGTGCCGGGCGGTGAAGCGGAGGGCGCTGTGGTCGGGGTCGAGCCGCCACTGGCCGGGGCCGGGCAACGGCAGCGCCGGCGCCAACTCCAACGTGACCGGGCGGGGCGCGGTCCGTCCGCCCGCCACCACCTCGGCCTCGAAGCGGGCCGGGCGGAAGCCGTCGGAGGTGGCCACCAGCCGGTAGCCACCGGGCGGCAGGGTCACGGTCAGCCGGCCGTTGGGGTCGGTCCGGCCGGCCGTCGCCTCCTGGCCGCCGGCGTCGCGGACCGAGATCGCCACCCCGGCCATGGGGAGGCCGACGGGATCGTTGACGCACAGGTCCAGCGCGCCCGCCCCGCGGGGCAGGGGCGGCTGGGCGGTGTGCGGCGAGCGGTCGCGCAGGCGGTGCAGGAAGGCGAGCGGCATGGCAGGACGGGGCCCCATCAGTCGGATCAGTCGGATCGGTCGCATCGGTCGGGCGCCGGACAGCGCGCGAGCGGGTACGCGCGCTGCCGCGGGCGGGCGCACGCGGACGCACGGGGATGCGGCCGCGGAATGAATCGCACGAAAAGGGTGCGGATTCGGTTCCATCCTGTCATTGGTGGCGACCCGAAATGACCACAAGCTGTCAAGGTCAGATCAAAGGTGACCTTTCTCGCACTGTGGGGGGATTCCCCCGGCGTCACCCCTCCGGTGGCTCCACCGCGAGGCAGGCCAACGCCGCCACCGGGTCGTCGGCCGCGGGACCGGCCGGCGCCCACCGCCCGCCCTCCTTGCGGAACGGCCACCACCGTCCGTCGCGCCCGAAGCGGAGTTGGACGTCCCCGCCGACGACCGTCCAGCGGTTGCCGGCGGCCCGTAGGCGCGACCGGGACGCCGCGTCCTCCCAGGCCGCCGCCACCTGCTCGGACAACCGGGAGACCACCTCGGGTGCCGGCGTCCACTCCTCCTCCAGGGCGGCCAGCCCGGCCGCACCGCCCGCCCGCCACGCCCGCACGGCCAGTGCCAGGCCCCGGGCACTACGCCCCGAACCCTCCGCCAGCCGCGCCTGCACCGCGCTTCCGGGCCCGGCGGCGGCCAGCCGCACCGCGTCCTGAGCGGGCGTCAGCGAGGGCGCCGCAGGGCCGTCGACGGACCCGGGGGAGAGCGCCGCCGTCAGCAGCCGGTGGGCGCGCGCCGCCGCGTCCCCGATCAGGAACTCCAGCGCGTCCGCCGCCACTCCGGGCGCCGGCGGGGTGCCGCTGCCGAGTGCCGGTGCCGGGCCGGGGACCGCGACCGGCGGCGGTGGCGGGGGCAGCGGCGGCAGGGCGTCCCGTGCCGCGTACGCCTCGGCCGCGGGGACGCCGGCCGCGTCCCCGCCGACGGCGTCCGCCGGGCCCGCCACCGCCTCGGCTCGGGCCGCGCTGCGCCGTTGGAGCTCGTCCAGCAGCTCCGTCTCGCCCCGGCCGCGCAACAGCAGCAGCACGAACGGGTCCTGGTCCAGCAGCCGGGCCACCTGGTAGCACAGCGCCGCCGAGTGCGCACAGTGGTCCCACGCCTCGCAGGCGCACTCCGGCTCCAGGTCCCCGATGCCCGGCAGGAGTTCGACCCCGGCCGCCGCCGCGTCCTCCACCAGGACCGGCGGCATGTCGCGGTCCAGCAGGGCCGCGAGATGCCCGGCCCGGTCCGCGATGACGTCCAACAGCCGGTCCCAATCCGTTCCGGACAACTGCTGGAGCAGCACGTCGGAGCGGTGCCGGGTGTGGTCGCGGTCCTGGACGACGGCGGTGATCCGGCCGGGGCGCACGGAGACCGCGCCGACCGCCCCGGCGCGGGCGTGCCGGCGGCCCAGCTTCAGCTGCGCCCCGTCCAGCGCGGTGTCCTCCAGGGCCTTCAGCCACGCCTGCCCCCACCAGGTCTGCGCGAAGCCGCGGCCGCCCGCCACCGGGAGCGCGGCGAACGTCCGTTCCGGCCCCGACCCGCCACTCCCGTATCCCGCGTCGCCGTCCACCACGTCCCCGTCCCCGTCCCTCTCCGCCACGTTCCCGCCCGTTCCGTCCCGATCGGTGCTGTCCCCGGCCGGCTCGCGCCCGTGCACCGGTGCGTGCGGCCACCCGTTCGCCCCGTTCACCGCTGGTTCCCGCGCAACGCCACCAGGTCCGCCAGCTCGGCGTCGCTGAGTTCGGTCAGTGCCGCCTCCCCGGAGCCGAGCACCGCGTCCGCCAACCGCTGTTTGCGGGTGAGAAGTGCGGCGATCCGGTCCTCGACCGTGCCCTCGGTGACCATCCGGTGGACCTGCACCGGCTGGGTCTGGCCGATGCGGTAGGCCCGGTCGGTGGCCTGCGCCTCGACCGCCGGGTTCCACCAGCGGTCGAAGTGCACGACGTGCGCCGCCCGGGTCAGGTTCAGGCCGGTGCCCGCCGCCTTCAAGGACAGCAGGAACACCGGCACCGCACCGTCCTGGAACCGCCGCACCATCTCCTCCCGTTGGGCGACCGGCGTCCCGCCGTGCAGCAGCTGGGCCGACACCCCGCGCGCCGCCAGGTGCGCCGCCAACAGCCGCGCCATTCCCACGTACTGGGTGAACACCAACACGCTGGCGCCCTCGGCGAGGATCGTGTCCAGCAACTCGTCGAGCAGTTCCGTCTTCCCCGACCGGCCGGCGAACCGCGCGGCCCCGGCGTCCGGCGCGCCGGGCGGTTCCTTGAGGTAGTGCGCGGGGTGGTTGCAGACCTGCTTGAGCGCGGTGAGCAGCTTCACCACCAGGCCGCGTCGGGCGAGCCCGTCCGTCCCGGCGATCTCGCCGAGCCCCTCGCGCACCACCGCTTCGTACAGTGCGGCCTGTTCGGCGGTGAGCGCCACCGCCCGGTCGGTCTCCGTCTTGGGCGGCAGCTCCGGGGCGATCCCCGGATCGGACTTGCGCCGGCGCAACAGGAACGGCCGCACCAGCCGGGCCAGTCGGTCCGCCGCCGCGGCCGCCTCCGGGGTGCCCGCCGCGTCGCCCTCGATCCACTGCGCGTGCCGCTGCCGGAACCGGCCCAACGACCCCAACAGTCCCGGCGTCGTCCAGTCCAGGATGGCCCACAGCTCCGACAGGTTGTTCTCCACCGGCGTCCCGGTCAGCGCCACCCGGGCCTTGGCGGGCAGGGTGCGCAGCGCCCGGGCGGTCGCCGAGAAGGGGTTCTTGACGTGCTGCGCCTCGTCGGCGACGACCAGCCCCCAGCCGGCCCCCGCCAAGGTGGCGGCGTCCAGTCGCATCGTCCCGTAGGTGGTGAGGACGAACTCCCCGTCGGTGAGGTCCGCCAGGCTGCGCTGCCCGCCGTGGAAGCGGCGCACCGGCGTCCCCGGCGCGAACTTCTCGATCTCCCGCTGCCAGTTGCCCATCAGGGAGGTGGGGCAGACGACGAGCGTGGGCCCGGCCGACTCCGCAGCGCCCTGCCGGTGCAGGTGCAGGGCGATCAGGGTGAGGGTCTTGCCCAGGCCCATGTCGTCGGCCAGGCAGCCGCCGAGGCCGAGCGACGTCATCCGGTGCAGCCATCCCAGACCGCGCACCTGGTAGTCGCGCAGGGTGGCGGTGAGCCCGGGGGGCGGCCCGACGGCCGGGTCCGGCGCACCCTCCGGGTCGGCCAGCCGGTCGCGGAGCCGGGCGAGCCAGCCGGACGCCTGGACCACCACCTGGCTGCCGTCCTCGTCCTGGGTGCTGCCGGTGAGTGCGGCACCCAGCGCATCGAGCGGGGTGACCGCGCGGTCCTTGCGGTCCCGGGCGGCGCGCACCGCCTCCGGGTCCACCAGGACCCACCGATCGCGCAGCCGCACCAGGGGGCGTCGGTCCTCGGCGAGCCGGTCCAGCTCCGCCCGGTCGATCTCCTGGTCGCCGATGGCGAACCGCCAGCTGAAGGCGAGCAGCGCATCGGCCGAGACCAGCGACGGCACCCCGTCGGACGTGCGCCCGGCCGCTTCCGGCCCGTCCGGCGGCCCCACCACGGCGCGCGTGGTGAGCGTCCGCGTCAACTCCCGCGGCCAGTGCACCCGCACCCCGGTGGCGGCCAGCGCGACGGCCGCCGGACCGAGCAACTCGGCGACCTCCTCGTCCGCCAACTCCAGGGCGTCGGGCACCGCCGCCGACAGCAGCGGCGTCAACGGCGCCCAGGCGGCGGCCGCCCGGCGCAGCGTCAACAGGGCCTCGGTCCGGGCCCGAGGCCCGAACGCCTGCCCCGCCGGGGCCGTGCCCGCCCACACCTCGGCGGCGTCCGCGACGACCGTCGGATCGGCCGCGTCGTGCACCTGGACGACGGCGGTGAACGTGGCCGCGGGCGCTGCGGCCCCGCCGGCCTCCAACCCGTGCGCCTCCACCCGCAGCGAGATCCGCACCCCGGCGTCGTGTCCGGCGGCGATCTCCGCGGCCCAGGCGCGCCGTTCCGGGACGTGCTGCGGGGCGGACGCGGCGAAGGCGGGCCCACCGGCGGCCAGTTCCGCCGCGGGGGTGCGGGGCAGCCCGTCGGCGACCGCGTCCAGGAAGGCCCGCACCAGGTGCTCGGGGGACGGCAGCCGCACCGGATCGGTGCCGGGGACCGGGGCGGCGTGGGCGTGCGGCGGCATCGCGGCGGCCAGTCCGCGCAGCCGCGCCACGTCGTCCGGGTCGAGGGGACCGGACCGCCAGGTGTCGTGGTCGGTGGGGCTGAGGCCCGGCAGCAGGCGTCCGCGGGCGGCGACGTGGAGCGCGAGCAGGGCGGCGGCGCCCCAGAAGGCCGCGGCCGGATGGGCGTGCCGGACGTCGCGTATCCGGGTGAGCAGGGGGAGCGCGGCGGCGACCGGCAGGACCAGGGCCGGCACCGTGCGCACGGTGATGCCGTCGTTGTCCGCCGGCCCGGTGGGGAGGGCGACGGGCAGCTGCTCCCGTACCACCGGGCCGTGGACGGCGGCCTCCGGGACGGGGTCGCCGTCCGGGCGCCAGAAGGCGATCCGCCCGAGCCGCGGCGGATCCGACGGCAGGAAGAGCGCCGCGCAACGGGACAGCTCGGTGAGCGGAACGGGCGTGACCGCGGGGTGGGAAGCCACTGGGGCGCGTACTCCTCAAATTTGACTACTGGAGCGTGGAGCGCCCGAGGGTACAGCACGCTCCGGCCCGTCAGGGAACCTCCGACGCCGAACCGGCGTTCAATGGGATACGACAGAGCGGCGCGCGCCGCGGAAAGGGCGTGAAGGATGTCCACACAGGCGAAGGTCGCGATCGGCGGCGTCGCGGTGGGAGTGCTCCTGCTGTGGCTGCTGCCCTTCTGGGCGGCCGTCTTGGTGATGGTCGGAATCCCGGCCGTCGCGTACCTGACGCTCGACCCCTCCCAGCGGCGCCGGCTGCGCCGCGCCAGCCGCAACCAGCTCGGCCGCTGAGCCGGCGGCCCCGGCCGGCGCCCGCCCCCTGGAGCGGCCCGGCCGGCCCGGCCGTCAGGCGGGGCGGGGCGCCAGGCCGTCCAACGACGCCAGCAGCGCCGGAAGTTCCGGGCCCCGCCCCACCGGATGCACCTGCCCGGGCTCGTCGTCCAACAGGACGAACGCGATGTCGTCGGTGCGCGCCACCATGCTCCACCCCGGCCCGTCGACCCGCAGCGTGCGGGCCTCGCCGGCGGCGAACGACGACCGGACCCGGCCGGGCGGCGGCGGGTCGGCGAGATAGCCGCGGGCCTGCGCCAACACCCGTCGCACGCCCTGATGCCGTTCCTCGCCGGGCTCCGCGAAGGTGATCTCCTCGTCCTCGACCTGGCTCCGCCACGTCGCCCACTGGAGCGCTATCTCGTCCGCGCCCAGCCGGCGCTGGGCGGGGCCCCAGTCCGTCGCGTCCGGCGGCGCCAGCGGCGTCCGGTCGCTCTCCTGCGGCCCGGGGTCGTGCGGCTGCGGCACCCCGGGTGTCGACACCGCCAGGGCCAGCGGCCACCCGGGCAGCGCCACGACGATGCCGTCCTCACCGGGCGACAGGTCGTACTCCATGCCGCAGTCCCAGGACGCGATCGCACAGGCCACCAGGGACACGTCCTCGGTGACCACGGTCCAGCGCGCCCCCGTGCCGTCCTGGCCGAGGACCAGCCCGTAGCCCTCGGCATAGGGTTCGAGACCGAGCCCCGCACACACCTCGGGATAGTCGTCGCCGAGCACGCTCGGGAACTGCGCGGGCGTCAGCAGCACCGCCGTCAAGATGAACAGTTGGTCGCTCAACTGCTCCCCGTCGGCGTTCTCGGTCGTCGGCACGCCCGGCCTCCTCGCATTGCGGTCCGCACTTTCGCCGCGCACCTTAATTGGCCGGGTACGACCTTGTCACCAGCCGTACGCTGCGACGATGCGCCGCCACGGGGCGTCGCCGGCCCACCGGACCACGACCCGTCAGGGCAACGGCAACCCCAGGAGGTCATGGGCGACCTCCCGCGGTGACTGCGCCCGCTCCCGCGCCAGGGCGAGCACCGCCCGGCAGGCGAGCTCGTGGACGCCGAAGGCCAGCGCCTCCGGCGACACCCACTCCGCCGCCTGCGCGCTGCGCTCCTCGTCGTCCTCGACGTCCGCCGCCACGTAGCACGCCGCCGCCTCGAAGAGGTTGTGCGGACGCGGCGGCGCCGGCCGCGCGCCGCGGTGGAACACCGTCCGACGCCGGCCGCCGGCAGGTCTGTCGTCGGTGCGTCTGCCGGGGTGCAGCACCCCGGCCAAGTCGCGCATGAATCCGGTCATCTGGCCCCCCGGCCCTCGTCCTTCACCGTCGTAGGAGTGTGCCCGCGGCCCGTAGTGTGGGAACTTCGGCGGAGCGAAGGGACGGACAACAGGTGCGGCGCTACGACTGGTTGACGGAGATCCGACGGCTCGATCCGGAGCGCGACTTCGCGCGGATCTACCAGATCACCGCCGCACACGAATTCCCCTGGGACGTCACCCGCGCGCTGGAACTCGCGCTCTACCGCACCTACGCGGTGCCGAGCATCGGGCGGCTGCTCGCCGAGACCGCCGAACTGACGGACCGCGCGCAGAAGCGCTACGACGACACCGCCCTGCTCCTGGACACCGTCGTGGAGCACGGCTTCGACGCCACCGACGGGCGGACCGCGATCCGCCGCATCAACCAGATGCACCGCAGCTACGACATCAGCAACGACGACATGCGCTACGTCCTGTGCACCTTCGTGGTGGTGCCGATCCGCTGGATCGAACGGTACGGCTGGCGGCGGCTGAGCGAGCACGAGAAGCGCGCCATCGCCGCGTACTACCGCACCCTCGGCCGCCACCTGGGCATCGGCGACATCCCGCAGACCCACCAGGAGTTCACCGAACGCCTCGACGCCTACGAGGCGGAGCACTTCGCCTGGGACCCCGGTGCCCGCCGGGTGGCCGACGCCTCCCTGGACCTGATGGCCGGTTGGTACGGCCCGCTCGCCCCGGTGGTGCGCGGCGCGAGCCTGGCCCTCCTGGACGACGCGCTGCTGGACGCCTTCCGCTACGACCGGCCCCGGCCCGCCGTGCGGACGGCGGTGCACACGGCCCTGAAGCTGCGCGCCAAGGCCGTGCGGCTGCTCCCGCCGCGCCGCGCCCCCCACTTCGCCCGGCAGAACCCGGAGATCAAGTGCTACCCGAACGGCTACCGGGTCGCCGAGCTCGGGACCTTCCCCGCGTCCCGGCGGGCGGGCGGCTGCCCCGTCCACCCGTCGGACGGCGACGCGCCCGCCCAGGGGGACCCGGCGGCGTCCTGAGGCGGGGCGGCCCGCCGACGGCGCCACCGGCGCACCGGGTGTGCCGGCCCCTCACCCCTGGCGGACCGCCAACGCCAGATAGCGGTCGTCCTCGTCGACGTACCGCACGAGGTCCCAGCCGCTGTCGGCCAGGAGGGGACGCAGGTTGGGCTCGGCCCGCAGGTCGTCAGGGGTGAGCGGATGCCCCTTGCGTGCCGCGAGGGCCGCCCGCCCTACGGGGTGGAAGAGCGCGAGCCGGCCACCGGGGCGGACCACCCTGGCCAGTTCGGCCAGTCCGGCCGCGGAGTCGGCGAGATGCGAGACCAACCCGGCGGCGAACACGGCGTCCAGTGCGGCGGGCGGGAGCGGCAGCCGGGTCACGTCGGCGAGCAACAGGCCCGCGCAGGCGTCGCGCCCGGCCCGCACGGCGGCCGCCAGCATCTCCGGGGTGAGGTCGGCGCCCAGCACCGTCCCGTCGGGTCCCACGGCCGTTCTGAGCGCCGTCAGGGCGCGTCCGGTGCCGCAGCCGGCGTCCAGCACCCGCTGGCCCTCCTGCAGCCCCAGGGCGGCCACCCCGCCGGCGTAAGCGGGCCCGTCGTCGGGGAACTTGGCGTCCCAGCCGGCGGCACGGGCGCCGAAGAACGCGCGGACGTCGTGCGGACGGCTGGTCTGGGGGCCGGTCATCGGTCTCCTTCGGGTGCGGTGGGACGGGCCAGCGGAGCGGTGACGGCGTACAGGGCGCCCGCGACGAGCAGGGCGGCCACCACCCCGAGGTTCATGGCTCCGAGCGTGCCATGAGCGGCGGCATCGGTGAGCAGGAAGCCCACGGCCCGGGCGAGGTGCGGATCGGCGGAGGTCACCAGGCCGAGTCCGACGACGGTGGCGACGGCGAGTGCGAGCACCGCGGGCCACCTGACGCCGGGCGCGGCGGCCGGCCCGGCACCAGGGCGGCCCGTCCGCCACCGCTCCACCAGGAACACCGCCGTCCAGGCGGCCATCGCCACCCCGACGACGGACAGGAACGCCTGGAACGTGGCGAAGAAACTCGGCGAGACGAACAGCACGTACCAGCCGCCGACGGCCATCAACACCCCGTCCACCAGCACCGCGAGGTGCCGGCGGACCGGCACGCCCAGGGCCAGCAGCGACATCCCCGAGCTGTAGATGTCCATGATCGCCCCGGACGCGAACCCCCCGATGGCGGTGAGCAGGTACGGCACCAGGAACCAGGTCGGCAGCGCCGCCGCGAGCGCGCCCACGGGGTCGGCGGCGGCCGCGGCGGCCAGCTCCGGGTCGCCGGCGTTCAGCATGACCCCGAAGACCAGCAACACCACCGGGGCGAGCACCCCGCCCAGCGTCGTCCAGCCGGTGATCGCCCGACCACTGCTGCCGCGGGGCAGGTAACGGCTGTAGTCCGCACCGCAGTTGACCCACCCGAGACCCAGGAGGGTCATCGCGAAGAGCACGCCCCCGACGGCCGTGCCCAGACCGCCCGGCCGGCCCGCCAACAGGGCGGACGGGTGGATCCGGCCGGCCATCAACACCAGATAGGCCGCGGTCATCACGGTGATGGCGGCGGTCAGGTACTTCTGCACCCTCATGATCAACGCGTGCCCGTAGACGCCCACGACCACCACCGCGACGGCGGTCACCGAGAAGCACAGCGCCTGCGCCCCGGTGGTCGGCGTCCGCCCGTCGGCCCGGGCGAAGGCCGCCGGCGAGACGCGGGCCAGGATCACCGCGCCGCCCAGGGAGGAGAGCGCCACCAGCACGGTCTCCCAACCGACGTTGGAGACGTAACTGAACAGCGTGGGAAGCTTGTTGCCCTGACGCCCGAACACGGTCCGCCCGATGGCCATCGTGGGCGCCCCGGTCCGTGTCCCGGCCACCGAGACCAGGCCGACCAGGACGAACGACAGCACGTAGCCGACGGTCCCGGTGACCACCGCCTGCCAGGCGTTGAGGCCGATCCCCATGACGTAGATCCCGTAGGCGACGGACAGCAGCGACAGCCCGGAGGCGGCCCACGGCCAGAACAGGGAGCGGGGCGTGCCGTGCCGCTCGGCCTCCGGCACCGGATCGAGGCCGTTGCGTTCGACGGTGGCGGCCGACGGACGCGCCGCCACGGACGCGGCGGGCCGCTCCGGCGACCGCGGTGCCTGCTGCTGCGTCATGGGCACATGATCCCCCATGGCCGGCGGGCGCGGGCAGGCACGTACGGGGAAGCGGGAGATGGCGCACCGGACGGCCGGACGGCACCGGATGCGGCAGCAGGGCACGGGCGCGCCACCGTCCGGAAAGCACCTCGATCGCCGATCCCGTGGCGGCTTTGTCGAATGCGAGGAAATCCCGATCAGCGGAGGGTACGGTCCTCGCCATGGATTTCCGGACGGCACCCGGTGCCGCCGCCGGCCCCATCGTTGTGCCCTGGATCCACACACCCGCGCCGTGCGGGACCTCGCACCCTGGAGGAGACGGCCGATGAACGCCGTACAAGGGACCCCGGAGGACATAGTCCCCCGCCCCGCCCCCGATGTGGCCCTGAAGATCTTAGTCGCGGGCGGTTTCGGGGTCGGCAAGACGACCCTGGTGGGCGCCGTCAGCGAGATCCGTCCGCTGCGCACCGAGGAGCGCCTCAGCGAGGTGGGCCACGCGGTCGACGACACGGGGGCGGTGGCGGACAAGACCACCACCACGGTGGCGATGGACTTCGGTCGCATCACCATCAGGGAGGGCCTCTCCCTCTACCTCTTCGGCACCCCGGGACAGGACCGCTTCTGGTTCCTTTGGGACGACCTCTCGGAGGGCGCCCTGGGGGCCGTGGTGCTGGCCGATACCCGACGGCTGCCGGACTGCTTTCCGGCCGTCGACTACTTCGAGCGCCGCGCCCTGCCGTTCGTGGTGGCGGTCAACTGCTTCCCGGAGGCCGGGTCCTACGGGGCCGACGAGGTCTCCCGCGCCCTGGACCTGGACCGCGGCACGCCCGTCGTCCTCTGTGACGCCCGGGACCGCGACTCGGGCAAGGAGGTGCTGGTCCGGCTGGTCGAACACGCCGGGCGGAGGCACACCACCCGGCAACTGGGGTCGGTGGGTTGACGGGCCGGGGCGGGGGAGCGGACGGCGCGGCACGCGACCGGCGCACCGGCGGCGCCCGCCGCTCAGTCCGCGAGCGCGGCGACCGCGACGGCCCGGTCGATCCGGACCCGCACCAGTAGCTCCCCGGGCACGCCGTTGCGGGCGCCGTACTCCTCGGCACGGTCCTCGCCCATGTAGCGGGCCGCGATCCGGGTCGCCCAGTGCCGGACGTCGGACAACTCCTCGCTCAGCGCCGCCGTGCCCTGCACGACGACGAACGAGAACGGCGGCCGTTCGTCGTCCACGCACAGCGCCACCCTGCCGTCACGGGCGAGATTGCGGCCCTTGACGGTGTCCCTGCCGGTGTTGAACACCAGGTCGTCGCCGTCCATGAGGAACCACACCGGGGCGACGTGCGGACTGCCGTCGGCCCGCACGGTCGACAATTTTCCGGTTCGCGTACCCGCGGAGAGGAACGCGAGCCGCTCGTCCTTCGTCATTGTGTGTGCCATGCCGCCATCCTCGCCGCCGGCACGAACCGGAGGCGGGTGGCACGCCGGGGTGCGGAGCCGCTTGCCGAGACGGCGGAGGTGGGACAGGCTGGCACGGCGGCTCGCCAACAGGCTGCGAACTACCGTCCGGCCACACTGCGGACGGGGATACGGGGAGGAACGGGCATGGCACTGAGCAGCGGACTCGACTGGCTGCTGGACGACCTGACCAAGCGGGTGGAGCAGGTGCGGCACGCCTTGGTGCTGTCCAACGACGGGTTGGTGACCGGCGCGAGCCAGGCGCTGGAGCGGGAGGACGCCGAACACCTCGCGGCGGTCGCCTCCGGGCTGCACAGCCTCGCGAAGGGGTCGGGCCTCCACTTCGGCGTCGGGCGGGTGCGCCAGACCATGGTGGAGTTCGACGACGGGATGCTGTTCGTGACGGCGGCGGGGGACGGCAGCTGCCTGTGCGTGCTCGCCGGCGCCGACTCCGACATGGGCCAGATCGCGTACGAGATGACGCTGTTGGTCAACCGCGTCGGCGAGCACCTGGGCGTCGCGGCCCGCCGGCCGGAGAGTTATCCACAGGCTCGACAGCAGCTTTGACGCGTGGTCACCGCCCGCGGCTATGGTCGTAACCGTCAGTGATCGACGGCGATCGAGTCGCAGGGGGAAGCACCATGATGATGACAGTGATGCACGACGGACGACAGACGCTCTCGACGGCGCGCGCCGCGCAGGAGCTGGAGCTGCGGACCGGCGAGTGCGAACTCGCCACCCAGCTCGGGGAGGTCCGTACGGTCCCGGCCGGGACCGCGGGTCGGCCGGGAAGCAGCGGACCGCCCGGCCGGCTCCGGGTGCCGGCGGAGGAGATCGTCCGGCTCCGGGCCGAACCGGACTTCCCCGAGGCGCTCCGCGCCCGACTCCGCACCGTCACCACCAATGAGGCGGCCGCCCTGCTGGGCATCGGCCCGGGCCGGGCCCTGCGGCTCACCCGCGCCGGCTGCGTGAGCCCCGTCCGCTTCTACGTGAACCGCTTCGGCGCGGTGGTCTGGCTCTACCTCGCCTCGGAGATCTCCGACTTCGCCGACCGCGAGCCGGAGCTGTTGCAGGGCAACACCCCCGCCGCGATGCGGGTGATGCTCACCAACGGGCAGGACTGGCGGGGCCGCCAGTGGCGCAGCCGCCGGGTCGCCCAGCTGTTGGGGCGGACCGACGATCCCTGGGAAGCGGCCGCGGTGATCGCCGCCGTCCTCCCGCCGGAGGAACGGGCCTCGGTCGCCGAGGACCCGCTGGAGCGTGCCCTGCTGCGCCGCCTCCGGCCGACGCTCGCCTCCGTGACCACGGCGACGCCAGCGGCCCGCGAGTCCTACGAACGGGTCCTGGCGGCAGAGGAGTTCGACGAGGTCCTGTGGTACCGCGTCAATCTCTCCCGCGCTCTGGAGTCCGCCCGCCGCGAGGATCCAGGGCGGGTCCGCCCGGCGCCCGCCGGGCGGACCGACCGCCCTTCCGACCTGCGGAACAGCCCCTCCTGGCTGCCACGGCCGCGCAGCCTCTCCCGGCAGGCTTAGCCGTCCTCACCCTCAGGCTTCTCCGGTGCTCCCGTGGTCCGACAGCACGGCGCGCGCGATCGTCGACAGGACCAGGGCCCGGTCCTCGCCGACGACGAGCCAGCCCTTGTCCAGCAGGGATTGCAGCAACGGTCGGGCCTCGTCGCCCAACGCATCCGCCACTTCGTCATCCGTGGCCGGCATACCGGCTCCGAGGCGGCGGGCGACGTGGCGGACGACGGTCTCCTCCGCTGCGGTGAGGGTGAAGTCCATGAGGCGAGCGTACGGGGGTGCCGCGGCCGCCGGGTACGCCCCTGTCCGTCGCCGAGCGCGTGGAAGAGGGTCGCTGGGCGGTCGGTTCCGGAGAGCGGTGCGATGGTCGTTCTCCGTGTCCGTCCGGAGAAGGGGAAGCCGGTCCCCGGGTGGCACGGGTCGGAGGTGTGCCAGAGCCTCGTTCAGCTGCGGGCGGTGTTCGGCCGGGAGCCGGCGGGCATGCGCGGGGTGATCGGCCGGCCGGTGGCCGCCGCCGGGGAAGCGGAGGCGGGCACCCAGCGGCGCGCGGCGTAGGACCGGCGCCCACGTCGCGCGCCGTCAGGCGACGTCGTCTGCTGACGGTCAGTTGCTGTAGACGTTCCCGACGCTGAAGTCGGCGTTGCTGAAGGGCGAGTCGGTGTCGTCCGCGCTGGCCGTGGCGGCGCCGGCCAGTACCGCGGCGGCAGCCAGGGCGACGGCAGCGATGACGATGCGTATCCGCATGATGTGCTCCTCTTGCTCTTGGGAGAGACCTTGCACCTTCACGATTGCAGCGGCGGCGAGGGCGCACTCGATGTGTTGGTCCATTGGTGCCTGCGGCGGTCCTCAGGGCAGATACGGAGCGCGAGGCACGCTGTGCGTGCCGGGCCTCGTCGTCGGCTCGCCCCGGCGCTTGCCGGGGAGCGCCTCAGGGCCCGCCGGCCAGCGCGGCGGCGTTGACCGGCGAGGTCCGAACGGCTCGAAGGGGTCGCGTCCACCGCGGTACCCGCCAGCTCCGGAGCGGCCACCGTGCTCGTCGGCCAGGATCGTGGCGGCGGAGCCGGTTCCTGGGCGGCCGCCGGGACGACCGGGCGGGCGCCCGCGGCCGGCGGCCGAGCCGGGCCGGCCTGCTACGAGGTCCTCTCCGGAGCGGTCGCTTCTCCGGAACCGTCCATGTGGCGCGGGCCGTAGGGGCGCAACAGGCCCTCCTGTACGACCGAGACCAACAGGCGCCCGGCGCGGTCGTAGATGCGGCCGCGGGCCAGGCCCCGGCCGCCGGTGGCGACGGGGGACTCCTGGTCGTAGAGGAACCACTCGTCCGCCCGGAAGGGGCGGTGGAACCACATCGCGTGATCGAGGGAGGCCATGTCGAAGCCACGCGGGCCCCACAGGGGTTCGATCGGGATGCGGACGGCATCCAACAACGTCATGTCGCTGGCGTAGGTCAACGCGCAGGTGTGCACCAGCGGATCGTCGCCGAGCGGTCCGACGGCGCGCATCCAGACGGCGCTGCGCGCATCCGCGCCCTCGATCTCCTCCGGTGTCCAGCGCAGTCGGTCGACGTAGCGGATGTCGAACGGCTGCCGGCGGGCCATCCGCTCCAGCGCCTCGGGCAGACCGCCCAGGTGCGTGCGGACCTCTTCCGCGACGTTCGGCAGTTCTTCCGGGTCGGGCACGGCCCGGCGCATCGGCAGTTGGTGTTCGAAGCCGGGTTCCGGCTTGTGGAAGGAGGCGGTCAGATTGAAGATCGTGCGGCCCTGTTGGACGGCGACGACGCGACGGGTGGTGAAGGACCGCCCGTCGCGGACCCGCTCGACCTGGTACACGATCGGCACCCCCGGCCGGCCCGGCCGGAGGAAGTACGCGTGCAGCGAGTGGACCGGCCGGTCCCCTTCCGTGGTCCGGCCGGCGGCCACCAGCGCCTGGCCGGCGACCTGCCCGCCGAAGACCCGCTGCAGGCTCTCCTGCGGGCTCCGGCCGCGGAAGATGTTCACCTCGATCTGTTCCAGGTCCAGCAGATCGACCAGCTTCTCGGCCGGATTCGTCATGACCGGTGGCCCTCCGTCGTCTCCTCCGGCGACCTCGGTCGACGCCGCCGCCTCACAGCTGTCCCACATCGGTGACCCGGACCACGGCGCGCCCCTCCTCGTCGGAGGCGGCCAGGTCGACCTCGGCCGAGATGCCCCAGTCGTGGTCGCCGTTCGGGTCGGCGAAAGTCTGCCGCACCTTCCACAGCCCGTGCGCGCTGTCCTCCTCGATCTGGAGGAGCTTCGGCCCGCGCGCGTCCGGGCCGGTGCCCAGCTCGTCGTACTCGTCCCAGTACGCGTCCATCGCGTCGCCCCAGGCGTCGGCGTCCCAGCCGGAGTCGGCGTCCAGTTCGCCGAGTTCCTCGACGTTGTCCAGGGCCGCCAGCTCCACCCGACGGAACATCGCGTTGCGGACCAGCACCCGGAAGGCCCGTGCGTTGGCGGTGACCGGCCGCACCTGATCGGCGCGTTCGGCCGCCTCCTCCGCGGTCTCCTCCGCGGGGTTGGCCAGCTGCTCCCACTCGTCCAGCAGACTGGAGTCGACCTGGCGGACCATCTCGCCGAGCCAGGCGACGATGTCCTGGAAGTCCTCCGACTTCAGGTCGTCCGGCACGGTGTGGTCCAGTGCCTTGTACGCGCTGGCCAGGTAGCGCAGCACGATGCCCTCGGTGCGCGCCAGCTCGTAGAAGGAGGTGAACTCCGTGAAGGTCATGGCCCGTTCGTACATGTCGCGGATGACCGACTTCGGCGACAGCGGGTGGTCGCCGACCCACGGGTGGCTCTTGCGGTAGAGGTTGTAGGCGTGCGACAGCAGCTCGTCCAGCGGCTTGGGGTACTCGACGTCCATGAGGCGCTCCATGCGCTCCTCGTACTCGACGCCGTCCGCCTTCATCTGGGCGACCGCCTCGCCGCGCGCCTTGTTCTGCTGGGCGGCCAGGATCTGCCGGGGGTCGTCCAGCGTCGACTCCACCACCGAGACCATGTCCAGCGCGTACGACGGCGACTCGGGGTCGAGCAGGTCGAACGCGGCCAGGGCGAACGTCGACAGCGGCTGGTTGAGCGCGAAGTCCTGTTGGAGGTCGACGGTGAGTCGGACGATCCGGCCCTCCGCGTCCGGCTCCGGGAGCCGCTCGACGATGCCGCCGTCCACGAGGGAGCGGTAGATCGCGATGGCCCGTCGGATGTGCCGCAGCTGGTTCCGGCGCGGCTCGTGGTTGTCCTCCAGCAGCCGGCGCATCGCCTCGAAGGCGTTGCCCGGCCGGGCGATCACCGACAGCAGCATGGTGTGCGTCACCCGGAAACGGGAGGTCAGCGGCTCGGGGTCGGAGGCGATCAGCTTCTCGAAGGTGTTCTCGCCCCAGTTGACGAAGCCCTCCGGCGCCTTCTTGCGGACCACCTTGCGGCGCTTCTTCGGATCGTCGCCGGCCTTCGCCAGCGCCTTCTCGTTCTCCACGACGTGTTCCGGGGCCTGGGCGACCACGAAGCCTGCGGTGTCGAAGCCGGCCCGCCCGGCGCGGCCCGCGATCTGGTGGAACTCCCGCGCCCGCAGTGTCCGCACCCGCTGCCCGTCGTACTTCGTGAGGGCCGTGAACAGCACGGTGCGGATGGGGACGTTGACGCCCACGCCGAGCGTGTCGGTGCCGCAGATCACCTTCAGCAGGCCCGCCTGGGCCAGCTTCTCCACCAGCCGGCGGTACTTCGGCAGCATGCCGGCGTGGTGGACGCCGATGCCGTGCCGGACGTACCGGGAGAGGTTGCGCCCGAACTTCGTGGTGAACCGGAAGTTCCCGATCAGCTTGGCGATCTCGTCCTTCTCGGCGCGGGTGCACATGTTGATGCTCATCAGCGCCTGCGCCCGCTCCACGGCGGCGGCCTGGGTGAAGTGCACGATGTAGACCGGCGACTGGCGGGTCTCCAGCAGCTCGGTCAGCGTCTCGGTCAGCGCCGTGGTGCGGTACTCGTACGACAGCGGCACCGGCCGGGTCGCGGAGCGCACCACCGAGGTGGGCCGCCCGGTGCGCCGGGTCAGGTCCTCCTCGAAGCGCGACATGTCGCCGAGCGTCGCCGACATCAGGACGAACTGTGCCTGCGGCAGCTCCAGCAGCGGGATCTGCCAGGCCCAGCCGCGGTCCGGCTCGGCGTAGAAGTGGAACTCGTCCATCACGACCTGGCCGATGTCGGCGTGCCGGCCGTCACGCAGCGCGATGGAGGCGAGCACCTCGGCGGTGCAGCAGATCACCGGGGCGTCGGAGTTGACCGACGCGTCGCCGGTGAGCATGCCGACGTTCTCGGTGCCGAACAGCTTGCACAGGTCGAAGAACTTCTCCGAGACCAGCGCCTTGATGGGCGCGGT
The DNA here is from genome assembly GCF_046549115.1 of Streptomyces sp. x-19. Lineage (NCBI taxonomy): Bacteria > Bacillati > Actinomycetota > Actinomycetes > Kitasatosporales > Streptomycetaceae > Streptomyces > Streptomyces sp. x-19. The sequence goes on along the minus strand of NZ_JAJPWK010000003.1, from coordinate 300,221 downwards.
GTAGAAGGTGACCTGGTCATTGGCGAGTGCGGTGAAGTGCGCGCCGGCCGCCACCAGGCTCTTGCCGGAGCCGGTGGGGGTGGACAGGACGACGTTCGCCCCCGAGACCACTTCGATCAGCGCCTCCTCCTGGGCAGGGTAGAGCGTGATGCCCTGCTGTTCGGCCCAGCTCGAAAAGGCTTCGAAGAGGGCGTCGGGGTCGGCGTTGTTCGGCAGCTGATCGATGAGGGTCACGCCCCCCATACTGCCTGCCTTCGGCCCGGATCCGAGAACCGGTGCTCCGGATGGAGATCAACTGGAGACCAACGGGCACCGCGGGGGCCCGGCCCGCGCCCTCGCAAGCCGGCCCGGGCGCACGGGGCGAGCGGCCGTGCGCGGAGCGTTCCCGGCGTGTCCCGCGCCGGGCCGAGGTGCTGGCACCCGCTCCACCCGCTGCCCGCGTGGAGATCATCTGACGCTACGCTGAGTCGCCGACCGGGCGTCAGACGCGCAGAACAAGGGGTGGGGAACAACAATGATGGGACCGGCGCACTCGCTGTCGGGAGCCGCGGCCTGGCTGGGGGTGGGGGCGGCGGCCTACGGCGCCGGCTCCCCGATGCCCTGGCCGGTACTGGTCAGCGGTGCGCTGATCTGCGCCGGGGCCGCGCTGGCACCCGACCTCGACCACAAGGCCGCCACCATCTCGCGCGCCTTCGGGCCGCTGTCGCGGTGGCTGTGCGAGGTGGTCGACGCGCTCTCGCACGCCGCCTACAAGGCGACCAAGATGCGTGGCGACTCGCACCGCTCGGGCGGGCACCGGACGCTGACCCACACCTGGCTGTGGGCGGTGCTGGTCGGTGGCGGCATGTCGCTGCTGGCGATGGAGGGCGGGCGCTGGGCGGTGCTCGGCATCCTCTTCGTGCACATGGTGCTCGCCATCGAGGGGTTGCTGTGGCGGGCGGCCCGGGTCTCCAGCGACGTGCTGGTGTGGCTGCTCGGCGCCGCGTCGGCCTGGATCCTGGCCCAGACCATGGACCAGCCGGGCAACGGCGCGAACTGGCTCTTCGGCGAGCCGGGGCAGGAGTACCTCTGGCTGGGGCTGCCGATCATGCTGGGGGCGCTGGTGCACGACATCGGCGACGCCCTGACCGTCTCGGGCTGCCCGATACTGTGGCCCATCCCGATCGGCCGGAAGCGCTGGTACGCGCTGGGCACCCCCAAGCCGATGCGGTTCCGGGCCGGCAGCTGGGTGGAGCTGAAGGTGCTGATGCCGGCGTTCATGCTGCTGGGCGGCATCGGGGCGCTGGGGGCGCTGGGCTACATCTGATCCGTGCGGGCGGACCGGGCCGCCGCCCGGCCCGCCCCCAGATCACCGGTGGCGCCCCGCTGACGAGAGCGGGGCGCCACCGTGCGTTCCGCGGCGGTTCAGCCGTGCCACGACCGCCACAGGGCCGCGTAGGCGCCGCCGGCCGAGACCAGTTCCCGGTGGCTGCCCAGTTCGCTGATCCGGCCGTCCTCGACGACCGCGATGACGTCGGCGTCGTGGGCGGTGTGCAGCCGGTGGGCGATCGCGACGACCGTCCGCCCGTCCAGGACCTTGCCCAGCGACCGTTCCAAGTGGCGCGCGGCGCGCGGGTCCAGGAGCGACGTCGCCTCGTCCAGCACCAGGGTGTGCGGATCGGCCAGCACCAGCCGCGCCAGCGCGGTCTGTTGGGCCTGGGCCGGGGACAGGGCCGTGCCGCCGGAGCCGACCTCGGTGTCCAGACCGCCGGGCAGGGCCCGGGCCCAGTCGTCCGCGTCCACCGCGCCCAGCGCCGCCCAGAGTTCGGCGTCGGCCGCGTCCGTACGGGCCAGGAGCAGGTTGTCCCGCAGTGTGCCGACGAAGACGTGGTGCTCCTGGTTGACCAGGGCGACGTGCTCCCGGACGCGTTCGGCGGGCATCGCGGAGAGTTCGGCGCCGCCGAGCGAGACCGAGCCGGACCGCGGTCCGTAGATGCCGGCCAGCAGCCGGCCCAGGGTGGACTTCCCGGCGCCGGACGGGCCGACCAGCGCCACCCGGCTGCCGGGGCGGACGTTCAGCGAGACCTGGCGCAGGACGTCGACGCCGGCGCGGTAGCCGAAGCTGACGTCCTGCGCGCGCACGTCCCGGCCGCCCGGCACCACCGAGGCGTCGGCGGGCTCCGGTTCGATCTCGCGCACGCCGACGAGCCGGGCGAGCGACACCTGGGCCACCTGGAGCTCGTCGTACCAGCGCAGGACGAGGTTGACCGGTTCGGTGAGCATCTGGGCCAGCAGCGCGCCGGTCGTCAGCTGCCCCGGGGTGAGCCAGCCGTGCAGCACGAACACCCCGCCGAGCACGACGACCGCGCCGAGCACCAGTACGTGCGTGACGTTGATGACCGGGAAGAGCACCGAGCGCAGGAAGAGGGTGTACCGCTCCCACTGGGTCCAGGTGCGGATCCGGTGCTCGGACAGGGTGATCCGGCGGGCGCCCAGGCGGTGCGCCTCGATGGTGCGGCCGGCGTCCACGGACTCGGTGAGGACCGCGGAGACCGCGGCGTAGCCGGCGGCCTCGGAGCGGTAGGCGGCCGGCGCGCGCTTGAAGTACCAGCGGCAGCCGACCAGCAGCACCGGCAGGGCGAGCAGCACGGACAGCGCGAGCGGCGGTGCGGTGACGGTGAGCCCGCCGATCAGCAGGCCGGCCCAGACCACGCCGATCGAGAGCTGCGGCACGGCCTCCCGCATGGCCTCGGCGAGCCGGTCGATGTCGGTGGTGATCCTCGACAGCAGGTCGCCGGTGCCGGCCCGTTCCAGGACGCCGGGCGGCAGGGCCACCGACCTGACCAGGAAGTCCTCCCGAAGGTCCGCCAGCATCCGTTCGCCGAGCATCGCGCCGCGCAGCCGGACCATGCGGACGAAGACCGTCTGCACGACCAGGGCGAGGGCGAACAGGCCCAGGGTGCGGCCGAGTTGGATGCTTCCGCCGTGGCCCGCCGAGAGGTCCTCGACCAGCCCGCCGAGGAGGTAGGGCCCGACCATCGAGGCGATCACCGCGACGGCGTTGACGGTGATCAGGACGGTGAAGTCCCGGCGGTGCCGGCGGAACAGCTCGGCCACGTAGGCGCGCACCGTGGCCGGCGAGCCCACCGGCAGGGTGGCGGTGGTGCGGACCGGGTGGGGATCGTGCTCCGGCGGGGCCAGGCCGATCATGCGGTCTCCTCGGGGGTGCGGTGGGGGGCGGTGCGGCCTTCCGGCGTGCCGCGGACGGCGTCCGGTTCGCGGGTGACGACGGCGCGGTACTCGGGGTGGGTGTTCAGCAGTTCGCGGTGCGGGGCCTCGCCGGCGACCTTGCCCTCCTGGAGGAACACCACCTGGTCGGCGCGGTCCAGGAGCAGCGGACTGGCGGTGAGCACCACGGTGGTGCGGCCCGCTCGGACGTCCCGCAGGCCGTCGGCGACCCGGGCCTCGGTGTGGGCGTCGACGGCGCTGGTCGGTTCGTCCAGGACCAGCACCTCGGGGTCGGCGACCAGCGACCGGGCCAGGGCCAGCCGCTGGCGTTGGCCGCCGGAGAGGGACCGGCCGCGTTCGGTGATGTGGGTGTGCAGGGGGTCGTCGGAGTCGTCGGCGGACGCCCGGGCCAACGCGGCCAGCACGTCGGTGCATTGGGCGGCGTCGAGGGCCTCGGTCTCGGTCACCCGACCGGAGGAGGGGACGTCGAGGAGTTCCCCGAGCGTGCCGGAGAGCAGGACCGGGTCCTTGTCCTGGACGAGGACGGCCCTGCGGGCGGTGTCACGCGGCAGGTCGTCCAGCGGGGTGTTGCCGAGGACGACGGAGAGCGGTCGGTCCGGGGCCGCGGGCGGGCTGCCGGGCGGGGTGCCGTCCGGCGGGTGGCCGCCGAGGCGCTCGGCGAGCAGGCCCGCCGCGTCCGGGTCGCCGCACACCACCGCGGTCAGCCGGCCGGCCCGCGCGGTCAGGCCGCTCATGGGGTCGTGCAGGTCACCGGCCGGCGGTCGCGGGTCGGGCAGGCGCCCGCACGTCGGGCGGCTCAGCGCCAGGACGCGTGCCGTGCGTCCCGCCGACGGCAGGGAGAAGGACCAGGCCATCGTGATCTCTTCGAAGTGGCGCAGCGGGTAGAGCAGGAAGGCCACCGCACCGTAGAGGGTGACCAGTTCGCCGACGGTGATCCGGCCGGCGAGCGCGAGCCGGACGCCGTCCCAGACCACCGCGATCAGCAGCAGGCCCGGCAGCGCGACCTGCACCGCGGAGATCAGCGACCACATGCGGGCACTGCGCACGGCGGCCCGGCGGACCTCCTGGGAGGCGCTGCGGTAGCGGCCGAGGAAGAGGTCCTCGCCGCCGATGCCGCGCAGCACCCGCAGGCCGGCGACGGTGTCGGAGGCGAGTTCGGTGGCGCGGCCGGCCTTCTCGCGCTGGTCGTCCGCCCGTCGGGTGGCCGGCGGCAGCAGCGGCAGGACGGCCAGCGCCAACAGGGGCGTGCCGAGGGCCACCACGAAGCCGAGCTGCGGTTGGTAGACGACGAGGGCCAGGCAGACGCCGACCGACGCCACCAGGGCCGCGCCGAACCGCGACAGCGTCTCGACGAACCAGCCGATGCGTTCCAGGTCGCCGGTGCTGACGGCGACGACCTCACCGGCCGCCACCCGTCGGGTCATCGCCCCGCCGAGTTCCGCGGTCTTGCGGGAGAGCAGCTGCTGCATCCGGGCCACCGTGACGATCCAGTTGGCCACGGCCGACCGGTGCAACATGATGTCGCTGACCGCGACCAGCGCGCCGAGCAGCATCAACAGGCCGCCCGCCAGCATCAGCCGGGTGCCGTGGCCGTCCACCGCGGCCTGCACGGCCAGGCCCACCGGCAGGGGGAACGAGGCCATCGCGCCCATGTGCAGCAGCCCCCAGCACAGGGACTGGGCCTGTCCGCCGAGCTGTTGCCGGCACAGCCACAGGAGGAATCGGCCGCCCGTACGGACGTCCGGGACGCCGGGGTCGGGATGGGGGAGGTCGCGAATGCGCATGATGTCCAAGGAGTTGTCGCGGGAGGTGGGGGGTGGGCCGCGCGCCGGGCGGGCCGCAGGAGGGGCGGGCGGGTCGTTGGCGGGGGCGGGGGGGGGAGGTGGCACGCCGCCCGGGCAGGCCGGAGTGCCCTCGCGCCCCTCGGTGACGGCCTCGGCGCGAGCGGAGGCACACGGAAGGTTCGCGCGCCGGCCGGCCCGGCTTCAAACGGTTTTTCCGCAGAAAGCCGGTCAAGCCGACGCACCTTCCGTGCCTAGCACATCGCAGGGCCGGGGCGAGGGACCGTCAGGGCGCGGTGGGAGCATGGACGTCATGCGAACAACGGGTGGTGCGGTGCGGGCGGCGGCGGTGGCCGCGGCGGTGACGGTCCTTCTGGCGGGCTGCGGTGCGGGCGGCGCGTCGGGCATGGACGGTGGTGACGGCGGCGCCAAGGGGGACGGGGCCGGCGCGCGCAAGCACCCCGGCGGACCGCCCGGTGGGGCGTCGGCGGCCACCCACCTCGACGCCGTCCCCGGGGTGGGCGGTGCCCTGCGGTCCCGGATCCCGGCCGACTCCCGGCAGGTCGTCGCGGTGTACGGCGCCGGGGTGAACTCCCCGGACGCGACGGTGGTGCTGTACGAGAAGGGTGCCGCCGGCTGGGAGAGCAAGGGGAGTTGGCCGGCGCACAACGGCCGGCGCGGCTGGACGGCGGACCACCACGAGGACGACCAGCGCAGCCCGATCGGAGTCTTCCGGCTGACCGACGCCGGTGGGGTGCTCCCCGATCCGGGGGCCCGGCTGCCCTACACGCACTCGGCGGCCTTCACCCCGCCCTCGTACTGGTCGAAGAACACCCGGCACGACTTCGACTACGTGGTGGCGATCGACTACAACCGGGTGCCGGGGACGTCCCCGCTGGACCCCACCCGCCCCCAGGGGCGGTCCAAGGGCGGCGGTGTGTGGCTCCACCTGGACCACGGGACCGGGACGTCGGCCTGCGTGAGCGTGGCCAAGTCCGCGATGGCGACGCTGTTGCGCGCACTCGACCCGGCGCGGCACCCGGTCGTGGTGATGGGGGACCGGGCGCACCTCGCCGGCTGAAACCGGGGGCGGCGGGCGATCCGTGAGCGGGGGCGGGACGGGGGCGAGGTGCCTCCTTGGATCAAGCTCCAAGATTCTTACGGAAGTTGCACCGCCTCTTTCGGGAGGAACGTCTACCGGCCATAGTGACGGACCGCGGAAATCCTCTTCCGTATCCCAGAATCCGTCCATGGAGGAGTGCCCGTGCCGCACGCCACCGGAAGTCTCGCCCGCCGCGCCGGGCGCCTGCTGCGCAAAAGCCTGTTCGTCCAGGTGCTGCTCGCCCTGTTGCTCGGTGTCCTGGTCGGACGCCTCTGGCCGCAGGCGGGCAGTTCGCTCCAACCGTTGGGCGACGGCTTCGTCCGCCTCATCAAGGCGGTCATCGCCCCGCTCGTCTTCTGCGTCGTCGTCGCCGGCATCACCAAGGCCGGTGACCTCAGGTCCTTCGGTCGGATCGGCGTCAAGGCCCTGATCTGGTTCGAGGTCGCGACCAGTGTTGCCCTGGTCGTGGGCCTGCTGGCGGGCAACGTCTTCAGCCCCGGAGCCGGGATGCACGTCGATCCGGCCTCCCTCGACAAGGGCGCGGTGGACGCCACGACCGGTGGCGGGAAACTGCCCTCCGCGGGCCAGTTCATCCTGGAGGCGCTGCCGAACAGCGCGGTCGGCGCGTTCGCCGAGAACTCCCTGCTCCAGGTCCTGGTGCTGGCCTGCCTGGTGGGCGCGGCGCTGCTGCACCTCGGCCAGCAGCGCGTGCCCCAACTGCTGCCGCTGATCGAGCAGGTGCAGGACGTGGTCTTCACCATCGTCGGCTACCTCATGAAGCTCGCCCCGCTCGCGGTCTTCGGCGCCACCGCCCACCTCGTCGGCCAGTACGGGCTGGGCGCCATGTCGACCTACGGCAAGTTGATCGCGGTCTGCTATGGGGTCGCCCTGGTCTTCCTCGTGCTGCTGGGGCTCGCCCTCAAGGCCGTCACCGGGCTCAGCCTCTGGAAGTTCGTCCGCTACACCCGGGAGGAACTGCTGCTGGCGCTGGGCACCGGCTCCAGCGAGACGGTGATGCCGCGGATGATGCAGAAGCTGCGGGCCGCCGGCTGCCGGGACGACGCGGTCGGCCTGGTGCTGCCCACCGGTTACTCCTTCAACCTCGACGGCGCGTCCATCTACCTGTCCATCGGGACGCTCTTCATCGCCCAGGCCATCGGCGTGCACCTCTCGCTCGGCCAGCAGATCACCGTGGTCCTGGTGCTGATGCTGACCAGCAAGGGCATGGCGGGCGTGCCCGGTTCGGCGTTCCTGGCGCTGTCGGCGACCGCCTCCGCGCTGGGCGTCATTCCGGCCGCGGCGGTCGCCCTGCTGCTCGGTGTCGACCGGATCATGGACTCCATGCGGGTGGCGACCAACCTGCTGGGCAACTGCGTCGCGGTGTTCGTGGTGTCCCGCTGGGAGGGCGCACTGGACCGGGTGACGGCCACGCAGGTGCTGGCCGGCGCGGTCCCGGCCGGGCCGCAGCAGCCGCCGGCGGCCACCGCCCCCGCGGAGGCGGCGGAGGCGGACGGCACGCCCGTCGCGCCCGGCGAGAAGTGAGCCGCGGGGCCCGGTGGCGGACGGCCTGCCACCGGGCCCCGGACGGCGCCTCAGGGGCGCGCCCCGGCTACTGAGCGGGCCTGTCCGAATCCATCCCCGGACGGGCCTTCCGCCACAGCCCCCGGGTGAAGTCCGGGATCTCCTGCGGTGCGCCCTGCGCCTTGATCGAGCGGTCGCTCAGCGGCAGCGGGGCGGACCAGGTGGCCGCGTCGTACACGTCGAAGTCCGGTACCAGGCCCAGCCGCAGGCACTGGGTGAGTCGGAAGACCAACATGTAGTCCATGCCGCCGTGGCCGCCGGGCGGGTTGGCGTGCTCCTTCCACAACCAGTGGTCCCACTGGGCGTACTTCCCGAAGTCGCCCCATTCGTCGTTGCTCTGGTCCGGCTCCAGGTAGATCCGCTCGGGATAGTCCTCGAAGAGCCCCTTGGTCCCGCCGAGGCTGTTGATCCGGCTGTACGGGTGCGGGGTGGAGACGTCGTGCTCCAGCCGGATCACCCGGCCCTTGGCGGTCTGCACCAGGCTGATCGTGCGGTCGCTCTCGACGTACGACTCCTTCCAACTGGGGTCGCCGGCGGGCATGTGCTGCTTGCGGTAGGCGGCCAGCCCCAGCGCCGGCGTGCCGAAGCTGGAGATCCGCACCACCCGGTCCCCGCGGTTGACGTCCATGTAGTTGGCGACCGGGCCGAAGCCGTGGTTCGGGTAGAGGTCGCCGCGCAGCCGGGTGTGCCACAGTCGGCGCCAGGGCCCCTCGTAGTACGTCGGGTCGAACATCAGGCCGCGCAGGTCGTGGACGTACGCCCCGGCGCCGTGCAGCAGTTCGCCGAAGAGGCCGGCGTGCGCCATCCGCAGCACCCGCATCTCGTTTCTGCCGTAGCAGCAGTTCTCCAACTGGAGGCAGTGTCTGCGGGTCCGTTCGGAGAGGTCCACCAACTCCCACAGCTGGTCCAGGCGCAGCGCCAGGGGGCATTCGGTGCCGACGTGCTTACCGTTGAGCATGGCGGTCTTCGCCATCTCGAAGTGCCAGTCCCAGGGCGTCGCCGCGTAGACGAAGTCGACGTCGGTGCGCTTGCAGAGGTTCGCGAAGTCGTGGTCGCCGTTGGTGTAGACGGCGGGTGCGGGCTGGCCGGCCTTGGTGACCTTCGCCGCGGCCTTGGCGACCTTGTCCTTCACCGGGTCGCAGAGCGCGACGACCCGCACGTCCGGCATGGCCAGGAACAGGTCGATCATGCTGCCGCCCCGGTTGCCGAGGCCGATGATGCCGACGCGGACCGTGCTGCGCGGCTCGAAGGGCACCCCGATCATGGTCTTGCCGCGCCGCTCGGGGGCCGCGGCGGGCTCCGTGCCCGTCGCGGGTGCCTGGGGTGCGGCCGCGGCCGCCGGTGAGGTGCCCAGACCGGTGAGTCCGAGTCCGGCGCCGGCCGCGCCGGCGGTCCACAGCACCGAACGGCGGCTGGGCCCGGACTCGTTGGGCTCGTGGTTCTGCGGTGTTGCCTCGTGCATCGGTCCTCCAAAGGAGCGGATCGTACGCGGGACAGTCGTGAACCTCGGTGAGGACCCTGACGGTTGGGTGGCCTGGGGCACAAGAGGGCCCATTGGACTCTTGGTGCGCGTACTTGGACTCTTCGTACACCTCGGGTGCCACCGGGACGTGGTGCCCCGCCCGCCCGTGCCGGTGTCTTTCGCAAGAGCCTGAAAAGCCTTGCCGAAGACCTTGACGTGTCCACGCACGAAACGGCAGGCTCCGAAGCGGAATCCCCCCATGGCGGCCTGGCGCGTGGCTGCTCTCGTGGGCGCGGTCCCCGTGCCCCATGACGAAGGAGCCGCAACAGTGCAACGACGAAGGAGCCGCGACCACGCAGCGACGGGGCGGCCGCACCACCGGCGCCGCACCCGGGTGCGGGGCGGAGCGCTGGGCGGACTGCTGGCCGCCGTCGGCCTCACCGCCCTCGCCCCCTGGCCCGTACAGGCCACCCCGCCCGGCGACCGGACCGTCACCGCCACCCTCTTCGAGTGGAAGTACGCCGACGTCGCCCGGGCCTGCACCGCCCAACTGGGCCCGGCCGGCTACGGCTACGTCGAGGTCTCACCCGCCTCCGAGCACATCCAGGGCGACCAGTGGTGGACCTCGTACCAGCCGGTCAGCTACAAGATCGCCGGCCGGCTCGGCGACCGCGCCGCGTTCGCCGCGATGGTCGGCAGCTGCCACGCCGCCGGCGTCAAGGTCATCGCCGACGCCGTCGTCAACCACATGGCCGCCGGCTCCGGCACCGGCACCGGCGGCACCCAGTACACCAAGTACACCTACCCCGGCACCTACCAGGACTGGGACTTCCACGGCTGCCGCCGGAGCATCTCCGACTACACCAACCGCGACGACGTCCAGAACTGCGAACTGGTCGGGCTCGCCGACCTCGACACCGGCAGCGACTACGTCCGCAGCACCATCGCCCGGTACCTCGACGACCTGCGGTCGCTGGGCGTGGACGGCTTCCGGATCGACGCCGCCAAGCACATCGCCGCCAGCGACCTCGCCGCCATCAAGGGCAAGATGAAGGACCCGGGGTACTGGGTGCAGGAGGTCATCTACGGCGCCGGCGAGGCGGTCCAACCCGACGAGTACACCGGCACCGGCGACGTCGACGAGTTCCGCTACGGCACCCACCTCAAGAGCGCCTTCCAGGGCCGCAACCTCGCCCAGCTCAAGTCCGTCGCCGACGGCAAGCTCGGCAGCGACCGGGCCCGCACGTTCGTCGACAACTGGGACACCGAGCGCAACGGCTCCACGCTGACCTACAAGGACGGCGCGACCTACGCCCTCGCCAACGTCTTCATGCTCGCCTCGCCCTACGGCTCCCCGAACGTCTACTCCGGCTACCAGTGGACCGACAAGGACGCCGGACCGCCGGCCTCCGGCAGCTCCGCCTGGACCGGCGAACACGCCAAGCGCGAGATCACCGGCATGGTCGGCTTCCGCAACGCGGTGGGGTCGGCGGAGCTGACCGACTGGTGGGACAACGGGGGCGACGCGATCGCCTTCGGGCGCGGCTCCGCCGGGTTCGTCGCCCTCAACGCCGGGGACGGGGCGGTGAACCGGACGTTCACCACGTCGTTGCCGGCCGGGACGTACTGCGACGTGGTCGCCGCGGACCCGTCGGCGTGCGACGGGCACACGGTGACCGTGGGGGGCGACGGGCAGACGCAGCTCACCGTGCCCGCCCACGGCGCGGTGGCCCTGCACGTCGCCCGCTGACGGCCGCCCGTCCCGACGGGCCGGGCGGCCGGACGCGCCGCCTCACGTGCCGTACGGAATCGAGGGGTTGCCGGGGCGCGTCGCCCATTCCAACGCCAGGAGGGCCGAGCGGTAGCCCCGACCCCCGGTGGCGTGGTCCATGCCGATCTCGCAGGTGCGGTTCGCCGAGAGGTGGGCGTCGAAGGGGCGGGCGGTGACCTCGGCGGCCTCCTTCGCGGTGGCCGACTCGGTCAGTTCCCGGTGGAGCAGACCGCGGTCGCCGGCGAAGGCGCAGCACCCCGCGTCGTCCGGGACGACCACCTCGCGGGCGCACGCCTCGGCGACCCGCCGCAGCCGGTCCTCGTCCCCCAAGTGCTGCATGGAGCAGGTGGGGTGGAGGACGGCGGAGCCGAGGGTGCGGTGGACCTCCAGGCGGGGGAGGAGGTCCGCGGCCCACACGACGGAGTCGACGACCGTGAGCGCGGCGTGCAGCGAGCGGTTGAACGGGGTCAGGTACGGCACCACCTCGCGGGCCAGGCCGAGCGTGCAGGACGACGCGTCCACGATCAGCGGCAGCCGCCCGCCGGCGGTCCAGCGCCAGGCCGCCTCGACGATCCGGTTGGCCATGCGCCGGTTGCCCCGCTCGTAGCCCTTGGAGTGCCAGATGGTGGCGCAGCAGGTGCCGGCGACGTCCGACGGGATCCACACCGGGCGGTCGGCGCGGCGGGCCAGCGCCACCACCGCCTCGGAGAGGGACGGCCCGTGGTGGTCGGCGGGCGCGCCGAAGATGCGGTTCACGCAGGCCGGGTAATAGACGGCGGCCGCGCCGGTCCGGCGGGTCGCGGGCGGTCGCCGGGCCGCCGGACCGGGGATCTGCGGCAGCCACTCCGGCACCAGGTCGGGCCGGATCGCCCTGCGGGCGGCGCCCGTCGCCCGGGCCAGCAGCCGGTCGTCGAGCCGGGGCGCGACGGCCAGCGCCAACCGGGCCGCCCGCTCGACGGCGGCGAAGTGCCGGGCGGCCCGCTCGGCGATCCGTTCCTCGCGCGGGGAGTGCCGCCGGTGCCGGAAGTCCTTCATCAGCGCGCCGGTGTCGATACCGACCGGGCAGGCCAGTTGGCAGGTGGAGTCGCCGGCGCAGGTGTCCACCGCCTCGTAGCCGTAGGCGGCCAGCAGCGCGTCGTTGACCGGTGAGCGGGGTGGCTGGCGCAGCATCTCGCGGCGCAGCACGATGCGTTGGCGGGGCGTGGTGGTCAGGTCCTCGCTGGGGCAGGTCGGTTCGCAGAAGCCGCACTCGATGCACGGATCGGCGACCGCTTCGATCTGGGGGATGGTCTTCAGGCCGCGCAGGTGCGCCCGCGGGTCGCGGTCGAGCAGGACCCGCGGGGCGAGGATGCCCCGGGGGTCGACGATCTCCTTGATCCGCCACATCAACTCCGTGGCGCGCGGGCCCCATTCGAGTTCCAGGAACGGTGCGATGTTCCGGCCGGTGGCGTGCTCCGCCTTCAGCGAGCCGTCGAAGCGCTCGACGGTCAGCCGGCAGAAGTCGTCCATGAAGGCGGCGTAGCGGGTGACGTCCTCGGGGTCGGCGGCGTCGAAGGCGAGCAGGAAGTGCAGGTTGCCGTGGGCGGCGTGGCCGGCGACCGCCGCGTCGAAGCCGTGCCGGGCCTGGAGCTCCAGCAGCGCGGTGCAGGCGTCGGCGAGCCGGGCCGGCGGGACCGCGAAGTCCTCGGTGATCAGGGTCGTGCCGGCCGGCCGGGAGCCGCCCACGGCGGTGACGAACGCCTTGCGGGCCTTCCAGTAGCCGCCGATCACGGCCGGGTCCCGGGTGACGGCGTTGCTGACCGACGGCACGGGGGCGATGAGCGTCAGCTCCGCCGGCACCCGCGCCGCCGCCTCCTCGTGGGCCCGCTGCGCCGCCTCGTCGGGCGCCCGGAACTCCACCAGCAGGGCGGCGGTCTCCTTGGGCAGCTCCGCCCAGTCGGCGGGGACGCCGGGCACGCTGACCGAGGCGCGCAGGGTGTTGCCGTCCATGAGTTCCACGGCCCGCGCGCCGGCCTCGGTGAAGCGCGGGACGGCGGCGGCCGCGGCGGCGAGGCCGGGGAAGAACAGCAGGGCGGTGGAGGTGTGCCGGTCCAGCGGCACGGTCCGGAAGACCGTCTCGGCGAGGAAGCCGAGCGTCCCCTCGGAGCCGACCATCAGCCCGCGCAGGATCTCCACCGGGGTCCGCCCGTCGAGGAGGGCGTCCAGGCGGTAGCCGTTGGTGTTCTTGAGCGCGTACTTGGCGCGGATCCGGGCGACCAGGTCCGGGTCCGCCTCGATCTCCGCCTTCAGGGCCAGCAGTTCGGTGCACAGCACCGGTTCGGACCGGGCCAGTCGGACGTCGGCGTCCGGGCGGGCGGTGTCGACGACGGTGCCGGACGGCAGCACGAAGGTCAGCGACTCCAGCGTCCGGTAGGAGTTGTGGGTGGTGCCGGCGGTCATCCCGGAGGCGTTGTTGGCGACCACGCCGCCCACCGTGCAGGCGACGGCGCTGGCCGGGTCGGGTCCCAGCAGCCGGCCGTGCCGGGCGAGGGCGGCGTTGGCCCGCAGCACGGTGGTGCCGGGCCGGATGCGGGCCCGGGCGCCGTCGTCCAGCACCTCGATGCCGGCCCAGTGGCGACGCACGTCGACGAGGACGTCCTCGCCCTGCGCCTGGCCGTTGAGGGAGGTCCCGGCGGCCCGGAACACCACGTGCCGGCCGTGCGCGCGGGCGTAGGAGAAGACCGCGGCGACGTCCTCGACGGTCTCGGCGAGGACCACGACCTGCGGGACGAACCGGTAGGGGCTGGCGTCGGAGGCGTAGCGCACCAGGTCGGAGACGGTGTGCCGGACCTTGTCCGGGCCGAGCAGGGCGAGCAGGTCGCCGCGCAGCGGCTCGGGGGTGCCGGCCGCCAACCGCTCGGGCACCCGGTCCGGCGCGGGGTGGGTGGTGCGGGGCCGCAGGGCTTCGGGCGTGGGCTCCAGCAGGGGCACGGTCACCTCCGGTTGGCTGCGCGACGGCCCGTCGGATCAGGCCGGTGCGGCAGAGCGGTGCGGTTCCCCCGGTCCGTCGACGAGGGTGGCGAGCAGGCCGCCGAGCAGCTCGCGCTGGGCGGCGGTCAGGGGTGCCAGGATCTCCTCCGCGGCGGCCCGACGGGCGCCGCGCAACGCCCGCAGCGCGGACCGGCCGGTGTCGGTCAGCTCGATCCGCACCACCCGGCGGTTGGTCGGATCGGGCACCCGGCGCACGGCGCCGTTCGACTCCAGCGCGTCCACCAGCGTGGTCACCGCCCGGGGCACCACCTCCAGCCGCTCGGCCAGGTCGGCCATCCGGGGCGGGGCGTCGTGGCAGTGGCCCACGATCCGCAGCAGCCGGGACTGGGCCGGGGTGAAGGGGATGTCCAGGTGGGCCATGTGGCGCTTCTGGGCGCGCTGCATCCGGCGGGTGAGTCGCACCAGTTGTTCGGCGACGTTGGCCTCGTTCGCGCTGGCCGACGGCTCGGGGGAGGGCATGACCACAGGGTACAGGACAAGATTCATTGTGAGTCTAGGTAACAATGAGCTAAGCTCGGCAAAGTTTCCGTCCTCCCGGCCGCCCACCCCCCTTCGAAGGAGCCCATGCGTCCCGAAGAACCGAACTGGACCCCGCCCCCCAAGGACCCCGACGCCCCGGTCCAGCTGCGGCGGATCCTCGCGCTGTTCCGCCCCTACCGCGGCCGCCTCGCCCTGGTCGGCCTGCTCGTCGCCGCCTCCTCGCTGGTCTCGGTGGCCTCCCCGTTCCTCCTCCGCGAGATCCTCGACGTCGCCATACCCGGCCGGCGCACCGGCCTGCTGACCCTCCTCGCGCTCGGCATGATCGCCACCGCGGTCACCACCAGCGTCTTCGGCGTCCTGCAGACCCTGGTCTCCACCACCGTCGGCCAGCGGGTCATGCACGACCTGCGCACCGCCGTCTACGCCAAGCTCCAGCGGATGCCGCTGGCGTTCTTCACCCGCACCCGCACCGGTGAGGTCCAGTCCCGGATCGCCAACGACATCGGCGGCATGCAGGCGACCGTCACGTCCACCGCGACCTCCCTGGTCTCCAACCTGACCTCGGTCGTCGCCACCGTCGTGGCCATGGTCGCCCTCGACTGGCGGCTCACCGTCGTCTCGCTGCTGCTGCTCCCGCTGTTCGTCTGGATCAGCCGCCGGGTCGGCAACGAGCGCAAGAAGATCACCACCAAGCGGCAGAAGCAGATGGCCGCGATGTCCGCGATGGTCACCGAATCCCTCTCGGTCAGCGGCGTCCTGCTCGGCCGGACCATGGGCCGCGCCGACTCCCTCACCAAGAACTTCGCCGACGAGTCCGAGCGCCTGGTCGACCTGGAGGTCCGCGCCAACATGGCCGGCCGCTGGCGGATGGCCACCATCGGCATCGTCATGGCCGCCATGCCCGCGCTCATCTACTGGGCGGCCGGCCTGGTCCTCCAACTCGGCGGCCCGGCCTTCTCCCTCGGCACCCTGGTCGCCTTCGTCTCCCTCCAGCAGGGCCTGCTGCGGCCCACCGTCTCGCTGCTGACCACCGGCGTTCAGATGCAGACCTCCCTCGCGCTCTTCCAGCGCATCTTCGAGTACCTCGACCTGCCGGTCGACATCACCGAGCCCGCCGCCCCGGTCCGCCTGCCCGCCCCGCGCGGCGAGATCCGCTTCGAGTCGGTGTCCTTCGCCTACGACCCGGAGGCCGCCCCCACCCTCGACGGCGTCGACCTGACCGTCCCGGCCGGCAGCAGCCTCGCCGTCGTCGGCTCGACCGGCAGCGGCAAGACCACCCTGAGCTACCTCGTCCCGCGCCTGTACGACGTCACCGGCGGCCGGGTCACGCTCGACGGCACCGACGTCCGCGACCTCGACTTCGACACCCTCGCCCGCGCGGTCGGCGTGGTCTCCCAGGAGACCTACCTCTTCCACGCCTCGGTCGCCGAGAACCTGCGCTTCGCCAAGCCCGACGCCACCGACGAGGAGATCGAACGCGCCGCCCGGACCGCCCAGATCCACGACCACATCGCGGCCCTCCCCGACGGCTACGACACCGTCGTCGGCGAACGCGGCTACCGCTTCTCCGGCGGCGAGAAGCAGCGCCTGGCCCTCGCCCGCACCATCCTGCGCGACCCGCCGGTGCTCGTCCTCGACGAGGCCACCAGCGCCCTGGACACCCGCACCGAACACGCCGTCCAGCAGGCCGTCGACGCGCTCTCCGCCGGCCGCACCACCGTCACCATCGCGCACCGGCTCTCCACCGTCCGCGACGCCGACCAGATCGTGGTCCTGGACGGCGGCCGGATCGCCGAACGCGGCACCCACGACGAACTGCTGGCCGCCGACGGCCGCTACGCCGCCCTGGTCCGCCGCGACACGCACCAGGTCGCGATCGACGCCCCGACCGGCACCCCGGACGACGGCCGCGCCCCCGAGGTCCTGGTCTGACCGGACCCCTCGCGGCGCGGCCGGCTCGCCCCGCCCGGAGCACGGTCCGGGCGGGCCTCAGAGCGCGGCCGGATCGACCGCCCGGGCCATCACCCGGTACCCCTCGTCGCCCGGGTGCTTGAAGTCCCCGCTGTCGTAGGCGGACCGCAGCGCCTGCGGGTCGGCCGGATCCGCCAGCGCCGCCGCGAAGTCGGCCACCGCGTCGAACGCGCCCGCCGTCCGGATCCACGCGTTGACCGCCCGGCGCTTCGCCTCCGCGCCCGGCGTGTGGTACTCCGACCCCTTGAACGGCAGGATCGTCCCCCCGACGACCCGCACGCCGGCCGCGTGCGCCCGCACGATCAACTCCCGGTATCCCGCCGCGAGTTGCTCCACCGCGTTGTCCGGGTTGGGCTTGTACGTCGGCAGGTCGACCTCGCTGAAGCCGATGTCGTTCAGCCCGACCAGCACCACCACCGAGCGCACGCCCGGCTGCGCCAGCACGTCGCGCTCGAAGCGCGCCCCGGCCGACTCGCCGAACCACGGCGAGTCGTTCAGCAGCAGGTTCCCGCCGATGCCCAGGTTGAGGACGCGCAGCGGACGGCCCTCGGCCGCCAACCGCTCGGCCAGCGCGTCCGAGTACCGCCGGTCGGCGTCGACGCTCGACCCGAAGCCGTCGGTGAGCGAGTCGCCGAAGAGCACCACGGCGTCCCGCCGCGCCGGGCCGTCGTCCGCCAACTCCACCGCGGCCAGGTAGTACCAGGACACCGACGTCTCCCCGAAGACCGCCGGGTCCACCTCCCCCAACTGCGCGCCGGCGGCCCGGTACGCGGTGGCCCACGCCTGCGCGTGGAAGGTGGCCGGTCCGGTCGGCCCGGCGAAGTGCAGCGAGACGGTCAACGACTCCAGCGCCGCCACGCTCACCTCCGCCGCGTCGCTGTGGACCTCGCCGCCGGCCGGGATCCGCACCGACGCCGCCCCGTCGAAGGTCAGCGGACGCACCGACCCGGGCGCCACCGCCGCCCCGGCGCCGGACCGGGCGATGCTCGCGCCGGACACCTCCAGCGGCGCGGTCCCGTACCGGTTGGAGAGCCTGATCCGGGCCCGGGTCCCGGAGCCGGTGACCCGCACGGTCTGCCGCACGGTCTGGTCGGCGAACCCCTCCTCGGCCCAGTTCTCGTGGAAGCCCACGCTCGGCCGCTGCACGGCGGTGGCCCAACCTGCGCTCCAGGCAAGGGAGTTGTCGTTGCTGTTCATAGGGGTGGACTGCCTCTCGGTCATCTGCTCGGTGGCGACGACCAGGAGTCTGCCGACCGGCGCGCGGGCCACCCAGACACCCGTCGGTGGTACCCACCGGATGCCTACCAACGCCGGGGTCACCCTCCGCGGCGGCCGCCCGCCGCTACCCGGCGCCCCCGAGCTCCGCACCCGCCCCGACCAGCACCACCTCCAGCGTCCGCGGACCGTGCACCCCCTCCACCCGGTCCAACTCGATGTCGCTGGTGGCGGACGGCCCCGAGATCCACGTCAACGGGCGCCGCGGGGACAGCCGCGGTAGCGCCTGAGGGACCGAGTCGACGACCTGGTCGGCCACCCGCACCACGCAGACGTGGTGGTCCGGGACCAGGGTGATCCGGCGCCGCCCCTGGTCCGGGCCGCCGTCCAGGACCAGCGTGCCGGTCTCCGCGACGGCCACCGCACACCCCGTCACCACGCTGTCCACCGCGTCGAGGTCCCGTGCGGTGTCCGCGGCCCGGTCCGGTACGACGCTGACGTCGGCGGCGGACAACCAACGCGGATCCAGCCCGGGCGGAACCACCACCGTC
This sequence comes from Streptomyces sp. x-19, assembly GCF_046549115.1. Taxonomy (NCBI): domain Bacteria; kingdom Bacillati; phylum Actinomycetota; class Actinomycetes; order Kitasatosporales; family Streptomycetaceae; genus Streptomyces; species Streptomyces sp. x-19. The sequence goes on along the minus strand of NZ_JAJPWK010000003.1, from coordinate 282,049 downwards.
CGCGCCCCGCGCGCCGCCAACAACCGGCCGATCAACGCCGGCAGCTCGGCGGGCGCACAGCGGTGCACCAGCGCCCGGTAGTCCGCGAGGTTCACCGCGAGCAGCTCCACGGTCTCCTCCGGCGTCCGGGCCCCGTGCACCCGGCGGTAGTCGCGGGGCACCGGCGGATCGTAGGGGCCCTCGCCGCGCGGCACGTCGGCCAGCGCCCGCCGCACCCGCGCCAACACCACGTCCCTGCTGCTCACGTGCGACCTCCTCGCTCGGGCCCGGCGGCGCCGCCCCGGGTGCGTTGCCACCAGTCGCGGAACGATTCCGCGGGCACCGCCGGCAGCGCCCGGGTGTCGGACCAGGCGCGGCCCGGCCCCGGCAGCCGGCGCGGATGCAACCGACGGGTCCGCGCGGCCAGGCGCATCCCGCCGCGCAGCGCGCCCGGATGGTCGAAGGCCCAGGCGGCGGCGCGCATCGCGGCCCGCTCCGCCGCGTGCCCCTTGGCGGGTTTGAGCACCACCCGGGCCCCGTGCCGGGTGACCGGGCCGCCCTCCACCACCCGCTCCCGCAGGTGCACCAGCACCTCGGGGATGTCGATCGCCACCGGGCACACCTCGTAGCACGCCCCGCACAGCGACGAGGCGTACGGCAACGACTGCTCCAACGGGCCTGCCACACCGCGCAGTTGAGGGGTGAGGATGGCGCCGATCGGACCGGGGTAGGGCGATCCGTAGGCGTGTCCGCCGGCCCGCTCGTACACCGGGCAGACGTTCAGGCAGGCCGAGCAGCGGATACAGCGCAGCGCCTGCCGGCCCACGGTGTCCGCCAGGGTGTCGGTCCGCCCGTTGTCGAGCAGCACGAGGTGGAAGGTCCGCGGCCCGTCGCCGTCCGTCGTCCCGGTCCAGGTGGTGGTGTACGGGTTCATCCGCTCGGCCGTCGACGAGCGCGGCAGCAGTTGGAGGAAGACCTCCAGGTCCTGCCAGGTCGGCACGGTCTTCTCGATCCCGACGACCGAGATCAGGGTCTCCGGCAGGGTCAGGCACATCCGGCCGTTGCCCTCGGACTCCACGACCACCAGGGTGCCGGACTCGGCGACCATGAAGTTGGCGCCGGAGATGCCCACCTTGGCGGTGAGGAACTTCTCCCGCAGGTGCAGCCGGGCCGCCTCCGCCAGTGCGGCGGGGGAGTCGGACAGCCCCTCGGGCGCCGGGCGGCCCCACTTGCCCATCTCCCGGCGGAAGACGTCCCGGATCTCGGCGCGGTTGCGGTGGATCGCCGGCACCAGGATGTGCGACGGCAGGTCGTCACCGAGCTGCACGATCAGCTCCGCCAGGTCCGTCTCGTACGCCCGGATGCCGGCGTCGGCCAGCGCTTCGTTGAGGCCGATCTCCTGGGTGGCCATCGACTTGACCTTGACGACCTCGCGCTCACCGGTCTCCCGGACCAGCCGGGCCACGATCCGGTTGGCCTCGTCGGCGTCCGCCGCCCAGTGCACCCGGCCGCCCGCGGCGACCACGGACTCCTCCAACTGCTCCAGATAGTGGTCGAGGTGACGGAGCGTCCGGTCCTTGATCGCGGCGCCCGCGGCCCGCAGCTGCGCCCAGTCGTCCAACTCGGCCACCGCCCTGGCCCGCTTGTCGCGGATGGTGTGGGTGGCGTGGGCGAGGTTGGCCCGCAGCCGGGTGTCGCGGGTGGAGACGGCCGCCGCCCGGGGGAACGCCGGCATGCCCAGGAAACTTCGGCTCATCGCGCACCGCCTCGATCGCCGTCGCCCGGGAGCGCGGGGCCGGTCGGCCCCGCGTCGGCCTCCGTGCTGGCCAGGATCTCCGCGAGGTGCACCGGGCGGACCGTCGAACCCTGCCGGGCGAGCATGCCCCCGACGTGCAGCAGACAGGAGTTGTCGACCGTGCACAGTGCCTGCGCACCGGTCCCGGTCACCGCACGGACCTTGTCGGCGCCCATCGCGGCCGACACCGCCGGGTTCTTCACCGCGAACGTCCCGCCGAACCCGCAGCACTCCTCGGCGCCCGGCAGCTCCTTCAGCGTCAGCCCGCGCACCCGCTCCAGCAGCCGCCGCGGCCGGTCGCCGAGCCCGAGCACCCGCAGCCCGTGGCAGGTGGGGTGGTAGGTGACGGTGTGCGGGTAGTACGCGCCGACGTCGGTCACCCCCAACACGTCCACCAGGAACTCCGTCAGCTCGTACGTCTTGGGCACGGCCCGCGCCGCGGCCTCGGCCAGCTCCCGGCCGCGCCCCTCCGCCGCGGCCTTCGCCGCGATCCGCGGGAAGTTGTCGCGCACCATCGCGGCGCAGGAACCGGACGGGGTCACCACGTACGCGTGGTCCGCGAACGCCCGGTCGAAGCGGCGCACCAGCGGCTCGGTGGCGTGCCGGTACCCGGTGTTGAACTGCGGCTGCCCGCAGCAGCTCTGCGCGGCCGGGAAGTCGACGTCGACGCCCAGCCGTTCCAGCAGCGTCACCACCGCCCGCCCGGTCCGTGGCCGGAGCGTGTCGTTGATGCAGGTGACGAACAGTGCTACCCGCACGGTGCCTCCTCCTCGCGGTCCCCTCCCGGCGCGCCGCCGACCCGACGGCGTCCCCGGGTGTTGCGGTCGTGTTGCCGGCGCATGGCCACCGCCTTTCGGAGTGCCGACGGCCGGACTTCGCGCGCCAAGTCCCTGGCGGCCGACCGCCTCGCCGGTACATGATCACCTGTCGGATCATCCTGCCCCAGCGACGGGCCCAGGAGAAGGACCGGAAGTGGAGGACCATGTCGAGCACACCGCCCATAACCGAGGACCGGGCACCCGAGGGTGACCACCGGCCGTCGCAGCTGCGGCAACTGGCCGCCGCGTCCGTCGGCAACACCGTCGAGTGGTACGACTGGTACGCCTACTCCTTCCTGGCGGTCTACTTCGCCGACCAGGTCTTCCCCAAGAGCGCCGGGAACTCCCTGGTGCCGCTGCTGTCCTCCTTCGCGGTCTTCGCCGTCGGCTTCTTCATGCGCCCGGTCGGCGGGCTGCTGATGGGGGCCGTCGCCGACCGGCGCGGCCGGCGCGCCGCACTGACCCTCACCATCTTGCTGATGGGCGGCGGCAGCCTGCTGGTCGCGCTCACCCCCACCTACGCGGCGACCGGCGTGCTCGCGCCGGTCGTGCTGGTCATCGCCCGCCTGGTGCAGGGCCTTTCGGTGGGCGGCGAGTTCGCCGCGTCCACCACGTTCCTGGTGGAGTCCGCCGGACCGGGCCGCCGCGGCCTGTTCTCCAGCTTCCAGTACGTCTCCACCACCCTCGGCCAACTGCTCGCCTCCGGCACCGGAGCGCTGCTCGCCGCGCTGCTCACCGAGCACCAGATGGGCCAGTGGGGGTGGCGGATCGCGTTCCTCATCGGTGCCCTGCTGAGCCTGCTCGGGCTGTGGATCCGGCGCGGCGCCCGGGAGACCCTGCCACAGGCCCCCGACGCCGACCCGACGGCACGCCCCGCCGCCACCGAGCAGCACACCGCCCGCCCCGGCCTCTTCGAGGGCCTGCGCCGCTACCCGCGGCAGTCGCTCCTGATCTGCGGCATCACCGCCGGCGGCACCATCGCCTACTACACCTGGACGACCTACCTGCCCACCTACGCCCAGGTCAACGCCGGTTTCGACAAGGGCGAAGCGCTGACCGTCGGCACCCTGTCGCTGGTCTTCTTCGCGCTGATCCAGCCGCTCGGCGGGCTGCTCTCGGACCGGATCGGACGCAAGCCGCTGCTGCTCACCTTCGCGCTGGGCTTCGCGGTGCTGGCCGTGCCGCTGCTCCACCTGGTCACCGACTCCTTCGCCGCACTGCTGCTGGTGCAGTGCGCGGGCATGGTGCTGCTCACCGGCTACACCTCGATCGCCGCCGCGGTGAACGCCGAGGTCTTCCCGGCCCGGGTGCGGGCCGCCGGCATCGGCTTCCCGTACTCGCTGACCGTCGCGCTCTTCGGCGGCACCGCCCCGTACGTCGGCACCTGGTTCAAGCAGGCCGGCCACCCGGACCTCTTCCCCTGGTACGTCGCGGTGCTGTGCCTGGTGTCGTTCTTCGTCTACCTGGTGCTGCCGGAGACCGCCCGCCGGCCCCTGGACGGGTAGCCGCCGGCGGCGAACCGGGCGACCCGCCCGGGCACGCGGAAGGCGCCGCCCCCCTGGGACGAGGGGAGCGGCGCCTGGTGGTGCTGCAAGTCCGTCAGACGAGCCAGCCCACGAAGTGGACGATGCCGGCAAGCAGGCTGGTGAGGAAGTTCATCTGGCTCTGTCTCCTAGCGAATTGCGTTGTGGGACCAACTCTCCGGCCCAGCAAGGGATGTCAGCCGGAGGCGCCGTGACGGTCTGCAGCCCGTCGCTTGCGCCCCGTAAGCATCACCCGCCGCCGGGGGAACGGGGAAGCCGTTCCGTGCTCGACCACGCTTTTCGGCGAACACTCGATCCGGCGTTCGTTTGTTCCCATGCGTGCGGGGGATTGCGGCGGGCTTCGGGGCACTTCGGCTGTCGGACAAGGCGCCCGGGCGCGGCGCCGTCCCGGAGGGGCCACCGCCGGTCCGGTTCCGGGGTGCGCGGCCCACCGGCGCCGCCCCGGTGGAAGACTGGCGGTACGCGCCCGACCGGGTGCGGTGCGGGCACGTCGGACCACGGACGCGGGGAGACGCAGATGGCTGACAGACAACAGGGCCGGGAGGGCGCTCCGGGGCGGCCCCAGCGCCGGCCGGTCGTCGCGCTGTACGAGCGGATGGTGGAGGCCATCCGGGGCGGCGCCTACCCGCCGGGATCCACCCTGCCGACCGAGCCCCGGCTGGCCGCCGAGTTGGGGGTGAGCCGGCCGGCGCTGCGGGAGGCGTTGATCCTGCTCCAGGAGGACGGCGTGATCACCGTGCGGCGCGGGGTGGGGCGCACCGTCAACCACCACCTTCCGCCGCGCGGCTTCGAGTTCCTCAAGCCGGTCGAGGCGCTGCTCGGCGAGGGGCGTCAGGTGGTGACGGCGCCGCTGGCCCGCACCCGCGAGGAGCCGACCGACTTCTCCACCCAGCACCTGGTCCTGCCGGCCCACGGTGAAGTGCGCTTCTGGGAGAGCGTGATCGAGGTCGGCGGACTCCCGGCCTGCCTGACCCAGGAGTGGGCCGCGGACGAGACGGTGGCGCAGCTGCTGCCGGACGCCGTGGCGGCGTTCGACGGGCCCGCCGCCCGGACCTCGTCGATGCTGGGCCTGCTCCTGGACGCCGGCCGCGGACTGCCGCTGACCGGCAGCAGCACCATCGTGGCGACGACGCTCGGCCGGCAGCGCGGCGCCCAGCTCGGGCGTTCCGCCGACACCCCCGGAGTGCTGGTCACCCAGGTCGTCCGGCTCGACCGCACACCGCTGCTGGCGGCCAAGCACATGCTGCCGCCGGGCGCCCCGGCCCTGCCGGTGTGGCAGGCGCGCTGAGCGGCGCGCGAGGCCCGCACCCCACCCGGCGCCGGCGTGCGCCGGCCGGCTCCCGGCCGTCCGGCGCTGCGGTGGCGGCTCACCCCCGCCCTGTCCCGGGAGCCTGTCCGACAAGGTGAGGTCGCGTCCCCCGGCCTTCCGGAGCCTCGGCGGCACGGCCGGCCGCGGCGGACCGCGCCGGTCCGGCCGGCGCCTCCGCCAGAAGCCGGCGGATCTCGCGGACCGCGGCGCGCCCCGCCCGGTTGGCGCCGATGGTGCTGGCGGACGGCCCGTAGCCGACGAGGTGCACCCGGGGGTCCCGCACGACCCGGGTCCCGGCCATCCGGATCCCGCCGCCGGCCTCCCGCAGCCGGAGCGGCGCGAGGTGGTCGACGGCGGCCCGGAACCCGGTCGCGTAGAGCAGCACGTCGGCCGCGACGGTCCGCCCGTCGTCCCAGGCCACGCCGTCCGGGGTGACCCGTGCGAAGAGCGGCAGCCGGTCCAGGACGCCGCTCTCCCGGGCGTGCCGGACGGCCTCGGTCATCGGCAGTCCGGTCACGCTCACCACACTGCGCGGCGGCAGCCCCTGCCGGACCCGCTCGGCCACCAGCGCGACCGCCGCCCGACCCTCGTCCGCGCCGAACGGCCCGGAGCGGAACACCGGCGGCCGCCGGGTCACCCAGGTCGTCGCCGTCGCGACCGGCGCGATCTCGGTCAGCTGCTGGACGGCCGAGGTGCCGCCGCCGACCACCACCACCCGGGCGCCGCGGAACTCCGCCGGACCGCGGTACTGCGCGCTGTGCAGCTGCCGCCCGCGGAAGTCTTGCTGGCCGGGGAAGCGCGGCCAGAACGGCCGGTCCCAGGTCCCGGTCGCGTTGATCACCGCCCGCGCCGCGTAGTCGCCCCGCGAGGTCTCCACCCGCAGCCGCCCGTCATCGCCGTCCCGGACCGCGGTGACGCTCACCGGCCGGTGCACCCGCAGCCCGAACCGCCGCTCGTAGGCGGCGAAGTAGCCGCCGATCACCTCCGCCGACGGTCGCGCCGGATCGGCGTCGGTCAGCGTCATGCCGGGTAGCGCGTGCATGCCGTGCACCTTGTCGTAGGTCAGCGTCGGCCACCGGAACTGCCAGGCACCGCCCGGCTGCGGGGAGTGGTCGAACACCACGAAGTCCACGTCCGGGCGGTAGCCGGTGCGCCGCAGGTGGAAGGCGGCGGCCAGGCCGGCCTGACCGGCGCCGATCACCACGACCTCGATGTCCCGCACCCCGAAGTAGTTCATGCTTCTACTAACTCGGGGTGGGGGCGGGATCTTCCCACCGACCCCGAGCCGCCCGCGCCGCTCAGCGCCCGCCCGCGATCAGCAGCGGCGCCCCGCCGGGGGCCGAGGCCGGCCGGCCGTTCGCCGCCGGCACCCCGGCCAGCGGGGCCGGCCCGGCGTCCAGCAGCCCCCGCGCGGCGAGCTCCGGCCGAACGCCCTCGCCGAACCAGTACGCCTCCTCCAGGTGCGGGTACCCGGACAGCACGAAGTGCTCGATGCCGAGCGCGTGGTACTCCTCGATCCGGTCCGCCACCTCCGCGTGACTGCCGACCAGCGCGGTCCCCGCGCCGCCCCGCACCAGTCCCACGCCCGCCCACAGGTTGGGCGAGATCTCCAGCTTGTCCCGGGAGCCGCCGTGCAGCGCGAGCATCCGCTGCTGCCCGACGGACTCGCTCTTGCCCAGCGCCTGTTGGGCGGCGGCGACGGTGTCCGGGTCGAGGTCGTCCAGCAGCCGGTTCGCCGTTGCCCACGCCTCCTTCGCGGTGTCCCGCGAGAGGGTGTGCAGCCGGATCCCGAACCGGACCGTGCGGCCCTCCCGCTCGGCCAGGCCCCGAATCCAGTCGATCTTCTGCCGCACCTGCTCCGGCGGCTCGCCCCAGGTCAGATAGACGTCGACGTTCCGCGCGGCCACCGGCCCGGCCGCCGCCGACGACCCGCCGAAGAACACCTCCGGCAGCGGGTCCGGCGGCAGGGCCGTCAGCCCGCCCTCGACCTGGTAGTGCGCGCCGTCGAAGTCGAACGGCCGGCCGCTCCACACCCCCCGCACGACCTGGAGGAACTCGTCCGTCCTGGCGTACCGCTGGTCGTGGTCGAGGTGGTCCCCGAACCGCTTCTGCTCGGTCGAGTCCCCGCCGGTGACCACGTTCAGCAGCAGCCGCCCCCGCGAGACCCGCTGGAACGTGGCGGCCATCTGCGCGGCCAGCACCGGCGAGATCACCCCCGGCCGGAACGCCACCAGGAACTTCAGTCGCTCGGTGACCTGAGTCAGCGCCATCGTCGTCAGCCAGGCGTCCTCGCACCACGTGCCGGTCGGGGTGAGCACCGCCTCGAACCCCAACTGCTCGGCGGCCTTGGCGATCTGCGCCAGATACTCGACGTCCGGGGCGCGCACCCCGCTCACCGGGGTGATCCGTTCCCGCCGGACGCCCCCGTCGGTGTACGCGTGCCGGTCGACCAGGGTCCGGCCGTCCCCGCCGGTCGGCAGGAACCAGTGCAGGTGTACGGACATGTCAGTGGGCCTTTCCGTAGGTGCGCGGCGCCGTGCCCGAAGGCGGCAGACCGCCGTTGAACCGGGGATCGACCAACTCCCCGAAGTCGAACGAGCGCGGGATCAGCTTCAACGCGGCGAACGCGTCCACGATCCGCTGCTCGGAGGCGATGGCGGCCTTGTCCACGGCCACCGGCACCGCCGTCCCCCTCGTCCGCTTGACCGCGTCCAGTGCCACCTCCTCCGGCAGCCCGGTCGCCTTCGCCCACGCCTTCGCCCAGTCCGCCGGATGCTTGAACACCCAGTCCTGGGCCCGCCGCAGCCGCGCCGTGTAGTCCTTCAGAGCCCCCGCCTTCGCCCTGTCGTCCAGTGCGGCGGGCGCCGCGACCTGGAAGCTCAGGCCGTTCACCAACCCTTGACCGGTCGTCAGAATGCGGGCGCCGGACTGGTCGAGCGCCTGCGAGGTGTACGGGTCCCACACCGCCCAGGCATCCACCTTGCCCCGCGTGAAGGCGGCCAGTGCGTCCGCCGGTTGGAGGTAGTTGAGCGTGACGTCCTTCGGGCTCAGTCCCGCCGCCTTCAGTGACGCGACCAACTGGTAGTTGGCCGAACTGCCCTGCGCCACCGCGATCGACTTGCCCTTCAGCTCCGCCGGGCTCTTCAGCGGCGAGTCCTTCTTCACCAGGATCGCCTCGCCGTCCGACCGGCTGTGCGACCCCGCGATCACCTTGATCTTCGAATGCGCGGCCCCGGCGAAGACGGGGGGCGTGTTGCCGACCGCGCCGACGTCCACCGCCCCCGCGTTGACGGCCTCCAGCAGTGGCGGCCCCGAGGTGAACGTCGACCACTTGATCTTGTAGGGCAGGTCGTCCAACTCGCCCGCGGCCCGCAGCATCGCCTCCGAACCGCCCTTCTGATCACCGACGTTGAGGGTCAGCGACCCCTTGCCGTCGGTGTGCCCGCCCACGCCGCCGGTCCCGTCGGCGCGCGAGGCGCCCCCGCAGGCCGTCAGCGCCATGCCGAGGGGCAGCGCCGCCAGCGCGAGGGCGAGCCGACGGCGTCCCGCCGCCCGACCGCCGGTGAGTGCAGGTCTCATGAGAGGTCCGTCCGTTCTGCCGAGCTGTGGTGGGAAGGTGGGGAGGGGGGAAGGGGGAAGGAGAGTGGGGTCACGGGGGTCGAGGTGATGCCGGGGGCGGTGACTGGGGCGGTGACTGGGGCTCGGGGCCGTGCCGCACGCGGAGCGCGCGACCGGACGCCGCCTCAGGCAGCCACCGTCGTCCGTTCCTCCGTCGGTGCATCCGCCGCCCCCTCCCCGTCGCCGTCCGCGTCCGTGACGCCCAGACGGGCGAGGAGCCGGGTGCGCAGTGCGGCGCACCGCGGATCGGCGACATCCCGGGGCCGGGGCAGGTCCACCACCGTCTCGGACGTGATCCGGCCGTCCTCCATGACCAGGACGCGATCGGCCAGCAACAACGCCTCCTCCACGTCATGGGTGACCAGCAGCACCGCGCACCCCCGCTCCTGCCACACCTCGGACACCAGGCGTTGCGCCTTGATCCGGGTCAGTGCGTCCAGCGCGCCGAACGGCTCGTCGAGCAGCAGCAGATCCGGGTCGCGCACCAGCGCCCGCGCCAGCGACGCCCGCTGCGCCTCGCCCCCGGAGAGCGTCTTGGGCCAGGCATCCGCCCGGTGATCGAGCCCCACCTCCGCCAACGCCCGTTCGGCCGAGGCCCGTTCGGGACGGCCGGGAAGCCCCAGCAGGACGTTCCGCCAGACTCGCTTCCACGGCATCAGTCGCGGTGCCTGGAACGCCACCGCCTTGCGCCGCGGGACCCACACCTCGCCCCGGATCTCCCGATCCAGCCCGGCCAACACCCGCAACAGGGTCGACTTCCCGCACCCGCTGCGTCCCAGCAACGCCACGAACTCGCCGTCCCGAAGCTCCAGTTGAAGCCCGTCGATGACCGGTCGCCCGTCGAACTCCCGCACCAGTTCCGCGACCCGCACGGTGAGCCGCACGCCACCCGGGGCATCCGCGGGCGGCGGCGCACCGGTTCCGCTCCCGTGGGGGATTCCTGCCTCGGGGCTCACTGCCCCGTGAACGTCGGTCGCCACTGCAACAACAGCCTTTCGAGGGTACGGACGAGGAAATCGGCGAGCAGCCCGAGGACCGCGTAGACCACCAGGCACACGACGATCACGTCGGTGCGGAAGAACTCCCGTGCCTGGTTCATCAGGAAGCCCAACCCGTCGTCGGCGTTGACCTGTTCACCGAAGACCAGGGCCAGCCAGGCGGTCGCCAGCGCGTACCGCAACCCGGTCATGGCGCCGGGCAGCGCCCCGGGCAGCACCACGTGCCGGACCAACCCCCACCGGCCCAGCCCGAGCGCGTTCCCGGCCTCCACCAACTGCGCGTCCACGCCCCGAATGCCGGCGTACACGTTCAGATACAGATGGAACGCCACCCCGACCGCGATCAACGCGATCTTCGGGGCCTCACCGATCCCCAACCAGATGATGAAGAGCGGGATCACCCCCACCCACGGGATCGACCGCAACATCTGCACCGTCGCGTCGACCAGATCCTCACCCAGCCGCGAGAGCCCCGACACCAACGCCAACGCGATCCCGACGACCGCACCCAACAACAGGCCCACGAGGACCCGTTGCAGCGACACCCCCATCGCCGACGTCAACGTCCCGTCCGCGACCAGACCGCCGCCCGTCCGGGCGATGTCCACCGGCGACGCCAACAGATCCGCCGGCAGCACCCCGCCGGCGCTCAACGCCTGCCACACCACGACCAGCCCGACGGGCCCCACGGCCCGCCGCACCCACCGCGGCACCACCCACCGCCGTCCCGACACCGGCACCACCCGGGACAGCTCGACGGCCCCGCCCGGCACCACCGACGCCCCGACCGCAACCCGCCCGGCCACGGCAGCCTGCTCACCGCTCATACACACCCCAGACACACGGGCACCGGGCGAGCACACCACGCCACACCGCGAGGCCGCGCCATCGCGCACGCATCACGGATCCGGCGCCCGAGGCACCCGGCACACACAGGAAGGAAAACTCAGCGAGAACCGCAGAACGCGAACGGAGAGAACGTCAGCAACAGCGGCCGCGACGGCAACACGCGGCGGAGGCCACCCGCAGCAGGTCGATGTGACCGCGCGTGGTGAGCAGGGCTGACGTAGACATGCCGCCGAACGTAGCGCCGCCCGCAGAGACCGGTCAAACCCCCGTCTCGGCCACTGGACCTTTGTTGCCACAGCATTGCCCGCCTCCCCACCGCCACCCGCAACCGGCTACCCCCACTCCCCGCTGGTGGCGTCCGACGCGCGCCCGCCACCGTTTGGGAAGATCGCCGCATGGCTGCAACCTTCACGACACGAGAAATCGACGTACACACCGGCTCCACGGAGACGGTCCACGACCTGACCGCGGCGTGCCTGTCCTTCCTCCGGGACACCGCACAAGGCCGCGACGGCCTGCTCAACGTCTTCACGCCACACGCAACGACGGGCGTGGCCCTCCTGGAAACCGGCGCCGGCAGCGACGACGACCTCCTGTCCGCCCTCCGCGACCTCCTCCCCGCGGACGACCGCTGGCACCACCGCCACGGCACCCCCGGCCACGGCCGCGACCACGTCCTCCCCGCCCTCGTCCCCCCACACGCCACCCTCCCCGTCCTCGCGGGCGAACTCGCCCTCGGTACGTGGCAGTCGGTGTGCCTGGTGGACACGAACGTGGACAATCCGGACCGGCGGGTGCGGTTGAGTTTTCTGGGTTAGGGCATGGCGTCGCCGGGACCGTAGAGGTGAAGTCCGGCCGCACCAAACGATCTGCGGAGCGCTGTAGAGGAGCCGTCTCGGAGCTGTTGACGCAGTGATCGAGTCTTGGCTGCGGAGTCTGGTGGTACAAGGCTCATGATGGTGCTGAACTGCTGAACTGCTGAACTGCTGAACTGCTGAACTGCTGAACGGCTGAAATGGCGGACGTGGCAGGCGCTGACGGGGCGTTGGTCCGTGTACGGTCCGGATCTGGGCTGCAATCGTTGAGAGCTGGGGACTCGCTGTCAAGCGTCGCTCGCGAGGGGAAAACGCCGCGGAGGGAAGGTGGGTAACCGTGTGTTGGCTCGGCGACCTGCGTGGAGTCCGTTGTCATCGTCGGCATGGCTGATGAGCTGGCCACAAGGGGCCTCTCCGCACCGGTTCTCGGACCGAAAGCGACTCGCAGGCGATCCTCCCGCGCAGTCCCGCCGCCATCAGATGCTGTCGGGCAGCGATGTGAGCCCCCGGAGTTGAAGTATCACGCAGTGGTGCGACGAACGCGCCGGTGCGCAGTGTTGGTGTGCGATCCGGCGCGTTCGACAGATATCAGCGGTCAGTACTTGACGGTGATCTTGTTGACATTCAGGTACGTGTTGGGGGAATCGTTCCCGTTGAGGTTGGAGTAGTTGAAGTAGTACGTGCCCTTGCCCGGTTGCCCGAAGTTCGAGGTGCCGCAGGAGTTATTGTGCCGCTTCAGTACCGGGTCGGGGCGGAGGCTTATATCCTTCTTGAACTGCAGACCGGCGTACTTGAAAGCGGGCGGGTAGGTCGTGGAGCAGCCGGAGAACTGCACCGTGGTTGTGCCCGCACTGCTGTTTTTCGTCCAGTGCCGTGACTCCTTGCCGGTTGCCCAGCCCTTTGCATGAGAGGTCCAGGAGCCCTCGGCGTGGGCGGTTCCCATGGTGAGGGAGACGGCGGCCAACGGTCCAACAGCGAGTATCGCCATATTACGCATGGAAGATGCGCCTTTCTTTCTTGTTCGGCTGGTCAAAGCCAATGAGTTCGATGCGCTGGATGTGGGACCCTGGTCAGGCGTAGGCCGTACGGGATGAACGTCGGCGCAGCGTGGTCAGGCCCGCGCAGAAGAGAACGCCGGCGGCGGCAGCGCCGAGAGCGATCCGGTCGTTAGTGTCGTACAGCGGCCAGGCCCACCAGTACGGGCGCCCGCCCGGCCCGTGGCCGAAGAGGCCGCACAGCAAGGGGATTGCCATGACGGCGACCGGCGCGTAACGGGATCCGGTGCACCGGCGGATGATGAGGCCGGCTCCCAGGTAGCCGATGAGGTTACGGAACACCCCGAAGGACAATGGGAAATCCAGCAATTGCCGTTCGACGAGCCCGAATACCAGCGCCGCCAGGGCAGTGATCAGCAGGACTGCCAGCCACCACCGCGTAAGCGGGCGCACGGAGCCTGCTTCCAGGTCCTCTGGTGTGCGTTCCATGGCATACAGCAGCACGCAGGACGGGATCACCGGGAGCAGAAGCGGAACCGAAACTCCTGCGGCATTGCCGGAAAACAGAGACGGGATGGGCAGGGATGACTCCGCCAGCAGGGGTGCGAGCAGGAAGCAGAGCAACAGTGAAGCTGCACTCGCGGCCACGGCATGTACCCGCAACCACCAGATCATGACGAGGCCCTCTTCCTGTCGGATGTCGCTCCGAAGGCCGAAGGCGCCAGCTCAGGCTTCACGGAGCAGTCGCGTACAGACCGCATGTTGCGCTCGTACCAGGCGTGCTGCTGGGGGTGGGACAGCTTGCGGACCTGTTCGGCCCGTGCGACATCCTCCTCGGCCCAGTGGTCGAGGAGCTCGCTGGGCTTGAGCCCGGCGGCCATGGCCAACCACGGGTGGATCGCGGAGGCGGCGTTGGCCCCAGGGTACGGATGATCCTGGGCGCAGCGTGGGAGCTGCTCCGGCAGCACGCTGGTGGCGATCTCCTCCAGGTTTATGGTGCGCTGCGGGGCGATCGTGCCGGGGCTGTACCGCTCCGGCACCGAGACTCCCACCATATGCAGGCGCTCCTGCGCCTGTTGCCACAGGTGGGCGAACTGCTCCTGATGTGGGCGTTGTTCGGGCCAGGTGCACACCACGGGCCGTGACCCGTTGCATTGGTACAGCGCACGGTCACGTGCCTGCGTCGTCGTGAAGCCGAGCGGTACGGCGAGGGCGAGTGACCCCGCGAGCGCTGCCCCGACCAACACGCAGCTGATGACCGTGCGCCGTTGGCCTCGCCGTAGCGTCAGCAACAGTGCGACCGCTGCGATGATCCCCGCGTACAGCGTGAGCGTCGCAGCCGCACTGCGGGCCGACGGGACCTGGTCAAGGCTCGCCCCCAGGCTGACGCCCTGCCCGTTGAGGTGCCGCAGCCAAGCGGGGGTGGCGAGCGAGGCGGGCCAGAACCCCCAGAAGTAGCCGATGCCGAGCATCACGGCGGCACCGAGAAGCCTGGGCATGCGTCTCCCGACGATGTACCCCACAGCGATGTGTCCCAGTACGACCACCACGGCCATGGTCAGCAACAGCACGTTGGGGAATCCGTACCCGCCCAGCGCCTCCGTACCGCTGGCCAGGAGTGCGACCGCAAGAGCAACGACGCCCAGCACCGCGGTCGGGAGCAACTGAGCGCAGGCGATCCGGACGGGGAAACGGACAGGTGCCCAGTCGTCCACGTCCGCAGCGGCCAGGCGCGATCCTTCCCATGCGGCGCAGGCACCGCAGACGGCGGTGGTGAACCCCAGAAGGAGGAGCGAATTGGAGGTGGCAGCTTCCCAATAAGCATCCTTCCCGGCAGGGTCACTGCCGCTGAGCCACACCAACCCAGGTAGGAGAATCAAGGCCGCCCATAGAGTGGGCCCTGAGCGCAGAACAGTGGTCAGGCGCATCGCGAACTACACCTCCCCGCGGACGAGTTCGTGGTAAGCCCGTTCGGCGCGGCGTTCGGCGGGCACGTCGTGTGGAGCGCGATCGAGGAACTCCCCAACACTGCCGTGGAAGACGACGCGTCCACGGTCGAGTACCACGACCGTCGCGTAGATGTCCGCTAGGTCTTCCGTCTGATGGGTGGAGACGATGAAGGAGACGCGGTTCGCGAGTTCGCCGATCAGATCCCGGAACACCTTGCGCTGAGTGGGGTCCAGGCCGGCCGTGGGTTCATCGAGTAGCACCACCTCGGCATCGTGGATCAATGCCTGGGCAATACCAAGCCGGCGGAGCTGGCCACCGGACAACTCATGACTGCGCCGACCGGCGAGCTGACTGAGTCTGACCCTTTCCAACGCGTCACCGGAGCGGTCCCAGGCATCCCGCCGTGACAGTCCCTTCAGCCACCCCGCGTAGGCAGCCTGCTCGCGAACTGTAAGTCCTGGCACGGGCTTGATGTTCTGTGGCAACCAGCCAACGCGCTTCCGGTACGTCGCACGGTCCTTGCGTCGGGCACTGTCCAGGGGACCGAGGGCCACGGCGCCGGAGGCCGGGGTGCGAATCGATGCGCCGAGCGACAACAGCGTCGACTTGCCCGCCCCGTTGGGTCCCAGCAACACGGTGCAGCCAGCGGGGAATCCAAACGACAGGCTGTCCAGGACGGGCACGCCGGCGCGATAGCTGTACGAACACTGACGGAAGTGAAGGGGCACGGCCTCTCCCAGAGGTAGACGCGGGAGGCCGGGCCGCCGAGCATGCACGCCCAGCGGCCCGGCGCCTTGATGCGATCAGTACTTGACGGTGATCTTGTTAACGTTCAAGTAAGTCCGCGGCGCATCATTGCCGTTGAGGTTGGAGTAGTTGAAGTAGTACGTGCCCTTGCCCGGCTGCCCGAAGTTCGAGGTCCCGCAGTAGTTGTTATGCCGCTTCAGTACCGGGTCGGGGCGGAGGCTGATGTCTTTCTTGAACTGCAGGCCGGCGTACTTGAAACCCGGCGCATTCGACGTGGAGCAGCCGGAGAACTGCACTGTGGTCGTGCCCGCGCTGCTGTTCTTTGTCCAGTGCCGGGACTCCTTACCCGTCACCCAGCCACTCGCGTATGAAGTGAAGGAACCCTCCGCGTGGGCGGTGCCAGCGGTGAGGGATATCGCGGCCAGGGTTCCGGCGGCGAGGATAGTTGCCTTGCGCATGTAATGCGCACCTCCTCTAGTAACACATGATTCCGACTGATGGGCCGGTTTCACGGCTTCAGTGACAAAAGTGAGCGCTCGCTCCAGATTTGAACATGAATGATCATGATGGATCAAATTTTCGTAAAGTCTCGTTGGAGGTGCTCGTGAGCCTCCTGTCGTCTAAGGGCTCTCTCGCAACTGCCGGTCCCTGGTGGGATGAACTTGCGGTGGCTGGTGTGACAGCGTCGTCGGAGCCGTCTTGAATGGCCCCGTTCACTGGGCTGGGCCCACGGCAGCTCGCGAGCTGGTCACTGCGGTGCGGCGCGAGGGAGCAAGCGCGGTGCGCAAGGGCCGGCCGTGGAGCCTGACACAGGAGGGCCGGCCTCCTGCGGGTAGTGGCCTACTGGCATGCGAACTTAATGTGGCGGCAGCGCGCTCCGCTGCTCGGACTGTTGAAGTCAGCCGCTGACCGCATCATCGGCCACCTCGAGTCATTGCTCGTGCTCCAGCCCCGCGAGCGGTTCCACGAGGACGCCGTGCCGCTCACCGACGGCACCCTCGTCCCACGCGGGATCACACGGTTGCCGAGCAGCCGAAGGGCTACCGGTACTCGACTCCAGTAGACCGGACAGCCCGCGAGAACGATGTTCATGAGTTCGGCCATGGAGCCTGCGGGTCTCTCCATGCGGCGGGTGTACAGCAGCGCCCAGCGAAGGCGCCTCTTCTGTTCAAGGTCTCGGATTTCGGACGCGCGGAGCAGGGCCGTGTAATGCACGCGTTTTATGGTCGATGCGTCGCGCGGTGGCTCGTGGAACGAAGTCGCACTCGTGAGTTTGCCGTTCGGCGTGTCGCCATTCTCAAGTGTTCCAAGGGGACGATCGCCAGCAGCGCGCGGATGTCGCCGCCCTTGATGTCTGGCTACACCCCTCGGCAGCCCCGCAGGATGACTTTCAACACCGCATCGGGGCAGGAGAGTTGTTCAAACTGATCCACATCAAGCTGCTAGGCCACAGGGGCAAGGCGAGCGCGGTATCTGATGCCGCTGGCGTGGTAGGGGCAATCAGTCCGGCCTTTCCGATAGGGAATGATTCAGCCAAAATGTTGGGACCTTCTCTGGGGCATGCCGCATCGGCATCACGGGGCTCATTGAGGAATCCGCAGCAAGTGAGCCTATAGTGCGCCAAGTTACTGCCTAGTCACGGGGACGGGGTGAATCTGCGATTCTCGCCACGCCCTGTGGGTCAGGTGACATCCGCAGCTTCAGGCATGTCTAGTGACGCCATGAACGATCTGGGGGGCGAACGGAACGTATGGGCCGACGAAGGGCTCGCACGCAGGCTCAAGGCCCTGGCTTGCACAGCGCCCTTGCACGACCTCGATATTCGCAAGGCGAAACTGCCATGGCTGGACGGCTCTCAGTACCAGATGGCCGAAGTGGCTCTGCAGATCATTGATCACGTGGCCATCGCGATGGACTTCGACATAGGGGCGAACCACGAACAGGTCCTGCTCAGGGCCGGGGGTTTCGTCGGCTGGCAGGCACCTGACCGCCCGGCCGACGAGCACACACGCGTCGCCGGATGAGTGCTCGACTCCCTGATCAACGTACGGGACTCGGAAAGGGGTTTTCGCCGTTTCTACGGAGAGGTGGATGGCGCTGGCGCCTACGCGCTGAGGAAGTGGGACTTCAAGCTGATCGAAGAGCGTTCGGACAGCAACGGGGACCTGTATCTGCGTGCTTCCAACGAGGCGTTGAACGTTCTGGTCGGAGCGTTGGACACGGATGTGGAATCGGCTCAGATCGCCGCCGAGGTGAGGTTGCACAACCTTATCGGCAGGGGGCGGCTGGCCGACGCGAAGGCCGTGGCTGAGCAGGCCCGTATCCGCACCATTCAGTACGCGGTGATCATCCGCGCACAACTCGACGCCACGAGCCGGAATGTGGCGACGGTCGACTGGACGGACGAGGTGCCGGACCTCCTCAACGAGGCTCTTGACCACGTCGACCACCGGCTCCAGGAAGAGTCCGCGATCGCCCGGTCCGTTTCCACCGATCGTGACCAGTCCGAGGACCCGGTCCGTAGGAGACAGGCCGCCGACCTGGTCGACATCGTGGAGGACTGCATTCGCCGGCACACTCGGTTGCAGATCCGTTTGCGCGGCGCTCGCACGCTCTTCCTCGACGAACAGGACCGTCAGCAGTTCTCCGGCACTGCCCTCAGGGCTTCGGTGGACGTGTACGGCGACCTCCTTCAGCCCGTGCTCGGGCTCACGCTGGCCGATGCCTTCCATCCGGTGCGTTCCTTCTACGAGCAGTCCGTAGGGCCGACGGCGGATGACCAGCTTTGTCTGTCCACGCTGGTTCCCGCGCTGCTCGCCCCGTCTCCCGAACGAGCCCGGTTCGCGGGCGAGGAGGAGGAGCCGGAGCTCGTACCGGTCGTGGAAGTGCGCGGGTACACCGACGAGCAGCAGCGCGTGGCCGAGTCCTTGCTCGATCTGACGGACGAGGCGCGGCCGTTGTCCGAGCTGCTGGAGGAGGCCGCTGCTTTCGATCCAGAACTCCCCGACCTGCTTGCCTTGTTGGCACTACGAGCCTTCAGTCCGCAACTGGGGGCGGCGTTGAGTGAAGGAGCCGACCGTGTCCTGCTCGCCGTGTCGGCAGAGGCCCCCTTGGACAGCCAAGGGTTCAAGGGCGACGACCTGTTGCTGACGTATGCGGCATTCGACCGCGCGGCTCTGGACGCCGACCGTCTGGAGAGGAACAGCGGACGATCATGACCATCGAGACCATGGCCGAGGACGCGGAGGCCGCGGGCCGACTCATCGGCTACGGCTTCAGACCCAAAGTCCGCCCCGCGCGTGACAGCGCCTACGCGGCACTCGTGAAGCGCTATGCCGAGGATCCGGACTTCGAGACGCTCGTCACCCGGTACGCAGTGGGAATGGGGCTGAGGGTCATCGCGGTCACTTCGCGCGCTGGCATGGTGCATACCGCGCTGCCGGGGTCGGCCTTCGAGACTCGGATGGACCAGTACGCCCGGCACGTGCGGATGCGGGAGAGTCGCGAGGCCGAGCGCATCCTGTACGGCATCACGCACCTGGCTGTCGCGGCCCTGGCCTTCCCCCGGCCTGAAGACTTGGCGGATGACGGCTATCAGGGCAAGGTCCGGGTGTCGTCGATCGATCAACTCGTGCGATCGGTGTGCCGAGTGCTGGCGGAACGCGTCGCTGAGAGCGAGGAGTCGCAGGATCCGCTGGCTGAAACTCCGGAGCTGGAGAGGGCCTGGCGGGCTTACGAGCGTCGGCCCGAAGTTGCCCCCACCAAGGGTGGACGATCAGGGGCATCGGCCACCCGCAGCCTCATAGGCCGGGCTCTCGCGCACCTCGTCGACCGCGGAATGTTCCTCCAGGGCAGGGCCGACTCCGAGGGCGGGGAGAAGATCTTCGTCGCCACCCACCGCTATCAGGTTCACGTGCGCGAACTGGCCACCACGCGTGCCTACGAAGAACTGACCGCACTTGGGGTGCTGCCTCCCATCGCTGGGACCGGGACGCTCCGAACCACCCGCGCCGAGACGCTGTACGACTAGGAGAACCGCGCCATGTACGAGCTGTCCCGCATCCGGCTGAGAACCGTCGGACCGCCCGGTGCCCGCTTCCACGACGTCACCCTGGACCTCAGTGGAGCGGGACGCCCGGTGGGTGCCGAGCAAGGAGCCCTCTTCGACGCCACCGCCACGACCTACCGGCCGTCGCCCGCCAGCCTGGTCCTTCTGGAGAACGGGGGCGGCAAGTCCGTTCTTCTCAAGCTCGTCTTCTCCGTCGTCCTTCCCGGGCGTCGCCACACCGTGGGCACGACCAATACGCGCGTGCTGGAGAAGTTCGTCATGCCCAAGGACGTGTCCCACATCGTTCTGGAGTGGATGAACCCGCTCACCGGCGATCTCCTGCTCACCGGCAAGGTGCTGGCCTGGCGCAACCAGGTCGCCTCCGAAGTCTCCGACAACCTGCGTGAACGCTGGTACTGCCTGCGGCCCAGTGACGAGATCAGCCTCCGAACCCTCCCGATGGCGGTCGGTGCGAAGTCGTGCACCCTGGACACATACCGGGACGAGCTCCAGGAGGAATACGCGGCCGACCAGAAACTGGACCTGTACTGGACACGGCATCAGGGCGACTGGACGAATCGGCTGCAGCTGCTGGGCATCGACCCCGAACTCTTCCGATACCAGCGGGAGATGAACGTCGACGAAGGCGAAGCGGCGAACTGGCTCAAGCTCGATTCGGACGTCAAGTTCGTCGACTTCCTGCTGCGGGCGATCGTCAGGTCCGAGGAGATGGACGACCTTGCGGCGCTGGTATCCGAACACGTGGAGCGGCTCGCGAGCCGTGGGTTGCTCCTCACCGAGCGGGAGTTCGTCGCCGGCGCGCTCGATCTCCTGGGCCCGATCGTAGAACTGGCCGAAGCGGCCCGGCTATCGCGGCGCCGAGCGGAGCAGGCCGCCCGTGACGTCGTGGAGCTGGGTGGACGGCTTCGGGTACGGGCGCGAAACGAGCAGGGCGAGGTGCTCGGGCAGCGAGCAAAGGTCGTCAAGTCGCAAGAGGAACTCGATGAACTGACACACGCCGCCGACCGCGCCGAAACGATTGTGATCGAACTACGCCGCCACCTGGCCGACTTGAAGCACAAGCGTGCCCAGCGGGAGCTGACGGCGAGCGAGAGGGGACTGTCCCAGGCCCAAGCCCTGATGGCCGCATGGCGAGAGACCTCGACCGTGCATGAGTACGACGACAGCATCGCCCAGGTAAGGGCGCTGACCGATCTGATCGGTGCCGAGGAGGAGAAGGCTCGCCCGGCACTGGAAGAGCGCGACATAGCGGCCCGCCGCCTGGCCCGCAGTCTGTGGGCGACTGCTGACGAGGCTGCCCAAACAGCCTCCGACGAGCTGAAGCGGGCCGCGGCAGGGGAGAAGGAGAAGAGCGCGGCACAAGACCGTGCTCGCGAGGCGCATCGGGACGCCACGAAGGCCGAACACGAGGCCGCCCAGTTCGACCAATGGATCACAGGTCTGTACGAGGACATCGGCGCAGCTGTCGCCGACGGTCTGCTGCATGACGCCGCCGCATTGCCTCGGACCGTGGAGACCGTTCAGGAAGGACGTGACAACGCCGCCCAGCGCGTCACGGATCTGGAACGAGAATGGGCGGAGCTAGCAGATCGAGAGGCCCTCGCGCACGACGAGTTGCGGAAGGCCGAGGCGGAGGCAGGCGACCTGCGTGGGCGTCGTGATCGCCTCACCGCGCGCCTGGACGAAGTCCGCACACAAACAGTGCGCTTGGAGGCGAATCCCCGGCTCGCCGCGCTCCTCGACGTGCCGGACATTGACCTGGAACGCGACGTCGCCTCGCTCCTGGACGCATTGAACACCGCCCGCAGTGAGGCCGAACGAGAGCGGACCGAACTCAAGGTCGCCGAGTCCATCGACGAAAAGGCACGCCTTGCCCTGGCCGCAGGCGACCTCCTGCCGCCCGCCCAAGTAATCTCCGACGCCTGCAAGGCCCTTGAGGACGCCAAAGTGGTCGCGGTCCCGGGATGGTGTTACCTCGCTGCCATCCCCGATATCGACCGACGACGAGACATTGTGGAGCGACTGCCACACCTGGCCGCGGGTATCCTCCTCCACGATCCCGACGACATCGACCGGGCCCGGGAAGTACTCACGGCCCTGCGTCCCCAGCCGACCGTCTTCGTGCCGGTTTCGACAACCAGGACTTTCATCGACCCCGAGGCGGAACTGACAGGCGGCGTCGAGGCGGTGATTCCGCCCCACCCCGCCCTGTACGACGTGGACGCGGCGGCCGCCGAGCACGAGGCGATCGACGCTCGGCACGCCGTACACAGCGCCCGGGCCGAGGAGCTGTCCACCCGCATCGAGCTGGACGGCACCCTGACCTACGCCCTCACGGACTGGCGGACGCGCTACCCGGAGGGCAGCATCACCGCACTGACCGAAGAACACGCGGGTGTGGTGCGGGAGCACACAGCCGCCGAAGCGAAGGTGGTCGAATGCCAGGAACTGCTCCAGACGCACCAGGAACGGCGGCAGAAGATCAAGGAGGAGCTCCCGCCTCTGCGTGAGACTCGGGACTCGCTCACCAAACGGCTGGAACGTCTCAAGGAGCTCGCCAACCGTCACGGCCATCTGTCGGAAAGGAGAAGGGGATCGATGCAGGTGAGGCTTGTGCTCTGGCCGAGTGGATGCCCACGGCGTACCAGGCGAAGGCGGTCGCCCTCCTGGCAGCAGGCCGGCGCCTGGCGCAGGAGTGGGTCGGCTACCGGTATTTGACCCGCAACACGGCTTGGCACGCCGATCTTGTTTGATTGGGCCGTCGTGGTCATCCCGAGATGGGATGACCACGGCACATGTCTGGTGCGTTTAGCGGTCCGGCTAGGCTGGGGTTATTTTAACGGAGCTTCACGGACACGAACGTGGACAATCCGCGGCGGCGGGTGCGGTTGAGTTTTCTTGCCTAGGTTCTGCCTGTTTGCTCAAGGCCGCGTCCGTTTCGGCCAGCCGCGGGAGCGTTTGAGCGCGTTGGCTGCGCTTCGTCGTCCGGTCGGGCTTCGTCGCCGGTCGGATCAAGGGACGGTGTCGACCTCCACGACGCAGTGGCGTAGTTCGTAGCTTGCGATGCCGTCGATGAAACCGATGGTGGGTGGTGTTGCCATGCGTAGTCCTGGCAGGGCGAACAGGCTGGTGAGGAAGATGTCCGTTTCCAGGAGTGCGATGTGCATTCCGGGGCACTTGTGCGGGCCGTCGCCGAAGGACAGGCCGGGAGGACGGGCGCCCTCGCGCATGGCGCGTCCGGGGCGGATGTGTTGGGGGCGTGGTCCGACGGTCCGTTCGTCGAGGTTGGTGTGGTCGAGGAGGATGTCGATGCGTTCGCCGGCCGGCACCGTGAGGGGTTCGTCGCCGTTGCGGGGCACGTCGAGAGGTCCGGTGGTGCGGCGGCTGAGGCGGCCGATGACCGGGTCGACGCGGAGGATCTCGTTGAGGACCGCGAACCTGCCGGCTTCGTCCGCTGCCTGATAGTGCGTCAGCAGTTCGGCGTCGGAGAACAGGTGCCAGGCGGCCGCGCTGATGAATTCGCGGGTGGTCACCATGCCCGCCGCGGCGAAGGTGAGGCATTCACCGAGGATCTCGCTGGTCGAGCAGCCCTCGTCGAGCAGGTGGGAGATGAGGTCGTCGCGGCGACGGCGGCGGCGGGCTCGCACGGCGGGTCGTACGTCGCCCAGGTGGACGCGCAGCCAGTTGGTGCTCTGCCGGATCGTCCAGTAGATGCCGTGCAGGCTCCTCAGCCCAGGCGTCCCGAACTCCTCGGGGAAGAAGCGTTCCAGCCGTTGCTTGATGCCGGGTCGGCTTTCGGTCAGGCCGATGACGGCGCAGGCCACTTCGATCGCCACGTTGAAGGCCAGGTCGGACAGTGTGGCCCGGCCGGTGGCCGTGAGGTGGTCCAGTTGGGTTCGGGTGGCGCGGCTCATGACGTCGCGGTAGTGCTGGTCGACGTGGCGCGGTGTGAAGAAGCGGGCGGTCTGTCGACGGTGCTCACGGTGTTCCGGCCCGTCGCGGTAGAGCACCGGTCGCCGGATGCGCGAGGGGAGTCCCTCGACGCTCTCGATGCCGAGGCCGGCCTGCACGGTGGTGGTGCTGCGCAGCACGGCGCGCGCCTCGTCGTACCCACGTACCTGCCAACTGCCGTCCGCCGCAGGCGATATGGGGCAACCCGTTGCCGGCGTATCCCGCTCGATCTTGCGGCGACCGTAATCCCCGTCCTCGCTGTCCACGTGCGCACCTCCGTTGTCCGAAGACGGTGCCGGGCGCGCCGCCATCCCTCCGCGGCTCCGTCCTCGGCCCCACGCCTGCGTGTCCGTCCCGCGCCTCGGCGCGAGCGCGGTGCGTCGGATGCCGGGGCCGTGCGGTCGGCTCGGTGCATCCTTCCCGCCGAGGGCCTTCCCGTACCCTCGGCGGCGCTCGGTGCGCGCCGGGGTGATCCGTTGGTTCGGGGGGGCGCGCCGTCGTGGGCGTTCGGGTCGCCGCCGCTCTGCGACATCGAGGCGCGTGATGTCGGCCGGCCCGGCTCCTGGTTGGCGCCGGTGAGGGCGCCAACCAGGAGGTGTGGGACCGGGGCGTACGGTTCGCCGCCCATGGGGGCGGGCGGGCTCGTCGCACCGCTTGGTCTCACGTGAGGTGCGGCAGGTGGACTACCGGGCGTTCTCGGGGACGAGCGAGCCGTCGGAGGCGGTGGGCAGGGTCCGGCTGCGCAGCTTCTGGCTGGTGAGCACCTGGGTTCCGTTGAGGTCCGCGTGGACCTTGCGGGCGAGGTTCTCGATCACGTCCACGCCGGCCTGCATGCTCGCGTGGTCCGAGGTCAGGACGGCCATCCCGTAGTCGTGGCCCTGTCCGGTGAAGGCGCCCACGCTGTGCACCCGCCAGCCGCCACCGGTGCGTTGCAGCCAGCCGTTCTTCACGTGGACCGTCGCCCCGCTCGGCGCGCCGGCCGGCACCCCCCAGCGCTGACTGGGGATGACCTTGTTCATCAGGTCCAGTGCGTAGGTCCGGGAGTCGTCGACGAGGACGGGGTTCGAGGCCGTGAAGAGCTTCATCAGGGTGAGCTGGTCGGTGGCGTTGATCTGGGTCAGACCCCAGTAGCCGTCCGGATCGGGGACGGTGCGCTGCATGTCCGCCAGGCGCAGGAACTCCCTGATGCGGTCGAGGCCGAGTTGCTTCCACAACGTCGTGGTGGCGTCGTTGTCGGACTCGGTGATCATTTTTGTCGTGAGGGTGCGCTCGGTGTCCGTCAGTGCGCGGTGCTCGTCCTGGGTCTGCCGCAGCAGTGCGCCCAGCACGATGACCTTGACGGCGCTGGCCGAGTCGTGCTGACGGTCGGCGTCGTAGGTGCAACTGGTCTTGGTGACCCGGTCGTACAAGGCGATCGAGGTGCTTCCCGTCACCTCCGGGGACGTCACCACCGTCCTTATGTCGTGGGTGAGTTGGTCGGCGAGGCCGGGCTTGGCGGAGGTGCAGACGACCTGCGGGCCCGCCTGGTCCTTCGTCGAGACCGGCGCTGCGCTCGCCGGGGTGGCGGCCACGAGGGTCGAGGTCATTGCCGCGGCGAGGGCTGTCGCGGCCGACGCGCGCTGTAATCCGCGGGCGCGGATCCGTATTCGGTTGAGCAAGAGTGTGCTTCCTTGTCGCTTCATGCCTGCGGGGCCCGGCCGGTCATGGGTCCGGGCCCCGCGCAGTACGGTCGTTCATGTGTTCAACACGCCTGGTGGTGGAAGGCGGTTCCACTGCTCGGAGGTGCACATGCGGTGCCACCCCCGGTTGTGCCGCCCCGGTTGCGCCACCCCTGGTCCTGTCGTGGCCCGGGGCGTGGTGGGCGCCAGGGGTGAGGCGGCTGGCTGCGGACGCCCCCTCGCGCGAAGTAATGAGAAAGTAAAAACCCTGGTATGGTCTGACAATTCACCCAGAGGTACGGCTGAAGGACTTTGCATGACCACGCCCGTCTCCCCGGATGGTTCGCCGTCCGCGGACCCGCAGGTGCCGGAGCGCGACCCGTGGGCGCCGCCGGCCACCGAGGACGCCACTGCGCCGACGCCGGCACCGTCGTACCCGGCACCGACCTGGGGTCGGCGGCCCACCAACGGCATGCCCATCGCCGCCCTGGTGCTCGGTCTGGTGGGCATGGTGCTCGGGCTGTTCATCGTCCTGTTCTGGTTGTCGTGGTTGCCGGCCCTGTTGGCGGTGATCTTCGGTGGCGTCGGGCTGAGTCAGGTGCGTGCCGGTCGGGCCACCAGCAAGGGCATGGCGCTCGCCGGAGTGATCACGGGCATCCTGGGGTTGGTGATGGCGGCGGCCGCCGGGGTGTTCACCGTGGTGATCGTCAAGGAAGCCGTCGACGACGCCCGTCGGGAGGTCAAGGAGGTCACCGACGAGGCGAGCAGGAAGGCGGAGGCGGCCGAGAAGGAGGCTGCCGCTGCCGAGAAGGCGCGCCATCTGACCTTCGGTCAGTCGTATGCCTTCGGTGACGGCCTGAAGGTGACGGTCGCCAAGCCGGAGCCGTTCACTCCGGACGCCTTCGCCAACGGCCATGCCGAGGGCAACAAGGCGTTCCAGGTGACCATCACCGTGGAGAACACCGGCAGCAAGCGGGCCTCCATCACCACCGGACTGCCCGACGTCAACGACGCGGACGGCGCGTCGACGCAGTTGGTGATCGACGGGAGCGGGCGGCAGAAGGTCCTCGACGGCTACCTCCTCCCCGGGCGGAAGGCCGTGGGCGTCTACGCCTTCTCCCTGCCGCCCGGCGCCGCCGACCGGATGGAGGTCGAGTTCAGTCCCGACGTCGCACAGTGGGACGACGCGTACTGGAGCGGGCCCACCTCCTGAGCGGGACGGCGGGGCATCGGGGTGCCGCGGTCGGCGGGTGCCTGGCGCGTTGCGGCGTTCAGGGCCGCTCGGCGGTGCCTGCCGCCCCGTTGCCAGCGCAGAGCGAAGGGGACTCCAGGCGGTAGAGGGCCTCGGCGTTGGCGTGGGCGATCCGGTGCCGGTCCTCGGGGTCGGGCAGCGTGCCGAGGAAGTCGGCGAGCGTCGCGGCGTCGAAGCGGTGGAAGGGGTAGTCGCCGGAGAGCAGGATCCGGTCGATGCTCGTGAAGTCCAACGCGTGACGGAGCAGCCGGGGCGTCAGCATGCCGCTGGTCGCGAGGTGGACGTTGGTGTGGAAGTAGTCGGCGACGCGGCGGTCGAGGTGGGTCGCGACGTGCGAGAGGCTGTCCACGCGGTCGAGGGCGAACAGCACCATCTCGCCCCAGTGCCCCAGGATGATCTGGAGGTCCGGGTGGCGGTCGAAGGTGCCGCGCAGGATCAGTCGGAGCGCCGCGAGCCCCGCCTCGATGTGCCAACCCCAGCCGAAGGTGGCGAGCGCGAGCTCGACGGTCGGGTCGAAGCCTCGGTAGGAGGCGTCCCGGACCGCGTTCGGTGGGATCTGCGGGTGGAGGAACACCGGCCGGCCCAACGCGGCCGCGGTGCCCAGTAGTTCGTCGTAGGCGGGGTCGTCCAGCGGACGGTCGCCGCTGCGACCGTAGGACATGATCCCGATGTGTGCGGCGCTGCCGGCGGTCCGCTCCAGCTCGGTCACGGCGGCGTCCGGATCCGACATCGGGAGCGTCGTCATCGCCCGCAGCCGCGCCGGATGGCGACCGACCGCTTCGCTGGCGAGGTCGTTGGCCTCGCGGCTCAGCGTGACGGCTTCGCGGGGCGGGAGTCCGTGGGTGCCCGGCGGCGCGAGCGAGAGGACTTGCAGGTCGATGCCTGCGGCGTCCATCGCGGCGATCCGCTGCTCGCCGATGTCGAACAGTCGGGCGGGGGTGTCGCCGTGGTCGTTCAACGCCACGCTCTCGTCGCGGAACGGGGGCGGCTGGGTGCGCAGGGCCCGGTCGATGCCGGGGGTGGTCCAGTGCTCCTCGATGGTGATGACGCGCATCGATGCTCCCTTTGGCTCATGTTCTGGTGAGTGAACGTAACAGACTCGCTCAACGGTTGTAGAGTCAATTGTGTGGACGAACCGATGACACGCGCCGCCAAACGCGCCGCCACCGCCCGACGGATCCTCGAAGCAGCGCAGGCCGAATTCGGCGAGCACGGACTCGAAGGGACGACCGTGCGCGCCATCGCGCAACGGGCCGGTGTCGACCCCTCCCTGGTCATCCAGCACTACGGCTCGAAGGACGACCTCTTCGCCCTCGCCATCCGACTGGACCGCGACAGCACCGACGACGACGTCGCGGAACACCTCGCCGACGTCCTCGACGTCCGCCTCGGCGGGCTCCCGCCGGAAACCCGCGCCCTGGTCCGCTCGATGCTGACCGCGCCGGAGGCGACGCGGACGATGAAGCAGTTCCTCGACGAGCGGGTCCGCAACCTCGCGCGCACCAGCGACGCCGGCGACGCCGAACTCCGCGCGGCGCTGACCGTCAGCAGCATCCTCGGGCTCACGATCGCGCGGCACTTCCTCGACCTGGAGGCGCTCGCCGACATTTCCCCGCGGCAGCGGGAGGAGGTGCTGCGGCCGTGGCTCACCACGGTCCTCGGCGCGGACGTGGCCGCCGCGGAACGGCCGCCGCACGCCCGCTAGTCGAGGATGCCCCGGTCCCGGGCGGCGGTGAGCCAGCTGGGGAACTCGCCCAGCAGCCGGTCGTAGAGTTCGGCGTCCGGCAGCTCGCGGGGCGTGGCACCGGCGGGGAAGAAACCGGCGTTGTCGACGACCCGCCGGCCGGGCACCGGGAGTTCGTCGAGTCGGCGCAGGAAGTCGAACTCCCGGTGATCGGGGTCGCCGAAGCCGATGAACTGCCAGAACAACGGCAGCGCGGCCGCCTTGCACAGCCACTTCTCGGCGGCGGCCCGACTGGTGGGGCCGCCGTCGGTCTGGAACACCACCAGCGCCGGGGCGCTCGCCCCGGAGGCCAGGTAGTGGTCCAGTACGGCGTCCATCCCGGCCTCGTAGTGGGTGCGCCCCATGTGGCCCAACTGCTCGTGGCAGGCGGCCACCCGGCCCCGGTAGTGATCGAGGCTGATCTCGTGCACCCCGTCGACGTCGGTGGAGAAGAAGACCAGCGGGACGACCGCGTCGTCGTCGAGGTGCGCGGAGACGGCCAGGACCTGCTCGGCGAGGTGCTGCATCGTGCCGTCCTTGTAGTACGGCCGCATCGGACCCGAGCGGTCCAGCACCAGGTACACCGCGGCCCGCTGCCCGTGCAGCCCGTGCTTGCGCAGGCTGACCCCGGCCTGCTTGTAGAGGTTCACCAGCGGCGGCGCCGTCTGCTGCACCTTCTCCAGACCCAACGGACTCATCGATCGTGCTCCTTTCCCTCCCGGGAGCCTACGCACCCCGGGCGGCGCGGCGACACGGGGACGCCGGGCGGGGCCGCGTCCCGGTGCGGCTCAGGGAGCGGCACGTCCGCCGGTGGTGCCTCGGCGGGCGAGCAACTCCTCCACGGCCTGTTCCAGGACGGCGGCCCTGCCCTCCGGTGGGCTCCGCTTGACCAGGGCGTTCAGGCGCTGGGCCGCCTCGGTCGTGGGCAGCAGACCCACCAGGAGGGCCGGCAACAGCAGGCGCCTGGCGAGGACTTCGTCGGCGGAGCTGAACTGGGGCCGCCGCACCACCGAGACGTTGACCCGGACGGCGTGTTCGTTGCCCGGGACGACGCCCGGCCGGTCCGTTTCGATCGCGGCGTAGCGGAATCCGTGCGCCAGGTCGCAGGCGGAGCAGCCGACGGGGCCGCGGCTCAGACGGTCTCCGCACGTCGAGCAGCGGAGCCGGTCGAGCGCGGCGTCCACCACCCGCCAGTCATGACGGTCGGGTTCCGACACCACCAGTTCCGCCAGTGCCACCTCCTCGTCGTGCGGCGCGCTCGGGTCGGTCGGGTGGTCACCGCCGAGGTCCCACCGGCGCAGGAACGCGGCCCACGCGGCTTCCAGGATGCCGTCCACCAGGTCGCGACAGGCACCGCAGGCCGGTGCACCGCCGTACGCGTACCCGCCGCACTCCGCGCAGCGCCGCGGGGCGGCCCCGACCGCCGGTCTGCCCGTCCCCGACTGTGGCTCGTCCGTGCTCACTGCGGCGCCGGGGCGTCGCGCGGGCCGTCCGCCGGTGCGGTCGCGATGGGGACGCCCGCGGCCGGCACGGGCGGGTGCGGCAACCGGCGGGCGAGCGGGAGGACGACGGCGCCGACGGCGAAGCCGTAGCAGGCCACCAGGCCGTGGCCGTTCTCCTGGGCGAGCCACATCGCGAGTCCGGCCGCGGGCACGGCCAGCGCCAGCAGTCGCTCCTTGGCCCGGGGGCCGGACAGCAACAGGGCCGCCGCGAGGGTGGCGGCCAGGAAGTACGTCGCGCCGGAGCTGCCCGCGAAGTTGCGCGGGTCGGTGCTGCGGGCGGTCTCGCCGAAGAGCGCGTCGATGCGTTGGGGCAGCAGCACGCCCGCGGCGAACAGCACCAGCATCAGCGGGCCGCGCCAGAACCACTGCGCCAGCGCGGCGATCACCGCCAGGGTGACGATGTTCCAGGCGCCGCCGGAGAAACCGCCGTTCTGCAGGAACACCGAGGTCACCACGCGCCACCAGCCGGACTTGCGCGGATCGCCGTCCAGGGCGTCCATCGCGCCGGACCAGGCCAGTTGGAGCACCACGGCGGCGACGGCCACGACGGTGAGCGCGATCGCCGCCCACGGAACCGGCCGGCGCCGCACCGTTCCCTCACCCACCAACAACAGACCGCACTTGAACGTCAGCACCATCAGCGCCGCCGTCGTGAGGTTGAAGACTATGGCGTCCACGTCACGCATCCCCCGTTGAAAAACCCTGGTCACAGGCTGGCAGTCACCCTAGTCCACGGTGCGCGCGCCCGGTCCGGGGATGGGGAGACCGGTCACGACCGGCACCGTGCGGCGGGCCGTCGGCCGCTAGGCGCACAGGGCGGTGTCCAGGAGGGACAGGGCGTGGTCGGGCGTCTTGGGGGCGGGCGCGGGGTCGGCGGTGACCGCGACCGAGACGGCCCGGCCGTCGGCGGTGACGCCGGTGCGCGTGCGGTATCCGGGGATGTCACCGCCGTGGCCCCACACCACGCCGCCGCACCGCAGCGGCGTGCCGATCAGCCCGAGCCCGTACCTGGCGCCGGGCCACAGACCGGCGGCGGGGACCGTGCGGCGCATCTCGACGAGCTGCGCGGGACGCAGGAGCGCGCCACCGAGCAGGGCGCGGAAGAAGCGGTTGCGGAAGCGGGCCGGCGCGAACCGGCCGGACGCGGCCAACTCGCCGCCGTCCTCGGGGATGTCGGCGGCCGACGGCAGCCGCAACCCCGGTGGCGTGGCCGGGTCGAACCGTTCGTAGCAGTCCTGGACCCGGGCGAAGAACGACGCGCTGCCGCCGGCGACGTGGTGGGTGGAGGCGGTGGCCAGCGTGCCGCCGGGGCGGAGCGCGTCGGCGGACTTGGCCACCCGGACCGCCGGGTCGATCCAGTGGAACGAGGTGGCCGCCAGGGCCACGTCGAAGGGCTCCGCGGGCAGCGGCCACTCCTCGAACGCATCGACCACGACCCGCGCCCGGGGGAAGCCGACCAGCTTGCGGCGGGCCACCGCGGCCAGCTCGGCGCCCAGCTCCACGGCGGTGATCCGGTAGCCCCGCGCCGCCAGGGGCAGGGTGGCCTGCCCGGTGCCGCAGCCGATCTCCAGCATCCGCGGGCCCGGATGTGGAGCCGCCGGCCCGGCGAGGCCCGCCAGCTCGGCGAGGTCGTCGAACATGCGCGGTGGATAGCCCGGGCGGATGCGGTCGTAGAGGTCCGCGTCCTCGGTGAACGTTCCGCGCAGCCGCTCCCGGTCCGGTTCGGTCACGCGCCCACCCTGCGAGGACGGCCGTCGGGCACGGTGGCGGCCGCCGGCCGCGGCGTCCCGTTCAGCGCAGCTTGGCGCCGTACACGTGCTCCACCGGCATCGTCATCAGCACCCGGCGGTCGGACACCATGGCGGCGCGGTACTCGTCCCAGTCGGGGTGCTCGCCGGCGGCGCGGCGGTAGTAGCGCACCAGCGCCTCCACCTCGGGGCCGTGCGGGTCCGTGCCGGGGCCGATGAGCGTGGCGGTGCCCTCGGCCGTGGCCCAGGAGGTGCCGTCGGCGCTGGTGACCTCCAGGGTGGCCCGGGGGTCGCGCCGCAGGTTCGCCGTCTTGGCCCGTCCCTCGGTCATCGAGACGTGGAGGAGGCCGGTCTCCGGGTCGTAGAAGGGCATGACGGGGGAGAGCTGCGGCCGGCCGTCCGCCTTGATCGTGGCGAGCACGCCGAGCCGGCTCTCCGCGAGGAGGGTGCGCGGGTCGAACGGGGTAGCGGTCATGTCTGGGCAAGGCCCGGCCGCCGCCGTCTATTCCCGACGGACCGCCCCGCCGTCAGCGGCCGCCGTGGGCCGTCAAGCGCCCGGCGCCGGACGGTCGTTGGCGGGCAGGGCGCAGGCCGGCGTGCCGCCGGGCATCCGGTGCCGGTTGTCGGCGATCACGCGGTAGACGGCGTGCGCGAGCCAGCGCACCGGGGGGAGGGTGAGGACCGCGCCGGCGACGGCCCAGGGGCCGCCCGCGCTCAGCAGGAGCTTGGCGACGGCCTGGGCACCGCCGTGGACCGCCCCGGCCGGGGTGATCCACAGCACTTCGTGCTCGGCGCGCTGCTGGGTGACCCCGAGTTCCGGCAGGTCCGCGAACTGCCAGGCGGTGATCCGGCAGCCGGGCCGCAGGTGCCGTTCGGCGAAGTTCACGGAGGTGGTGCAGAAGCCGCAGTCGCCGTCGTAGACGAGTACGGGGCGGGTCCTCGGGTTCTTAGGGGTCGGCATGTGCCCATCATGGCGGAGGGGCCCGTCGCCGAGCGCGACGGGTGACGGTCGGTGGTCGTGGGGGAGCGGTGAGCCGGCGTCGCCCGCCGTCGCGGAGTGGTTACGCCGCGCCCTCGGTGCGCTTCTTCTCCTTGATGCGGACGGTCTCCTTGCGGACCTCCGACTGGGTGGCGCGCTCCTTCTGCAGCCACTCGGGGTTCTCCGTCTTGAGCGCGTCGATCTGCTCGGTGGTGAGGGCCTCGGTGACCCCGCCACGGGCGAGACCGGAGATGGAGACGCCCAGCTTCGCCGCGACCACCGGGCGCGGGTGGGGGCCGTTGTCCCGCAGCTCGCGCAGCCACGCGGGCGGGTCCGTCTGGAGGGCGTTGAGCTCGGTGCGGGAGACGACGCCCTCCTGGAACTCTGCGGGCGTGGCCGGGAGGTACACGCCCAGCTTCTTCGCCGCGGTGGCGGGCTTCATCGTCTGGGCGGTCTGGTGCGACTTCATGGTTCCAGGGTATCTAGCGTGCGCACCGCCGCTGACCACGGCCTCCGGCCACGGCGGGTAACCTGGCGGGGTGACAGGCTCGGACGCATCCCCTTCGTTCCGGCTCGCGTACGTTCCCGGAGTGACACCCGCCAAGTGGGTGCGGATCTGGCACGAGCGCCTGCCGGAGGTCCCGCTCACCCTGGTCCAGGTGTCGGCCGGCGAGGCCGCCGACGCGCTGCGGGACGGTGGTGCCGACGCGGGTTTCCTGCGCCTGCCG
This sequence comes from Streptomyces sp. x-19, assembly GCF_046549115.1. NCBI lineage: Bacteria > Bacillati > Actinomycetota > Actinomycetes > Kitasatosporales > Streptomycetaceae > Streptomyces > Streptomyces sp. x-19. Next base: position 249,022 of record NZ_JAJPWK010000003.1, on the reverse strand, counting down.
GTCGACCGCACGGACCTCAGCGCGATCCCGATGTACACCGAGACGTCGGTGGTCGTGGTGCCGAAGGACCACCTCGTGGCCGCCTTCGACGAGGTGTCCGTGGCCGACCTCGCCGACGAGGTCGTGCTGCATCCGCTCGACGACACCCTGGACTGGGCGCAACCGCCGGGCCGGCCCGCGTTCGAGCGTCCGGCCACGACGCCGGACGCCATCGAACTGGTGGCGGCGGGCATCGGGCTGCTCGTCGTCCCGCAGTCGCTCGCGCGCCTGTACCACCGGCGGGACCTCACCTACCGGACGGTCACCGACACCCCGCAGTCCCAGGTCGCGCTGTCGTGGCGCGAGGACCGGACCACCGACCAGGTGGAGGACTTCATCGGGATCGTCCGCGGGCGGACCGTGAACAGCAGCCGGGGCCGTCGTCCGGCCGAGCCGGCCACGCAGCGGGCGGCCGGCAAGAAGGACCAGCAGTCCGGGAAGAAGGCTCAGAAGGACCAGCCGGCCGGCAAGGGCGGCGGGGCGGCGCGGGGCAAGGCGCCGGCCGGGCGGGGCGGCGCGCGGCGCGGGGCCGGTGCCCCCAAGGACGGGGGCCGGCGCGGTCGGCCGCGCCGGCGGTCGTAGCGCACCGCGGGACTGCCCGCAGTCCGACGGCTGCCCGTCGGACCACGGGGTTCGGCATCCCGGGGGTCAGCGTCCCTGGGCGGCCTTGACGTTGTCGCCGAAGGTCCAGCCCTTGGCGCCGTCCCAGTTCAGGGACCACGTCATCAGGCCCTTCAGCCCGTTGTGGTAGGTGTTCCACGCCTGGGTCACCTGGCCCGGGGCCAGGTAGCCGCCGCCGGCGCCCGGCTGGGCGGGCAGGCCGGGGACCTGCTTGTCGTAGGGGACCTTGATGGTGGTGCCCTGGACGGTCAGCCCCTTGTCGAGGCAGTCGGTCTGCCGGGTGAAGCCCTCGACCGTGCCGGCCTCGTAGGAGTCGCCGGAACACCCGTACATGCTGCCGTTGTAGTACTGCATGTTCAGCCACCAGAGGCGGCCGTTGTCGGCGTACTTCTTGATGATCGGCAGGTAGGCGCCCCAGATGGAGCCGTAGGTCACGCTGCCGCCGGTGACGTAGGCGGTCTCGGGGGCCATGGTGAGGCCGAAGCCCGCCGGCATCTGGGCGAGGATGCCGTCGATGATGCGGATGAGGTTGGACTGCGAGGGCGACGGCTGGTTGATGTTGCCGCTGCCGCTGAGGCCGGTCTCGATGTCGATGTCGATGCCGTCGAAGTTGTACTTCTTGAGGAGCGGCACGATCGTCGCGACGAAACGGTCGGCCACGGCCGTGGAGTTGAGGTCGATGCCGGCGGTGGCGCCGCCGATGGACATCAGGATGGTGGCACCGTCGCTCTTCGCCTGGCACATCTCGGCCGGCGTCGGCACCTTCACCGTCGCGTCCATGCCGTCCTCCCAGAGGGCGGTGCCGTCCGAGCTGATGACGGGGAACGCGGCGTTGAGGACGTTGTAGCCGTGGGCGCGGATCTGCGGGTCGGTGATCGAGGTCCAGCCGAACGGCGGGTGGACGCCGTTGGCCGCGCCGTCCCAGTTCTCCCAGTACCCCTGGAGGACCTTGCCGGTGGGCTTCGGCTTCACCGCGCAGGTGTCGCTCCGGGGGGCGGCGGTCGCGGGCGCCGCGACGCCCAGCATGGGCAGGAGGCAGGCGGCCGCCAGGCCGGTTTTCAGCAGACGCGCTATCCGACCGGTCACGTTGTGCTCCCTTCGAGCCATGACGGGGCGTCGTCAGCGGCGGGGGGATCGGGGGGTGGTGCGCACACCGTAGATTGGTCCATACCTTTCGTCAATGGGTCTGGACCGGAAGGGAGTTGGTCGAGCGAACGCTCGGGGAGAGGCGCTTGGGGTCCGGGTGCTCCGGGTGGGGCGCGCCGCCCGTAGGGGCTCAGGAATCCGTGCGGCGGGTGCGGCGGGCGCGGGAGGCGGCGTGGATCACCAACGGGAGGTAGGTGCCGGGGAGTTCGCCCGGAGGGAGTTGGTCCGGTTCGACCAGGCTCTGCGCCAGGGAGCCCTCGTGGAGGGCGGTGACCAGACGGGCCAGGGAGCCGAGATCGACGGTGGGCCGACGCCCCAGTCGGTCGAACAGCACGGCCAGGAGGCGCGCGATCTCCTCACGGAGGCGGCGGTCGTGGTCGGCGAGGGTGCGGGCGGTGTCGGGATGGCGGATGGCGTGGAGGGTGAACTCCGTCGACAGCAGGTACCAGCGGCGCTCGGCCTCGTCCAACACGCTGGTCCGGGCGATCAGTGCGTGCAGCGGATCCTCGGCGTCCTGCATCTCGTCGACGGCCGCCGCCAGTCGGTCGACCACGCGCCGGGCGTGCAGGTCGAAGAGGGCGAAGAACAGCTCCTCCTTGGTGCGGTAGTTCGAGTAGAACGCACCCCGGGTGAAGCCAGCGCGGTCGCAGATCTCCTCGATGGAGGCGCCGTGGAAACCGCGCTCGGTGAAGGTCTCCAGCGCCGCGTCGAGCAGTCGCGCGGTGGTCTGCGGGCGGCGTTTGGTCGGTCCCTTGGGCAACGCATTCCTCCACAGGTCTGGACACGCCGACGTGACCTGCGCACGCTACAACACCGTATGCGATGCATATCCGTATGCGATGCATATCCGTATCCGATGCGGATCGGTGTCCGCCACGGGTCGGTGTCCGCTACGGGGCAGAGTCGGGGTGGGGCTGGTGGCTGCGGAGGGGGCGGGGCTTCCGGCGACGTCATACCGGTGGACGGCTGCCGTACCTGGGGTCTACCGGCACGGCCCGGCAAGTCCCCACCACGGGTTGACGTCGGAGGTCCGCCGCGTCGGGCACCGTTGAGGCATGAACACAGCGACTCGACAGACCAAGTCCCCTCGTCGGCAACGGCGACCGTTGACTGGCGCGCACCGCCCGCCGCCGACGCCCCGCACCGGAACAGGCGCTCCTGCGTCCGCGCGCATCGGTACGACGCGGGCGGCGCCGGACGGCTCGGCCGCGGGTAGCCTCCCGCCATGGGCCTCTTCCGACGCAAGCCCCGCCCGGCCGCCGCCCCGCCGTCGACGCCGGACGCTGCGGAGTCCCGCGACGACGTGTTCGCCGGAGGGCTCGAAGCGGTGCGGCTGTTACTGATACCGCGGGTGCGGCGCGCCGACCAGTTACCGGATCGGCAGGACTGCGTCGTCCGTGAACTCGGCGGGGGTTTCCTGGCCGTTCTGGGAGCGCGTACCCCCTCGGGCCTGTACTTCCTGCGGACCGGCCAGACGCACCAGTGGGGCGCCGACCCGGCCGAGCTGTGGTCGGTGGGGTTGCACAACCTCCGTCGCGAACCACGGGAAGTGACGGTGTTTCAACCAGATGCGGGGCCCGTCTACCAGGTCAAGGGTGGCGCATGGACCGCGACCCAGCTCCTGCGGGCCGAGGAACTGGTCGAGGTGGCGACACCGCACGGCTGTGTCGTCGCCATGCCCGGCGAGAACCTCCTCGTCCTCCACCCGCTGATCGACGTCAACAGCTATCTGCGGATCATGGAGTTGCAGAAGATGCTGCCGCGGCTGTGCGGGCCGCAGGGCGGGTTCAGCGACGGGCTGTTCCATTGGCACCGGGGCGTGCTGGCACCGCTGCGGGTCGTTGAGCAGCACGATCCGGACGGGACGCTTGTGCACAGCATCCAGGGCGGCGCGGAGCTGGCCGCGATCCTGCGGGCGCTCGGCAACGTCCCCGGACCGCCGTCCGACCGGAGGGACTCGGCCTGACGGGCACCTCGACCTGACGAGCGGTGCCGCGCGACTGCGCACCACCGCCCTGCCGTCAACTGCCCTTCTTCATGAGGCGGGTGAGCGCCGCGCCCGCTCCGTGGTCCACTCCGTCCCCTCCGCGGCCTTGGCCGCCAGCTCTCCCGCATAGACGTCCACCGCCGATTCCAGAAGGAGGGCATAGGTCGCCACCGCCGCCCGGCCGCGCCGCCAACCGGACACCGCGGGCACCGCCGCCACCAGCAGCGCGGGCCACCAGGCGAGCGCCACGGCCGCGAACAGCACCGACCAGGTGGCGAGTTGGGCGGCCGCCTCGATCCGACGGCGGGCCGCGGTGACCTCGTCGCGCACCTCCTGCGGGAGCACCAGCCACAGTCGCGGCCACACCGCGGCGAGGTCCAGTCCGTACTGGTGCAGCACGCGGAGGTCGGCGCCGGCGACGCGGTCCCCCATCCAGGTCGGTCGGGTCGGCCGGGCCGGGGCGATCGCCTCCCGGTCCTCCGCCGCCTGGTCGATCGCCCGCGCCTCGGCCGGTTCCCGGGGTGCCGGTAGTGCGGCCCGGAGCTCCACCACCCGTCGCTGGGCGCTCTCCCAACGGGCCTCGCGGCGGGCCACCAGCACCCGGGCCGGGCGGTTCAGGGCCTGCGGCCACTGCCCGAGCCAGAGCCGCAGCGTGCCGCCGGCCGCCGACTCCACCGCGACCCCGACCGCCGCCACCGCCAACAACAATCCGCCGACGTAGAGGAGTTGGACCGATGAAGGACGGGACGCGAACGCGTCCGCCCACTGGACGACGCGCTGTGCCAACCGCGCACGGTCGAACGGATGCCGCTGTCCGAGCGTCAGCCCCAGCAACGCGGTGCCCGCCAACAACAGCCCGGGCAGGGCGAGCCGGCCGACCCACCGCTGGGCGAGCTGCCGGCCCAGCTCCCCCAGTACCGGCATCACCGGAGGTGGCCCATCGGATCAGTCCGCCAGCAGCCGCATGGCCGCGCCGAGCACCAGGCAGTGCGGCCGCTCGCCGCCCGGCTCCCGGACGACCGCGCGCCCGCACCGGCCCGCCGGGCAGCCGTACCGTTCGTCGTGACTGTGCCCGGAACCCAGCCCCGCGACGGTCGCGGCGCCACCCCAGGCGTCGCGGTCCTGACCGGCCGGCGCGATACCCAACCGCGCCAGCAGCGGTGCGGCCGGCGCCCCGTCGCGCACCGCGGTCAGGCCGTCCGCGAGCGCCTCCGCCAGCGGGGTGCCGTGCACCGCCCGGCGCAGCGCGCCGAGTTGGGAGCAGAGGGCGGACATATCGGGATCGTCACGACCGTCCGCCAGTGACGTCGAGGCCATGGGCTGCCCTTCCGGTCGGGCTTATGCTGTGCTGCCTGAAGAGGCCGTCGGGACCGCACGGGGGAGGAACTCCCCGCGGGACCGCAGGGGTGAGAATCGGACACCCCATTCTCGGGCCAACGGGGGCGTGATGCGAGAGCTTTCACGGGATCCGGCGCGTGATCCCTCACGGAACGGTTCGCGGGACCAACTGCTCGTCGCGGTACGGCAGGGCATCGCCGCCGCCCGCGACACCGGTGACCTCGGTCCTCTGCGGGCCCTGGAACGCCAAGGGGCCCTCACCCGGCTGGTGATCAGCATGGACGATGCCCGGTGGCCGGACCTGGCCGCGCTGCACGCCGTCGGCATGGCCCGCTGGCTGCAGTACGTCACCGGGGCCGAGGGCGCTCACCAGGCCGAATGGGAGGCGTCCCTGCAACCGCTGTCCTGCGTGTACGCCGGCGAACGGGACGCGGTGCCGCCGGAGGCCGCCGCCGTCCTGGAAGCGGTGCGGTCCGGGCGCCGGTTGAGCGGCCCCCGGATTCCGTGGGAGGTGCGCCGCTGGGTGCTGTCCGGACTGCGGCTGCGCGAGGAGTTGTCACCGGACTTCGTCGAGGTGGTCCGCGGGCTCGATCCGCGCGGCGGCCAGCCGCACCGCGACGCCCGCGCCCTCCGCCCCTTCCTCGACCGGACACCGCGCCACCTGCCGTCCCGGGTGCGGGCCCTGCGCCTGCTGACGGTCACCCTCCAGATGGGGTACCGGGCCACCGGCGACGCCGCGACCTTGGCCGAAGCGGTACGGCTCGGCCGGGAACTCCTGCTGCTCGTCCCGGCCGGCGGGGCGCGTTGGGCCGACGCCGTGGCCCAGCACGCCCGCGTGGTCGGCGACCACTACCGGCACACCAACGACCGACGGGACGTCGACGAGGCGGTCGACTGCGGCCGCGAAGCGCTCCGGCACACCCCGCCGGACAGCGAGTGGCTGGCGTCACGGCTCGACGAGTTCGGCCTCCACCTGTCGCTGCGGTACGACGTCAGCGGCGCCGCCACCGACCTCAACGCGGCGATCGACGCCAGTCGCGGAGCGGTGCGGGCCACCCCCGCCGGGTCTTCGGACGCGACGTCCTACCGGGCCCGGCTGGCCGGTCTGCTGGTGAAGCGCCATCGGGTCACCGGGGACGGGGCCGCGCTGGACGAGGCGGTGCGACTGGTCCGCGGGGAAGCCCAGCCGCTTCCGCCGCAGGGCCGTGGCGGGGTGCTGCTCGACCACGCCGAGGTGTTGCACGCCCAGTACCGACGGACCGGGTTGGCGAGCGTGCTGCACGACGCCCTCGCGCTCTACCGCGAGGCGGTCGACGACCGGCGGGCCCGTGGCGGCAACCCCACCGACCTCGCGATCGCCCTCAGCCACTGGGGAAACGCGCTCTACGACCTGTGCGCCGACTTCCCGGGGGAGGACCGCCCCACGCCCGACGGGACGCCCTCGGCACAACCGTCCGCCCTGGGCGAGGCGGTCGCCGTCCACCGCGAGGCGGTGGCGGTGAGCGCGCCGGACGACCCGCAGCGCCCCGGCTACCTCAACAACCTCGCCCGCACCCTGCGCGAGCGGGCCCGCCGGGACGACGACCCGGACGCCCTCGACGAGGCGATCTCCCTGCTGCGGGAGGCCATCGAGAGCGCACGCCCCGGGCACGTCTTCCGCTCGGCCATGCTCTCCCACCTCTCCGCGGTCCTGCTGGAACGGCAACGGCGCAGCGGGGCCGACGAGCCGGAGCCCAAGCTCATCCGCGAGGCGTACGCCTTCGCCGAGGCCGCCGCCCGAAGCGCTGCCGGGCCGCCCGGCGAACTGATCCGGCTGCACCGCGCGCTGGCGGAGTTGGCGGGTTCCACCGGCCGCCACCGGGAGGCCGCCGCGGCCTACGCCCGCGCCGTCGCACTGCTGCCCCAGGCGGTCCCGCACCAACTCCACGGCAGTGAATCGGAGACCCAACTCGCCCGCCACGGGAGGGGTTTGGCGGCCGACGCCGCGGCCGCGGTCCTCCAGGCGGGAGGTCCCGACGCCCCCGCTCGTGCCTTGGAGGTCCTCGAACAGGGCCGTGGCATCCTGCTGGCCCGCACGCTCGGGCTGCACGGAGAGGAGGAGGCGCTTCGGGACGCCGCCCCGGCCCTCGCGGACCGGCTGGCGGCCCTGCGCACCGCCCTCGACACCGCCCCGACCGGTGCGGACCCGGCCGACCGCCGGCACCAACTGGCCGACGCGTGGGAGCTGGTGGTCGCCGAGGCCCGTCGGCTCCCCGGCCTGGAGGGCTTCCTCAAACCGCCACGGCTGGCCACGCTGCGACCGGCGGCCGCCGGCGGGCCGGTGGTGACCGTCAACACCAGCTCGTTGCGCTGCGACGCGCTGATCCTCACCAGCGGGGGAGTGGCCGCGGTCCCGCTGCCCGCGCTCACCCACGCCGAGGCCGCGTCCCGTGCGGAGCGGTTCGCCGAGGCGCTGCGCACCGCGGAGGCGCACGGCACCGCACTCGTGGACCGCCTCGCGGCCCAGACCTCCCTCCGCGAAACGCTGAAGTGGCTCTGGGAAGCCGCCGTGGCCCCCGTCCTCACCCACCTCACCCGGACCACCACCTTCCCTCACGCCACGGCCACCACGGCAGCCTCACCCCACCCGCCCCGCATCTGGCTCTCCACCACCGGGCCGCTGGCCCAACTCCCGCTGCACGCCGCCGGCGACCACGACGACCCCAGCGGCACCCACTCCCTCCTCGACCACGCCGTCCCCTCCTACACCCCGACCGTGGCCGCCCTCGCCGCGGCCGTCCGCACCGCCGCCCGCCGTGGCGCACGGCCCCAGCGGCCCGTTCCCCTGGTGGTGGCGATGCCGCGCACGGCCGGCTTCGCCCCGCTGGCCGGCGCCCTCACCGAGGCCCGCGCCGCCGCCGACCGCTACGGGACGGACACGGTCCTGCTGACCGGTGACGAGGCCACCCGCACACGGCTGTTGGCGGCCCTGCCGGCCAGCACCCACGTCCACTTCGCCTGCCACGCGGTCGCCGACCCGACCAGTCCCTACGGCAGCCACCTGATCCTCGACGACCAGCCGCTGACCGTGTCCGAGATCTCCCGACTCCGGCTCGCCCGCGGCGAGTTCTGCTACCTCTCGGCCTGCGCGACCGCCCGGTCCGGGCGGCTCCCCGACGAGTCCGTCCACATCGGCGGCGCCTTCCACCTCGCCGGGTTCGGCCAGGTCGTCGCGACCCTCTGGCCCGTCGAGGACACCACCGCCGCCGAGACCGCCCGACTCTTCCACACCAGCCCGCACCCCACCCCCGCCCACGCCCTCCACCAGGCCGTGTGCAGCCTGCGCGCGAACGCACCCCTGTTGCCGAGCCGATGGGCGGGCCATGTCCACATCGGGCCGTAGCGCACAGCCACGAGAGGGCTCGGCGACGCCCCACCGGGCGACGCTCCACCGGGCGACGCCCCCCCGCGAGGCGCCGCCCGGTACTGCCGGCCACCGCCCGGGTCCGCCGGGCGCCACCCCGCGCGGACCCGCTGCGGTCGCCTTTCAGTTCAACCGCAGCGGCAGCGAGGCCAGCCGCCAACTGCCCGGCAACGGGACCCGCTGGAGGTCCTCCGGCGCCACCGCCAGCGCCACGTCCGGATAGTGCGCGAGCAGCTTCCCGAAGGCGACCTCGGCCTCCTGACGGGCCAGGGTGGCGCCCAGGCAGTAGTGCATGCCGTGGCCGAAGCCGACGTGGTTCTCGGCCCGGCCCGCCGGCTGGCGGGTGAGGTCGAGCCGGGCGGGATCGGCGAAGTGGCGCGGATCGTGGTTCGCGGCGACCAGGACGGGCGTGACGGCCTCGCCCTTCTTGATCCGCACGCCGGCCAGCTCGACGTCCTCGGTGGCGTACCGCATCTGGGTCAGGTGCACCGGACCGCACCAGCGCATCAGCTCGTGCACCGCCCGGGGCAGCAACGCCGGGTCGGACTTGAGCAGTTGCAGCTGGTCGGGATGGGTGAGCAGGGCGGCGACGCCGTTGGTGATGAGGTGGGCGGTGGTTTCGTGACCGGCCAGGACGAGGGTCAGGACCAGTGTCACCATCTCGACGTCGCTGAGGCGGCTGCCGTCGTCGTCGTGCACCCGGATCAGCTCGCTGAGCAGATCGTCGGTGAGTGCCGTCCGCCGTTCCCGGATCAGCGCGTGGATGTGGTCGATCATCTCCGGGAACGTCTCGGGGTGCAGCTCCGGCCGCAGGGAGACCAGGTGTGTGCTCCATTCCCGCCACTGCGGCCGGTCGGCCTCCGGAATCCCCACCAGTTCGCAGATGACGGTGATGGGCAGCGGATAGGCGAAGTGCGGAATGAGGTCGACGACGCCGTCCACGGCGTGTTCGGGCAGTCGGCGCAGCGCGTCTTCCGCGATGTCCGCCACCCGGGGACGCAGATCGGTGATCTTGCGGGCGGTGAAGGCCCGGGAGACCAGCCGCCGGAGCCGGGTGTGGTCGGGGGCGTCCATGTTGAGGATGGTGCCGGAGAGGTACGCCCGGTAGTGCTCGGGCAGTCCCATGATCTCCAGCAGCCGGTCGATGGGCGTGTCCGCGCTTCCGCCGCCCGCCGAGTGCGCGGGGCTGTTGGCGAACCGCTGGTCGCGCAGCACCTCCCGGGCCTCCTCGAAGCGGGTGATGAACCACACCGGCGTGTCGTCCACGAACCGGCCGCGGACCACCGGACCCTGCTCGCGCAGTGCGCCGTAGCCGGCGAACGGGTCGGTGAGCAGGGCCGGTTCCATCACGTTCGGTTCGCCGGGGTGCTTTCCGACGAACTCGCTGAACGGGGAGTTCGTTAGTTCGGTCATGTCGCTCTCCTGTGGCGTGCAGTGAAATGAGCTGGGCTCGAAGGCGAATCGAAGGCGGAACGCGCCGCGGTCGTGCGCGTCGGCCGGCAGTTCAGCCCCGCAACTGCCGGCGCATCTCCCGTGCGCTGTGCTCCTCCGCCTGCTCGTACAGCGGGAGGACGTCGCGCCTGGCGGCCACCAGCGCCTCCTCCACGGTCCTGGCCCGGGGAGCGGCGGGGCGGCCCGGCGGCCCGGCGGCCTGCGCAGCGAACCCCTCCGCGGGCATGTCCACCGCGCTGCGGATCGTCGCGGCGAACAGGTCGGCCCGCACCTCCGGCGTGTCGGGCGCGTGGTCCGCCAACATCGCCTCGGCCATGAAGAATCCGGTGGCCGTGGACATCAGCACGTACTTCTGGTGCCGCACGTCGATGTCGGTGCGCACCAGCCCGTGCTCCCGCAGCACTGCGAGATAGCGAAGCAGGATCCCGTCGTTGAACGCCATGAGTTCGGCGAGTTCCTTCTTGGCGACGTCGTTGAGCCGGCCGAGGACGTCGACGTCGTCGGTGTAAAGGGCGCGCAGTACCGGTTCTTCCAGGAAGTCCAGGTAGTAGCCGCGCATCATCCGGCTCGGCAGGATCTCCCGCGGATCGGCCCGCATCCTCGCCAACTGGGCGTGCTGGCTACGGGATTTCGCCCTCAGCACCACGGCCAGCAGCAAGGCGTCCTTGGTCTTCCAGTGCAGGTAGACGGTGCCCTTGCCGACCGCGGCCCGGCGGGCGATCTCGTCGATCGTCACCCGCCGATAGCCCCAGGCGACCAGGAGTTCCCCGGCGGCCTCCAGGATGCGCTCCCCGCGCTCGGCACGCTCCACGCGCCCTCTCCCTCCCCGTGCGTGACCAGATTTTGAATCTGGTCATGCGGTCAAAGGTAGGGAGCGAGCGGCCGTCGGATAAGGCGGTTTCCGGTCACGCGCGGCCGGCGGCACCGCAGTTGGCCGATGGCTTGTCCGGGCCGGAACGGCGGGAGAGCATGACCCCGTTCGCCGCTTCCCGCGCCGACCGCTCCCCGGCGGTGACGGGACCGAATCGAGGAGAACGCCATGCTCAAGACCTTCGCCGAGTTGTCCACGCCCCTGGTGGCCGACGCCTGCGTGCGGCTCGGCGTACCACTGCGCACCGCCCCGCCCGGCATCGGCGCGGTGGTTCCCGGCCACCGGATCGCCGGGCGGGCCCTGCCGACCCGCCACTACGGGAGCGTCGACGTCTTCCTGGAGGCGTTCACCGACGCTCGACCGGGCGACGTCCTGGTCATCGACAACGGGGGCCGCCAGGACGAGGCGTGCGTCGGCGATCTGCTGTGCCTCGAAGCACAGGCCGCGGGGCTGGCCGGCGCGGTGATCTGGGGGCTGCACCGGGACACTCCGGAACTGGTCGGGATCGGACTGCCCGTCTTCAGCTACGGCCGAACCGCGCCGGGCCCGGTCCGGCTCGCCGAACGGGAGCCGGACGCCCTGGTCAGCGCGCGCTTCGGCGCCCACCTGGTTACCGCCGACGACCTGGTCCTCGGCGACGACGACGGGGTGCTCTTCGTCCCCGCGGACCGTGCCGACGAGGTGCTCGCGACGGCACGCACCATCTGGGAGACGGAGCGCGCACAGGCCGACCGGATCCGCACCGGGCAGACCCTGCGTCGGCAGACCGCCTTCGACGACTTCCTCGCGCGTCGCGCCGCCGACCCGTCGTACACGTTCCGTCAGCACCTCCGGCGCATCGGCGGCGCCGTGGAGGAGTAGTCGGAACGCGCACGACCCGGTCGCGGGTCGGTCGAGCCGGCCGCGGGCGTGGGGCGGGCAGGGCGCTCCGGATCCGGCGGAGGAACGGGGCCGCCGCCGCGCGGGGTCGGAGCGTGAGCCGAGGCCCCGCAGACCTCGGGCATGCGCCCCTGCCTGAGGTCGTACCTGGGGGTGATGTCGGGGTGCACCCCTCGGGTTGATGCCGCCCGGCGCCGGATCGCGGACAGTGGAACACGTCACGACGCGGCACGGGCCCGCGCCGGGCACACGCAGTCAACCGTTCGGAAAGAGGGAGCGTCATGAGGAGCAGGTTCAGCGGGTTACGGGCGGTGCCGCCGAGGGTCCTCGCGCGGTGGCTGCCTACGGGTGGGGAACATGCTGCCGATGGCGTAATCGTCGGGTTGGCTGCCCGGGCGCGTCAGGCTGTGGGCCTTGAGCACGGTCGTGACAGGAGTCCGTGACGGGAGCCCGAGTGAACAGGTCGCGTGAGTGGGTCGTTGAGCGGTGACGCTGAGGACGAGGGGCACGGGGCCGGCCGGCCCGGTCCCGACGGCACGGTGGGAGCCGCCGTCGTGAGGCCGCGGGGCCAAGCCCGCCCGGGCCAGCGGCTCACCGGACTCGTGGACAGCAACGGGTTCGAGGCGCCGCGGGTCCCGCCGTGGATGCGGTGGCTGCCCGGCCTCTACGTCCTGCTGGTGCTGCTGCTGGAGTTCGTCACGCCCACCCAGTGGGCGGTCAGTTCGCTGCTCATCGCGGTGCCCGTGCTGGCGGCCTTCACCCACGGCCCGATCGGCGTCGCCGTCGTCACCGTCTTTGCCGTCGGCCTGGAGGGCGTGCTCGCGGGGACTCCGTGCTGCACGGGCCACAACATCCATCAGTTATGGGGGAACCACTATGTCGCGACGTACATCTCCACCTTGATCGTAGGGATCATGGGCGTGGCCCTGGCCGGGTATCGCCAGCGTCAGCGACGACGCCTGGTGCAGGTCAACTCGGTGGCGGAGGCGCTGATGCGCACGCTGTTGCGGCCGGTGCCGCACCGGGTCGGCGGGGTGCTGGCGGCCGGTCTCTACCGGTCGGCCGAGGTCGGCACGATGGTGGGCGGCGACCTCTACGACATCCGGGCCACCCAGGCCGGCGAGCGGGCCATCATCGGTGACGTCCGGGGCAAGGGGCTCCAGGCGGTCCGTACCGTCGCCGACATCCTCGGCAGCTTCCGCGAGGCGGTCTACGATCCCGGAGACCTCCTGGCGGTGGCGACCCGGATGGAACGGCGGCTGGCCCACGAGGCGGCGGAGATCCCCGACGACGAGCTGTTCGTGACCGCGGCCCTGATCGAGTACGACGCCGGCGCCCGCCAGCTGACGATCATCAACCACGGGCACATCGAGCCGGTGCTGATCTCGGACGGAGAGGTGGTCGCCCTCACGGGGCCGCCGGCCCTGCCACTGGGGTTGGGCGGGCTGGCGGCCGAAGTCCCCGTGTCGTACACGCACCCCTTCGGTGAGGGGGACGTGCTGCTGCTCTGCACCGACGGTCTGATCGAGGCACGCGATCAGACGGGCGCGTTCTATCCGTTGCTGGACCGGCTGACCCTCCGGTTCGGGGGCCGGCCCGCGCCCGGACCGGCCGACGTCATCGACTTCCTCAACACCGACCTCCCTCGCCACACCCGCGTACTCCACGACGACGTGGCGATCCTCGCCGTCGCCCCGTGCGGCCGGGAATCCGAGCCCGCGTAGAGCGGCTGACCCGCACCGCGTCCGGGGCGGGGCCGCCAGCGCGTCAGCAACGGGAAGACCGGGCGGGCACGGTGAACGGCAGGCGAGTCCAACAGCATCGCCGAAGCGGAAGGAAGCAAGGAGAGCGGACGAGCAGGGAAGCCGCGGGGAGCAGCAGGGCAGGGAGAGGGAACGGGGAGGGGAGGGGAGGGTAGGGGTGATGACGGTGCGGCCAAAGGCACGGATCGCAGAGGAGCGCAATCCGCTGCCGTCGGCACGGCCGGGGCGCCATGGGAGACCAGGGACTCGGGTCGCTTACGGGGGCGGGGCGGAGGACCCTGGAGACGTAGTGCTGGAGACGTAGTGGGGGTCGGGAAGAAGTTGTGAGGTGTCCGATGAGCACGCTCGAAGAACACATCGACATCAACGTTCCGCTGGAGACGGCGTGGGCTTGCCTCCATCGTGCGGAGACCTATCCACGGTTCCTGAACGGCGTCCGCCAGGCCCGAGCGGCGGGTGAACGGCGGGCGCGCCTGGACGTCGACGCGGGTGGCCGGGCGCAGGAGCTCCAGGTCGAGATCGTCGACCGGGAGATGGAGAACGTGATGACGTGGCAGACCACGAGCGGTCCCGATCTGGCCGGGACGTTCTCGCTGCTGCCCATCGACCGCGGGCACACCCGGATCCAGGCCCGGTTCGAGTACGACCCGGGCACGATCAAGGAGACCTTCGGCGGGCCGCAGGGCTTCGCGCAGGCGGTCGCCATCGAGCGGGGTGTCCGCATCGATCTCCAACAGTTCAAGGAGCTGGTGGAAGCCGAGCGCGCGGCCACGTGAGTCGGGCGCACGCTGCCGGACGTCAGACGAGGTGGCGTTCGGGCATCGGGCGTTCCACCCCGTCCAGTTCCAGGGTGCAGCGGGGCGCGGTCGGGACGAGCCGTGGCTCGCGGACGCGGACGCGGAAGAGCCGGACGGGGTCGTCGGGGAGTTCGCCGGTGAGGAGGTTCAAGCCGGTGTCGTGTGCCTCCTGGTAGGCGACGACCTTGCCGTTGACCAGGAGTTCTATCTCGCCGTCGCGCCCCGGGCCGATGTTCACGGTGATCGAGTGGCCGCCCTGATCGAGGTGGAAGTGGTGACTGCGTCCCATGGCTCTCGCCTCCCGTGGCCAGGCGGCGCGCGGTGCGACCGGCGCCCGCGTCCGACGGCTGCGTGCCTCGGGACGTCGGGTACGTCCCGACGTCCGCACTTCCAGGGTAGGGCGTGTCCGACGGGTCGGGGTCAACGAGGCCGCGGTGTCCGGTGCGGTGCATCGCAAGGCGCCGTGCCAGGGCGCCGCGGACGACCCGGCCCTGACCCATCGGACACGCCCTGGTCGTGTTGCGCGGGCCGGTCCGGTTCGAGGACGAGGAGGAGGGGAAGGCGAGTGACAATGGGGGGTGAGTGCCGTGCCGGGTGGTTCGCGGAGTGCGGGGCGCGAGGCCCCGCCCGGAGGAAGCACCGTCCGGGCCGGCGGGAGACGCTGATGAACGGCTCGGTCCGGATCGGGCGTGTGGTCGGGGTGCCGCTGCGCATGCACTGGAGCGTGCCGCTGCTGGTTGTGCTGTTCGCGTACGGCCTCGGGCGGCAGACGCTGCCGGTGATCGCTCCGGGGCGCTCCGCCGTCGTCTACGCCGTGGCCGGGGTCGTCGGGGCCGCGCTGCTCACCGGGAGCCTGCTGCTGCACGAGACGGCGCACGCCGCGATCGCGCGGCGCAAGCAGATCTCCGTGGAGGACGTGACCCTGTGGGCCTTGGGCGGGATGACGCGGATGGGCCGGCCGCAGACCGCGGCCGCGGCCTTCGCGGTCGCCGTCAGCGGCCCCCTGACCAGTCTGCTCATCGGGGGCGTCGCGCTGGGGGCCGGGTTCGGACTCAGTGAGCTGTCGGGGTGGGCGGTGCCCACGGTCGTTCTGGTGTGGTTGGGCTGGGCCAACGTCTTCCTGGGGGTGTTCAACCTGCTGCCGGCCGTGCCCCTGGACGGGGGGCGGGTGGTCCAGGCACTGATGTGGTGGCGCACCGGCGACCGGGACCGCGCGGACCTGGTGGCCTCCCGGGGCGGTCAGGTGATGGGCGGGTTGATGGTGGCCGCCGGCTGGTTCCTCGTACTGCGCGGCGCGGCGAGCGGGCTGTGGTTGGCGTTCATCGGGCTGTTCATCATGGTGGTCGCCGGGGCGGAGCGTCGCCGGGCGTCACTGCAGGCGTCGCTGCGCGGGTTGCGGGTGAGCGAGGCGATGTCCAGTCCGGTGGTGACCGGCGCGGACTGGTTGACCGTCCAACGCTTCATCGACGAGGTGGCCGTGCAGACCGGGCACTCCGCGGTGGCGCTGTTGGATTTCGAGGGGCGGCCGAGCGGCCTCGTCCAGCTCCGCAGGCTCGCGGCGATACCGGTCGCCCAACGCGCGGAACTCCGCGTGCGGGACGTGGCGACGCCGCTGTCGCAGTGCGCGGTGGCCACGCCCGACGACCTGCTGACCGAGGCGTTGGAGAAGCCGTCCCTGCGGACCGGGATGCGGATCCTGGTCGTGGACGCGGGACACCTGGTGGGGATCGTCACCGCCAAGGACGTCTCCCGGATGATGCAGCGGCGCACGCTGAGCGGACGGACGGGCGCCGGGTGAGCGCGCGGTTCCCGGCAGGACGGCGCACCCACGGCGCAGCTCCGTCGGGCGCCGGCAGGGACGGCGGTCACCGCCGCCGGCAGTGACCGGCCGGCGGCGACCGGGACAGGGACGACGGGGACAGGGACGACCGGAACAGGAGCGACGGGGACAGGGACGACCGGGACGGGAGCGACCAGGAGGGAGCGACGGTGAGGGAGACGGCGACGCGGTACGTCACGGTGACGGCGCTCAGCCACACCGGTCTGGTCCGGGAGCACAACGAGGACAGCCTGGTCGCCGGTCCCTGGACGCTGTGCGGCACGGTCACCGCCAACCCGCAGACGCTGCTGTTCCCGCTGGGCAGTCCCCTGGTGGTGGCGGTCGCCGACGGCATCGGCGGGCAGCCCGGCGGTGAGGTGGCGAGCGCGCTGACCGTGGCGCACCTGGCGGCGCTGGGGCCGTCGCTGGACAGCGAGGAAGCCGTGCGGGAGGCGCTGACCCGCTGCAACCGGGCGGTGTACGCCGCCGCCGAACGGAACCGCGCGCTGCTCGCGATGGGGACCACGGTGGCCGGCGCGGTCGTCCTGCCCGACTCCCTGCTGGTCTTCAACGTCGGCGACAGCCGGGTCCTGGAGGCGGACGGCGACGGGCTGCGTCAGGTGAGCGTGGACGACAGCCCGCCGCTCCAGGCCGGGCAGCGGACCACGTCGCTGGTGACCCAGGCGATCGGTGGCGCGGCCCGGTTCAGTGCGATCGCGCCGCACGTG
The DNA here is from genome assembly GCF_046549115.1 of Streptomyces sp. x-19. NCBI lineage: Bacteria > Bacillati > Actinomycetota > Actinomycetes > Kitasatosporales > Streptomycetaceae > Streptomyces > Streptomyces sp. x-19. Next base: position 232,179 of record NZ_JAJPWK010000003.1, on the reverse strand, counting down.
CGGCGCGTCCCGTTGGACCGCGAGCGGCGGTACGTGGTGTGTACGGACGGGCTGACGGACCCGGTCCTGGAGGAGGAGATCGCCGCGATCCTGCGTGCCCACGACGGTGCACGGGCGACCTTCGAGCTCTGGAAGGCGGCCATCGAGGCCGGCGCCCCGGACAACATCACGATGGCGTTGGTGGGTGTCGGGGAGTGACGCGCGGGTGCGCGCCCAACTCCCCTTCTTCCGCGTTCTCTTGAGGGGAATTCGGCTGCGCGGGGAGCACCGCGGCGTCGGCCGGTTCGCGCGGGTCCACCGCCGTGCCCCGATCCTCGGGCCGAGACGGCGGCGCGCGGTGCCATCGGGCCACCGGCGTGCCGCGAGGCCGCCCGCGTCGCCGCCGGTCTATCCCCGGTCGCGGGGGAGCGCCGGCAGCCGCAGTCGATTTCCGGTGTCGTCGTCGAATTCCGCGCAGAACGCGCCGAGGGCGTCCTCCAGATGGGAGAAGGAGCGCGCGGCGAACAATACGGGCTGATAGCTGGAAATGCGGTACTGCGTACTGGCTGCGGCACACATGTCCAGTTCGCGGACTTCCCGGCCCTCGTGCGCGGCGATCTCCCCGTACGAGGACAACAGCGCCGCGCCGAACGCTTTCGGGGCGCCGGATTCGGTGACCAGCCCGAATTCGAGGGTGTACCAATACACCCGGCTGAGGATGTCCAACGCCTCAGGGGTCCGGACCCGGTTCGCGGCCCGCCCGATCACCCGGTAGAGCTCGGCGATGCGCGGTGACGACAGGTGGATCCCGTGTCCGAACACGTCGTGCAGCACGTCGGGTTCGGGGGTGTACAGCGGCACGGCCGGATGGCGGACGAACTGCACCGCGTGGAAGTAGCCGTGCTCCATCGCGCCCAGGAACCGCTCGTTGGGCACCACCCCGCCGGCCAGCGTGAGCGCGAAACCGGTGCGGGCCCGCAGCCCGACGGTCACGTCGGCGTGCTGCGGCACCCGCTCGGCCGGCACGTCCGTGTCCTCGCCGGCCTCCAGCACCGCCCGGCAGGCGTGCGCCCGGTGCGCCGGGGCCAGCGCGTCGTGCACCGTCCGCCACGTCCGGTCCTCGTCCTCGGTGTACGCGACGTCCGCGTACGGCGCCCCCACCGGATGGTTCTCGGCGCGGGCGGCCAGGGCGTCGCGCCGTCGCCGGTACTCCCGGTCGCAGCGCCCGGGGTGGTCGTTGGCCCGGCCCAGCCGCCCCTCGGTGGAGATGGGGGTCCGCTTCCGCATCGTGCTCATGGCCCTGTACCTGCCCCGCGGCCGGACGAAGATCACCTGACGTGGCGGACGTTTCACGCTGCGCCGCGGACCGGGCTCCACATGCGAGGCGAACGGCCGTCGGGCCGCCCCCGCCGCTTTCGACATCTCAACGCTTACCGCGCAACCCGTGGCGTTATTGCTTCGTTTCTTGACGATTCCACCTCTGGTGACGTTCACTCAGCCCTTCATGGGCCGAGTCAGGGCGGCCCCTGTGGAGGTACTTTTCATGAGGCCGATGAAGGCAATGGGCGCAGTGAACGTGATGAATGCAACAATACGTCGCCGCGTCGTCGTCAGTGCGCTGACGCTTTCCCTCGCCGCCCCCTTGGCGGCCTGCGGAAGTGATCATCAAGAAGCGCCCGAAGGGAAGGACCACATCGGCCTCCTCCTTCCCGAGAACAAATCCACCCGGTACGAGAAATTCGATCACCGCATCATTTCCCGACGCATCGCGGCGCTCTGCCTCGCCTGCAAAGTCGACTACGGGAACGCCCGGTCCAGCGCCGAGACCCAGCGCACCCAGTTCGAGGACATGGTGAAGAAGGGCGTCAAGGTCATCATCCTCGACCCGGTCGACGCCCGGGCCGCGAAGGACTGGGTGGACTCCGCCGCACGTCAGGGCGTGCAGGTCATCGCCTACGACCGGCTCGCCGAGGGCGACGTCAAGGCGTACGTCTCCTACGACAACGAGAAGATCGGCCGCCTCCAGGGCGAGGCGATCCTCGCCGCCCTGGGCCCGCGTGCAGCCAGCGCCAACGTCGTCATGTTCAACGGCTCCCCGGACGACCCGAATGCCCCGTCCTTCAAGAAGGGCGCGCACGCCGCCCTGGACGGCAAAGTTCGTAAAATCGTCTACGAGAAGGACGTTCCCGAATGGTCCGCGGCGATCGCGAAGAAGGACATGACCGACGTCATCAACTCCCTCGGTCCGCAGGGCTTCGACGCGGTCTACTCGGCGAATGACGGGATGGCCGACGGAATCACCGAGGCGCTGAAGTCGGCCGGTCTGAAGAATGTTCCGGTCGGCGGTCAGGACGCCGAACTCCCCGCATTGCAAAGGTTGTTGAACGGCACTCAGACGTTCACCCTCTACAAGGAGGTGCGGCCGGAGGCGGAGACCGCCGCACAGATCGCCTTCCGCCTGCTGCGCGGGCAGAGCATCACCTCGCTCACCTCCACCACCGCCGACAGCCCGAGCACGGCCCACGTCCCCGCCAAGCTCTTCAAGGCCACGGTGGTCACCAAGGAGAACCTCAAGGACACCGTCGTCAGCGACGGCGTGGTCCGCACCGACTGGCTCTGCACCCCGGCCCTCGCCGCGGAGTGCGCCACCCTCGGCCTCACCTGAGCCGTCCCCGGGGTCGGCCGGGGCACCCCGCCCCGGCCGGCCCCGGGCCCACCGCGGTCACCCGGACCGGTCGGCCCGCCCGATCCACGCGTACGCCGTCCGCGCGCTGAACTCCCGCTGGCCGCCCGGGAACACCAGTCCCGCCCCGGCGAAGCCCGGATCGTCGGCGCCGCCGGCCACGTAGGGCACCGCGATGCACCGCATCCCGGCCCGGCGCGCCGCCACGACCCCCGGCGCCGCGTCCTCCACCACCACGCACGCCGCCGGTTCGACCCGCAGTCGGCGCGCGGCCGCCAGGAACACGTCGGGCTCCGGCTTGCCGTGCGGCACCTCCTCGGCCGACACCACCGTGGTCAGCAGCGCGTCCAGCCCGGTGCCGGCCAGCACCGTCTCGATCGCGGCCCGGGACGACCCCGACGCCACCGCCATCGGGTGCCCGCCCGCGGCCAGCCGCCCCACCAACTCCCGCATTTGGGGGAACACCGCGGTCCCCGCCCGCGCCAGCTCCAGGTAGAGGCGGTTCTTCCGGGCCAGCAGCTCCTCCACCGGCGCGTTGAGCCCGTACTCCCGCGCGAGGATCTCCAGGGTCTCGCGAGTGCCGATCCCGATGAAGCGGGCGTGCCGCTCCCAGGTGAAGTCCGTGACGCCGTACTGGGCCAGCAGGCGCCGCCCCGCCTCGAAGTAGGTGGGCTCGCTGTCCACCAGCGTCCCGTCCAGGTCGAACAGGACGGGCGCCGGGCCGCCGCGCGCCGCCCCGTCCGGCACCGTTCAGCCCGCCCGGCCGGCCGTGCCGCCGACGGCCTCGACCAGCGGCAGCATCCGGTGCGGCACCCGCTCGCGCAGCGCCATCTCGGTCCGCGTGCGGACCACCCCGGGCAGGCTGATCAGCCGCTGGATGACGTCCTCCAGGTGGGCGGCGTCCCGGGCCACGACCCGCGTCAGCAGGTCCCCGCCGCCGGTCGTGGAGAACGCCTCGATGATCTGCGGCACCTCGGCCAGTGCGGTGGCGACCTCCTCCAGGTGCCCCTGGGTCACCTCGATGTGCACGAAGGCCAACACCGGATGGTCCAGTGCGGCGGGCGAGAGCCGCGGGCCGTAGGCGGTGATCACGCCGTCCCGCTCCAGGCGGTCGAGCCGGGCCTGCACCGTCCCGCGGGCGACTCCCAGCACCCGGGCGTACTCGCGCACGCTCGTGCGGGGCTGCTCCAGCAGCAACCGGAGGATCTTCGCGTCCAGCGCGTCCACGGCCATCGGCGCACGGCCTCCTCGCGGTCCGGGGTGTCGGAAGGACGGTCGGAGCGTCCCGGGCATAGATCCATTATCCAGGCGCGAGGCCCCGCCCGTCACCGCCCTCAAGAACGATCTTTCGTGGTGATTTATCCACTTAACGTGGAGGCCGCCGACCCGCCGCAGGGTCACCACCGACGTCTGGAGCCCCGATGACGCACGAGGCGCAGCAGCGCAGCACCGACCACGGCGACGGCCCCGGCCGGCCGACACCCGAACTCGCCGCGGTGGCGGCGGAACTCGTCGCCATGGCCGCCGCGGACCAGCAGGCCGCCCCACGCGCCAACGCCGCAGACTTCGCCGACCAGTTGGCCTGGCGTCGGCTGACCGCCCGGCACGCCGACCGGCTCACCGAGATCGTCGACGCACACGGCTGGCCCACCGCGGACCGCTTCGGTGCGGACGCCGCCCGCGGCGCCTGGCTGATAGCCCAGCACGCCGACCGGCAACTGGAGGTCCAGCGGCGCGCCGTGCACCTGCTCGAACGCGCCGTCGCGGACGGCCTGGCGAGCCCCGGGGACCTGGCCTTCCTCACGGACCGCACACTGGTCAACGACGGGCGCGAACAGATCTACGGCACCCAGATCGCCGGGGTCCGCGCCGGTGCGCCGGTGCCGTGGCCGTGTCGCGAGCCGGAGCGGATGGACCAGCTGCGTGCCGAGGTGGGCATCCCGCCGTTCGACGAGTACGTCGCCCGGTTCGCCTGAGTGGCGGCCGGCACCCCGGCCCGCGGGCCCGCGGGGAGTCCCGGACGGCGGTACCGGCCGCTCGGGGCTCCCCCCGTTCGGGGCCGCCTCAGGTGAGGGTCAGCGTGGCCTTCTGGTCGGCGGCCGAACTGCCGCCCACGTAGAGGTCGACGGCGCCCGGCTCCAATCGGAGTTCGCCGTGCGGGTCGTTGCTCCAGAACCCGAGGTCCGCGGCGGCCAGCCGGAACCGCACCGTCCGGCTCTTGCCCGGCGCCAGCGTCACCCGCTGGAAGCCCCGCAGCCGGCGGACCGGCTGGGCGATGCTGGCGACCCGGTCGTGGACGTAGAGCTGGACCACCTCGTCGCCGGGCCGGGAGCCGGTGTTGGTGACGGTCGCGGCCACCTCGACGGTGTCGCCCTCGCGCAGGGCGCCCACCGGGATCCGCCCCGTGCTCAACTCGGGCGCGCCGGTGCGGAAGGTGGTGTAGCTCAGGCCGTGGCCGAACGGGAACTGCGGGCCGTCGGGCAGGTCGAGGTACTTCGAGGTGTACTTGTCGTCGGGGGAGTAGGGGCGGCCGGTGTTCTCGTGGTTGTAGTGGACGGGGATCTGTCCGGCCGACCGCGGGAAGGAGACCGGCAGCTTGCCGCCGGGGTTGACCGCGCCGAACAGCACGTCGGCGAGGGCGGGGCCGGCCTCGATCCCGGGATGCCAGGCCACGAGCACTGCCGGCGCGCGCTCCACCCAGTCGGCCACCGTCAGCGGCCGCCCGTTGACCAGGACCACCACGAACGGTTTGCCGGTCCCCGCGACGGCCTCGACCAACTGCCGTTGCGCGCCGGGCAACCCGATGTCGCTGCGCGCGGCGGCCTCCCCGCTGAGCGCCGGGGGTTCACCCACCACCACGACGGTTACCTCGCAGGCTTCGGCGGCCGCGACGGCCGCCGGGATGCCACTGGTGTCGTCGCCCTGCGGAGCGACGCCGCGGGCGTGCCGCACGGTGCTGCCCGGCGCCGCCCGCCGCACCGCGTCCAGTACCGTGCCGGCCGGGAACTTCTCCGCCGCGGGCGGCATCACCCACGTCCCGAGCAGGTCGGTGGAGTCGCCGAACGGCCCCACCACCGCGAGCGAACCGACCGAACGGGCGAGCGGCAGCACCCCGCGGTCGTTCTTCAGCAGCACCATCGACCGGCTCGCCGCCGCCCGGGCCGCCGCCCGGCTCTTTGCGGACGGCGCGCCGATCGCCCCGCCCTCGTCGGCGTACGGGTGCGCGAACAGCCCGAGCGCGAACTTCAGGCGCAGCACCCGGGCGACCGCGTCGTCCACCCGCCGCGCGCTGATCCGCCCCTCCCGCAGGAGCCGCTTGCCGTGGGTGACCAGATGGGTGCTGGTCATCTCCATGTCGACCCCGGCGTTGAGCGCCAGCCGCGCGGCGTCCGCGCCGTCCTCGGCGACCCCGTGCGGGATCAGCTCCTGCACGCCGTTCCAGTCGCTCACCACCATGCCGTCGAAGCCCCACTCCCGCCGCAGGAGGTCGGTGAGGGTGTGCGGGTTGGCGTGTGCCGGGACGCCGCCGATCGTGTTGAACGCGGCCATCACGGTGGCCGCCCCGGCGTCCAACGCGGCCTTGAACGGCGGGAGGTAGAGGTTCCGCAGTCGGGACTCGGAGACGTCCACGGTGTTGTAGTCCCGGCCGCCCTCGGCGCCGCCGTAGGCCACGAAGTGCTTGGCGCAGGCGGCGATCCGGTCGCCGGCGGACAGTCGGTCCCCCTGGTAGCCGCGGACCTTGGCGGTGGCGAACGCGGCCGTCAGGTACGGGTCCTCGCCGTTGCCCTCGGCGATCCGGCCCCAGCGCGGTTCGTGCGTCACGTCCATCATCGGCGCGAAGGTCCAGTGCACGCCGTTGGACCGGGCCTCGCGCGCCGACACCTCCGCGTCCCACACGGCGACCTGCGGATCGAAGCTCGCCGCCTGCGCCAGCGGGATCGGGAAGGTCGTCCAGAAGCCGTGGATGACGTCGAGCCCGAACAGCAGCGGGATGCCCAGCCGTGACTCCTCGACGGCGATCCGCTGGAGCGCGTTGCAGGTCCGGGCGCCGAAGATGCTGAGCACCGAGCCCAACCGCCCGGCCCGCGCGGCCTCTTCGACGGCCTTGGTTCCCGGCCCGCCCGGCCCGGTGTCGTAGGCCCAGGGGAGTTGCTGCAACTGCCCCAGCTTCTCTTCGAGAGTCATACGCGCCAGCAGTGCGTCGACCTTCCGGTCGTACGGTCCCGGCCGGCGCCCGGACGGTGCCGGTGCCTCGGCGGCCCCGGCCGCGGCGGCGCGCGGGACCGCCTGTGCCGGGGACGGCCCGGTGCCCGTCAGGCCGGCGGCCGCTGCGGTACCACCCGCGGCGGCCAACAGGGAACGACGTCGCAGCCCACCCATGCCTTCACCTTTTTCATCCATCGAGGGGTAAAGGTTCTCTCAAGGCGCCAAGAGCTGAAGTGACGGTAAGTGGCCCGCAGTTGGTCGTCAAGGAGGCGTGCGCGGGCCCGTCCACCGCGTCGCGCCCCCGGCCCGAAGAGCGCGAAGAGCCCGGAGTGGCCCCCGGCCGGTGCGGCGGCGATGATGCACGGCATGACCGACGTGCCCGCTGCCCCCGCCGCCCCCGCCGCCGTACGCCTCGACGACTTCACCGGCGCCGACCTGACCGAGATCCTCGGTCCCGGCCCCGACCCCTTCGGTGTCGCCGCCACCGGCCTGACCTGGCTGCCGAAGGAGGAACACTTCGGCATCCGGCTCGACGGGCGGCTGGTGGCCCACGCCGGTCTGCGCCGGCTGCCCGTCGACCTCGGCGGGACACCGACCCCGGTGATCGGCGTCGGCGGGGTCGCCGTGGCGGCCGACGTGCGCGGCCGGGGGCTGGCCCGACGGGTGGTGGCGGCCGCCCTCGACCACGCCCGCACCATGGGGCCACGGCACGCCCTCCTCTTCTGCCGCCCGGCGCTCCTCCCGCTCTACCTGCGACTCGGCTGGCGCGAGGTGCCGGCCGAGGTGCGCGTCGAGCAGCCCACCGGACCCGTCGTCATGCCGCTGCGCACCCTGTGGACCCCGCTGCACGACGGCGCCGCCTGGCCGCCCGGCCCGGTGCGGGTGCGCTCGCTGCCCATGTGAGGCGCACCGCCACGGGGCACCGGGTCACGGCCCTTTGCCGGCGAGCATGGCGCGGGCGAGCCGGGCCGCGGTCCGGTGCCACTTCCCGGCCTCCTGGAGCATGGTGTGGCGCCCCCGCGGCATCGTGAGGAACTGCACGTCAGCGCCGGCCAGTCGGGCACGTTCACCGTACGCGCGCGAGTCCTGGTAGCCGGTGACGCGGTCGTGGACGTCGTGCAGCAGCGCCAGGGGCTTTCCCCGGAGGTGGTCCACCGGGTCCTCGGGCGGGCACCAGGGCGCGAGGGCGACGATGCCGTGGACCGCGGGGTGGCCGCCGGCGTGGAGCGCCGCCCGCCCGCCCATGGAGTGGCCGACGAGGACGATCCGCAGCCCGGGGTGGTCGGCCACCAGTGCCTCGATGGCCCACCGGGCGTCGCGGGCGGCGTCCGCCGCCGCGCCGTTCCAGCCGCGGCAGCGGTAGCGCACGGACGCGAGCAGCGGTGCTTCCCCCGCCGCCGCCCGGGCCACCGCGCGCCGGAACGGCCGCATGCGCAGCGCGGGGAGGTTCAGCAGCGGCGGCGGTCGGGTGCCGTCGGCCCGGCCGCCGTGGAGGAACAGCACCGCGGAGCGCGGGGCGGCCGGGCTGCGGTGGACGACGAGCGGCCGGTGCGCCGGGTCCGACGACGGACCGTGGGTGCGGGTGGCGCGGTCGGCGGTGGTCATCGGTGTGGTCCCTTGCGTCGCGGGGGGAGCGGGAGGAATCCACTGGTGCGTGCCCGGTAGGCGGCGTAGCCGGGACGGTGCGCCAGGTGGTTCTCCGGCAGGCGTTTGCCGCTGCCGCCGATGAGAAGGTACGACATCACCAGCGGTGACGCGCACGCGGCGGCGGCGGCCTGCCAGTCGCCGCAGGTCAGGGCGAACAGCCCCCACCAGACGAGGAAGTCGCCGAAGTAGTCGGGGTGGCGGGTCCAACTCCACAGCCCCCGGTCCATGATGAGCCCGCGGTGGCGCGGATCGGCCTCGAACCGGGCGAGTTGGAAGTCGCCGACGGTCTTGAAGACGAACCCCGTCGTCCACAGCAGCACGGCGACGACCGCTTCGCCGCCCAGCGGCGCGGCAACGTACTGCGCGGCCTGGACGGGGAGGGAGACCAGCCAGACCAGGCCGGCCTGGAGGAGGTAGACGGTGCGCAGGGCGTACAGGGCGGGGTTGCCGCGGGCCTTGGCGAGCATCCGCGCGTAGCGTCATCTCCACGCTCACCACGGCGTCGTGGGAACCGGTGGCGTGCCGGTAGTCGCAGAGTTCCACCGTCACCCGGTCCGCGCATCCGGCGTCCGCGATCCGCCGCCGGGCGAGGTCGCGCTGCTGGTCGGAGAGGGTGAGGGTGACGACGTCGGCGCCGCGCCGGGCGGCGCGCAGAGCCAGTTCGCCCCAGCCGGTGCCGATCTCCAGCAGCCGGGTGCCCGCGCCGACCCCGCCCAGGTCCAGGAGCCGGTCGATCTTGCGGTGCTGCGCGGCGGCCAGCCCCTCCCGGTCACCGGGGAACCCGTCGAAGACCGCGGAGGAATAGCTCACGGTGTCGTCGAGGAAGGCCGCGAACAGGCCGTTGGACAGGTCGTAGTGGCGGTGGACGTTCTCCCGGGCGCCGGTCAGGGCGAACGCCTGCTGATCGCCGCGGGCGACCCGGTCGAGCAGGGATTCCAGGGCGCCGGGCTGGGGCGCCGGGGACGGGGTTCGCCGCGGGCTGCGACGTGCATGAACACCTCCGGGGGGAGACACGGTCACCCTTGGTTCGGCGCCGGGCGCAGCGTGGATCGGTCGGGGACGGAAGGGAGTGCGGCCGACGCTAGCGGCGAACTGCGGGGGCGTCGCGCAGGCCCGACCGGAGGGCCGCCGCACGGGGCCCTCCCGGCGCGCGGGACGGCCACGCGCGCGGGCCGCGCGGCCGACGGGCTCGCACCCGCTCCGCGCGCCGCGTGCGGTGAGGAGTGCTCCATTGGCCTCCCAGTGGCAGCCCGCGAAGATCTAAAACTGTGCCATTGGCCCAATTAATTAGTTGACTGTTGAGCAATCGGCCGTGTCGATGCTGAGATGTACGAGTCGATGGCGCTGCGGGATCCCCCGCGGCGCCTTTCTCATGTCGTGGTGCACCTGTGCACGGAAGGGGCGGGGCAACTTGCTGAAGAAGGCGTTCGTGGCGCCGGATCCGGGGCGGATCCGGCTGCGGTTCGCGGCCCGGGCCGTGATCGGGGTCGGCTGCGCCGTGGCGTTGTGCGGAGCGGCCGGACACTCGCTGGTCGCGGCGATCACCGGCGGCCTGGCCGCGCTGCTCGCCTTGTTCACGGTGACCGATCCGACGGTGCGCGGCCAGGCCGTGACGACCGCGCTGCTGCCGCTCGTCGGGCTCCCGGTGCTCGGCCTCGCGGCTCTGCTGCACGACGTGCCCGTCGCACGCGACCTGGCGTTCCTCGCCGTCGTGGGGGCCGGGGTGTACGCGCGGCGGTGGGGGCCGCGCGGGCACGCACTGGGCGTCTTCGCCTTCATGATCTTCTTTGCCGCGCAGTTCCTGCACACCGTCCCCGGCCAGCTCCCCGAGCTGTACGCGGCGGTACTGCTCGGCCTCGCGGCGTCGTCGGCGGTGCGGTTCGCCGCCTGGTGCTACGAACGGCGGTTGCCGGCCCCCGTCGCGCCGCCCGCGCCGGCCGGCGGGACGGGGTTCGCACGGATCACCACGCGGCAGGCGGTGCAGGCGACCGTGGGCGCCGCCCTCGCGCTCGGCGCCGGGCAACTCCTGTCCGACCAGCGCTGGTACTGGGCCGTGGGCGCCGCCTGGTGGGTGTTCGTGAACACCACCTCGCGGGGCGAGACGATCGTCCGCGGGTTCCGGCGGTTCCTGGGAACGGTGCTCGGGGTCGCCCTCGGCTTCGCCGTCGCCGTCCCGCTGCACGACGAACCGATCGCGGCCGCGGCGGTCGTCGCCCTCAGCGTCTTCGGGATCTTCTACGCCGCCGCCGTCTCCTACACCTGGATGATGCTCGCCGTGACGGTGCTGGCGAGCATGCTCTACGGGCTGCTCGGCGTGCTCGACCCGGCGCTGCTCGCGCTGCGGGTGGGCGAGACGGCCGTCGGCGCGGCGGGCGCCCTGCTCGCGGTGCTCCTCGTGCTGCCGGTGACCACGCACGCCGTCACCGACGACCGGGTCGAGCAGGCCGTGCGGTGCGTGCACGCGTGCACGGCCGCGGCCGCCGCCCGGCTGGCCGGGGACGCGGCGGCCGACCCGGCGCCGCGGGTCGCCGAACTGGAGGCGATCCTCGGTCGCGTGCGGCTGTCCCTCGTCCCGCTGCTGCATCCGCTCAGCCCTTCGCGGGCGCGCAAGCGACGGGCCCGGCAGATCGTCGCGCTGCTCGACGCCTGCGCGCGCGAGGTGCGCGGGCTCGCCTCGATCGCCGCCGACCCGGTGGCCTCGCACGACGCCCGGCTCGTCGCGGCGTGCTGGCGGGTGGAAGCCGCCGTCGAGGCCCTCACCGACGCCCCGATCGACGCGCGCCGCCGGCAGGCCGGAGCCGAGACCGTCGCGCACGCCGCCGACGGCGAACCCGTCCTGGCCCACCTGCACGCCCTGGAACAGGCGCTCCTCGCCCTCGCCGGGCCCCTCGGCAGGTCCGGCCGCGTGACGGCGGGGGCCTGACCACCCGCGGCCCCGCGACGCGGACGGCGACACCCGCCCGCGTCGCGCCGGCCGGCCACGGTCCACTCCCGGCCACTCCCGGCGCCGCACCCACCCGTCCTGTTAGCGTCGCCCGGATAGCGCGAGGCCGTCCCAGAGGGGGCCGCGGCGGGCACGCCGCCCCTCAAGGACGGCCCGACGGGCAGGCGGACGAAGGGCGGCGACCCATGGCGACGACGCAACCAGGGACCGGGCGGACCACCGGCGGACCCGCCGACGGCGCGGGCCTCCGCGCCTACCTCGGCTCCTTCACCGCGGCCGGCGGCCACGGCATCACCACCGCGGCCGTCGACCCGGAGACCGGCGCGCTGACGCCGCTGCACTCCACCGACGCCGTCCCCAACCCCTCCTACCTGGTGCCCGACCGGGCCGGCCGTCGCCTCTACGCCGTCAGCGAGACCCCGCACGGCGCCGTCGCCGCCTTCCGCCTCACGCCCGAAGGGCCGGACCTGCTCGCCCCCGCCGTCCCCGTGGGCGGCGCCGACCCCACCCACCTCACCCTGACCGCCGGCCACTTGGTCACCGCCAACTACAGCTCCGGCGACGTCAGCACGCTCCCCGTACGGGACGACGGCACCCTCGACGGCCCGGCGCGGGTCCTCGCCCACCAGGGCAACGGCCCCCGGACCGACCGCCAGGAGGGACCGCACGCCCACGCCGTGCTGCCCGACCCCAGCGGTCGCTGGCTGCTCGGCGTCGACCTGGGCACCGACTCGGTCCGCACCTACGCCCTCGCCCCCGCGAGCGGCACGCTCACCCTGCACGACGAGGCGCCCCTGCGTCCCGGCAGCGGCCCCCGCCACCTCGCCTTCCACCCGGCCGGCCACCTCGCCTGCGTCATCAACGAACTCGACCCGACCCTGACGCTCTGCCGCTGGGACGCCGACCGGGGCACGCTGACGCCGCTGGGGGAGACTTCCCTGCTGCCGGTCGGCGCCGCGGGCACCGACCCGACGTTCCCCTCCGCGCTCGTCATCTCCCCGGACGGCCGGTTCGCCTGGGCCGCCAACCGCGGCCACGACAGCATCGCGGTGCTCTCCCTCGACGCCCGGGCCGGGACCGCCACCCTGCACGCCACCGTGCCGTGCGGCGGCCACTGGCCGCGCGACCTCGCGCTCCACCCCGACGGGCGCCACCTCTACGCCGCCAACGAACGCTCCGGCGACGTCACCTGGTTCACCGTCGACCCCGAGACCGGCCTCCCCGTCCACGGCGGCTCCGTCGCGGCACCGGCCGTCTCCTGCGTGGTCTTCGCCTGACGGGACCCTGCCGGGCGCACCCCGGACGGCCGGTCGGCGCGGCCGTCACCCCTCGGGGAAGCGCCCGCCGAAGTACACCTGGGTCTCGGTGAGCCGCCCGTCCCGCACCGTCATCACCTCGACGTTACGGTGCCGTTCGCCGCTCAGGAGCTCGTACGCGTAGCGGACGAAGACCTGGCCGTCGCCGAACGGGACGGCGTCCAGGACCACCTGGGAGCGGACCCGGTCCGCGGTGGGGAAGCAGACCTCCAGGAACGCGGCCCGGTCGATGTGGTCGTCCTGCGGACTGGTGAAGACGAACTCCTCGGCGAGCAGCCGCTCCATGGCCGGCCGGTCCTGGGCCAGGTACGCGGCGAAGCAGGCGCGGGCGACGTCCTCGGGTGCGGTGGTGTCCGGCATGGTGTCCTCCTCGTGGTGCTGACGGGGTGGGCCATGACGGTAGACGGGGCGGCGCGGCCCGCTTCATCGGCCGCGCGGGAACGGGGGCCGCCGGGCGGAGCACACAGGGGCGCACGACGGCCGCTGAGCGCCCCTACGCCGCCCGCGGCCGGCCTGCCGTCGCTCCCCGGTCCACGCCGCCCGCCCGGCCCGCCCAGTGGGCGTCTGCGCCGCTCAGCGGGGGTGCGGGTGGCGGACCGGGGCCGGAGCGCGCGACGGGCCGCCCCGCGCGTGCGGCGCGGGACGGCCCTCGGTGAACGGGTGCGGGGCTCCGGTCGTCCTGCCGGTGCCGCGCGACGGTGACGCAGGCTTACCGGACGGCCGCCCCCAGCCCCTGACCCGGCAGGGTGATCCCCATCTTGGCCGCGTAGTTCGACAGCACCAGCCGGCCCACCGCGCCGTACGCGCCCAGCGCCTCGGCGGACGCGCAGCCCGCCTCCGCCGCGGCCGCCCCCAGCAGGCCGTCGGCGAGTTCCGGGCCGATCAGGTACGGGGCCAGCGCCAACTGCTGCGAACCGGAGGTGCGCAGCTGCTCGGCGGTGCGGGCGATGGCGCCCTCCTCGTCCAGGCCGGCGGCCAGCACCGGCACCGCCAGCCGGGCGGAGAGCAGCATGCCGGTGATGCCGGCGGCCTGCACCGCCTCCTCGCCGCCGACGGTGGCCAGGATGATGCCGTCCGCGGCGGTCGCGACGGTGAACAGCCGCGCCCGGTCGGCCCGGGCCAGACCGGCCTCGGACAGTCGGACGTGCAGCGCCTCGGCGAGGAGCGGGTGCGGGCCGAGGACGTCGGTCAGTTCGGCCCCGGAGCCGCTGTTCATGATGGCCTGACGTATCCGGCGCAGCAGGGCGCTGTCCGGCCCGGCCAGCAGCGGGACGACGACCGCGCCGGGACCGGGATCGGGCTGGCCGGCCTCGACCGCCCGCGCCTTCTGCTCGGCGGCGGCCTGCGTCAGCACCGCCTCCAGCGACGGGAACGCGTCGTCCCCGCCGTCGACGTAGCCGATCCGGGCGTCGAGGCCGGGCAGTTCGGACCGGGCGATGCTGGAGACCTCCTCCGCCAGGCTGCGCGAGGCGGAGGAGGGTGCGCCGGGCACGGCCAGCACCAGGGCGGGTGCGCCCTCGGGTGCGGCGAGCGGTTCCGGCTTGCGGTGGCGGCCGGGCTGCCGGCGCGGCATGCGGACGGGCAGGCCGGGGGCTGCGGCGTCGATACGGGGCGAGCCAGGTGCGGGCCCAGTGGGGGAACTCATGGCGCCGCATGCTAACGCCTCGTCGTGCCCGGCTGCCGAGGGAGGGTTCCGCCACGAGGTATCCGTCCCGATTTATCCCGCGCGTCGGGGTGGCGAGTCCGTCACATGCCCTGTGATCTGCAACAACTTCCCGTCGACGGGGAGCGTCAGCCGGTCCTCGGCCAGCGCCGCGGCGATCGCCAGCGCGCCGTCGAGCGGGCTCCCGAGGGCCTCGGCGGGCCGGGCTCCGGGGAGCCGTGCGGCGAGCGCCGCGCGCAGCGGGTCCCGCAGCGGGGCGCCCAGGGCGAGCAGGCCCCCGGTGAGCGCGACCGCCGCGTCCGGGACCGGCGGGCAGACCGCGGCCGCGGCGTCCGCGACGTGGCGCGCGGCGTCGGTCAGGATCCCGGCGGCGACCGCGTCCCGCGCCGCGCACCGGGCGACCTCGGGGGCGAACGAGGCCAGTACGGCGGGCCGGTCGGGCCGTGGATAGAGCGCGGCGGGCAGTCCGGCGACCGGTCCGAACACCGCCTCCGCCCGGGCCAGCAGCGCCTGTGAGCCGCCGGGACGGCCGTCGTGGGCGCGCAGCGCCGCCTCCAGCCCGGCCCGCCCGATCCAGGCGCCGCTGCCGCAGTCGCCCAGCAGGTGCCCCCAGCCGTCGGCCCGGCGCCAGCCGCCCGACGGTGTCAGGTCGGTGCCCAGGGCGACCAGGCCGGTGCCGGCGGCGACCACGACGCCCGGCCGCTGGCCGAGCGTCCCGGCGTAGGCGGTCACCGCGTCCGCGGCGAGGGCGAGGCGCCGCACCCCGAAGGCGTCGGACAGCGCCCCGGGCAGCCGGGCGCGCAGGGCGTCGCCGAGGGTGCCCATGCCGGCGGCGCCGACGCACCCCGCGGCGAACCCGACCGCCCCCACCTCCCGCGCCAACTCCGTTGCGGCCGGCAGGAGTTGTTCGAGCATGTGGTCCGCGTCGATGCCGGCCGGGCCGGTGTGGACCGGTTCGTGCGAGGTGAACGCGGCGGCCGGCCGGGGCCGTCCACCGTCCGGCGCGATCCGGGCCACCGCGATCCGCAGGCCGGACCCGCCCGAGTCCACGCCCAGCACGTGGTCGCCGGCGCCGTCGCCCACGGGCTCAGCCAAGGCCGCGGGCGTCCTGCTTGAGGGCGGTGTCGACGGTCAGCGCGGTGGCCACGACCAGGCTCAGCAGCGGGTCGGGCAGCTGCCGGTGGATCTGCAGCACGTAGTTGTCCGCGGTGGTGAACATCGTCTTCGCCAGGCCCTCCCAGGTCTTGGTGATCCGGGCGATCTCGGTCTCGGTGTGGTCGACGATGGCGAAGTTCCAGGCGCGCCAGTTCTCCGCCTTGATGGCGCCGACCTGCTGGCCGTTGACCTGCATCGCGAAGTTGATCTTCCCGATGGCGTTCTGCTGGACGATCTCGCCGACCGGCTGGCCGTCCGGACGTGCCACCAGCACCTTGGACTTGATCAGCTTCGCGGGCCGGGTCAGCACCAGCTGGGGCTGGCCGTAGGCGTCCCGGATCTCCAGCTTGTGGGTCATGTACTGGTCCAGGCTGGAGACCACCCGGAGCACCTTCTTCGCGGTGCTCTGGCCGATCTCGACGACCGAACCGAGGGTGTTGCCGTGCTGGTCGTAGACCGCGTACTCGTTGCTCACCTCGATGAGCTTGGCCTTCTGGTTGACCACCAGCACGGGCTCGGTGAAGAGCGAGCCGCCGCCCGGCCCGGTGGGGGCCACGCCGGCCTGCTGCTGCGCCTGGTGCCGGATGCCGGCCTGCTGCTGCGCCTGGTGGTGCGCCTCGGCGGAGTGCGCGCCCGGCTGACCGGCCTGCCCCGGCATCTGCTGCGGGTACCCGCCCTGCTGACCGTACGGGGCGCCGCCGGGCTGCTGGCCGTACGGGGCCTGGGCCGGCTGTTGCTGCGGCGCGTACTGCTGGGGCGCCTGCTGCTGGGCGGGCAGCGGCTGGCCGGGGTGACCGGCCTGTGCCGCGGGCTGGGCCTGCTGACCGGGGTGCGTGTGACCGGTCCACTGGGCGCCGTCCCACCAGCGGAGCAGGTGGGGGGTGCCCTGCGGGTCGGCGTACCAACCCGCAGGGATGTTCGCATTCGTCATGCGGGGAACACTATCCCCCGCCCCCAAGGCCCGCTCCGGCTCAGGGCAGGCGCCAGTCCACCGGCTGGGCGCCCTGCCCGACGAGGAGCTCGTTGACCCGGCTGAACGGCCGCGAGCCGAAGAACCCGCGGTCGGCGGACATCGGGGAGGGGTGGGCGGACTCGACCGCCGGGAGGTTGCCCAGCAGCGGTCGCAGATTGCGCGCGTCGCGTCCCCAGAGCACCGCCACCAGCGGGCCGCCGCGCGCCACCAGGGCCCGGATGGCCTGCTCGGTGACCTGCTCCCAGCCCTTGCCGCGGTGCGCGGCGGGCTTGCGCGGGGCGGTGGTCAGCGCTCTGTTCAGCAGCAGTACGCCCTGCTTGGTCCACGGGGTGAGGTCGCCGTTGGCGGGCCGGGGCAGCCCGAGGTCGGAGTGCATCTCGCGGAAGATGTTCTCCAGGCTCCCGGGCAGCGGGCGGACGTCCGGCGCCACGGAGAAGCTCAGCCCGACGGCATGGCCCGGGGTGGGGTAGGGGTCCTGCCCGACGATGAGCACCCGCACCTCATCGAAGGGTTGCTGGAAGGCGCGCAGCACATTGTTGCCGGCGGGGAGGTAGGTCCGGCCGGCGGCGATCTCCGCCCGCAGGAAGTCGCCCATCGCGGCGATCTGTCCGGCGACCGGCTCAAGTGCCTTGGCCCAGCCTGGTTCGACGATGTCTTGGAGAGGTCGTGCAGCCACGGGGTCACCCTACTGGCCGAGGCCCGCCCCCCTTCACCTTCCGGCCAACCGCCGCTCAGCCCACCGCCGCCGCCCGCACGCACAGCACGTCGGGCAGGTGGGCGGCGAGTTGCCGCCAGCTGTCGCCGTCGTCGGCGCTGGCGTAGAGCTCGCCGTTGCGGTTGCCGAAGTACACCCCCGCGGGGTCGGCGTCGTCGACGCAGAGGGCGTCCCGCAGCACCGTGCCGTAGTGGTCCTCGGCCGGCAGCCCGGCGTCCAGCGGCTCCCAGCTCGCGCCGGCGTCGCAGGTGCGGAAGACCCGGCAGCGGTGTCCGGCCGGGACCCGGTCGATGTCCGCGGTGATCGGGAAGAGGTAGGCGACGCCGGTCCGGTGGGGGTGCGCGGCCACCGTGAAGCCGAAGTCCGAGGGCAGTCCGGAGCCGATGTCCGACCAGCTCGCCCCGGCGTCGTCGCTGCGGTAGACGCCCCAGTGGTTCTGGAGGTAGAGCCGGTCGTGCTCGACCGGATCCGGTGCGATCTTGTGGACGCACTGCCCGAACTCGGGGTGCTGGTCGGGCAGGAAGACGGCCTTGACGCCCTTGTTGGACGGCGCCCAGCTGGCGCCGCCGTCGTGGCTGCGGAACACCCCGGCCGCGGAGACCGCGACGGTCACCGCGGCGGCGTCCCGCGGGTCGGTGACCACGGTGTGCACGGCCAGCCCGCCGCCGCCCGGCACCCACTTCGTGCGGCTGGGGTGCTCCCACAACGCCCGGACCAGCTCGAAGGTCTCGCCGCGGTCCGCGGACCGGAAGAGGCCGCCGGGCTCGGTGCCGGCGTAGACCACCTCGGGCGCGGCGGGGCCCGCGGGGTGCAGCTGCCACACCCGCTCCAGCGAAGTGCCGGTGTGCTTCGGGTACGTGACGGCCGGTCGGGCCGGCTCGCGCCAGCTCTCGCCCAGGTCGTCGGAGTGGAAGACCGACGGGCCCCAGTGCGCGCTGTCGGCTCCGGCCAGCACCCGCGGCCGCGGACCACGGGTGTCGATCGCGAGGGAGTACACCGCCTGCGCGGGGAAGTGCGGGCCGCCCAACTGCCAGCCGCCGCGCCGCCGGCGGCCGAGGAACAACCCTTTGCGGGTGCCCACCGCGAGGAGCACGTCTGTCATGCCGGAACACCTCCAGGACGCCGTTGTCTCAGCTGGTCGTCAGTGTGCACCCGGCCACTGACAACGGCGCGCCGGTCGGTGTCCGCGCAGGTCAGACGGCCCGGTGGTACTGCTGCGGGAGGTGCGTGGCGGCGCCGAGTTCGCGCGCCGCGTGCTGGGCGAAGCTCGGCGAGCGCAGCAGTTCCCGGCCGAGCAGCACCGCGTCGGCCTGGCCGTCCGCGAC
Source organism: Streptomyces sp. x-19 (assembly GCF_046549115.1). Lineage (NCBI taxonomy): Bacteria > Bacillati > Actinomycetota > Actinomycetes > Kitasatosporales > Streptomycetaceae > Streptomyces > Streptomyces sp. x-19. The sequence goes on along the minus strand of NZ_JAJPWK010000003.1, from coordinate 213,573 downwards.
GATCTTCTCGGCCTGCCGGGCCTCGGTGATCAGGCCGACGGCGCCCACCGCGAGGCCGGCCTCCTTCTTGACCCGCTCGGCGAACGGCACCTGGTAGCCCGGTGCGACCGCGATCTTCGCGTCCGGGGCGTTGCCGCCGGTGGAGGTGTCCAACAGGTCGACGCCGTGCTCCCGCAGGTCACCGGCGAACCGCACGGTCTCGTCGGCGGTCCAGCCCTCGCGGTCGTCGCTCGCGTCCTCGCTGAGCCAGTCCGTCGCCGAGATCCGGAAGAACACCGGCAGCTCGTCGGGCCAGACCGCGCGCACCGCGTCGACGACCTCCAGGGCCAGTCGCGTCCGGTTCTCGTACGAGCCGCCGTAGGCGTCGGTGCGCCGGTTGCTGTAGGGGGAGAGGAACTGGTTGATCAGGTAGCCGTGCGCGCCGTGGATCTCGGCCACCTGGAAGCCGGCGGCCAGCGCCCGGCGAGCGGTCTCGGCGAACTTCCCGACCAGCTCGGCGATCTGCTCGGCGGACAGCTCGGCGGGGGTGGTGGACCGCTCGGTGAACGCCAGAGGGCTCGGGCCGACCGGCTGCCAGCCGTACTGCTCCTCGGGCCGGAGGGTGCGGCCGCGGTCCACCCAGGTGCGTTCGGTGGACGCCTTGCGGCCGGCGTGCGCGATCTGGATGCCGGGAACGCTGTTCTGGGCCTTGATCGCGTCGGTGATGCGGCGGAACGCCGCCGTCTGGGTGTCGTTCCATAGCCCGAGGTCGTAGGGGCTGATCCGGCCCTCGGGGCTGACCGCGGTCGCCTCGGTCAGGATCAGGCCGGTGCCGCCGGCCGCCCGCGCCGCCAGGTGCTGGAAGTGCCAGTCGCCGGGCGCGCCCTCGGCCGGACCTTCGGGGGCCGCGGAGTACTGGCACATGGGCGCCATCCAGAGGCGGTTCGGGATGGTCAGCGACCGAAGGGAGAGGGGTTCGAAGAGTGCGCTCACGGCAGGCTCCTGTACCTGGACGGGTGGGGACGATCGACCCCACGTTCATACGATAGGCATCGTAGTACGGCAGGTGTCAAACTACGAAGGGTCTCGTACAATGGGGCTTCGGAGGCTGCGGCGACCCCCTTCCGGGGCATCTCGTGCGAGCGTGCCGCCGGTCCAACAGAACCGCAGGTCAGGAGCCACCATGTCGACCGATACGCCAGCCGCCGGGCCCGTCTCGGGCGCCCGGTCGCTCCCGCATCCGGCCCTTGAGGAGATCCGGCTCGCCCAGGTCCTGCACGCCCTCGCGGACCCGATGCGCCTGCGGATCGTCTGCGCACTGGCCGCCGCCGAGGGCGAGTTGAACTGCGCGGACATCGAGCTCCCGGTCAGCAAGTCGACCTGCACGCACCACTTCCGGGTGCTGCGCGAGCACGGCGTGATCCAGCAGATCTACCGCGGCACCGCCAAGATGAACGGCCTGCGCCGGGGTGACCTCGAAGCGCTGTTCCCGGGTCTGATCGACGGCGTGCTGCGGGCCGCCGGCCTTCAGGAGCGCCGCCTCGGCGAGCTCTGAACGGGCCGGCGCCCGAGGCGTCGTCCCCCGAGGCGCGCGTGCCTGCCCGCCCGGGCCTGCCCGGGCGGTGAACTCCCGCCTGCCGCCCGGCGGGAGGGAGTTCACCCGGGGCGGCTCAACGCCCCACCATCACCGACCGCGCCGCACGCAACAGCTCCGTCCAGTCCGCCAGCTTGACCGTGCCGCGCCCCAGACCGCGCCCCCACTGCGCTTCCGCCGCCTCGATGGCCAGCCACCCCCGCCAGGGCACCGGCCGCGCCCCGGCCCGCTCCAGTGCCGCCACCGGGTCCACCGCGACCGTCCGCCGGGCCACCTGCGCCGCGTCCGCCAGCAGGGAGGTCGCGGTCTCCTTCGCGCACGGGCGGTTGGTGCCGATCACCCCCGTCGGGCCGCGCTTGATCCACCCCGCCACGTAGACGCCCGGGTACGGCTCCCCGTCCCACAGCACCCGCCCGGCCGCGTGCGGCACCGTGCCCGTCGTCTCGTCGAACGGCAGACCCGGCTGCGGCGACCCCTGGTAGCCGACCGAGCGCAGCACCAACTGCCCCTCGATCTCCTCGTACTCGCCCGTTCCCGTGACCCCGCCGCGCCCGTCGGGCACGGTCCGCTCGAACCGCACCGCGCGCACCCCGGCGGCCGGATCCCCGAGGAGCTCCACGGGCCGCAGGAAGAACCGCAGGTGGATCCGGCGGGCCCGGCCCATCCCCGCCGCCCGCTCCACCGGCCGCTCGGCCCAGTCGCGCAGCACCTCGACGTTCCGCCGCACCGGGGCCGGCAGCCCGGCCGGATCGCGGTACGCCGGGTCCAGCGCCAACTCCTCGGGGCGGACGAGCACCTGCGTGCCGGGCAGCGCCCCCAACTCCCGCAGCTCCTTGGTGGTGAACTTGGCCTGCGAGGGGCCGCGCCGCCCCACCATCCACACGTCCTCGACCCGGCTGTCGGCGAGCGCCCCGAGCGCGCCCTGCGGCATGTCGGTGGCGGCGAGTTCGGCGGGGCCGCGGGACAGCATCCGGGCCACGTCCACCGCCACGTTGCCCACCCCGATGACCACCGCCGAACGGGCGGTCAGCGCGAAGCCGTCGCTCGCCGCGTCCGGGTGCGCGCTGTACCAGGCGACGAAGTCCGTTGCCGGGTGGCTGCCCGGCAGCTCCTCGCCGGGGACGTTCAGGTGCCGGTCGGTGGCGGCCCCCACGCAGAACACCACCGCGTGGAACATCTCCCGCAACTCCCGCAGCCCCACGCCGGCGTCGCCCACCGCGACGTTCCCCAGGAAGTGCACCCGGGGGTGCTCCAGCACCGTCCGCAGGTTGTTCTGCAGCGACTTGATCTTCTCGTGATCGGGTGCCACGCCGTAGCGCACCAGGCCGTACGGACAGGGCAGCCGATCCAGGACGTAGACCTCGATGTCCGGGACGGTTTCCTGCTCGACCAGCGTTTGGGCGGTGTAGACACCGCTCGGTCCGGAACCGATCACTGCGACACGAAGCACGGGTGGCCCCTTCCGCGGAGTACCCCCAGCATCGCACCGGCGGGCGTGCGGCGGGAGAGCTGCGCTATCGGGGTTGCTCCCGGTCCGCTGAGCGTGCCGCGCCCCGTGGCCGGGTGAGCGGGGGGCTAGGTTTTGTTTGTGTCGGAAAGTGAGTTTTATACCGATAACCACCGATATAAAGCGCAGGGCGGGGCATTGGAGTGGCCCGATTGGGAGCTTCAGGCGCATGGCTCGGCCGCGTCCGAACTGGGCCCCTGGTTCAGCGCCCGGCTGACCTTCCCCCACGGGGCCCGCATCGACGTCCTGGTGACGGCCACCGGCGACCGCCTCACCGTCGAGGACGTCCGCGCCGACCCGCCCCTGACACTGGACGCCCTCGCCTCCCTCGCGCACTGGATCGAGGGCCCCCTCGACGACGCGTGTCGCGCGGCCACCGGACGCCCGCCGAAGGACCGCCCCGGCGCCGTCGCACCGTCGGGCCCGGGGCCCGGACCGGCCCCCCGCGCCTCCGTGGGGGAAGCGGGCCCGGCCCGGCCCCGGGAGGCCCGCGCGGACACCGCCCCGCCGAGGGGCGCGGTCGTGCACGGCGCCGGCCGCCTCTGCGGTACGGACGCCGCACCGGCGGTAGGGAGCCCGGTGACCGGGACCGCCGAGGCGCCGGCGACCACCCCGACCGACGCAACCTCCGACGTCGTCGCGCCCCCGGCGCCGGACGCCGCACCGGGGCCGGAACCCGGCCCGCCCGCCACCCAGGAGGGCCTTGCCACCGAGGACGGCCTCGCCGCCCAGGAACCGGAGGCGACCCCGCCGCCCGCCGCCCGTTCGGCCGTCCCCGTGCGCTCGCGCGCCGGCGAACGCCGCAAGATCGCCGCGGCCGCCTACCGCGAGGCCCAGCAGGAGGGGCGGGATCCCGTCCTGGCCGTCATGAACGCCACCGGCCGCAAACGGCGCCGGGCCCTCCGCCTGATCGCCGGCGCCCGCGACGCCGGCCTGCTGACGCCGCGGCACAACAAGCGCTAGCGGGGCCGGTCGCGGCCGGTCCGGCGGCGGACGGCAGGGCGCGGGAGCGCGGTGCGTGTCGGGCCGACCCGCGGGCGGGGCGCGACGGGTGGCGGCGCGACGGCGGGGCGGAGCCCGGTCCGCCGTCGCCGCGCCTCAGCCGGCCGGACGCCCCTGCGCCGCCGCGTTCTCGGACGGCTGCTCGCCCGGTGGCACGCCCATTTCCCAGGCCAGCCCGTACCGCTGGAACAGCTCGGCGCGCAGCCGTACCCGGGGCATCTGCGCCCCCGGGAGCAGCATGGGCACCACCGACCCCATGAGCAGGGCCCGCAGCAGCGGGTAGTCGGTGTCCGGGTCCGCCGACCCGTAGGCCACCACCGTCTCGCGCAGCAGCTCGGCGAGCCGCTGTTGCTCCGGGCATTGGATGAACCCCGGCGACGTGAGGATGCCGGCCATGTGCGTGCGCATCAGCAGCGGCTCGTCGTGGGCCAGCCCCAGGATCGCGTCGATGGCCCGGGCCATCAGCTCCCGTCCGGCGTCCGGTCCGGTCGGCCGCGGCTCCCGCTCCAGCGCGGCCTGGAGGGTGCGGTGCATCAGCCGGTGCACCGCCGACTGCAGCAGCTGGTGCTTGCTCGGGAAGTAGTACGAGATCAGACCGCGCGCCGCCCCCGCGCGCCGGGCGATGTCGCCGAGCGTCGTGGCCTCGTATCCGTGCTCGCCCACCAGCTCGACCGTCGCCTGCAGCAGTCGTTCGCGGGAACGCCGCCGCAATTCTTCATTGACCGATGCGCTGCGGGGGGACATCCTGTAACTCCTGCGTTGACTGGCTGAGAGCCAATATACTCAGCACAGGATCGGATGCCCGCCCGTCAGGGCGACGAATCCGGTCAGGCTGCCTGATTCGGGCGACGCGGGGGATCGCCCGAATCCGGTGGACGCGGGGCCGGGGTCGACCTCGTGGCCGGTGTCTTCGCAGGCCGAGGGGCCGGCCCTGGTGCGCGTCGGACGGTGGGTTCCGGCGGGACACGCTGCGGCTCGATCCGGTGCGGTCGTGCCCGCTCGGCGCTGCCGGCCGCGTGAGCCCGGCGGCGGCTTCCACAGGGAGCCCCCGCCTCGTGGGGCAGGCCGGTGCTGACGAAGGGGTGCCGGTGCGCGCCCGCGTCGTACGTTCCCGGGCCCCGGTCGGTCGTTCCGGCGGTTGTCGGAGCGCGACGGCCCGCATCCGTCGTTCTGGCAGAGAGTGTTCCGGGCGCTGTTCGAGGGGGTCCCCGGGCGCCGCGGGCGTCCCTGCGCGGTGCGCCCTGTCTTCCACGTCCTCCCGGCGCACGCGTGCGCGCGGAAAGTGCGCACGTCCTCTCCGGCGGCGATGTGGGCGGAGCATGTCAAGGTCGCCAGGGGACGGACAATCCGGTGTCCTTGGAGTTCTGCGGAAATTACCAGTCGGACGGCTGGTATTGGCGCGGATCGACGGGCTTCAGTAATGGCTGACGGCGATGATCCTTCTCGGGCGGGCGCTTCGGTCGTTCTTTGGGCGGGTGGGGGCGCGAGGGGGGCTTGGTGTCCTGCGCGCCAGTGGCTCGTTTTTCTGCGGGTGGGGTGCGGCGCGGGAGCGGTGCTCCGCGGATAAGCGGGGTGTCATGTCGACGGCGGGTTTATGCCGGCGAGTTGTCGGCTCGGGTCTGAGGTGCGGAGCGTGCCGGACCAGGGGTGCGGTCGGGGGCGAGAGGGGCGCCGAGGGTGTGCTCGGCTCGGCCGTGGACGTGCCGTGCCGGCGGGCGTGGAGCGTGCCGCACGTCCCGGGCCTGCGCTGTCTCGAATCAGCCGAAAGCGGAGAGCGAGGTGGGCGGGAAATCCGCTGGGAGGCTTGCCGCTTTGCGGGGCGCGGAGAGGAACGGGGGAACGGATCGCGCCAGTTGGGCATGAGTGACTTGACCATCTCTTGATCATTATCCGGAGTCCGGAGAGAATCACGTCAGCATCGTCCCACCGCGTCGGCCTTACCAGAGGTGTGCCCTACCCCATTCCCGCCCCCACATTTCCTACTGGTTCACCGACGGTTTAGCCGACCGGAAAATCCTTGCCGCATCGGTTGTTCCCGCGCTCACCCACGGCGTGGGACCTGTCAGGAAACCCATGCCAGTGAAGCGCATATCCGTAACCGTCCACACGTCCGATCCGCTGACCGAAACCGGAATTCTCAGTTTCCTACGCGACGATCCCTGCCTCGAAGTCATCGGCCGCGAGGAGACCCGGGCCGGTGGGGTCGCCGTCGTCCTCACCGGCCGTCTGCACGAGTTGGCGGCGACCAAACTGCGCCGGTTGTCGCGCAGTACCGACCAGGCCGTCGTGCTCATCGCCGAACGACTGCGGGAGCCGGAGATGATGGCCGTCGTCGAGTGCGGGGTACGGGTGGTCGTCTGGCGTCACCAGGCCACCGCCCCCCGGCTGGTGGAGGCGATCCACACCGCCGCGCGCGGCGAGAGCCAGATCCCGCCGGACCTGCTGGGCCGCGTGCTGGCGCAGACCAGCCGCCTGTACCGGCACACGATGAGCGACGGCGACCAGCCACCGACGCTGGGGCTCACGCCCCGGGAGGTGGACGTCATCAAGCTCGTCGCGGAGGGGCTGGGCACCCGTGAGATCGCGGACCGGCTGGCCTATTCGGAACGGACGGTCAAGAACGTCCTGCACGCGATGATGACGCGCATGCAGCTGCGCAACCGGGCCCACGCGGTCGCCTACGCCCTACGGGAGGGCCACATCTGAGCGGTCGTCGATCCTGGTTCGCCGGGGCCGGGGGCGCGCAGCCAGGCGGCGGTGTCGGGCGGCAGGCCCCGGTCGGGAACGGGACCGCTGGCGAGGAGGAGGGCGTGCTCCGCGGGCAGGCCGACCGGCCGCTCCCCGAAGTTGACCACGCACAGCAGGTCGCCGCGCCGGAAGGCGAGGACGTCGGGCCCGCTGGGCAGCCACCGCATCGGGGCGTCCGGCGCGGCCGGGCCGGTGCGGCGCAGCCGCAGGGCGGCGCGGTACAGCTCCAACATCGAACCCGCGGCACCGTCCTGGGCCGCCACCGTCAGGTCGCTCCACCGCTCGGGTTGCGGCAGCCAGGGCTCGGTGCCGTCCGGGGCGAAGCCGAACGGCGGGGCGGTGCCGGACCAGGGGAGCGGGACCCGGCAGCCGTCGCGCCCCGGGTCGGTGCCGCCGGAGCGGAAGTGGATCGGGTCGCGCAGCCGGTCCGCGGGGAGGTCCTCGACCTCCGGCAGGCCCAGTTCCTCGCCCTGGTAGAGGTAGACGGAGCCGGGCAGGGCCAGCGTGAGCAGGGCGGCGGCCCGGGCGCGGCGGGTTCCCAGGGACAGGTCGGTGGGGACGCCGTGGGTCTTGGCGGCGAGGTCGAACGAGGTGTCGGCGCGGCCGTAACGGGTGACGGTGCGCGTCACGTCGTGGTTGCACAGCACCCAGGTCGCGGGGGCGCCGACGCCCGCGTGGGTGGTGAGGGTCGCGTCGATGCGGGCGCGCAGCGGTCCGGCGGCCCACGGGCTGCTCAGGAAGTCGAAGTTGAAGGCGGTGTGGAGTTCTGCGGGGCGCAGGTAGCGGGCGAACCGCTCGGGGGCGTCGGGCAGCCAGAGCTCGCCGACCAGGACGCGGGGGTCGGGGTAGGAGTCGGCGAGGGTGCGCCACGAGCGGTACAGGTCGTGGAGTTCGTCGCGGTCGATGTAGGGGTGCGGCCGGGGGGTGTCCGTCAGGTCGGGCAGGTCCGGGTCCTTGGCCAGGGCGATCGCGGTGTCGATGCGCACGCCGGCGGCGCCCCGGTCGAACCAGAAGCGCAGCACGGCCTCGTACTCCGACCTGACCTCGGGGTGGCTCCAGTTGAGGTCGGGCTGCTCCGGGGTGAACAGGTGCAGGTACCACTCGCCCGGGGTGCCGTCGGGGGTGGCGGTGCGGGTCCAGGCGGGGCCGCCGAACTCGGAGGTCCAGTTGTTGGGCGGCTCCTGGCCGCCCGGACCGCGGCCCGCGCGGAAGTGGAACAGGGCGCGCTCGGGGCTGCCGGGGGGCGCGGCGAGCGCCGCGCGGAACCACGGGTGGGCGCTGGAGACGTGGTTGGGCACGACGTCGACGAGGGTGCGCAACCCCAGGTCGCGCGCTGTGGCGATGAGCCGCTCGGCCTCGTCGAGGGTCCCGAAGTCGGGGTGGATGCCGCGGTAGTCCGCCACGTCGTAGCCGCCGTCGGCCATCGGGGAGGGGTACCAGGGCGTGAACCACAGCGCGTCGACGCCCAGTCGGGCCAGGTACGGCAGGCGGTCCAGGACGCCGGCGAGGTCGCCGGTGCCGTCGCCGTTCCCGTCGGCGAAGCTGCGCGGGTACACCTGGTAGATGACCGCGTGGCGCCACCAGTCGGCCCCGGGGGCGGAACCCGTCGGGAGGGAGTCCTTCGCCGTGGTGGTCGGCGCCCCGGGCGGGGGCCCGGAGCTCATCGGGCGGTCCACGGCGCGCGGGTCAGGTCCACGGCCCACAGGCCGGGCAGCACGTGGTCGGCCGCGGAGTAGTCCAGGGAACGGGTCAGCCCGGTGGGGACGGCGGTCACGGTGATCCCGGCGGCCCGCGCGGCGGCGACCCCGGTCAGCGAGTCCTCGAAGGCGACGCAGCGCGCCGGCGGTACGCCGAGGCGGGCGGCGGCCGCCAAGTAGACGGCGGGATCGGGCTTGCGGCGCGGCACCTCGTCGCCGCCCACCACGGTGTCGACGTACTCCTCGATGCCGAAGTGGCCCAGCCAGCGCCGCACCCACTCGGCGTCGGCGGCCGAGGCGACCGCCACCGGCAGCCCGGCGGCGCGCAGCCGCGTCAGCAACTCCCGCACGCCCGGCAGGAGGCGGACGTGCTCGGGGGTCATGAAGCGCTCCCACAGCTGCGACAGGCGCTCCTGGAGCGCGGCGTGGCCGTGGGGACCGGTCGTGCCGCGGTCCGCGGCGTCCGACGGGCCCGATCCGGCCGGTGCGCCGGCGGAGTCCAGCAGGACGTCGAACAGACGCGGGTAGCCGTCCGGCCGCCCGCACACCTCCTGCGCCCACATCCGTGCGGGCAGGGTCGCGCCGTGCTCCTCGAACAGGGCCGAGCAGGCCAGGTAGTCGGGCCGGATCGTGTCGACCAGGATGCCGTCGTGGTCGAAGATGACCGCCTCGGCCGCGTACGGCGCGGACGGCTGCGGAGCCTCGGGGGAGGGCATGGGGGAGTGGGTCACGGCGGTCACAGCTCCCGGACGACGCGGGCGGGGTTGCCGACGGCGAGCACCTTCGGCGGGAGGTCCTTGGTGACGACGCTGCCGGCGCCCACCACGGTGTCCGCGCCGATCGTCACGCCCGGCAGGACGGTCACGCCGCCGCCGAGCCAGACCCGGTCCCCCACGGCGATGGGCTTGGCGTACTCCCACATGGTGCGGCGCAGGTCGGGATCGAAGGGGTGGTTGGCGGTGAAGAGCTGGCAGCGGGGGGCGACCAGGACGTCCGCGCCGAGGGTGATGGGGGCACAGTCCAGCATCATCACGTCGAAGTTGACCCTCGTCCTGGGGCCGAGCTCGATGAAGAACCCGAACTCGCACAGGAAGCGGGGCATCACCCAGCCGCCCGGTTCGATGCGGCCCAGCAGGTCGCCCAGGAGCCGCTCGCGGGTGCGGACGTCGCCGAGCGCGGTGCTGTTGACCTGGTCCAGCAGCTCCATGCAGCGCTGGCGGTAGGGGAGCAGGTCGGGGTCGTGGGCCGAGTACAGCTCACCGCTGGCGAGCCGGGCCTTGATCCGGTCCAGTGCGGCGTCCTGGGCACGGGCGGACGGCTCGGTGGCCGTGGTCGGCCCGGGGGGCGTCGCCGGTGGCGTGGGGAGGCCGGGGGCGGGCGGGGTGTCGGGGGGCGTCGGTTTCATCGGGTGCGGGGTGCCTTTCTGCGGGCGGGTGTCCGGGCCGCTCAGTGACGGCGCAGCCGGAGGGTGATCGGCCGGTGGTCGGAGGCTGCCGGCCGCTCGCCCTCCGGGTGCAGCCGGGGGTCGTCCAGGGCCCGGTACGCGATCAGGTCCGGGGCGAGGGAGGGGGTCAGCAGGAACAGGTCGATGCGCCGGGGCGCCTCGCCCGGCGGGTGGAAGCCGAACGTCGGTGAGCGGTCGCCGCGGTGGGCGCCCGCGTCGACGAACAGCGGTTCCTCCGCGGTGCCGAGCAGGCGCCGCAGCGGGGCCCGGTCCGCGTGGTCCTCGCCGGGCACCGTGTGGTCGGCGCGCCGGTGGCGGGGCGCGGTGGACCAGTCCGGCTCGGCGTCCCCCGGCGGCACCGTGTTGGCGTCCATGGCCAGCAGCGTGGGGTGGGGCGCCTCGGGGTCGGCGTACTGGCGCAGGTGGTCGGATTCGATGCGCCGGTTCGTCGCGCTGAACGGGTCGAGGTGGGCCACGACGAACCGCACGGGCGTCGACCGGCCGGGCAGCTGCAAGGTGGCGCTGCCGTGGCCGTGCCACTGGGCGAGTTCCGGCGCGACCTCCTCCACCGCGACCAGGTCCACGTCGTGCTGCCAGAACACGGCCAAGTTGCAGCCGGTCTTGGCGGGGAAGAGCACGCCGTCCATGTCGAGGGCGGACTTGGCGTCCTCGAAGAAGGCACGGTCGTTGAACTGCCAGGCCCACCCCTCGGTGGTCATCAGCACCCGGGGGCGGTGCTCCCGCACCAGGTCCCGTTGCAGGTGCCAGCGTTCGTCGCGGCCGTGGTAGCGGTCGACGCCCGCTTCGTAGAGGTTCCAGAACATCACCAGGTCGTCGGCGCCGGCCGCGTCCCGGCCCGGCTCTTCGGGGTGGCTCATTTGATGCCCACGACCATGGACTCGGGGCCCTCCAGGTGCTCGACGTACGTCTGGGAGAAGCCCGCCTCGCGCAGCCACGCCCGGCACTCGGCGCCGGTGTAGTCGAAGCCGCCGGGGACCTCGGCGTGCATGATGAGGCTGAGGATCAGCCCGATGGCGTTGCTGCGCCGCTCGTCGTCGATGAGCGTCTCGTAGACCAGTACCGCCCCGTCGTCCGGCAGCGCCCGGTGGGCGGCGCGCAGCAGCCGCAGCTTCTCCTCCTGCCCCCAGTTGTGCAGGACGTGGCCGAAGACCAGCACGTCGGCGGAGGGGAGCGGGTCGTGGAAGAAGTCGCCCTCCTGGAAGGTGACGCGGTCGGCGACCCCGAGGCGTTCGGTGTACTCCGCGAAGCCCGCCCGCGCCGGGGGCAGGTCGAAGCCGACGGCGGTCAGGTGGGGGTGACGGGCCAGGACGTGGCCGGGCAACGCGCCCTCGGCGCACCCGATGTCGGCCAGCGAACGGTAGCGCTCCCAGGGGAACTTCTCCGCGATGGCCCGCGCCGGGCCCATGCTGAGCGCGGTCATGTCCTTCTGGAAGGCGCGCACCGAGTCCGACGCGGCGTACATGGCCCGGTAGAAGTCCCGGCCGTCCCGGGCCTGGCGGGCGGCCCGGCCGGTGCGCAGCACCTCGGTGAGGTCGTCGGCGAGGCCGGCGCACTGGGTGAGGAAGCTGCCGCCGAGGTAGCTCGCCGGCCGGTGGCGGTCCAAGTACTCCGCCGCCTCGGGCGCGTTGGCGTACCGGTCGTCGGAGCGCACCAGCAGCCCGAGGGCGACCAGGGCGTCGAAGAAGTCGGTGGCGGGCCGCGGGTGCAGGCCCAGTCGGTCGCGGAGCACGGGGCCGGGCAGCGGCTCCTTGGCCAGTTCGGTGAAGACCCCGACCTCGACGGCGCTGAGCATCGTCTTGGTCTTCCAGTGGGCCCACATCAGGTCGGTGACGGGCTGTGGTGAGGTCATGGGGAGGTCTCCAGTTCGTTGTGGGGTGCCGGTCGTGGTGCCGGGGGCACGGGCCTGCGGGCCAGGCGGGCGGCGGCGGCGATGGTCAGACCGCACAGCAGCGTCAGACCGGCGAGCGCGAGGGGGATCGTGGCCCGGCTGCCGGGGGCCGCCGCCAGGCCGATGAGGTAGGGCAGGACGGTGCTGCCGACGAGGTTGGCCACCAGCAGTGCGGAGTTGACCCGATGGGGATCGGGAAGCAGGGTGTTGGCCCACGCCAGCGCGGTGGGGAAGACCGCGGCCAGGGCCAGCCCGGCCAGTCCGTACGCCGCCGGCGCCAGGGTGCCGAGCAGGGTGGCGGCCAGCGCCCCGGTGGCGGCGAGCAGGCACAGGCCGATCAGCCGGGGGTGGTGGAGCCGGCGCGCCGCCACCGGCAGGACCAGCCGGCCGACGGTGAGCCCGGCCCAGAACAGTGCCGTGGCCCGCGCCGCGTCGGCCGGGGCGTATCCGGAGGAGGTCAGGTGGGTCGACTCCAGCGCGCCGATCCCGGCCTCGACGCCCGCGTACAGCAGCGCCAGCAGGGCGAGGACGGCGAGCAGCGGGCCCGACGGGCGCCGGGCGGCGGCCCCGTCGGGACGGTCGACGGGCTCCCCGGTGGCCGCCGCGGCCCGGAACAGCAGCAGGGACAGGGCGCCGGCGACCAGCAGCAGTCCGGACGTCCCGCCCCACTGGCCCACCAGCAGCGGGCCCACCGTGGCCCCCGCGCCGAAGCAGGCGTGCAGCACGTTGAGCAGCAACGCCGGCCGGGGCCGGGAGGGGTGGGCGAAGTAGCTGTTCAGGTGCAGGATCAGCCCGCCGTAGCCGGCACCGGCGACCAGGGCGAAGCCGCACAGCAGGCCCCAGGTCGGCGCCAGGGCCATGCCCGCGCTGCTGCCCGCGAACGCCAGCAGCAGGGCGGGCGGCAACGTCCGGCCCAGCAGGCGGCGGGGGCCGATCCCGCAGAGGACGATGGCGAGCAGCGCGCCGAGGTTGTAGAGCACGACCAGTTCCGTGCCGCTGCCGTCGTCCAGCCCGTAGGCCGACCGCAGCAGCGGCAGCGCCGCTCCCAGCGCGCCGGTGACCACACCGAGGAGCAGGGAGAGCGCCAGCGCCGCCGCGATCAGCGGGTCGCGCCCGGGCCGGGGGGTGGGCCGGGTCACCGGCGGTCGCCCAGCGGCACGGGGCTCAGGTGCAGCGGGCCGAAGAGGGCCGCCGCGGACGGCGAGAAGGGCGCCTGGACGAACACGCCGAGCCGCAGCTCCGGGTCCGCGAAGCCGTGGAACGTGCGGACGAACCGCCAGTCCTCCTGCGGCCGTTGGCGGAAGAGGACCGCGTGCCGACGGCCCTCGCGGGTCACCAGCAGCTCGGCGGCGGGGCCGTCCAACGCGGGGCCCATGGCCTCGTCGGACGCCGGGCGGGACAGCACGGTGACCACCGCCCAGCCACCGGCCTTGGTGCGCTCCACGCACACCTTCAGCCAGCCGTCGTCGCCGTGCAGCGCCAGGCCCGCCGCGTCCCCGAACGCCGAACCCTCGACGCCGATCCGGGTCCGGGCGGTGAAGTCGCCGGTGACGGTCCGTTGCAGCAACGGCAGGGAGTCGGCCTGGTACGAGCCGGGCAGGGCGTACAGGTCCGCGCCGCCCGGGGCCTCGATGTGCAAGGACTCCCCGGTGCGCGACCAGGACCGCGGCCGGCCCCGCCACTGCCAGCCGGTCCCGGTCCCGGTCCCGGCCCCGGCGTCGGAGGCGTCGCCGACTCCGACGCCGGGCCACGGTGCTGTGGTACCGAGCGTCACGGGGCCGTCATCCCGCCGTCGACGCTGATCGCCTGACCGGTGACCTTGGTCGCCCCGGCCAGGTACACCACCAGCTCCGCGAGGTCCTTGGGGGTCTGGAACTCGCGCTGGGGGATCATCGACCGCATCCGCTCCCAGCACTCGTCCTCGGTCTCGCCGGGCCGGACGAACTCCGAGAGCAGGTAGCGCCACATGTTGGAGCGGACGATGCCGGGGCAGACGGCGTTGACGCGGATGCCGTCGCGGGCGACCTCCTGGGCCAGTGCCGCGGTGAAGCCGACCACCCCGAACTTGCCGGCGCAGTAGTGCGCGACCTTGGCGAATCCCGAACGCCCCGACACCGACGAGAAGTTGATGATGGCACCGCCGCCGGAGTCGCGCAGCAGCGGCACGGCGTGCTTCGACGACAGGAAGACGCCGTCGAGGTTGCCGGACACCACGCGCTGGAACTCGGCCAGTTCCATCTTCTCCACCGGGCAGACGTGGGTGACGCCGAAGGCGTTGACGACCACGTCCAGGCGGCCGGCCTGCTCGGCGAGGTCCGCGTACAGCCGACTGACCTGGTCCTCGTCGGTGGCGTCCGCCTGCGCCGCGGTGACCTGGAGCCCCTCCTCGGTCAGTCGGGCGGCGAGCTTCTGGGCGTCGGCGTAGCCGCTGACCTGCGTGGACTGGTAGTGGTTGTACTGCGAGGGCAGGGTGTCGGTGTCGGCGACCACGACGTGCGCCCCGCGCCGGGCGAGTTCCTCGACGACGGCCGAGCCGATGCCCCGGCCACCACCCACGACCAGTGCCACCTTGTCGGCGAATCCCGTTGCGAAGTCCATGTTCCTCATTCCTTTCCGGCGTTCGCGCGCACCGGCTGCGGCGCGAGGCGATAGGTCAGCGGCGGTAGCACCAGGGCGTCCAGGAGCCGGGGGAACGCCCGGTAGTCGGCGAGGTTGCGGCCCGGCCGGTCGACCAGGTCGTGCAGTGCGGCCCACTCACCGGGGGCCGTGCCGTCGGAGCCGTGCTCGGCGGCGTGGGCGTCCAGCGCGTCGTGCACGGCCCGGTCGCGGCGCCCGAAGAAGTCGGTGAACAGTCGCTCGGCCTGCGCCACGGCGCGTTGCGGGTCGAAGTCGGCGCGGGCCGGTACGCGCAGCGCGTCGGGCAGCGTGGTGTCGTGTTCCAGGGCGTGCGCGTCCGGTGCGCCGGCCAGGGCGTGCAGGAACGCTTCGTCCTGGAAGGGGGCGGCGCTGCGGATGGCGGCCGGTGCGTAGTCGCGGTGCAGGAGCTTGCGGGTCAGGGCGTCCTCGTCGATCCGCCCCAGCGGACCGACCCGGCTCATGGTGAACTCGCTGGTCGTGTCGAGGACGGTGGGCACCAGGTTGCGGGCGGGCAGCAGTTCCACGGCGGGGCCGACGTCGGCGGCCACCACCGGTACGCCGTGGGCCAGTGCCTCCAGCACGACCCGGCCGAGGGTCTCCCGGGAGGCCGTGCTGGGGAAGAGCAGCACGTCGATCCGGGCGAAGAAGTCGGCGAGCTGGTGTTGTCCGAGGACGCCGAGCAGGTCGACGGCGCCGGGCGGGACGCCCTGCCCGGACAGGGTCGTGCGGACGGCGTCCGCCTCCCAGCGGGGGTGGTTGGGCTTGCCCGCGCACACCAGGCTCGCCCGCCCGCCGCTCTCGCGGTGGCAGCGGGCGAAGACGTCCACCACCTGGTCGAAGTTCTTGGCCAGCGACAGCGCACCGAGGTAGCCGATGCGCAGTGCCTCTCCCGGCTCCGGCGCGGGCACGGGCCCGTTGCGGGGCAGCCGGTCCAGCATGGGGTAGGCCACCGCCGAGTTCTCCTCGGTGACGGCGGGGAAGTGGCGGACGAACAGGCGCCGGGTGTACTCCGTGGGGAAGAGCACCAGGTCACCGGGGCGCACCAGCGGCGCGCACAGCTCCTCCTGCGCCCAGTAGCCCGACCACAGGGCGGTGTGCACCTCGCGGACGATCCGGAAGCGGCCGCCGGTGCGCTGCCGCCAGTGGTGGTAGAGGAAGGCGTACGGTCCCGATCCGGCGTACACCACGTCGCCGGGGCCGGCCGCGGCGACGCACCCGGGACCGCCGGTCAGGTCGTGCCAGGCCACCGACTGACGCCGGGTCAGCAGCTCGGCCATCTCGCGGTGCATCAGGATGGCGCCGTCGACGATGCCGTCGGTCTCCGGGGCGCGGTAGTCATGCGTGTGCAGTCGCACGGGCGCCCTCCTCGATGCCGTCGGCCGTCGTCGTGGTGGCGCCGGGCCGGCCGGCGAGGTCGCGCAGCAACGCGTCGAGCTGCTCGGGGCCCATGCCGTGCAACCGCAACTGCCGGTCGTGCACGCGGTTGGCGATGTCCTGGCGGACGCCGTGCACCCGGGCGGGCAGCAGGTACGTGCTGCGCAGGCGCTCGCCGAAACCGCCGTGCACGCCGTTGTACTCGACGATCAACAGGTCGTCGCAGGCGCCGAGTTGGGCGAGCGTGCGGGCGTCCAGGTCGGGGTCCAGGGCCGCGCAGTGCAGGTGCGGCACGCCCAGGCCGCGGTTGGCCTCGGCGACGAGCACTCCGGCGTAGCCGAAGGTGACCACGGCCGCTCGCGGCCGTCCGTCGCCGGGCGGGGTGAGCCAGGTCCCCCCGTCCACGTCGCCGGCGCAGTCCGCCGGGGGCGGGTCGAACTTGGCGTCGACGGTGCTGATCACGTGGGTGGTGTCCGGGTGTCGGTCGAGGCGGTCCAGGCAGGCGGCGAACTCGGCCGCGGTGACCGGCTCGTAGACCCGGGTGTGCAGCAGCTGCCCCAGCAGGTTGGTGGCGTTGTGGGCGCCGCCCCAGGCACCCCAGCTGCGCCCGGCCAGCACCAGCAGGTTGCGTACGCTGGTGGTGGCCTCGGTGAGCATGCTCAGGGAGTCCATGTAGTACATCGCGTCAGTCGCGACGACCTTGACGGTCTCCTCCGGCAGGGACAGGGTCAGTCCCAGGCTCAGCGTCTCCGCGAGCCCGGTGTTGGTGTAGGGGACCTTGCCGCGCAGTCCGAAGCGGGCGGCCATGTCGGCGGTGAAGACGGCCAGTTCGCGTCCGGTGCGCTCCCGGTAGGCGGCCAGCGCCGCGCCGGAGGTGTTGGCGAAGGAGACCTTGGCCGGGCGGGGTGCGGTGGCCGGCGCGGTGGTGGCGGGTTTGAAGCTGTGGTCGCCCTTGCGCGTGCGGCACACCAGCGCGGCGGAGGTCGGCGCGGCCAGCAGCGCGCCGAGGGAGTCGCGGACGGTGGCGGTGTCCAGGCCGTCGACCTCCTCGACCCGGTCCAGGTAGCTGGCCAGGTAGCCGCGGCTGAGCGGCTTGAGGAGCGGCTCGATGCCCTTGTCGTTGGTGTCGACGACGAGGACCAGGTTCTTCAGGTCCGCTTCGTGGGCGAAGCGCAGGCACTCGAAGACCACGCCCTCCTGCAACTCGCCGTCGCCGGCCAGGCAGACCACCTTGCGGTCCTCGCCGCGGCGGGTCAGCTCCCAGGCGAGGCTGACGGCCTGGGCCACGCCCACCCCCAGGCTGTAGCGCATGGTGTTGGTGAAGCCCAGGTCCTGGTGGACGACGCCGGTCAGGCCGCCCTGGTGGAGGGTGGCCAACGGGGCGAACGGGAAGGTGCCGCGGACGTAGTGCTCGGCGTAGAACGCGGGGGCGATGTGCCCGCGCCCGACGATGAGTTCGGCCGGTCCCGGCCCGTCTTCGGGCACCAGGCCGAGGTCGAAGCAGGCCCGTACGAGCGGCAGCGACGACAGGTTGCTCTGGTAGTTGCCGGACCCGGCGATCTCGTGCATCCGCAACAGCACCCGCGCACTGTCGTCGTAGAGCCGCTCGGGCACGGCGGCGGCCAGTTTGCGCAGGCTCTCCAGCAGCGGGCCGGTGTAGCCGCCCCGGGCGAGCTCGTCGAGTTCGCGCTGCACCACGGCCCGCTCCGGCTCGGTGAGCCGGGGCGCCGCGGCCGTGGCCGGGCCCTGCACGAGGGCGTGCAGGGCGCTCATCGGGCCGCCCCGCAGACCTCGTCCAGGGCCTCGCCGAGGATCCCCAGGGCCTCGTCCACCTCGGCGCGGGTGGTCACGAACGCCGGGGCCAGCACGAACCAGTCGTCCTGACCGCGCAGGATCAGGCCCCGCTGCAGACAGGCGCGGGCGACCCGTTCGCCGATCGGGCCCTGCCCGCCGTCGTCGGCATCGGCGAGCTTGGCGCCGTACAGCAGGCCGATCGCGCGCAGGGTGCCGCGCCCCGTGACCAGTTGCCGCAGTCGGGGCTCGATGTACTGCGCCAACTCGCGCACCTTGGTGAGGTAGTCGCCGTCGTGGAACAGCCTCACCGCGGCCAGGCCCGCCGCCGACGCCATGGGGTTGGCGGCGTAGGTGTGGGAGGGGGCGAAGGCGCGCGCTCCGTCGGCGTCACCGAGCACGGCGGCGATCCGCTCGCCGATCAGGACCGCGGCCAGCGGCGCGTAGCCGCCGGAGATGCCCTTGCCGACGCACATCAGGTCGGGGGTGACGCCGAAGGTCTGCGCGGCGAAGGGCTGGCCGGTGCGGCCGAAGCCGGTGACGATCTCGTCGAACACGAGCAGGATGTCGTGCCGGTCGCAGATGTCGCGGAGCCGGGCGAAGTAGTCGGCCGACGGGATCGCCATCCCGCGCAGGTGGATGACCGGTTCGATGACCAGGGCGGCCACCGAGTCGGCGCCCTCGGCCTCGATGGTCCGCTCGATCATCTCCGCGGCCAGCGCGGCGGACCGGTCCGGTGCGACGCCCCAGAACTCCTCCAGGCAGTCCGGCGGCCAGACGTGGACGACGCCGGGCAGCCCCGGGCCGAAGCGGCTGACGTCGGGCCGGCCGGTCAGGGTGAGCGAGCCGAAGGTGGCCCCGTGGTAGCCGTGGTAGTGGCTGAGCACCTTGACCTTGTCGGGCCGGCCGTGCGAGCGGTGGTAGAGGCGGGCCAGCCGGATGGCGGCCTCGATGCTCTCCGATCCGCCGTTGACCAGCTTGGCGGCCGTGATGCCCTCGGGGGCCAGGTCGACCAGGGCCCGGGCCAGGTCGAGCGCGGCCTGGTTGGCGCCGTGCAGCGGGGGGTTGAACGGCATGGTGTGCAGCTGCTGTTGGACGGCCTGGGCGATGGGCTCGCAGTCGTACCCGAAGCAGGACACGAACACGCCCGACATGGCGTCCAGGAAGCTGCGCCCGGTCGCGTCGGTCAGGCGGACGCCCTTGGCGGAGCTGAAGAGCAGCGAGTCTGTGGAGTGGGGGACCTCGAAGCAGTAGGCGGACAGGTCGGTCGGCCACGGCGAAGCCGCGGACTCCTGTGCGGGCATGCGGGAACTCTTTCTGTGCGGGGGATGAGCAACGGAGCACTCTGCGGAGGCGACCGCAGTGAGTGACGAGGCGTCAGAAAGATGGGGGAGGACGGTGCCGGGTCGCCGCGCGGGCCCGGTCAGTGGCCGTCCGGGTACCGGTCCGGCGTCCTCACCGGGCGGGCGCCGACGGGGCGGGAGCGGTCAGCAGGCGGTGGATCTCCCCGCGGCGCGCCGGCGACAGCAGGTCGAAGTAGCCGAGCCAGACGGGGCTGAGGATGTTCCGTTCCAGGATGTCCTTGGCGATGTCGACGATCACCGGCAGTGAGTGGGCCACGAGCAGCGGCATCAACAGCCGTTCCTCGCCCGGCCGCAGCAGCCCGCGGTCGGTCGCGGTCCGGGTGAACGCGGTCAGCGACCGGCGCCGTTCCGCGGGCTCGGCGATGCGTCCGGCGGCCTCGGCCAGCCAGGCCAGGTCCAGGAGCCGGTCGCCGACGTGCACGTTGTCGAAGTCGAGGACGCCTTGGACCCGCGGCCGGCCGCGGGGACCGTCGTCGGTGAGCACGAAGTGGTGGTGGTGCAGGTCGCTGTGGACGACCGCGGGTCGGGGCACGGGGTCCCCGACGGCGGGCACGTCGGCCTGCCGTGGGAGGTGTCCGGCCGCCACCGTCTCGCGCAGCACCGAGGCCGCTGCGCGGTGCCAGTCGCCCTCGCCCTCCTCGGCCAGGGGCAGCAGCCGCTCCTCGGCGTCCCGGAGCGCCGTCGGCCAGTGCTCCTCGTCGACCAGCCGGGGCAGCGGGATCGGTGCCAGTTCCTCCGACCACCCCGGCGGCAACCGGTCCAGGGCGGTGCGCAGGTCCAACCCGGTGCGGACCACCTCCCGTGCCTCGGCGGGGGTGAACCACGCCACGGAGGCGCCGTCCAGGCAGGGGCTGAGTTCGCACACCAGGCCCTGGCACCACACGCTGGTGGCGCCGTCCGCCGCCGGCACGGCCGCCGGAACGGGGACTCCCAGACCCCGGCAGTGTGCCGCGATCCGCTCCTTGAGCGGGTAGAAGCGGCGCTGTCGCGCGGCGTCGGGGTTCAACTGGACCTTCAGCACATGACCGTTGCCGGGCAGGTCGACGTGCCACAGTCCGGCGGTGTGGCTGAGCGGCGCGGCCCCGTCGGACACGAGAGGCCGGACCGGCAGTCCGGCCCAGGGCCCGCCCCAGGCCGCCGCCAGCACGCCGCGCACCCACTCCGCGCTGCCCGGCGGCGCGTCACCGGGCACCGAGAGGACCTCCCGGTCGTGCTCCTGCCGTTCCTGACTGTGCATGTCGTCCCTGTTCGCGAGGCGGCTACGGGTGCCACTCCACCGCATTCGTCCGCCTCCGGACCAGATCCGAACGGTCCCTTCCCCGGGGCAGGGGCCGCTGCCCGATCGACGCCCCCCTGCCCGCCGACCGACCCGTCCCGCGCCCGGCCGCGGAGTCCTGCCCGCCCCGCCCGGCGTCCGCGGCCACCCCGTGCCGCCGCCGGTCGCGGCTGCGCACGGTCGATGGCCTGACGGTCCTCGACCGGCCGGCCACCCGCCCTGCCCTCCCGTCAGGACCGAACGGCCCGCCGGCGTTGCCCGAACGGTCCTCGCCCGGCTGCCCGATCGTCGGCGACGGCCCCGGCCGCAGCCACCCCGCCCACCCGGCAGGCGGCCGTGCCGGCCCGCCGGCCCCGCCCCGAGCGGGCGCAACGCACGGCACCTGGCGGGCCACGCCCCAGGGCAGGCGCCGTTACGCGCCCCTCAGCGGCCTGCGACTACCGGTCGGTCCCCGCACCGGGGTCGTCGAGGAGGCGCGCGATGTCGCGCACCAGCGCCTGCGGGTCGACGCCCTTGGCGTCCACCTCAAGGGTGCGGCCGTCCCGGGTGCTCAGGGTGATCCGGAGGTCGGAGCGCCGTTGGGCGATCCAGGTGGCCAGGCAGTTGGCCAGCACCGCGCCCACGCCTCCGGAGCCGACGGCCACCGCGAGCACGTCCAGCGCCCCGCCCATCTCGCCGGGTGCGGGCGGGGAGTGCACCGCCCGCACCCGGCCGCGCAGCCCGTCCTCATGGCGCAACCAGTCCATCAGGGAGGGCAGTTGGTCCGCGGCGCCCGGTAGGCGCAACCACAGTTCCGGTACTCCGTCGGTCATCACGCGACCATCCTGGCCGATGCGCGCGCCGCCCGGTCGTGGTCCGCGAAAAACGGTCGTGCCGCAGTGCTGTCGGAGTCCGGGCGGGGCGGTCGCGGCTCCGGACGGCGCTCCCTGCCACCTCACGCCAACGCGGACTGTTCGGGGGCGACCTCGGACGCGTCGAGGTGCCAGTGCAGGTCGCGGACGTCCGGTTCCAGGGAGAGTCGGGCGATGACCTGTTCCAGGGCCTGGGCGAGGTCGCCGGAGACGGTCACCGAGGCGCGGATGCCGGTGGTGTCCTCGGCGTCGCGCCGGGCCCGCAGGCCGATGGGGGTCAGGCCGGACGAGGTGAGGGCCTGGAGCAGGAGGGCGCGGATGTGCGTCTCCGCGCGGCGCTCGCAGACCACGTGCACGGTGGCGAGGACGGCCGCGTCGGGGTCGGATCCGGACGCCGGGGCCCGGTCCAGGAGTCGTCCCGCCGGGCGCAGCACGAGGTGCACGGCGAGGACGGCGAGGGTGCCGAGGACGGCGAGTTCGAGGCGCCCGGAGGCGGCCAGCACGCCGACCGCCGCCGAGCACCACAGGGTGGCGGCGGTGTTCAGGCCGCGCACCCCCGCCCCGTCGCGCAGGATCACCCCGCCGCCGAGGAAGCCGATGCCGGAGACCACGTACGAGGCGACGCGGGTGGGGCTGCCGGAGTCCCCGACGGCGGTGCTGTAGAGGACGAAGAGCGTGGCCCCGGCCGCGACCAGGGCGTTGGTGCGCAGTCCCGCCATCCTGGCGCGCCACTGGCGCTCGACACCGATGAGCGCTCCGCAGGCCACGCCGGTGGCGAGTCGGACAAGGAAGTCGACGACGGTCAGGGTGTGCATGGGAGCACCTCCTCGGGAACGGGTGGGGTGGGGGACGGGTGTCGGCGCCGGGCCGGAAACCTCACTGGCCGAGCGCCACTTGGACGAGCTTGACGACGACCAGGACCATGGCGAGCAGCAGGTACGTCCGCAGCGCGGTCAGGCCGATCTTGTGTCCGGTGGAGAGCACCGGCCGGGTCAGCTCCGCCAGGGGCGGCATCCGCCAGTCCTCGCGGCCGGTGCGGTCCACCGGACGCCTGCCGCGCGCCCAGCCCTTGCGGCGCCGCCGCAGTTCCGCGTACCCGAGCGCCAGCACCCCGGCCGCGCCGCAGCCCGCCATGAGGGTGAGGATGCTGCCCGCGTCGATGTCCGGGAAGAGGACCGCGGCGGTGAGGATCACCGAGAGGGTGACCAGGACGCCGACGACGGCGGCGGTGAAGGCGTTGGTGCGGGGGCCGTTGACCCACGGGCCGAGCACCGCCCGGTCGTTGCACAGGAGCAGCAGGAAGACGGAGGCGGACGGCAGCAGCACCCCGGCCAGGGTCTGCACGCCCTCGGTGAGCAGGCCCAGCGGCGACCCGGGGATCAGCACGATCGTGGCGGCCGCGGCGACCAGCCCCGCGTAGACGGCGTAGAAGCCCTTGGCGCCGCCGACGCCGCGGTGCAGGGAGTGCCGGATGCCGAAGACGTCGCCGATGGCGTACGCGGTGGACAGGGACACCGCGAAGGCGCCGATGATCGAGGCGTCCAGCAGGGCGATGGCGAACAGCACCCCGGCGAGCTTGCCGGCGTGGGCGGTCAGGCCGTGCGCGATGCCGGCGGTGTCGGTGAAGGCTCCGGCGCCCGCGGTGCCGGCGAAGGCGGCGGCGGTGCACCCCATCAGGGCGGCGGCGCCGAGCACCACGATGGCGATGCCGATCCACAGGTCGGCCTTCTCGTAGCCCATGAAGCGCGGGGTGATCCGCTTGTCGATGACGTAGGACTGCTGGAAGAAGAGCTGCCAGGGCGCGACGGTGGTGCCGACGATGCCGATGATCAGCAGCATCACCGCGGACGGTCCGCCGGGTCCGCCGGGCAGGTGCGGGACGACGAAGTCGTGGGCCATCTGCCCGGTGGACGGGTGGACCAGGAAGTACAGCGGGACGAGCAGCAGGGACGCCGCGCACAGGGTGATGGCGATCCGTTCGAACCTGCGGAACGACCCGGTGAAGGCGGAGGCGATGATGACGGCCGCGGCCAGCAGGACCGCGCCGACCTTGGGCAGCCCCAGGTACCCGGCGGCGAGGGTGATGCCGATGAACTCCGTCACCAGCGTCAGCGCGTTGAGCAGGAACAGGTCGATGACGGAGAAGGCGCCCCAGAACTTCCCGAACCGCTCCAGGATGAGCCGGGCGTGCCCCACTCCGGTGACGGCGCCGAGCCGGAGCACCATCTCCTGGTTGACGTAGAGCACCGGGACGAGCAGCAGCAGGGTCCACAGCAGGTGGGTGCCGTAGTTCTGGCCGGCCTGGCCGTAGGTGGTGAAGGCACCGGCGTCGTTGTCGCCGACCATCACGATCAGGCCGGGGCCGACGACGGCGAGCAGGGTCTTGAGCTTGGCGGACAGGCCCCGGCGCGGGGCGGTGTCGTCGTGCCGGATGGTGCCGAGCGCGCCGCGGATGTCACCGGTGTGCGCGTCGTCGAGCACGGCGGTGGGGTGCGGTGCGGGGGCCGTGGTGCGGACGGTGGTCTCGGTCATGGCGACCTCCCAAGTCCCCCGGGCGGGGGAGGTGTTGGGGGCGCGAGGCAGCCGTCTTCCCTGCGCGGGAGCGCAGCACGGCGACCCGTGTCGGCGCATGGCCGTACGGGGGCGTGGTGCGGCGGGGAGGCCGCGCAGGGAAGGTGGCTACCGCGTGCCGGAAGAATGCGAGGGCAAGCGGAGGTGGGGCCGATGATGGCCCGGACTACTGCAATCCATGTCTCTCGCCTCCTTCCGGCCGGGGCGCACGGGACGCGCCGTCGTCGATCCGGCAAGGAGCGGCCGGTCACCGTCGACCGGCTCACCCCCACTCGTCAGAGCTTTGGCACGTCACGGCGTAGCCCCGGGTGGGGCAGCCACTTGGGGTCACCCCTTGGGCCGGGGAGACCTGTCCTGATCCGGAGCGTCTCTCGACGGGTGGGATCAGTGGCCTGTGTCCGTGACGACGCCTCACCGAACGAGGTGCGTGCTTCGTCAAACCTCTAGGAGTCTAGACCCTGTCGATGGACACTTGCGCAATCGCGCAAGTTTTTGACCGACTCTTAACCCCGCGGCGGACCGCCCGGCCGCCCCGGTCCGACGTGCTGGACACCGCGTCGACCTCGGGTGAGCATGAGCCGCATGTCCCAGGACCCCGAGCCCGGCACGCCGGGCGAATCCGGTACCGAAGCCGAGCGGTTGGACCGCATCGAGGCGCTGCTGGCGCCCGCCGTCGCGGGGGTGGCGGAGGCGGGGCACCGGCTGCGCCCGGCCTGGCGGCGGGTCACCCGCGGTGAGCCCCGCTGGCCCTCGACGTGCGCGGTGCTGCTGGCGGCGGCGTTGCAGTGGCTGCTGCCGGAGCGGTTGGCGATCCATCCGGAGTGGCTGCTGCCGGGGCTGGAGATCGCGCTGCTGCTCGTGCTGGTGCTGGCCGACCCGTACCGCATCGAGCGGGTCTCGTGGCTCTACCGGGGGGCGGGGCTGGTGCTGATCGCGATGATCAGCACCGCGAACGGCTGGTCCGCGGTGCACCTGGTGATCGGCCTGGTCCGCGGTACGGAGGGCAGCGACGCCGGACCGCTGTTGGCGACCGGCGGCAGCATCTGGGCCACCAACGTGATCGTCTTCGCGCTCTGGTACTGGGAGTGGGACCGCGGCGGGCCGGTCGCCCGGGTCCACGCGGTGCGCCGCTACCCGGACTTCCTCTTCCCGCAGATGGCGACGCCGGAGCTGGCCCCGGAGCACTGGGAGCCGCAGTTCGCCGACTACCTGTACCTGTCGTTCACCAACGCCACCGCCTTCAGTCCCACCGACGTGATGCCGCTGACCCGCTGGGCGAAGCTGCTGATGCTGGTGCAGTCGGCGGTCTCGTTGCTGACCGTCGTCCTGGTGGTGGCCCGGGCCGTGAACATCCTCAAGTAGGCGGCGCCGGCGCCCCGTTGGTCGACGTTCGCGGGTGTCTCGGGGTGTACCGGACGCACGGCGAGGGTATGGCCGCGTCATGACACCGCGATGAGGTCGGCGTGAGAAGTCGATGAATATGTGCTCAGTTGCGCAATCATTTAGACAAGGCTTGACCGGTTGACCCGTGACCGATCGGGATCACGGTCCTGACCTGCGGTTTTGTCGGCGCGGGGGAGTGGTGCCGAAAACAATCCCCGGCCGGAGTCAATTCTTTCCCACGCCGTGGTCAGGCGCCGCGGCCGCTTTCCCGGCGCTGCCTGCCCAAGCGCCCGATGGCCGCATTCACAGCACGTTCGAATTGCGGAACAGATCGCCCGGCAGGCGAACCCCCTGCCTGAGCAGCGACATCTCTAGGGGCGAACGTCCGAGGGTCATCCACCCACCGGCACCGAACAGAGGCATATCGATGTCGTCGCCCCTTCTCGAATCGTCCTTCGAGCCGTCCGAACCAGTGCCCCAACGGGCCCTGTACCGCACCGCCGGCACCCCGGCCCCGCGGACCCTGCTCGACGTGCTCGATGCCACCGCCGCCGCACATCCCCAGGCGATCGCCCTCGACACGGGCTCCGAGGCGCTCACCTACCGCGACCTGTGTATCGAGATCGAACGCCGCGCACGGCAGCTCAGGGACCGTGGCATCGGTCCCGGCGACCGGGTCGGAGTCCGCGTCCCCTCCGGGACCGCCGAGCTGTACCTGTCCATCCTCGCCGTCCTGCGCAGCGGAGCGGCCTACGTGCCGGTCGACGCCGACGACCCCGACGAGCGGGCCGCCACCGTCTTCCGTGAGGCCGCCGTCTGCGCCGTCCTCGGCCCCGACGGCCCGCTGCCCGGCCCGGCCCGGCCCCTCGGCGACCCGCGTTCCGCGGGCCCCCACGACGACGCCTGGATCATCTTCACTTCGGGTTCGACCGGCGCGCCCAAGGGCGTGGCGGTCAGCCACCGCTCCGCCGCCGCCTTCGTCGACGCCGAGGCCGCCCTGTTCTGCCAGGACCGGCCGTTGGGCCCCGGCGACCGGGTGCTGGCCGGGCTGTCCGTCGCCTTCGACGCCTCCTGCGAGGAGATGTGGCTCGCCTGGCGGTACGGCGCCTGCCTGGTGCCCGCACCCCGCGCGCTGGTCCGGGCCGGCCACGAACTCGGCCCCTGGCTCGTCGAGCGCGGCATCACCGTCGTCTCCACCGTGCCCACCCTCGCCGCGCTCTGGCCGGACGAGGCGATGCGCCGGGTCCGCCTGCTGATCGTCGGCGGCGAATCCTGCCCGGCCGGGCTCGTCGACCGCTTCGCCGGACCCGGCCGCGAGATGTGGAACACCTACGGCCCGACCGAGACCACCGTCGTCGCCTGCGCCGCCCGCCTGCTGCCGGGCGAGCCGGTCCGCATCGGCCTGCCCCTGGAGGGCTGGCAGCTCGCCGTCGTCGACCGCACCGGGCAGCCGGTGCCCTTCGGCGCCGAGGGCGAACTGCTGATCAGCGGCGTCGGCACGGCCCGCTACCTCGACCCCGCCAAGGACGCCGAACGGTTCCGGCCCGATGACGCCCTGGGGGCCGCCCGCGTCTACCGCACCGGAGACCTGGTCCGGGCCGAACCCGAGGGCCTGCTCTTCGTCGGCCGCGCCGACGACCAGATCAAACTCGGCGGCCGGCGCATCGAGCTGGGCGAGATCGACGCCGCCCTGGCCGCCCTGCCCGGCGTCCGCGGGGCCGCCGCGGCCGTCCAGACGACGCCGGCCGGCACCCAGGTGCTGGTCGGCTACGTCGTTCCCGAGCAGCGCACCGCCGACGGTTCCAGCTTCCAGCAGGACAAGGCCCGCGCACTGCTCCAGGAACGCCTGCCCGCGCAGTTGGTCCCGGTCCTCGCGGAGGTCGAGTCCCTGCCCACCCGGACCTCCGGCAAGGTCGACCGCAAGGCGCTGCCCTGGCCGCTGCCGTCCGCCCCGGTCGACTCCGCCACCGGCGATCCGGCCGCGGCGCTGGACGGCACCACCGCCCGGCTCGCCGGGATCTGGCAGGAACTCCTCGGCGTCCGGCCCGGCCCGGACAGCGACTTCGTCTCCCTCGGCGGCACCAGCCTGGTCGCCGCCCGCATGGCGTCCCAGCTCCGCATCCACCACCCCGGCGTCTCGGTCGCCGACCTCTACCGCCACCCGGTGCTGCGCGACATGGCCGAGCACCTCGACTCGCTCGGCGGCCCGGTGGACGAGGTCCGCCCGGTCCGCCCCGTCCCGCGCCGCACCGGACTCGTCCAACTCCTCGTCCAGACCGGCCTGTACGGCATCGCCGGCCTGCGCGGGCTGGTCGGGCTCGCGCTCGCGGACAATGTCCTCGGCCTGCTCGCCCCACAGGTCTGGGCCCCGCACACCGCGTGGTGGCTGATCGTCGTCGGCTGGGTGGTGCTCTACAGCGCCCCGATGCGCTGCGCCCTCGGCGCACTGGCCGCCCGCACGCTCGCCGGCACCATCAAGCCCGGCGCCTACCCGCGCGGCGGCGCCACCCACCTGCGCCTGTGGACCGCCGAACGCGTCGTCGCCGCCTTCGGCGTCGCCTCCCTGCTCGGCACCCCCTGGGCGCGGCTCTACGCCCGGAGCCTGGGCTGCACCACCGGGCGGAACGTGGCGCTGCACACCATGCCGCCGGTCACCGGCCTCGCCGAACTCGGCGACGGCTGCAGCGTCGAACCCGAGGCCGACATCTCCGGCTGGTGGCTCGACGGCGACACCCTGCACATCGGCGCGGTCCGGATCGGCGCCGGCGCCCGCGTCGCCCACCGCAGCATGCTGATGCCCGGCGCCGTCGTCGGTCAGGGCGCCGAACTCGCCTCCGGCGCCTGCCTGAACGGTGAGATCCCCGACGGCGCCTCGTGGTCCGGCTCCCCGGCCCGCCCGGCCGGCGCCGCCGAGCGGATGGCCGGCGCCGCCTGGCCCGCCCCCGCCTGGCAGCGCTCGCGCCGCTGGAGCGCCGCCTACGGACTGGCCCTGCTGGGCCTGCCGCTGCTGGCCCTGCTGTCCACCGCGCCCGCCCTGGTCGGCGCGTACTTCCTGCTCCGCGACAGCGGCACCCTCGCCACCGCCGCGCTCCGCCTGCTGCTGGCCGTTCCGGTCTTCACGCTCCTGACCACCGGCTGCTCCCTCCTCGTCACCGCCGCCGTGGTGCGCCTCCTCGGCCGCGGCATCACGCCGGGGCTGCACCCCGCGAGTGGTGGCGTCGCCTGGCGCGCCTGGTTGGTGACCCGCCTCCTGGACGGCGCTCGCGGCAGCCTCTTCCCGCTCTACGCCAGCCTCGGCACCCCGCACTGGCTGCGGCTGCTCGGCGCCAAGGTCGGCCGGCACGCGGAGATCTCCACCGTGCTGCCGCTGCCCTCCCTGCTGCACGTCGAGGACGGCGCGTTCCTCGCCGACGACACCCTGGTGGCGCCCTTCGAACTCCGCGGCGGTTGGCTGCGGTTGGGGACTGTCCGGATCGGCCGCCGGGCCTTCGTCGGCAACTCCGGCATCGTCGACCCCGGCCACGACGTGCCCGACCACAGCCTGGTCGGCGTGCTCTCCAACGCCCCCGCCGACGGCGAGCCCGGCTCGTCCTGGCTGGGCCGGCCCGCCATGCCGCTGCCCCGGGTGGCGACCCAGGCCGACCCGACGCGCACCTTCGCACCGCCGCGCAAGCTGGTCCGGGCCCGTGCCGCCGTCGAGCTGTGCCGGGTGCTGCCGCTGATGTGCGGCCTGGCGCTCGCCGAGGGCGTGTTCCTCACCGAGCAGGACGCCTTCGCCCAGGGCGGCCTCGGTCTCGCCGCACTGGTCGGCGCCCCGCTGCTGCTGGCCTCGGGCCTCGTGGCGCTGCTCGTCACCACCCTCGCGAAGTGGCTGCTGGTCGGCCGCTTCACGGTGAGCGAGCACCCCCTGTGGTCGTCGTTCGTGTGGCGCAACGAGCTCTACGACACCTTCGTCGAATCGCTCGCCGTGCCGTCGATGGCCGGCGCGTTCACCGGCACCCCGGTCCTGAACTGGTGGCTGCGCACCCTCGGCGCCAAGATCGGGCGCGGGGTCTGGTTGGAGAGCTACTGGCTGCCGGAGACCGACCTGATCACCGTCGCCGACGGCGTCAGCGTCAACCGCGGCTGCGTCCTGCAGACCCACCTCTTCCACGACCGGATCATGCGGCTGGACACCGTCCGCCTCGCCGAGGGCTCCTCGCTCGGCCCGCACGGCATCGTGCTCCCCGGTACCGAGGTCGGGGCGCGCGCCTCGATCGCACCGTCGTCCCTGGTCATGCGCGGCGAGAGCGTCCCGGCCCACACCCGGTGGGCCGGCAACCCGATCGCCGGCGAACGCCCCACGCGCCCCGTCCCGGCACGCGCGGAGGGAGGTGCGGCCGCGTGACCCGATGCAGTCGGCGCGCCCTGATCCGGGGCGCCGCCCTGCTCCCGTTCGCCGCGACGGTCGCGGACGGCCCCGCCGGGCCGCGCCCGGCCCGCTACTTCCCGCGGCACGGCACCTACGCCCACGACACCGTCTCGTACGACCTGCACCTGGACTACCGCCCGGCCGACGGCGGCCTCGACGGGCGGGCGCGCATCGAGGCGGTGGCCAACGAGCCCCTGGACCGGGTGGAGTTGGACCTCTCCCGGCTCACCGCGCACACCGCCATGATCGACGGGGTCCGGGTCCGCGCCCGCCAGCAGAACGGGAAGCTGTACCTGGCCGCCCCGCACCCGCTCGCCACCGGCGCGCGGTTCACGGTGGACGTCGGCTACCGCGGTCGGCCCCGGCCGGTGCGCTCCCCGTTCGGCCCGATCGGCTGGGACCGCACCGGCGATCCGCACGACGGGACCATGGTCGCCTCCCAGCCGCTGGGCGCCCCGTCGTGGTTCCCCTGCAACGACCGCCCCGACGACAAGGCGGCCTTCACCTTCCGGATCGGCGTCCCGCACGGCCAGCACGCCCTCGCCAACGGCACGTTGCTCGAACGCCGCCGCAGTGGCCACCGCGAGTGCTGGACCTACCACCACCCCGGCCCGATGGCCCCGTACCTCGCCGCGCTCTACACCGGCCGGTTCCGCCACGACAGCGGCACCGCCCAACTCGGCCCGGGCCACCCGACGATCGCGCTGCACAACTCCTACCCGGCCCGGATGGCCGAGGACGCCGCGCACGACCTGGCCCGCCAGCCCGAGATGCTCCGGGCGTTCAGCGGCCACTTCGGGCGCTACCCGTTCGAGGCGTACGGGGCGGTGGTCGTCGACGCCGAACTCGCCGCCCCGGTCGAGAACCAGACCCGGTCGGTGTTCGGCAGCAACCACATCGACGGGGCCCGCGGCGCCGAAACCCTGGTGGCCCACGAGATCGCGCACCAGTGGTACGGCAACAGCGTCAGTCTGCGCGACTGGCGCGACATCTGGCTCAACGAGGGCTTCGCCACCTACGCGGAGTGGCTGTGGTCCGAGCACATCGGCGAGGACTCCGCCGACGAGATCGCCCGCCGGGAGTGGCGTTCGCTGCGCGACCGCCCCCAGGACCTGCGGGTCGCCGACCCCGGCCAGCGCCGGATCTTCGACGACCGGATCTACGTCCGCGGCGCCTGCACGCTGCACGCGCTGCGTCGGGCCGTCGGCGACGACCGGTTCTTCGCGGTGCTGCGCGGCTGGCACGGCGAGCACCGCGGCGCCAGCGCCGACACCGCGGCGTTCGTCGCCCACGCCGAACGCTGCGCCGGGCACCCGGTCCGCCCGCTGCTGCACACCTGGCTGTACGACAAGCCGCTGCCCGCGCTCGCGGCCTGAGCGCTCCGCGTGCCCGGTGGCGGACGGATCCCCGTCCGCCACCGGGCACGGCCGGTTCAGTGGCGGCGCCGCACCTTCAGCGCCGTGTCGATCCGTTCGAGCGGCTGCCCGTCGGGGCCGTCCTGCATCCGCGTGAACTCCTCGCTGAGCTGCACCTCCCACGCGTCGGCGGGTAGCTCCAGCGCCGCCAGCACCTCGTCGGTCGTGGGGAACTCGTCCACCGGGTGGCCGTGGCCGTGGCCGTGCTCGTGGCCGTGGTCGTGCTGCCACGGCGGCGGGCCGGCGTGCCCGACGATCAGGAGCACCCCGCCCGGCGCCACCGCGGCCACCGCGGTGCGCAGGATGCGCTCCCGGAGGACCTCGCCGGGGTTGTGCAGGAACTGCGCGGAGACCAGGTCGTAGCTGCCCTCCGGGAAGGACAGCGACAGGTCCCGCCGCTGCCAGTCGATGCGGTCGGCCACCCCGGCCGCGGCCGCCTGTTCGGCCGCCCGGCCCAGGGCCACCCCCGACACGTCGACGGCGGTGACCCGCCAGCCCTGCGTGGCCAGCCAGATCGCGTCCGCCCCCTCGCCGCAGCCCAGTTCCAGCGCGGTGCCCGGGGCCCGGTCGCTGACCTCGCGGACCAGCGTCGCGTTGGGGTTCCCGCTCCAGATCCGGTCGCGCTCGGCGTACCGGGCGTCCCAGAACTCCTCGTCGGGGACCGTGGTGCTGCCGTTGCCGTGGTTCATGGTGGTGCACTCCTCTTGGTCCGGTGACGGCAAAGCCTCGGCCGTACCTCGGCCATCCGGCAAAGTCCGTTGCCGATACCGCAACGAATCGGAGGGAGCCCCCGTTTAAAGTTCGCCCTCGACCGCCCCGCCCACGTCATGGGCGACGTGCACCGCGGCCTCCTCGGCGGACGCCGCGCCCCCGTCGACGCCGACGTCGCGGGCGACGACGTCGTTGCTGCCGCCACCGCGCCAGAACCCCTCGTCGAAGCTGACGATCCGCCCGGCACGCTCCTCGCCGACCTGGTCGTCGTAGGGCTCGCCGGCGCCGCCCGGCAGGTCGCCGATGCCGTCGCCGTCCGGCGCGCAGACGTCCGGCAGTTCGAGGGAGAGCCGGTGCGCCAGCGATTCGCGGTCGTGCTGCTCCTGCGCGGTGGTCCCCTCGTGGTTCACCACGAACGGGCGCTCCGGCGGCGAATACCCGGTGTCCAGCGCCTCGTCGAGCCCCGGCTCGTCCAGGGCGTCCTCCATGTCGAGGTCGTTGGGATTGTCCTGCGGATCGAATCTGGGCGGCTGGTAGACCTCGTCGCCCATGGCGTCGTCGGACATTGCCGCCCTCCTCTTCTCCTCCGCGTGGACGGTGCGTGCGCCCTTCGTGGCCATTGTCCGCCACCGCGGGCCGCTCGGCCTCAGGAGCGCCGGTCCTCGGTCCCCAGCCCGAGCGACTCGGCGATGCCCTGCACGTTGGCGTACCGGTGGTGGGCCGGCAGTCGCTCCGCCATCGAGACCAGCAGGTCGGGCGCGTGGTTGCGGCGCAGGGCGCGCAGGACGTCGTTGCGCTCGGCCGGGTAGACGCTGCGCCCGAGGTACTGCGCGAGTTCGGAGCGCAGTCCCACGTCGCGCTCGGACATGCCGTGCGGCGTGCCGCCGCGGTAGACGCTCTCCGGCGACGGCGCCGCCGTCGGCTGGTCCTCGCCGGCCGGCTCCAGCTCGCGGTTCTCGTCCGTGCGCAGTGAGCGGTCCAAGGTCAGCTGGCCCCGAAGCTGCTTCTTCATCATGTCGTCCCGGGCGGGACCGGTCTTGTCCATGCCGTGTTCCATGACCATGGCTGCCTCCGTTGCCTCCGGTTCCAGTCTCCCCGTTCCCCCCGCCCTGACAACACGGCGCCCGCCCGCCCCACGTGCCGCCCGTGGCCCGGACACGGAACCGCCCGCCGCCCCGGGTTTCCGGGGGCGGCGGGCGGGCGGCGGGCGGCCCGCGCCGTCAGCCGGTGGCCTCGGCGGCCGTCGGCTTCGGGATCAGGAACGACGACGCGATGGCGAGCGCCAGGATGACCACCCCGGCGATCATGCCGGCGGTGTAGCCGCCGGCCGCGGTCGGGTCGGCCGGCGTCAGCGCGGTCTTCACGGCGTAGAGCGCGGCGAAGCTCAGGCCCGCGCCGAGGTTGAAGGCGCCGGCGTTGAGCCCGGGCAGGAAGCCGGGGTTCTCACTCGGCGAGAGGACGATGCCCAGCCCGTTGAGGACGATGTTGGCCACGCCCGCGTAGGTGATGCCCACCAGCAACGAGGTCACCAGCAGCAACACGTGCGACTGGCTGTGCATGGTCAGCAGCATCAGCACCACCGACCCCACGGCCCCGACGAGGCCCAGCCGCAGGATCCGGCCGTAGCCGAAGGTCGCGGCCAGTCGGCCGGCCACCGGCCCCATCGCCAACCCGGCGAGCGCGTACGGCGACAGCGTCCACCAGGCGGACTGCTCGGCGGTCATCCCCAGTCCGGCCTGGGCGTCCTGGGCGAAGGCCGGGATCAGGCCGTTCATCACCGCGAACACGCCGGTCATGGTCAGCACCGTGGTCAGCAGCAGCGACCAGGTGGCCCGCTGCCTGAGGTGGTGGGTGGCGACCAGCGGCTGCCCGCTGCGGTTCTCGGTCCGCCAGAACAGCGCGAACGCGGCGGCGGCCACGACGACCAGCACGGCGATCATCGCCCAGTTGGCGGCGGCCAGCTTGCCCGCCTCGTTCAGCGCGATCAGCAGTGCACCGACCGAGACGACCAGCAGCGCCACGCCGGGCCAGTCCATCCTGGACGCGGCGGCGGCCTTGGACTCCGGGGTCAGGGTGGCCACCAGGACGGTCGCCAGGGCCGCGACGCCCGCCATCGCCCAGAAGACCGACTGGAAGCCGTGGTGGTCGGCGAGGTAGCCGCCGGCCAGCGAGTCGACGCCGGCGATGCCTCCGTTGACGGCGGTGATCACGCCCAGCAGGGTGCCGTACTTCTTGGGCTCCTTGACCTCGACCCGGAGCATGATCAGGCACAGCGGCACGACCGGCCCGCTCACGCCCTGGATGATCCGCCCGGCGAACAGCATCGGGATGCTCGTCGACAGCGCGGCGACCACGCAGCCGACGGCCATCAGGACGAGCATGCCGGCCAGCACCCGGCGCCGGCCGAGGACGTCGCCCAGGCGCGGCAGGAACAGCGAGAACAGCGCCGCGGAGGTGAAGAACGCGGTCTGGGTCATGCCCACTTCGGCGGAGCTGGCACCGAGCGAGTCCTCGATGCTCTTCAGCGCCGGGCTGAGCATGCTGGCGTTGAGCTGGAAGGCGAAGCACGCCACCAGCAGGGCGGTGACCAGCACGCCGATCCGTACGCCGGATCCGCGGCCGGAGACCTCGGTGGAACGCGGTGTGGTGGAGACGTTCATGCCCGGCCTTCGCCGATCCGCTCCAGGGCGTCCACCACGAGGTTCCAGAAGCGCTCGTGGTCCAGCTTGACCGCGACCTGGGTGTGGCAGTCCGCCGGCGCCGGCGCCCGGAAGTCGGTCACCGTCATGCCCAGGGTCAGCGCGCCGCGCAGCTCGATGTCGACCGGCGCCTTGCGGACGGTCATCACGCCCGGGTCGATGACGTACGCCACCGCGCAGGGGTCGTGCACCGGCGGGTGGTCGAAGCCCTGGTTCTCCCGGTACGCCTCGCGGAAGAAGTCGAGCAGCTCCAGCACGAACCGGGCCGGCGCGGTGCCCACCGCGGCGATCTTCGCCTCGACCTCGGGGGTGGCCAGGGCCTGGTGCGTGAGGTCCAGACCGACCATGGTGACCGGCCACTTCTCGTTGAAGACGATGTGCGCGGCCTCGGGGTCGATGATGATGTTGAACTCGGCGACCGCGCTCCAGTTGCCCTCGTGGTAGCCGCCGCCCATCAGGACGACCTCGCGCACCCGCTCGGCGATCCGCGGCTCCTTGCGCACGGCCATGGCGATGTTGGTCAGCCCGGCCGTGGGGACGATGGTGATCTCGCCCGGCTCGTGGGACATCACGGTGTCGATGATCAGGTCGACGGCGTGCCGGCGGTCCAGCTCGAAGGCGGGCTCGGGCAGGTCCGGCCCGTCGAGGCCGGTCTCGCCGTGGATGTCGGGGGCGGTCTCGATGGACCGCACCAGCGGCCGCGGGTTGCCCGCGGCGAACGGCACGCCGGTGATCCCGGCGATCGTCGCCACCGACAGCGCGTTGCGGGTCACCTTCTCCAGCGTCTGGTTCCCGACCACGGTCGTCACGGCGACCAGTTCGACGTCGGGATTGCCGTGGGCCAGGAGCATGGCGATCGCGTCGTCGTGCCCCGGGTCGCAGTCGAGGATGATCTTTCTGGCCAACGGAAGAGCCCCTTTGCTCTGCGGAACGGTGAAGCGGGGTGAACTCGATCTCTGGGGCGCGCCGCAACAGGCCACTACCTCGGGAAAACGTTCTCCGGAAATTTCGCTCATGTTGCGCGGAGATGTCAATGAATCGTCAACGAAGTGTGAGGCAGACGACCCGTCTACCCGCTGGTTTCGAAGGGCACAGAGCTGGTACGCCTGTGTACCGGCGGTGATAACGATTGCCGCCGATGTCCGGGACAGTGCGGTGCGCAGGGCCGCCGTTCCGTAGTGGAAGGGCACACCGTCGTGGCCGAAGTGACCTTGCGGGACGTCGCCCGGGCGGCGGGCTGCTCCGTCGCCACCGTCTCCCGCGTGCTGGCCGGTACCCGCCCGGTCGGCGCCGAGACGTCCCGCGCCGTACGGGCCGCGGCCGACCGGCTCGGCTACCGCCCCAACGAGGTCGCCCGGGCCCTGCGCAGCCGCTCCACCGGCACCGTCGGCCTGGTCCTGCCACAGATCACCAACCCCTTCTTCCCCTCCCTCGTACGGGAGTTGGAACACGCCCTGCACGCCGAGGGCCGGGCGGTCCTGCTCGCCGACTGCGACGACGACCCGGCGACCGAAGCCAACCGGATCGCCGCCCTGTTGGACCGCCGGGTGGACGCCCTGCTGCTCATCCCGGTCGACGAGCGGCGCAGCCGGGACGCGGTGGCCACCGCCGCGGCGCGGGTGCCGCTGGTCCTGCTGGACCGTGGCTGCGGCCCCGGCGTGGCCGATTCGGTCGCGGTCGACAACGCGGCCGGGATGGCGCTCGTCCTGGACCACCTCGCCGCCACCGGCCGCCGCCGCCCCTGCTTCCTCGGCGCCGCCGGGACCGCCTCCGCCGCGGTCGAACGGCACGCGGCCTACGCGGCGGGGGCGGCCGTCCTCGACCCGGCCGCGCCGCGGCGCACGGTGCTCGGCGACTTCTCCGTGGAGTGGGGCCGGGCCGCCGTCGACCGGATCTGGCCGGCCCGGCCGGACGCGGTGGTCTGCGCCAACGACCTGATCGCGGCCGGTGCCCTGCAACGCCTGCGGCAACTGGGCGCCGACGTCCCCGGCGAGGTCGCGGTCACCGGTTTCGACGACGTCCCGCTGGCCGGGCTGGCCGACCCGGCGCTCACCACCGTCCGCCAGCCGGTGGCCGAACTGGCCGCCGAGGCCGCCCGGTTGCTCGCGCACCGCCCCGCCGCGGCCTCGATCCCCGGCCCGCGGCGACCGGTCCGTACCGTCCGGCTCGCCCCGGAATTGGTGGTACGGGGGTCCAGTGCGCCGGCCGGCGGGGCCGATGACCCGCGCGCGACCCCTTGACCGTACGCGGTCAGCGCGTTAAGTCTAGACCAATTGCTCGGCACGCCCTCGCGTCAACCACCCCCCTACGCGAAAGGGTTGACATGAACAAGAAGAGAAGGCTGGCCCTCGCCATAGGCGCCGGCATCGCCCCCCTCCTCGTCGTCAGTCTGCCGGTCAGCCCGGCCAGCGCCCACGGGTACGTCTCCTCGCCGCCCAGCCGGCAGGCCCAGTGCGCCGCCGGCACCATCGACTGCGGCCCGATCAAGTGGGAGCCGCAGAGCGTCGAAGGCCCCAAGGGGCTGACGAGTTGCAGCGGCGGCAACAGCCAGTTCGCCGACCTCGACGACGACTCCAAGCCGTGGAAGGTCACCCCGATCAGCAGCAGCCAGACCTTCACCTGGCGCTTCACGGCCCGGCACGCCACCAGCAACTGGCAGTACTTCGCCAACGGCCAGAAGGTCGCCGAAATCAACGGCAACGGTGCCCAGCCGCCGGCCGAGGTCTCCCACACCGTCAACTTCGGCAACGTCAAGGGCAAGCAGAAGATCCTCGCGGTGTGGAACATCGCCGACACCGCCAACGCCTTCTACGCCTGCATCGACGTCAACATCGGCTAGCGGCGTCCCCGCGGATTCCGCTTCCGCTCCGCTCCCCTCCGCCCCCCGTCGTTCCCCCTCCGCTCACCGTCCCCGCCGTCGCCCCGTGTCCCGTCCCAGGACGCGGGGCGACGCCGCGGTCAGGGGCACCCGTTACGATCGGCGCATTCAAGGGCCGATGCGGGTGGCCGCAGCCGGGAGGACGAGATGGGTCTGTTCCGCCGAGGACCGAAGCGGGATCCCCGCGAGCTCGCACGCGACGAGGAGTTCAGCTTCTTCTCCGAGCGGGAGGGGAGCGTCTTCAGATCCCAGGTCCGGCAGGCGTTCGCCGAGCGCGGCCTGGAGGTCACGGCGTACGCCGGCGCGGTCACCGACTCGGGCGGCCGCCAGTTCGGCCTGGGCAACCTGGCCGCCGTCTGCCACCGCGACCGGCGCGGCGAGCGCAGCTGGCCCATGCTCATCCGCGACCACGTCGGCAAGGTGCTGCGCACCATGGACGGCCCGCAGCCGCTGGAGATCCTCTCCCACGACGAGATCCGCGCCTGCCTCTACCCGCGGATCGTCGCCCAGGAGACCCTGCCCGCCTCCGACTCCTTCCACTACGGCCACGAACCGGCCCCCGGACTGTGCGAGGTGCTCGCCCTCGACCTGCCCGAGGCCGTCCAGATGCTCAGCGCGGACTCCCTCGCCGACCTCGGGGACGTGGCCGAGCTGCGGATCCGGGCCATGAACAACCTGCGCGCCCTGCCGGTCGAGGGGCACGAGACGGTGCGCCGCGGGGACGGCTCGGCCTTCGAGGTGCTGCTCGGCGACTCCTTCTTCACCGCGAGCCGGGTGCTCGTCCTCGACGACCTGGTCGAGCGCCTCACGGGCACCGCCCTCACCCGCGACGGTGCCCTGGTCGCCCTGCCCTTCCGCCACCAGCTGGCGTTCCACCGCATCCACGACGCCCAGGTCATTCCGGCGCTCCAGGCCATGGCCCAGTTCGCCGCGGCCGGGCACGAGGACGCGGCGGGCGCGATCAGCCCCCGGGTGTTCTGGTGGCGCCGCGGGATGATGACCCCGCTGAGCGAACCGGACGGCGACGGCCTGCGGGTGGTGGTCGACATGGAGTTCCAGGACATGTTGGAGCGCCTGGTCCAGGACGAGCCGTAGCGGCTCCGGGCGGCCGGCCGGAGCCGGCCCGCTCCCGTCCGCCCGACATCCGTCCACCCGAACTCCGCCCGAAAACTCCGCCCGAGAAATCCGTCCGAGAAATCCGCGCCGGACGGGAACCCCGCCGGTCCGCGGCCCGTTCTACTCAGTGAGGCCCCGCGTTCTCCCCCGTACGCGGGGCCTCACTACGTCCGCCGCCGCGCGGGCCGCCTCATCCGCCGAGCTGCGCCCGTTCCTCGTCGGTGAAGAGCCGGGAGCGGATCAGGAAGCGCACGCCCTCCGGTGCCTCCAGTGAGAAGCCGCTGCCCCGGCCCGGTACGACGTCCACCGTCAGATGGGTGTGCCGCCAGCGGGCGTACTGGTCCGCGGACATCCAGAAGCCCACCGGCTCCGGCACGCCGTCCACCACCAACTTCTCCAACAGCACGTCCGACGCGCCGGTGCGGAACTCCCCGGCCGGATAGCACATCGGCGCGCTCCCGTCGCAGCAGCCGCCGGACTGGTGGAACATCAGCGGCCCGTGCTGGGCGCGCAGCGACCGCAACAGCGCGGCGGCGCCGTCGGTGAGCGCGATCCGCGCGGCGCCTCCCGGGAGGCCGGTCCCTCGGTCGTCCATCTGTCGCCCCTTCGTCGGCCGGTCACGGTGGGCGCGGTTCCCCTGCCGGGCGGGGGAGTGCCCCGCCCGGCAGCATGGCAGAAGCCCGCCGCGCCACGGAATACGGCGGCTCACGGCGCCCGGCCACCGGTAGGGCGCGCCGCCGCCTCACCGGTGGCCGAGCGTCCCGTGCTACATCCGGTGCGCCAGCAGCGCGTCGGCGATGGCGACCTGGGCCGGGTCCAGCGCGGACTCGCCGTCCTCGACGTCCCACAGGGCGTTCTGCAGCACCCGGCCGAGCGTCCAGCCCGCGGCCCGTTCCCGATCCAGGCCGACGACCTCGGTCAGCAGGTCGAAGCGGCGCAGCACCGCGCCCGGCACGTCGCCGGTGGCCACCACGTCGTCCCACCGGTTGCGGAGGGCGGGCAGCAACTCGAAGCCGGGGTCGCCGGCCAGCGGCTCCGGATCGATGGCCAGCCAGGGTTCGCGCTGCCCGGCCAGCACGTTGTCGTAGTGCAGGTCCCAGTGCAACAGTCGGTCCCCGCCGGCGCCGAGCAGGTCGGTGACGGCGACCGCACAGGTGCGCACGAGTTCCCGTTCGGCGGGGTCGCGGAGCGCGGGGACGGCCTGCGGTGTCCGGTCGACCATGGCGCCGGCGAGGTCGGTGAGCCGGCGCAGCCCGGCCGGCGCGGGCACCGCCACCAACCGTGCCAGCAGCGCGGCCAGGATCCGCAGCGCTTCGGTGTCGTCGGGCAGGGCCGACAGCGGTCGGCCGGCGTCCAGCCGTTCCAGCAACTGGGTGGCGCTCGGCGCGTCGTGGTCGAGCAGCCGCACGATGCCGTCGCCCCGCCAGGCCCGCAGGCCCGCCGCGGCGCCGGTGTTCTCCTCCCGCGGCTGTTGGAGCTTGAGCGCGGCCGGCGTGCTGTCCGCCTGCCGCACCGGCAGGACGAGCGAGGCCATGCCGAACCGGGCGGGGCCGTCCGGTCGCAGTGCCCAGCGGTCCAGGAACTCGGCGCCCAGCGCGGGCAGCGTGGCGAGCCAGGCGCGCTCCGAGGCGCCGTGCGCACCGTAGGACGTCAAGAACGCCTCGGGGACGTCGATCAGGGCCGACGTGGTCATGGGGAATCTCCTTCGTGGATCCGGATCCGGCGTGCGGTGCGGGAACGAAGGAGTCGGCGGGGGTGCCCGGGCTGCGGGCGCGCGTCAAAGCATGCGTCCACCCTAACGCCGCCGGTCGCGGGAGCGCCCCGGCCGGTCGCCCGGCCGGGTTCGCCGCCGCGTTCCCCGTGCGGCGCGGCGGCGCAACGCCCTTGTGCCGGGCGGGAGTTACCGCGTGCCGTGCCCTGCGGAGCCGGGCCTCGAACCCTGGGCGGGGATGCGGGCCCCGGCCCAGCCCTGCACGGCCGGCTCGTCCAGCGATTCCACCCACCAGTCGGCCTTCGCGTTCTGTGGCCCGGAGGGTCGGGGGCCGACCCCGATCACCCGCAGGCCCGCCGCCGCGGCGGCCTCGATGCCGCACTGGGAGTCCTCGACGGCCAGTGCCCGGTCCGGCTCGACGCCGCAGAGCCGGGCCGCGGTGAGGTACACGTCCGGATGCGGTTTGGGTCTGGTGGTGGTGTCGGGCACCACGACGTGGTCGAAGAACCGTCGCAGTCCCGCCACGTCGAGGCAGGACTCGACGACTTCCAGCGGGCAGTTGCTGGCCACCGCCAGCGGGGCGAACTGGGCGGCGGAGCGGACCAGTTCGGGCGCTCCGGGCATGGTCGTCGGATGCGCCGCGACGAGCTCGCGGAAGCGTTCCAGGAGCGATGCGGTGAGTTCGTCGGCGAGTTCGGGGCGGCCGACGGAATCGGCCATCAGCCGTCCGCACGCGGTGTAGTGCAGCCCCCGGGCCTGTTCGGAGAAGCCCGGCGCGGGGGAGTAGCCGTAGGCGTGCAGTACCGCGTCACGGGCGTCCACCCAGTGGCGTTCGGTGTCCATCAACGTGCCGTCGCAGTCGAAGACCACGGCGGCTGGGGTCCAGGAAAGGATGCGATGTGCTGTCATCCGAGGTTCCGTTCCGATGGGCCCGGAGGGCGACGGCATGACCGGTCGAGCGCGTGAGGCGTGACGGGGTCGGTGCGTGGCCGCGGCAGCGGGCTGAGGGGTTCCGACGGCGGGCGGCTCCCGGACAGGGGAGACCTGGGCGCAGCGTCGGAAAATAACGATCGTTACGTTACGGACGGCAATGCGTCAGGGTCAATAGATCGCTAAATGTCCATATTTTAAGCCTTATGGGTAACTGAAGGTGCCGTAGGCCGTTGGTGTGCCGCCCTGGACGACGCGGAACACGCACGTCGCGTGGTACCGGGCGCACAGCACGCGCGCGGCCGGCGCGAGTTCGGTGAACCGCACCGCTCGCAGCCGCCCGGCGTACGGACGGGTGAGGGCGCCCCCGCTGCGGTAGGCGACGGCCTGCCGGGCGGCCTCCAGGAGCACCATCCCGGGCACGTGGTCGCCGGGGTGGTCGAAGAGGAAGGGGTGCAGCGGGTCGGCCGGCGCCACCAGCAACCCGTCCGCGTCCTCGGCCAGCACCGCGTCCTGGGGGTGGTTCACGGTCAGCGCGGCGGGCTCCGGGTGGTGCGCCGTGGTCGGCGGGGCGGCCGGCGCGCCGTCGCGCGCGCCCCGGGTCCGCAGCGCCGCGTAGCCCGCCCCGTCCACGAACCGCACCCCGCCGCCCGCCTCCCCGAAGACCACCCCGTGGGCGGCGAACGTGACGTCCAGCCGCAGGCCGGTGATCGTCCGGTCGCGGGTCCGCCGGACCGCGCTCACCCGGGCGAGGCAGGTGACCTCGGTCGCGCCCGGCCCGGCCGGCGGCTCCCTCTCCGGGATCAGCCGGAAGTGCAGGTCACTGATGATCGCGTGGCGTGCCGCCGGCACCCCGTGGAACCGCAAGGGGATGTACAGCCCCAGCTGGCGCAGGGTCTCCACGAGGACCAGCGGGCTGTTCCGCTGCGACCCGTCGCGGGGGAACGTCGAGTGCGCCCGCGGCCAGGACGCCGCCGCCTCGAAGACGTCCGGGGCGGGCGTCGGCCGGGCGTCCGTGAGGAGGACCTCGGCCACGGAGGTCCGGTGCACCAACTCCCGTTCGACGGTACGGGACCGGCTGAGCGGTCCTTCCTCTCCGAACGGGGCGACGGATGACGTATTCATATGACCAGGGAATATCGAAATTCGAACACTCGCACCCGTGAATTGGAAGTGGCCGGGCGCGGTAGATTTCTTCCAGGTGGCACGAGAACGACATCTGAGGTGTACGTGCAGATCCGGGCGAAGACGACGCGCAGGTTCCTTCTGGAAGCGGCCGCAACATTGTTCGATGAGCGGGGTTATGCCGGCACGAGCATCAGCGATATCAGTGCGCATTCCGGCCGCACCAGCGGCGCGATCTATTTTCACTACGCCAGCAAGGAGAAGCTCGCCCTCGCCATCGTCGAGGAGCACTTCGCCACCTGGCCGCGACTGATCGGCCGGCACCGCCAACCCGGTGTGCCGGCGCTGGAGAAGCTCGTCGCGCTGAGCTTCGAGGTGGCGCGCGCCTTCCGCGACGACATCGTGGTCCGGGCCGGCGCCCGCCTCTGGGCGGAGCGCAAGGCCATCGAGACCCAACTCCCGGCACCGTTCCTGGGATGGATCGAGGCCGTCACCCAACTCCTGGAGGAGGCCGCCCGCGACCGCGAACTCGCCGTGGGGGTGCCCCCGGCCACCACGGCGCACACGGTGGTCTGCGCCTTCTTCGGCCTGCACACCGTCTCCGACGCGCTGGAGGGGCGGCGGAACATCGAGGGTCACCTGGACGACCTGTGGCTGTTGCTGCTGCGGGGGTTGCAGGCCGAGCCGGACCCCGCCGCCCTGTTGGACCGGGTCCACCGGCGGGCCCTGGCCGCCCGCCCGGCGCCCGAACCCGCCTGAGCGACCGGCGGATCCGCCGGTCGCTACGACCGGCCGCCGCCGCGCAGGAAACGCCGCAACCTGGTCAGCGGCCAGGTGTTGATGACGTCGTCCTTGGTGAGCCAACCGCGCTGCGCGGTGCCCACCCCGTAGCGCAGGTAAGGAAGATGCGTGGTGGCGTGCGCATCGGAATTCACCGCGAACTTCACACCGTGCCGTTTGGCGCGCAGGATGTCCTCGTCCCGCAGGTCCAACCGCTCGGGATGCGCGTTGATTTCCAGTGCGGTACCGGTCCGTGCGCAGGCGGCGAAGACCGCGTCGAAGTCGGCGTCAATTCCCGGGCGTTTGCCGATCAATCGCGTGGTGGGATGTCCGAGGATTGCGACGTGCGGATTCTCGCAGGCGCGGATCAGCCGACGGGTCAGCGCCTGCCGGCTCTGGTGGAAGTGCGAATGCACGGAGGCCACGCAGAGGTCGAACTCCGCCAGGAAGGCGTCGGGCCAGTCGACGTCCCCGTCCGGTCCGATGTTGAGTTCGGTGCCGTGCAGCAGGCGCATCCCGCGGTGCTTCCGGTCCAGTGCGCGGACCTCGTCCCGCTGCGCCAGCACCTTCTCCTCGGTCATCCGCTGCATGGCGAGGTCCGGGGCGTGGTCGGTGACCGCGTAGTACGCGTAGCCCCGGGCGGCCGCGGCGGCGACCATGTCGGCCAACGAGGACAGCCCGTCGGTCAGGTCGGTGTGCGTGTGCAGATCGCCCCTGACGTCGCCCTCCACCAGCAGTTCGGGCAGTTCCCCGCGGAGCCCGGCGGCGACCTCGCCCCGGTCCTCCCGCAACGGCGGCGGGATCCAGGGCAGTCCGAGCCGGGCGTAGACCGCCTCCTCGGTCTCCGAGGCCACCAACTCCCCGCTCTCGCCGTCGAACAGCCCGTACTCGGACAGCTTGAGCCCGTTGCGCACCGCGATCGCCCGGGTGCGGATGTTGTGGCCCTTCGACCCGGTGAAGTACTGCAACCCCGCGCCCCAGGAGGCCGGCGGCAACACCCGCAGGTCGACCTGGAGGCCCTTGGTGGTGCGGATCGAGGTCTTCTTGGCGCCGTGGGCGATCACCTCGGCGGTGTACGGGAGCTCCGTCAGCGCGGTCATGAACGGCGCCGACCGCTCCGCCGCCACCAGCACGTCGACGTCCCCGATGGTCTCCCGCATCCGGCGCAACGACCCCGCGTAGGTGCACCGCTCGCACCCGGCGATCCCGGACAGCTCCCCGGTGATCCGCTCGGCGACGTCCATCGCGGCACTGATCAGGATCCGCCCGTCACCCGCCTGCTGCAGCAGCGCGATGCCGTGCAGGATGTTCTCCTCGGTCCGCTCGCCGAACCCCTTCAGGTCCCGCAGCCGCTCCGCGTGGACGGCGGCCAGCAGCTGGTCCACCGAGGTGATGCCCAGCTCCTCGTGGAGCACCATGGCCTTCTTCGGCCCCAGCGTGGGGATGGCGATCAGCTCCCGCACGCCCGCGGGGACCTCCGCCCTGGTCTCCTCGATCGCCGACACCCGGCCGGTGCGCAGGTACTCCACCACCTTCTGCGCGATCGACGCCCCCACGTGCGGGATCTTCCGCAGCCCCGGCACGTCGAGCTGTGTGACGTCGTCGGGGTGCCCCCCGATGGCCCGGGCGGCCTTCTCGTACGCCCGGGCCTTGAAGGCGTCACCACCACTGATCGCGATGAGGTCGGCGTACTCCTGGAGCAGCGCCTCGACCTCTTCGTTGGCGCGGACCATGTCTCCAGGGTGCGCCCGGGTGGCGGGAGCGGCACGGGAAGCGGAACCGGGACCGCGTCCCGCCGCCCGGTCCGGCGGACCCGCCGCTCCGTGCGCCCGGCGTCCCGCGCCACCTCGGCGCGCCGGGGAACGGCGGGCCGAGGCGCCCGTGCAAGTCCCGCTCCGTGCTCCGTGGTTCGTGCGCCGGCTCGCGGGGCTCCGGTCACGACGCCAGGAGGTTCTCCGCGGTCTCGCGCAGGGTTGCCCTGATGGTGCGGGGTTCGTCGAGGTGGCCGCCGACCATCGCGCCGTCCCGCAGGACGACCAGGGCCCGGGCCACGCGCTCGGGGTCGGGATGG
Source organism: Streptomyces sp. x-19 (assembly GCF_046549115.1). Taxonomy (NCBI): domain Bacteria; kingdom Bacillati; phylum Actinomycetota; class Actinomycetes; order Kitasatosporales; family Streptomycetaceae; genus Streptomyces; species Streptomyces sp. x-19. Next base: position 168,599 of record NZ_JAJPWK010000003.1, on the reverse strand, counting down.
CCGGCGTCGCCGACCACCGTGCGCAGCACGCCGTGGAACCAGCGGCGGTGCTCGGCGATGCGGACGCGCACCGGGTGCGCGGGGTCGGGGTACTCCGCGGCGGCGTTGAGGAAGCCGCAGCCGCGGAACCCCGGCCGGCAGAGGTTGTCGCCGATCATGTCCATGATGGCGAGCAGGGCGTCACGGCCCCGGTGGGCGGCGAGGATGGCCGCCACGGTGTCCTCCACCCCGGCCCCGCGGGCCTCCAGATAGGCGACGACCAGCCCTTCCTTGCCGGCGAAGTGGCGGTAGAAGGTCGCTCTGGTCACCCCCGCCTCCGTGACCAGCTGCTCCACGCCCACGGCATGGATGCCCTGGGTGTAGAACAGCCGCCCCGCGGTGTCCAGCAGGCGTTCTCTGGGGTGGGTTCTGTCGGTGGCTCCCGTGGTCATGGGCACCAGCCTAGGGAAGCGGCGAGGAGCCCCGGCAGGTCAGGGGCGGGCTGCCGCGCACCCGTCGCCGTACGTGGTGACCAGAGGCTTCGTCTCGTCGACGACGTAGGTGGACAGCATCATCGTGGTCACCGTGCCGACGTTGCGGGCGTTGTGGATGGCGCCGGACGGGATGAAGAACGGGTCGCCGGTGCGCAGCCGCAGGACCTCGCCGTCGTCGAACACCATCAGCACGTCGCCGCGGACGAGGTAGCCGACCTCCACCCCGGGGTGGCTGTGCCGGCCGGACTCCTTGCCCCGGGGGATCCGTACCAGCGTCTGGACGGTCTCCCAGCCCTTGGCGGGGGAAGGGTGGCGCTGGAGCACGGTGCGGGTGACACCGGCGGTCGGATCCGTGGGGTCCACGGGACCCGTGGGATGCGTGTGGTCCGCGGGGTCGTGGCCGTGCGCGCCCCGGGGGCCGTCGCCGGCGGCCGCTGCGGAGGCGACCGTCGCGGAGAGGGCGGTCACGCCGAGTGCGCCGGCGGCGGCCGCGCTTCCGTTACGGATCAGGGTGCGGCGGTCGATCATCAGCGGTCTCCGTTCCGAGTGAGCAGAAAGAACGATCGTTCTTTCTGCTTCGGTAGCGTGTCGCGTGATCACCGGGAGCGCAAGGGGGTTGCGCGTTTTTCTTGGACTTGCCTGTCCGTCAAACGGCGCTGAGGTGCGCGGAGTTGGCGTGCGTCACCTGTTTGACCGGTGATGCATGCTGTGTCACAGTCATCCGGCACGCCCACGGCGAGCACCGGGACCCCCGGTGCGCGTGGGTTCCCCTACGAGGCGTGGGGCGTTCGCGGGCCGGCACTTCGAGACGCACGGAGGGCTTCACATGATCAACAGGCGTACGTTCGGCAAGGCGCTGGGCCTGGGCGCCGGCGGCGCGGTCGCCGCGACGCTGGTGGGGCCGTCGGGCACCGCGCACGCCGCGACCGTGGCGGACCCGCGGGCCGGTGCGGTCGCCGCGCCCGGCGCCGGCTCCCGGGGGCGCAGCGCGTTCCCGCCGCTCAAGACGGTCCGGGCCGGCCTGTTGGAGGTCGGCTACGCCGAGCTGGGGCCGCGGCACGGGCCGCCGGTGATCTGCCTGCACGGCTGGCCGTACGACATCCACAGCTTCGAGGAGGTCGCGCCCCTCCTGGCGGCGGCGGGCCACCGGGTGATCGTGCCCTACCTGCGCGGCCACGGCGCGACGCGCTTCGTCTCCCCGGCGACCTTCCGCAACGGGCAGCAGTCGGCCCTCGCCCTCGACATCGTCGCCCTGCTGGACGCGCTGGGGCTGGAGAAGGCGGTGCTCGCCGGATTCGACTGGGGCGCCCGGACCGCCGACATCATCGCGGCGCTGTGGCCCGAGCGCTGCACGGCCCTGGTGTCGGTGGGCGGTTACCTCGTCGTCAACCTGGAGGCGAACCTCCAGCCGCTGCCGCCGGCGACCGAGCGCGCCTGGTGGTACCAGTACTACTTCGCCACCGAGCGGGGCCGGGCCGCCATGGAGGACCCGACCAAGCGGCACGACCTGGCCCGGGTGGTCTGGGACACCGTGTCCCCGACCTGGCACTTCGACGATGCCACCTTCGAGCGCACGGCCGCCGCCTTCGAGAACCCCGACTACGCCGCCGTCGTGGTCCACAACTACCGCTGGCGGCTGAGCCTCGCCGAGGGGGAGCGGCGCTACGCACCCTACGAGCAGCGGCTCGCCGCCCGGCCGACCATCGCCGTGCCGACCATCACCCTCGACGCCGAACTCGACCCGTTCACGGCTCCGGGCGACGGATCCGCGTACCGGGACCGGTTCACCGGCCCGTACCAGCACCGGACGCTGAAGGGCATCGGCCACAACCTGCCCCAGGAAGCGCCCGAGGAGTTCGTCCGCGCCGTCCTCGACGCCCCACGCCTGTGAGAGGTCGCCGACGGGGCGAGTGGCACACCGCCACCGCCGTATCACCGCATTCGTAAGGGAGTTGGCCGGCATGCAAGGAAACCAAGAGAACGGGCGACCGGCGATGCAGGACCACGGCGCGCAGGACGAGGGCGCGGCGGCGCGCCGGGCGCGGTTCGGTGCACTGCCCGAGCGGATCGCCCCCGCCGACCTGGTCGAGAGCAAGGCGGCCGCGCCCAGGGACCCGGAGCGGGACGGCGGCGGGCTGGGGACCAGGCACCTCCTCACCTGCCTGGCGTGGGACCTGGTGCTCTGAGGCGTGCCCTCCGCCGCCCCGGCGGCGGAGGAAAAGCCTTTCGAGCGGCCGCGCGGAGCCTGCTACGGTCGCCGCGGCAGTGATCCTTCGAAGCGGAGTCCAGACATGGCGGGCGACGACGACATCTCCGGGTGATACCCGGAGCCGATCGACCACCGGCAGGCGCGCCTTCCGCAGCGCCGCCGTCGTGGCCATCGAGTCGTCCCCTTTTCCTGTCTCAGGCGCAGCGCCCTTCGCGCGGTGGCTTCCGCATCGCGGTTTCCCCGTGGAGCGCCCTGCCCGCTCTTCCCGCGAGGTCCTCCCATGTCCGACGCTTCCGTCATCTGCTCCCAGCTGACCTTCTCCTGGCCCGACGACACCCCGGTCTTCGACGGCCTGTCCTTCACCGTCGGCGCCGGCCGCACCGGTCTGGTCGCGCCCAACGGCCCCGGCAAGAGCACCTTGCTGCGACTGATGGCGGGGGAACTCGTCCCGGACGGCGGCAGCATCAAGCGCGCCGACGGCCGGATCGCCGCCCTGTCGCAGCGACTGGACCTGCTCGACGCCGACCGCACCGTCGCCGAGAACTTCGCGGTGTTCGCCGCACAGCGGCCGGAGGCGGAGCGGATGAACCTGCTCGCGCGCTTCCTGTTCCGCGGCCCCCGGGCACACCTCCCGGTGCGCGTCCTCTCCGGCGGCGAACGCCTGCGCGCCACGCTCGCCTGCGACCTGTGTGCCGAACCTGCGCCGCAGCTACTGCTGTTGGACGAGCCGACGAACAACCTCGACCTGGTCGGCGCGGCCCAGTTGGAGAGCGCCCTGGCGTGCCACCGCGACGCCTTCGTGGTGGTCAGCCACGACGAGCGGTTCCTCGACCGGATCGGCGCCGACCGGTGGCTGCGGATCGCCGACGGCGAGCTGACCGAAACCGGGGCGCCGCACTCGTGAGCCGCCGACGTACCGCTCGCGCCCACGCCCGAGGTACCGCACCCGGTGGGCCCGCAAACGACCACGTCGGACGGAACGCCATGCCCCACCCCGCCCTGCTCGCCCACGACATCGTCCGCACCCTCGGCACCCGCAGGGTCCTCGACGGCGTCGGCCTCACCGCCTCGCCCGGCCACCGCATCGGCCTCATCGGCGAGAACGGCGTCGGCAAGTCGACGCTGCTGCGCATCCTCGCCGGAGCCGACGAGCCCGACGCGGGCCGCGTGGTGCGCCCGCCCGATCTCGGCTTCCTGCACCAGGAGATGCCGTTCGACTCCGGGGCGACCCTCGCCGACGTGCTGGCCGACGCGCTGTGCGAGGCGCACGAGGCCCTCGCGGAGCTCGATTGCCTCGCCCAGGAGATCGCCGGCACCCCGGAGGACGACCCCGGCCACGCGGAACTGCTCGACGCCTACGCGCGCCACCTCGAACGCGCCCAGCAGCGCGAGGCGTGGGACGCCGACCGGCGCGCCGCGCTCGTGCTGGACGGGATCGGACTCGGCGCGCTGCCGCACGGGCGCTCCCTCGGCTCCCTCTCCGGCGGCCAGCGCGGTCGCCTCGCGCTGGCCGCGCTGCTGGTGCGCAGGCCGTCCGCGCTGCTGCTGGACGAGCCGACCAACCACCTCGACGACGGCGCCGCCGCGTTCCTGGAGGAGCAACTGCGCGGCCTGCCCGGAGCCGTCGTGGTGGCCAGCCACGACCGGGCCTTCCTCGACGCGGTCTGCACCGACGTCATCGACCTCGACCCGGCGGTGGCCGGGCCGGTCCGCCACGGCGGCAACTACAGTGCCTACCTGGCCGAGAAGCACGCCGAGCGGGAGCGCTGGCTGCGGCGGTACGCCGAGGAACAGCAGGAGTTGACGGAGCTGCGCCGCTCGGCGGAGGTCACGGCCCCGCTGGTCGCCCCGGGGCGCCCGCGGCGCGACAACGAGAAGATGGGGTTCGGCCACCGCTCGGGGCGCGTGCAGAACCAGATCTCACGGCGGGTGCGCAGCGCCCACCGCCGGCTGGCGGAACTCGAACGCGACCAGGTCGCGGCGCCGCCGCAGCCGCTGCGCCTGCGGCACGCCCCGCTGGCGCAGCCGTCCGCGGAGGGCACCCTGGTCTCCCTGCGCCGGGTGCGCGTGCCGGGCCGGCTCGCCGTCGACCGCCTCGACGTCTCGGCGAGCGAGCGGCTGTTGGTCACCGGCGACAACGGTGCGGGGAAGTCGACGCTGCTGGCCGTGCTCGCCGGGCGGCTCGAAGCCGGCGGCGAGGTGCGGCGCCGGCGGAACCTCACCGTCGGGATGCTCTCCCAGGACACCGCCTTCGACCGCCCGGACCGCACCGCCCGGGAGACCTACGAGGGCGTCCTCGGCGGGGAGCGGGCCGAGGCGGTACCGCTGGGCATGCTGGGGCTGCTGCACGAGGCGGACCTCGACACACCGGTCGGGCACCTGTCGGTCGGGCAGCGCCGCCGGCTCGCACTGGCGCTGCTGGTGGCCCGGCCGCCGGCGCTGCTGCTGCTCGACGAGCCGACGAACCACCTCTCCCCGCGGCTGTGCGACGAGTTGGAGTCCGCGCTCGGCACGGGGCCCGGTGCGATCGTCCTGGCCAGTCACGACCGGTGGCTGCGGCGGCGCTGGCCGGGCCGGGAACTCCGGCTGGACGTCGCGGAGGGGGCCTCGGTGCGCTGACCGAGGCTCCTTGCGGGCACCGTGGTCACCCATCAAGATGGTGACGTGAATCGGGAACATGTCTTCGTGTGCGGCAATCCGGCCCTGGACTTCGCGGCCACGCTCCGGGCGCGCCGCACGGCGCGGTTCGAGATGTTCGCGACGCCGGACCGCCTGGACGCGTGGTACCTGGAGTCCGGCATCGTCGACGCCGTCTCCCCGGCCCGGCCGGCCGACGTGGAGCGGGCGACGACCGTACGGGAAGCCGTCTACCAGCTGATCACGGCCCGGCGTCGCGGTGCGGACTTCGACGAGGAGGCGCTGGCCGTGGTCAACGACGCGGCCCGCCGGGCCCCCGCGGCACCGCAGCTGACCCACGCCGGCCGCCGGACGGCGGCGACGCAGCGCGAAGCGCTGTCCACCGTCGCCCGGCACGCCGTGGAACTGCTGAGCGGCCCGGACGTCCCCCTGCTCAAGGAGTGCGGCAACCCCGAGTGCACCCGCATCTCCATCGACCGCTCGCGCGGCAGCCGGCGCCAGTGGTGCGGCATGGAGTCCTGCGGCAACAAGATCAAGGCCGCGGCGTACCGCGCCCGCCGGAAGACCGCGACCGTCACCACGGGGTGACCCCGGCGCCGGCGCGGGTCGGCTCAGCCGAGCGCGAGGCGCTGGCCGGGGCGGAGCCGGTCGGGATCGGTGCCGACGGTGCGGGCGTCGGCGCGGTAGAGGTCGGTCCAGGTGGTGCCGTGGGCGGCGGCGATGGCCTTCCGGCCGGCCGTCGTCCCCGGTGGAGGCCGGCGCTTCACCCGATGCGGTGATGATCGGTGCGCGGTGTCCACCGGGCGGCAGCGGGCCGCGCCGGCCCCGCAGGGCCGGGCGGCAGCGGAACCCCGGCGCCCCGCCCGGCAGCCGCAGCCGCGCAACGCGACCTTCCCGGCGAGAACTTTCCGCATCCGCGGAATTACGCTTCGTGTCCATGCGGGCTGGGTCACTCACGCGAAGCGGCTGCTCCGTGCCGCGGGCCGGCGCGGTGCTCGCCGTGCTGCTGACCGCGCTGCTGCACGTCCTGGGGTGCGCGCACGGTCCGACCGCGGACCCCGCCCTCCGCGCCGACGCCCCGCTGTACGCGTCGTCCGCCCCCCACCGGCAGCTCCCGGCGGACGGGCCCCGGGCGGCGACGGCCGGGCGCAGCGCACCGGCACCCGATCAGGGGCCGCACGGCTGCACCCTGGACCCACCGACCGTCCAACCGTCGAGGGACGGCGGTCCGGTGGCCTGGCCCGTGGTCGCATCCCTGCCCGCCGGGCCCGCCGGCCTGCGTCCAGGCGTCCCGCCGTCCGCACTCCACCCGTCCCGCGCGCCGTCCCCGGTGTCGTCCGACGGTTCGACGCGGGCGCTCCTCGGCGTGTGGCGGAACTGATCGGTTCCCCGTCGCGCCCGCATCCGTCGGGCCGCGCCGCGACCGACCGTCTCCGTCCCCCTTCCGCGTCCACCGGCCGGCCGCCCCCACGGCGCCGACCGTAGGAGAGCCACGCCATGCACCAGTCCACCCGGACCGATCCGTCCGTGTCCGTGCCGTCGGCACCGTTCCCGGCCGACGCCAAACACCCCCTGCACACCCCCGCCGGCCTCGTCGGCGACACCCCCGTCCTGTGGATCGGGGAACCCTTCACCGCCGGCGGCCGCGGCTTCTGGGCCAAACTCGAAGGCCACAACCCCGGCGGAATCAAGGACCGCACCGCGCTGCACATGGTCCGCGCCGCCCTGGGCCGCGGTCAGCTCCGACCCGGCGCCCGCATCATCGAGTCGACCTCCGGCACTCTGGGCCTCGGCCTGGCCCTGGCCGGCGCGGCCTACGGCCATCCGGTCACCGTGGTGACCGACCCCGGCATGGAGCCGTTGATGACCGGGCTGCTCACCGCGCACGGTGCCGAGGTCGACGTCGTGGCCGCGCCCCATCCGGAAGGCGGCTGGCAGGAGGCCCGCCGCCGGCGCGTCGCGGAACTGCTCGCCGGCCGTCCGGACGCCTGGTGCCCGGACCAGTACAACAACCCGGACAACGTCGCCGCCTACGCCCCGCTCGCCCGGGAACTCGTCGCGCAGCTGGGGCACATCGACACCCTCGTCGTCTCCGTCGGGACCGGCGGCCACTCCGCGGGCATCGGCGCGGTCCTGCGCGATCGCTTCCCCCACCTGCGGATCGTCGGGGTGGACACCACCGGCTCGACGATCTTCGGTCAGCCCGCGGCCGCCCGCCTGATGCGCGGCCTGGGTTCCAGCATCCACCCCCGCAACGTCGCCTACGGCCTCTTCGACGAGGTCCACTGGGTCGCCGCCCCGGAAGCGGTGTGGGCGGCCCGCCGCCTGGCCCGCCACCACTACGCCACCGGAGGTTGGAGCGTCGGGGCGGTCGCCCTGGTCGCCCGCTGGCTGGCCCGCACGCTGCCCGGGGAGGACCGGATCGTCGCCGTCTTCCCCGACGGGCCGCAACGCTACGTCGGCACGGTCTTCGACGACGCCTACTGCCGCCGCCACGACCTGCTCGGGCGCCCGCCCGCCGACGGCCCCGACGAGATCGACGACCCGAAGGAGCGCACCGTCACCCGCTGGACCCGCTGCACGCACGTCACCGACCCCCTCGCCCGCCCCGAAGGCCACGACCTCGTGGGAGCCGCCCGATGATGCACCTGTGGCAGCAGACCCGTTCGTTCCCGCCCGCCGCCCGGCTGTTGATGGCCAATCAGTTCGCCATCAACCTCGCCTTCTACATGCTCATGCCCTACCTGGCCACCCACCTGTCCGACGGTCTCGGGCTCGCCGCCTGGGCCGTCGGCCTCGTCCTCGGCGTCCGCAACTTCTCCCAGCAGGGGATGTTCCTCATCGGCGGCACCCTCGCCGACCGCTTCGGCCACAAGATCCCCATCATGGCCGGGTGCCTGCTGCGCACCCTGGGCTTCGGCCTGCTCGGCTGGGTCGACGACCTGCCCGCCCTCGTCGCGGCCTCCGCCGCGACGGGCTTCGCCGGCGCCCTGTTCAACCCGGCGGTCCGCGCCTACCTCGCGGCGGAAGCGGGCGAACGCCGTGTGGACGCCTTCGCCACCTTCAACGTCTACTACCAGGCCGGCATGTTGCTCGGACCGCTCGTCGGACTCGCCCTGCTGGCCGCCGACTTCCGGCTCGTGTGCACGGTCGCGGCCGCCCTCTTCGCCGCCCTCACCCTGTTGCAGTGGCGGGCACTGCCCGCCCGCCACCGCCCCACCGGGAACGCCGCGCCGGACGGCGTGCTGGCGCAGTGGCGCGGCGTCGTCACCAACCGGCCGTTCCTGCTCTTCTCCGCCGCGATGATCGGCTCGTACGTGCTGACCTTCCAGGTCTACCTCGCGCTGCCGTTGGCCGCGACCGACGCCCTGGGGGCCGATGGCACGACGGTCACCAGCGGGCTGTTCGTCGTCTCGGCCGCGGTGGCCGTGGTGGGCCAACTGCGGCTGACCGGCTGGGCCAAGGACCGTTGGCAGCCCAGCGACGCCCTGGTTCGCGGCCTGGCCGCGATGGGCCTCGCGTTCGTGCCGCTCGCCCTCAGTCCGCGGGGCTCCGCGACCGCCGTGCTCGTCTCCCTCGTCGTCGCCGTGGTCCTCCTCGCCGCCGGGTCCGCGATCGTCTACCCCTTCGAGATGGACACGGTCGTCGCCCTCTCCGGCAACCGTCTGGTCGCCACCCACTACGGCTTCTACAACACCGTCTCCGGACTGGGCATCACCCTGGGCAACCTCGGCACGGGCGCCCTCTGGGACGTCGCGGGGCGCCATCACGCCACCTGGCTGACCTGGGCGGCCCTGACGGCCACCGGGACGGCGTGCGCCGCGGCGGTCGCCGCCCTCGCCCGCACCGGGCGCCTCGCCGCCCCGCAGCCCCGGCCCGCCGCGGTGTGAACCACGACCTCCGGGCGGCCCGCCTCACGGGGCAGGCCGTTCGGAGGGACCCTGCTCGGGGAACGCGCGCCGTTCACCGCTGATCCGCAGCACCACCCTGGACCCGTACCGCCCCAAGAGGTGCCGGCGGTCAGGTCCGCAGACCGGCGTCTCGTGCCAGCAGTGCGGCCTGCACCCGGTTCTCGCAGTCCAGTTTGGCCAGGATCCGGCTCACATACGTCTTGACCGTGGCCTCGCTCATGTGGATCCGCTGACCGGCGTCCGCGTTGGACAGGCCCTCACCCAGCAGTGCCAGGACCTCCAGCTCACGGCCCGTCAGGGTCTCCAGCCGGCGCCGGGCCTGCTCGGCACGGTGCGCGTTGCGGCCGGACGCCAGCGAGTCCACGACGTGGCGGGTGGCGCCCGGGGACAAGTACGCGTCTCCCACCGCGGCAGCCCGTACCGCACGCATGAGCTCCGCGGGCGCCGAGTCCTTGAGGAGAAATCCCGCGCCGCCCCCGGTCAGGGCGCGCAACACGTTCTGCTGCTCCCCGAACGTCGTGAGGATCAGCACCCGCGTGTCCGGGACGGTCCGGCGCAGCTCGGACAGGGCCGTCAGCCCGTCCATGACCGGCATCTGGATGTCGAGCAGGACGACGTCCACCCGCCGGGTCCGGGCCAGTTCGACCGCCTCGCGGCCGTTGGCCGCCTCCGCGACGACGTCGATGTCGTCGGCGGAGGAGAGAATCATCCTGATGCCCGCCCGAATGAGCGGCTCGTCATCCGTGACGAGAACCCTGATCACGACTCTCCTGAGCGGTCTTGAGCGGCCATACCTGCGGACCCCATCATCCCCGACCGAGCCGCCTGCCCGGGCACCACGGTGCCGGTCCTCCTCAGTTCCGCACTTCGAAGGTCTTCTTCTCGATCAGCTCGCCGTCCTTGAAGCAGAACCGGAAGACGGGGGTCGTGCTCCAACTGCTGCCGAATTCCGTGGAGTTCAGGCTGAGGCACTTCGCTCCCGCAGGCACGGGGGGCGCGCCCTTGTCGAGGTCCCTGGTCAGGAGGGAGTCCCCGTCGGGCAGTTTCCTGCGGACCTCGGCCTCGGACTGGCCCACCTTCACCGCGTCGTACTGCTTCGGCTCGATCATGGCTTTGTCCGTCTCGCCCACGAGGAGGATCCCCCCGACGACTACGGCGATCACCAGCAGCAGCCCGAAGGCTGCGGCCACCCCGCAGCCGATGGCTATGCCGCTGCGCCTCGTGTTCGTACCCATGGCCTTGACCAGCTCCCTCGGCAGACCGATCCCGTCGATGACCGGATCACCCTCGCCGACGAGGCCCACCGGGCTCTGCTCCCGAAAGTCGCCCGTCGGATCGACGAACGTCGTCGCCGCGACGCCGCGCACGGGGCCGGGGCCACCGCCCTCCGGCGAGGTGTACGGGAGCACGCCGGCCAGCCGGAAGCCACCGTCAGCAGTCGGTCCCGCGTACACCATGCCCCCGAGGAGCCGCGTGCGCTCACCGAGCCCGGTCAACCCCTGCCCCCCGCTCACCACGCTCCGGCCGGGGTCCGCCGCCCCGTGTGCGGGGCCGTTGGCGACCTCCACCACCAGCGAGTCGGGCTCGTACCGCAGCTCGACGGTGATCGGGGCGCCCGGGGCGTGCTTGTGGGCGTTGGTCAGGCCCTCCTGCACGATGCGGTACGCCGCGTGATCGCCGGTCGGGGAGAGCGGACGCGCCTCGCCCGCGCCCCGCAGCTCCACGGCCACCCCCGCGCCCCGGGACGTCGCCACCAAGCCCTCGATGCCGGCCACCCCGCGCGACGACACCGTGGCGTCCGCCACCCCCGCGGCCGCAGGGTCCGGGGCGGCCTCCCCGCGGCCGGGGACCTGGGTGCCGTCCCGCAGTACCCCCACCACCTCGCGCAGTTCGTGCATCGCGGCCACCGACGCCTCGCGCAACACCCCCACGGCCTCCCGCTGCCGCCCGGTCAGCTCGCGGTCCACCTCCAGCGCGCCCGTGTGCACCGCGATGAGCGCCAGTTGATGCCCGAGGCTGTCGTGCATGTCCTGTGCGATGCGCTGACGTTCCCGCATCCGGGCCTGTCCGGCGATCATCGCGCGCTCGCGCAGCAACTGGGCGTTGTATTCCCGGAGCGTGTCGGTCAGCGCGCGGCGCTGCGACCAGTAGCGGCCGGCCAGGCCGGGTACGACGATCGTGACCAGCATTCCCAGGATGCCGAGGACCAGGTACGACAGTGAGAAGTGCGGCAGTTCGTGCAGGATGCCCAGGCCGAGGATCATGACGTACACCAGGCCGAAGACGCCCATCGCCTTGCCGACCCCGTCGATCCGCCGCCCCGCCGACCAGGCGACGAGGAGGACCAGCGGAGCGAGACCGTCGAACGTGACGGAACCGGCGGCGGTCACCAGCAGCACGGTCGCGGGCAGCACCCGGCGCAGCGGCGACAGCACCCCGGCCGCCAGTCCGATGGCGACCAGCCGTACGGCGCCGCCGTGGCCCAGGGCCTCGATGCCCGCTCCCAGCAGCCCGAACACCAAGGCCAGCAGCGATTCGCCCACGATGCGCCGGACAGGCCACATGCCGGGGGCGACGAGCGCCCTGCCCGGGGCGGTCAGCCGACGGGGCGCCGAACGCAGCCGCGCCGCCAGTGCCTGGCGGGCCGATGCTCCAGGGGTCGTAGATTCCACACGCGTCACGCGGCAACGGTAAGCCGCCCGGTCGGACACCGCACCGGCCATTGGTCGCGACGGCCAACGACGAAAGTCGCGCCCCGCGCAGTGGACCCGGACACCCTCAGTAAGGTGCGACTGTCCAACTCGCGCCTCAGGTAAGGGTGTTGCATGTCGATCCCGGGAAGATCCCGCGTGCCACCGCAAGGCGGTCTTCGTCACCGAGGACGCCCCCTGGCGCGCCGTCCAGGACCGCGTCCACGTCGCGCAGGCGTATCTTCGGCGCATGGTTGAGCACCGCATGATCGACGTGAACGGGATCCGGCTGCACATCGCCGAGGAGGGGGAGGGACCACTGGTCGTGCTGCTGCACGGCTTCCCCGAGTCCTGGCACTCCTGGCGCCACCAGTTCGGCCCGCTGTCCGCCGCCGGCTTCCGGGTCGTCGCCCCCGACCAACGCGGATACGGCCGCAGCGACCACCCCGAGGACGTGGCGGCCTACAGCATCCTCCACCTCGTCGGGGACGTGATCGGGCTGATCCACGCACTGGGCGAACGGGAGGCGTTCGTCGTGGGACATGACTGGGGCGCGCCGGTGGCCTGGCACACCGCGTTGCTGCGGCCCGACGTGGTGCGCGGGGTGGCGGGGCTGAGCGTGCCGCCGCCGTTCCGCGGGGAGCGCCCGCCGCTCGCGGCCATGCAGGAGCGGTTCGACGGACGGTTCTACTGGAACTACTTCGCCCGGCCCGGGCTCGCCGACGCCGAGTTCGCCCGGGACCCCCGGACCGCCCTGCGCACACTGCTCCACTCCGCCTCCGGTGACGCCCCCGGCGCCGGCCGCCCCGACCAGGCCCTGGTGTCCGATCCGGCCCGGGGCTGGCTCGCGGACATGACCGACCCCGGGGAGCTGCCGGAGTGGCTCACCGAGGAGGACCTGGACGAGCTCACCGCCGGCTACGCCCGGGGTTTCACCGGCGCGCTGAACTGGTACCGCAACCTGGACCGCAACTGGGAGCTGACCGCTCCCTGGCACGGCGCCGTCGTCACCACCCCCGCGCTGTACGTCTACGGCGACCGGGACCTGGTCGCGACGTTCCCGGGCACGCCGCAACTGATCGCGCAGTTGCCCACGTTGCTGCCGGGTCTGCGTCGTCCGCCGGTCATGCTCCCGGGCTGCGGTCACTGGACCCAGCAGGAGCGGCCGCGGGAGGTGAACGCCGCGCTGGTCGAGTTCCTGACGGGGCTGCGGGGCTGAGGCCGGCGGCGACCGCTTCCACTGCGCCGACGTCCTGCGGCGTGAGGTCGAGGTCGGCGGCCTCGTCGTCGCCGGGGCCCGCCGCCTCGCTTCGGGCCCTGCGCCGGTCGTTGAGGAGCGAGAAGCCGACGGCGGAGAAGTAGAGCACCCAGATCGGCGCGGCCAGCGCCAGCATGGTCAGCGGGTCCGTGCTCGGCGTCGCCACGGCCGAAAAGATCGTGATCCCCATGACCATGCCGCGCCATCGGCCGAGCATCCGCCGGCCCGACAGCACTCCGGTGAGGTTCAGCATCACCAGCAGCAGGGGCATCTCGAAGGCGAGGCCGAAGACCACCACCATGCGGGTGACGAGGTCGAGCAGATCGTCCAGTGGCAGCAGGTTGTCCACGCCGTGCGGGGTGAACCCGATCAACACCCTCGCGGTCGTGGGCAGTACCCGGTAGGCGAAGAAGGCGCCGCCGAAGAACAGCGGGACGCCCGTACCGACGAACGCGTAGGCGTATTTCCGCTCGTGCCTGTGCAGACCGGGGGCGACGAACGCCCACAGCTGGTACAGCCATACCGGCGAGGCCAGTACGGCGCCGGCCATCAGGGACACCTTCAGCGCCAGGGTGAAGGGCGTGAGCAGGCCGTTGATCGTGATCCGCGCACAGGTGGTGTCGGCGGTCCGGGCCAGCACGGCGAAGGACGTCGGGCAGCCGACCGAGTCCAACACCGGCTTGGTGCTGAAGTTCACGATGCCCTTGTAGTGGAAGGCCGCGGCGATCGTGACGACCAGGATGGCGAGGAGGGCCTTGGCGAGCCGGTTGCGGAGCTCACGAAGGTGCTCCGCGAGCGGCATCCGTCCCTCGGGACGCTTCTCCTTGTTGCGGATTGACTGAGGCACGCCATGTCCTCGTCTCGTGCGGCGGACCGGGGGCTGCCGGCCCGGAATGGGTAGGTGAACGTCGACGAGCGCTGCGCCGGCGAAGACGCCGCCCGTCTCAGTGACCGGTCGTGCCGTCCGTGGGCGCGGTGCGGGCGGTGCGGGCGGTGGGGGCGTCTTCGGCGGCGCCCGAGACGGTCCGCGGTTGCGGTTGCGGTTGCGGTTGCGGTTCCGGTGCGGGCTCGGGCGCGGGCGCGGGGCGTGGCGCGTCGGAGACGCCGTCGTCCTTCATGGCCTTGGTCTCGCTCTTGAGGATCCGCAGGGACTTGCCCAGTGCCCGGGCCGTGTCGGGCAGCTTCTTCGAGCCGAAGAGCAGCACCACCACCGCGACCAGGATCAGCAGGTGCCAGGGTTCCAGCGCATTGCGGAACATCGTCACACCACCTCTTCGCACGCGGCCGTCGTACCGGCGGCGACGTCCAGCCAGGCATCACGGGTGAGTTGGCCGACCGTCGCCGCCCGCACGGTCGTCGGGCAGATGGGGCGAGGCGGGGGGAGTGGGCCGGCCGCCGCCGGGGCGGCCCGGGTGTGGATGTCCTTGTGGGCCATGGTCCTGCTCCTCGTCGGGTCGGGGTCGATTCGGGTCGATTCACGTTGTGGGGCGCCCGGCCGTCGTCCAGGCGGCGTACTCCTGGCGGACGTAACGGCGGTGGTCGGGGGCGAGGGCGCGCGTGTCGGGGTGGTGCGGGCCGGCCACCAGGTCGGGATGGCGGCGGTCGTGCCGGACGAGTTGCCCGGCGGTTTCGACGGCGGCTGCGACCGGGCCGGGGCCGGGGTCGTCGAGGGCCATCCGGTCCATGAGGGCGGCCCGTCGGAGCAGCCAGACGCGTTCGGAGGTCGTCGCAGCGACCAGGGGACCGGTGACGGTCCTGGCCTGGCGGCCGTCGCGTGCGGCTCCGAGCGCGAGCACCTGGTGCATCTCGCGGCGCAGGTCCGGCGCGTGCGCGTACGCCTCGTGCGGGGGCGGGGCGCTGATGGCCGCGCCGCTGTTCGGGGTGGCGTACATGCTCACACCTCCGTCGGTATGCGGGGGTCGTCGGGCGATGCGGCGTCGTAGCCCTTCGCGGTGGCGGTTCGCCGCGCCGCGGTGCGGACCTGGGCCGGGGGCCGCGATGCGTGCGGAACGACCGGCCCGGTCACGACGAGCACCTGAGGCAGGCGCGGACTTGGCGGCCGCTGCGTGTCTGGTGGACCTCGGTCGACTGGGCGAGGCACTGGACGATGCCGGTGCCGCGGCCGTGTTCGTCGGGGGCGAGGTCGGGGCGGCGCCGTTCCACCGCCGTGCCGGAGTCGGTGACGACGATGTGCAGCGTGCCGTCGTCGAGGACGAGCAGCACGGTCATGCGCTCGCGGCCGTACTGGGCGGCGTTGGCGGCGAGTTCGTCGACGATGAGGACGGCGGAGTCCCGCTCGCGTGCGGGTACGTGCCACGTCTCCAGCAGATCGGCCGTGAAGTGACGAGCGGCGGAGACGTGCGCCTCCTGCGCGGGCAGGGCGAGCAGCGCCTCGTGGCGGCAGGGCCGACCGAGCGGCGAACTCGGGCTGGGGGAATCGGTCACAAACATGGTCTTCTGGCTCTTCTGTGGAGGTGCGGAGAGCGGAACGGGGGAGGGGGGACCGCCAACGGCTTCGGGGCTGTCGGTGGGCCGGATCCTGAAAGGCCCGCTCATCCAGTTCCACGGATGACGCACGCCGAACGGTTCGAGCTGTTCGCCCTTTTTGTTCGACTGCTTGCGCGGGACGATTCCCTCGGTGGCCGGGCCGGGTTCACTCGCCAGGAGGAGGCGAGTTGAGGCTGCCGGCCGTTGGGCGAACCGCCCCCATGCCTGTGCTCGCGTGCGGGACGGGAGCACTTCGTCCGGGCCCTCGCCGAGGCCCGGGGCGTCGTCACCGACCACCCGCGGCGGGAGCGCACGCCCCATCGGAATCCGTGCGCTCCCGCATCAAGTCGGTTGAGGAACCGGCCGGTTCATCGGATTCGGCGCGGCGTCTCCTCGCCCTCCCGTGCCGCCGTGCCCGCACCCCGCGCCCGTAGTCACCCCGCCGGGCGGCCGGGCCGCGGGGCGACCTGACCACCCCGACACCGACCCCGCCTCACGCCTCGCGCCTCATGCCTGGATCGTGACCATCCTCTGACCGTTGCCCGTGAGGATCTCGAAGTGGTCGATGGCTCCCGGCGACATGGCGACCGCCCCGGGGATCGTGGTGCCGGGAGGGTACTCGCCCGCCCGCCAGGTAGCGCCGTCCGCCCTGGCTCCGCCGGCTCCGACCGCCTGGAGCCGGCAGGTGATTCCGGCGGGTGCCCCCTTGGCGGAGACCTGGAGGACACTGCCCCAGGCAGAGGGCGAGACCTTCACCGAGGCGGAGACGCCGGTGGTGGGATCGCTTCCGGCGAAGGTCCGCCAGGCAGCCGGTGCGGTCGGCCCGGGCGGCGTCGCCTGACTGCTCACGGACCCGATGGCCGCCAGCCACGTGCCCCCGGCCGCTGCCGCGATGAGCGTCAGCGAGGCGGCGGCGCCGGCCAGTTGCAGACGCCAGGTCCTGCGGCGCCGGGCCGCGGCCTGCTGGAGGAGCCTTTCCAACACGCCCCCCGCGGGCGCCGTCGACACCTCGGGCGCGGCGGGTCGTTCGGACGGGGCGTCCCGCACGCTTTCGGTTGCCCGTGCCACCAGCCGGTCGGCCAGGTCCCCGTCGGCCGTCGGCACCGTCCGGCCTGAGGCTTCGGCTTCGGTCACCGTCGCCAGCAGTGCGGGCAGTCCCGCCAGTCGGGTGTGTTCGGCTCGGCATGCGGCGCATTCCGCGAGGTGGACGCGTACCCGTTCGCTTTCTGCCGCGGGCAGCGTGCCGAGGACGTATCCGCCCAGTGCCAGCCGCAGGGCGTCGTGTTCCGCACTCATGGTCGCCACCTTTTGCCCGCCACGGTCATGGCTCGATGCCCCGTTCCCGCAGCGCCAGCCGCAGGGCGCGCAGGGCGTAGTGCGTCCGCGACTTCACGGTGCCCAGCGGGATGCCCAACACGTGTGCGGCCTCCGCCATGGTTCGGCCCCGGTAGTAGGTCTCCAGCAGGACGGCGCGGTGGTCGGGGGACAGTGATCGGACGGCCTCGGCGACCGCCCAGCTCTGGAGTGCCTGCTCGATCTGGTCCTCGCCCGGCGTCTGCTCGGCGGCTCGCTGAAGGGCTTCGCCGCCGGCCTCGGCCGGTCTGGCCTGCCGGGCCCGGTGGGCGTCGATGACCAGGTGCCGAGCGACCGTGCACAGCCATGCCCGAGCCGGGCCGAGTGCGGGGTCGAACGCGGCGGGGTGCTGCCACGCCCGCAGCAGCGTCTCCTGCACCACATCCTCTGCCCATTGCCAATCTCCTGAGGTCAGACGCAGCACGTAGTGGAAGAGGGCTCCTGCGTGCTCCGCGTACAGAGTGCGCAGCAGTTCCTCGTCTGCGGTCGAAAGCGCCCCTTTACCAGAGACACGGTGCGCGGAGCGATTCGGATCGGTCCTCGGGCCACGTTTTCGGGAACTCCATGGCATAGGCCGATCATCGCGCACATGTACCACTTTGTCCCGTAACGCATAGTGCGGTGCATGTGACGTTCCGCCTGCCCCGCGGGCGAGGTGTTCCCGCCGTGTTCCTGCCGGCTCCCGCGGCATCAACCGGCTCCCATGGCCACCGGCGGCATCAAGTGGGCCGAGCGTGCGCGGCACCCGAGGGGGCGACCAGCCCGGGGTGATGCCAAGAGTTCCGACAAAAAGTGCACATCCGTCGAACCGTGGGACTTCCGTCGTCCGTGGAGCTGGACAAGAGCCGACTCACGCGCAACGCCTCATCGATCCCCGATGCGGCGAAGGACGGATCGGAGGCGGCCGACATGCACCACACGACGGACGCGCTCCTGGCGCCCGCCGAACTCATCCCGGCGGAACTGCCGCCTGCCGCCCGCGCCTTCGCGGCCCGCAAGAACGGCTGTGCAGCGCGGGGCATGTCGAGACGGGCCACCGGTCCGGGGCGGCACCCGCGCTCGTCCGCCGGGTCCGTGCGGGGAGCGCGCCCGTGAGCACGGCATCCACCACACCTTCCCGCGGTGGCGTGCGCCGATCCGGCGCGGTCCCCGTCGCCGCCTGATCAGTAGGGAACGGACACCATGTACCTGAACTTTCGCTCACCAGGCCGGCGAGCACGCGCCGCGGCCGGGCTGGCTGTCGCCGCCGTCGCCACTGCCGGCGCGGTGGGGCTCCTCGCCTCCTGCGGGCAGTCGTCGCCTTCCTCGGCCGGCGGATCCGGCGCCATCACCGCCGGACCGGGGCAGCACCGGACGGCGGGGATGCCCGGCGCCGTGGGGACGGGGAAAGGCGCTGCTCCAGGCGCCTCACCGATGCCCGGTATGAACATGCCCGGGAGTCCCTCCGGCACGGGCGCGCCGGCCGCGCCGGTGACCGGGAACGCGGTGGCGATCCAGAACTTCGCCTTCTCCCCGGCCACGCTGAAGGTCAAGGCGGGCACGACGGTGACGTGGACCAACCAGGACACCGACGCCCACACCGTCACCAGCGCCGGATCGGGCGGCCCGTTGCACTCGGCCGCCCTCGTCACCCACGCCACCTACAGCTACACGTTCACCAAGCCAGGCACGTACGCCTACCTCTGCACCATCCATCCGTTCATGACCGCCACCGTGGAGGTGACCCCATGACCGACTACGACGCCCGTCGCGACGGAGCATGCGCCGACGACACCGGTCGACCCACTGCCGAACACGGCATGACGCGACGTCAACTCCTGCGACACGCCGGATGGTTCGGCGGTGCCGTGGTGCTGACCGTGGCGAGCGGGGAGGTGATAAGCCACATCGCCGGCTCCCCGGACGCCAGCGCCGGTGCCGCCGCTGCGGGCAGCGGCGCCCTGCGGTTCGTGCAGGTCTCCGACAGTCACATCGGGTTCCAGGGCCCGGCGAACACCGACGTGGTCGGCTCCTTCGCCGAAGCGATCCGGCAGGTCAACTCGCTGGGATTCAGACCCGACTTCGTCATGCACAGCGGCGACCTGACCCACCTGTCCACGGCCGGGCAGTTCGACCAGGTCAAGCAGATGATGGCCGGAATGAGGACGGACCGCGTCTTCACCGTGCCGGGCGAGCACGACTCCATCGGAGACGCGGGCCGCGCCTACCGGCGGACCTTCGGCACCGGCACGCTCGGCGACGGCTGGTACAGCTTCGACACCCACGGCGTGCACTTCATCGCCCTGGTCAACACCCTGAGCCTGGAGAAGCTCGGCCACCTCGGCACCGAACAGATCGACTTCGTCCGCAACGACGTCGCCGGACTGTCGTCGGACACCCCCCTCGTGGTCTTCAGCCACATCCCGCTGTTCGCGATGTACCCGAAGTGGGGCTGGAGCACCGACGACGCCCTCCAAGTCATCGCCCTGCTGCGCCGCTTCTCCTCCGTCACCTGCCTCAACGGGCACGTCCACCAGCTGTTCACCAAGACGGACGGCAACATCACCTTCCACTCCGCCACCACCACCGCCTACCCCCTGCCCCAACCGGGCCGCGCCCCCGCCCCCACCCCGCAGGTCGTCCCCGCCCGGCAGCTCAAAGAGGTACTCGGCATCCGCAGCGTCGGCTACCACCGAGGCGACCGCGAACTGGCCATCAAGGAACAGAGGCTGGCATGAACACCCACCGGTTCCTCGCCCCCGCCCTGCGGTCGACGACCGCCGCGACCCTCGCCACGAGCGGATACGTGCACGCCCAGCTGTACATCGACGGGTACCGCTCCATCCCCGTCATCGGCCCCCTGTTCCTGCTCCAGGCCAGCACGTCCTTCGCCTGCGCCGCCCTGCTGCTGATCGGGACTCCACCCCTGCTGCTGAGGACCGCCGCGGCAGGCGTCGCGCTCGGCGCCCTCGGCGGCTTCGCCGCCTCGCGCACCGTGGGAGTGTTCGGATTCACCGAGCACGGTCTGCAGCCCACGCCACAAGCCGCCCTCAGCCTCCTCGCCGAAGTCGGCTCGCTGCTGCTCCTGGCCATCTGGCAGGTGACCCTGACCAGACGCCCCCACGCCCCCCGACCACCCGTCACGGCCCCCACCCGGACCACCCGGCCCCCCACCCGCACCCCACCCGACTGAACCGCCCTCACGAATCTGCTGCCCCACGTCCGCGAGCTTCGCGTGGCGGACCGTGATCCACCTGCCGGAACGCCTCGGTCACGCAGTACTACTCGGGCAACCGGTACCTGTGGTGGGCATCCGGCCGCACAGGCAGGGACTCACGTTGCCGATCGCGGCGGGGGCAGCCCAAGGGCCAAGGGCCGTCCAACGGGACTGCCGTCAGTTGTACCTGTGCCACGTGAACTGCATGGTGTCGCCGTCCACGGCGGTAACGGTCGACAAGGTGATGCCGTCCGCGTCGACCATCATGATCTGGTCGTTGTTCGCATCGAGATAGCCCACCCAGTTCACCGGGTTCGCCGTTTCGGCCAGGGGGTACTTCATGGTGGCGGTGCCGTAGGTCGCCAGATCGGAGTGACCGCCTTGTATGGTCGGCCGCTCCATGATCCATGCTGTTTGGGAGCCGCTCACGGCAGTCGAACCGCGTGCGGTCATGACGCGGGTGTACTGCCCCGTTGTCTGGTTGGCGAGGGAGAAGAGCCCGAATCCGCCGTTCATCACGGGCCCTGAATTCTCGTCGGCGGCAACCATGACCGAGCGCTGAATCGCATCGCCGATCCTGACGGGGAAGTTCGCTATCTGCTGCGCGGCCCACTGCTGCGGCAGGAAGCACGTCCATGCGAAATAGACGCTCGTACAGACCGGGACCTCCTGAGTCGGGTCCACGATGCCGTCCGACTCCGTCCCGGCCTGGATGAGGTCGACGGTCCCGGTCCCGTCCAGGCCGATCCAGAAGGCACTGTGCGTATACGGGTTGTAGGGGCCCGCACCGCCGCCGGGGACGTTCCAGTTCCCGTACACGTAGTCGTACGTGCCGGGGTCGCCCATCAGCTGGAAGCCGCTCCAGTTCGCCGACTCCTGCAAGGACCGTGGCTCGATGTTCCGGTCCCGCCCGTCCAGGCTCCGATGCGTGCGGGTGACGTCAGGGCGGGGGACCAGATGCGGCTCCACGAAGGTGAAAGGGGCCGAGACGAATCGGCACCAGGCGACGAAGGCGGCGGGCGCCAGGTCGGGACTCGGCCGCGGCGGGTATCCGCGCGTGAAGAGCTCTTCGTCGCTGAGACCCAGACAGTCGTCCAGTCCCAGGGGAGGAATGGTGCGGCCCTCTCGCACGTGCGAGGTTCGCCCTCTGGCGGGTGGCGGCGGCATCTTTTCGGTCGGTTGGGTGGTGGCCCGGAGATCCACCACGTGCTGCATGCCGTCGCCATCGGTTGCCGCGTCGATGAACAAACGGGCTGTCTCACTGCTCTCGCCCAATGGCCGAACCGAGAATTCGAGGATTCCGTCGGGGCCGGAATACGCCACGAGATAGGGACCGTCGTCCTGCTCCGTCCGCACCCTGCATCGGGCGTCCGGCAAGGTGGCAATGCTGATGGGGGTCTCCAGTCCGGGCGGCACCGTGTACCGGTAGAGCCGTTCGACCTGGAGCTGATGAGTAATTGACACGGCAACCAACCCCTTCGCCGAGCAGTCCGCTACTGCGGCAGCTCCTGCTGCTGGGGGCCGGGTGTGATCAGGACGGTCTCGAACTCCGCGCAGACCTGCTGTCGCAGCGTCCCTCTCCTTCATACAAGCACGCGTCCGGACGACTGTCGAACGGGCCGAGATCCGGTGGTTTGTGAGCACGGCAACCCACCTACCGGGAGCCGCGCACAGCGACCAAGAGGCGTCCCGCCACCACCTGTTCACTGCCTGGCCCGCTCGACGGGTGACCATTGAGGCCGCGCCCCCATGCCGCCTGAAGCGCGTCCGGCTCACTGAGTCCGTCGTCGTGGCGTCGTCCGGATGAGTCCCGTTCCGGACCCCGCGGATGCCTCGTACACCCGGCATACCGCGACGATCCCCAACCGTCCGCCCCTACGACAACACACCTTCAGGGTCAGTAGGCGGGCTGCGGGGCGGGCGTTGCCGGAGCGGCCGCGACCTTGCGGGTCTCGCGCATGATCAGCAGGCCGTTGACCACCATCAGCGTCGCGGTCAGGCCGTGGACGCCGAGCGCGGTGGCCACGGGGCCGTGGTGGGCCAGCACGGTGGTCATGTCGCCGTACGCGGCGAGGGCCTCCACCAGCAGCGCCCAACCCAGCGCCCGGCGGTGGCCCGTCACCAGCAGGATGCCCAGGACCAGGGCCAGGACGACGTCGCGGATTCCCTTGATGATCAGGAAGCCGCCGCCGTCGCCGGACGGCCAACTCGGCAGCCCGAAGCCCGGCGCCGTCGTCTCCGGGCTCAGGATGAACTCCACCCCGAACCAGAGGATGAAGAGGATGAAGGCGGCGGCCAGGAAGGTGTTGATCTTCTTCAGCGACATGGTTCTTCTCCTTGCGAGTCTGCGTCAGCTTGGTGCGCTTCGTGCTGGTGCGCTTCGTGGAGCTTGCTGCGAGCCTGCTGCGTCGTGTGGGGCCTGATCGGGCCGCGCGGGCGCGACTGATCGAGGGGCGCGGTGTGGCGGGATCGCAGTTGTGGGATCGCCGTAGTGGGTGGTGCCGCCGTGCTGGATGCGGGCGAGGGCGGCATCGAACTCCGGCTCACCGACTTTGAACGCGTGGTTCCACGGTCCTGGTGGCCCCCTTCATGAACGCGGCCTGCCTCCGGAATTCGGTACGTCCTCCCGCTATCGGTCAGTGGGTGTCGCTGGCGCCCGAGTCCGGGGGAGACCAGCGGAGTTGGAGGGCGTGGGTGTCCGGGTCCTGGGTGGAGGGTGAGGTGGCGGTGCCGCACTTCGGGTGCACGGCCGGGTGGTTCGGGCCGGCCTGCCCGGTGGGTGCGCCCGCGGGCTCAGGTGAGGGCGGTGACCAGCAGGGCGAAGGCGGCGATGATGACGGCGACGCGGACGTAGTGGTAGCGGTCCCAGCGGTTCATCTGCTCCTTCCAGTCGGCGGGCCGGTTCTCGGGGGTCCAGGTCTTGCCCTGGTTGTTGATCGGGACGAGCAGCAGGAGCGACATGATCACGCTGAGGATCAGCAGTCCGGCGGCGGTGACGACGAGGCCGGTGCCTTCGTGGTGCCATCCGGCGATGGCCCAGACCGCGGCGAGGACGAGCGAGCTGATGTACCAGACCGGCATCACGGCGCCGAGCATCCGGCCCCCGTGGGAGCGGGCGAGCTGGTCGCTGTCCTCGGGGAGGGCGTTGAAGATCCGGTTCATGACGAAGGCGACGGAGAACTCCACCCCCACCATCAGGCCGACGCTGACGATGGTGATGACCTGAAGTGCGGTGAGCATGATGCCCCTCCCGAGATCTAGCGTTGCTAGCTGATGAGGCGACGCTAGTACTGCTGCCGCTCGATTGTCTAGCGGTGCTAGGATCGAATCATGTCGGTACAGGAACGCAAACAGCGCGAACGGGCGGAGCGCGAGCGCCTCATCGTGGCGACGGCGCGCGAACTCGCCGAGCAGCAGGGCTGGGACGCGGTCACCACCCGCCGGCTCGCCGAGCGCATCGAATACAGTCAGCCCGTCCTCTACAGCCACTTCCGCGGGAAGCGCGAGATCATCGGCGCCGTCGCCCTGGAGGGCGCCGCCGAGATGGCCGCGGCGGTGCGGGCCGCGGCCTCCACCGTGAACGGCCCGCGCGAGCGGGTCGCCGCCCTGGCCCGTGCCTATCTCGACTTCGCCGCACACAATCCGGCGGTCTACGACGCCCTGTTCCAGCTCGACGGCGGCCTGGCGTTCGCGCAGGAGGACACCCCGGAGCCTCTGAAGGACGCCTTCGCCGCGCTGCTGGAGAGCCTGGGCGAGGTCGCCGGGGACGGCGTCGACCCGGGGCTGTTCACCGAGGTGTTCTGGGCGGCCCTGCACGGCCTGGCCACCCTGACCCGGGCGGGACGGCTGCCACCGGAGTACATCGAGCCGAGGGTGCAGCTGCTGGTGGACCGGCTCGCCGCCACGGCCTGATGCACCGTCCCGGCGGGCGGGCGGCCGGGTCCCTCGGGCTCCGCCGGTGCTGGGACCGGTCCCGGAAGGCCGATCCGAACGAGTTCGCCCTGACGCGCTTCAAGGTAGGCCAGGACATCGCTGAGCGAGATCACCTACCGCACTCTCACGCCAGCCGCAGCCGCACTGTTGGGACAGACCGGGCCGCGCTCGCCAACCGCTGCCGACAGCGCGAGTACCACCGTCAACGGCTACAGGCACGAGCTGAACCAGGCCAACCGATTCGTCGGCGACCGGCTCCTCCTCCCACTCCACTCGGGGCGGTGAGGGAGTGGTCGCACGACGTCGTTCATCGGCGCTGGGCCCATGCCTCGTCGTCGGCATGGGCCCAGAGCTGCGGTGCTCAGATGTCCGGGGCGGCGGAGCATCGGGTGGCGAGGGTTACTTCCGGGTGTAGACGACCCGGTCCGCCAGGCGTTCCTTCTGGCCAGGCGGGGTGAAGTAGAGATCGAACGTGTGCCGATCGGCGGAGTCGATCCTCACGACAGTACGCATGGGGATGGTCTTGCCCTGGTACTCGGGGCCGAGAATGCCCGGGTCGGTGAATTCGCCGGGAATGGTGATCTCAGAAGCCGTGCAGCTGCCCGGCGTGCCCCGGTAGGTCATGGTCGTCGGCGTGACGCTGTCGAAAGTGGTCCACTCGTAGCGCCGGTCGATGTTGGAGTAGCCCATGATGCCGACGCGGTAGTAGGGCTTGCCCGCGAGGGTGCCCTCGGTGCGCTCCTCCAGGAAGCGGTCGCCGGTCTTGTTGATCCAACGGACCTTCACCTTGATGTCATGGGAGACGACCGGCTTGCCGTCCTTGCTCAGGACGTAGTTGTACTTCGTGGCCTTCCATGTGCCGACCAGAGGGTCGAGCACGCGGTGGCGCGGACCAGGGGTGAGGTTGTCGTCCGGGGTCGCGGTGGCCGTGGGGCCAGTGGATCGCGCGGCGGCCGATGTCGCGGGTGACGCGGCGGAGGCGGTGAGCGTGCCGGTCAGGCCGACGGCCGCAGCGAGCACACCGGCGACGAGCCAGTTCCGTCTGCTGAGTTGATGGTGCCTGTGCATGGGAAGTCCTCCGTTGGTACATCAGTACGTGCCGCGCCAACGGGACATGATTCACAATCCGTAGTTTCGGGAGAACCGATTAACCGGATCGTCTTGAAGCACGAGACGGGGTGCACGAGACAGGGTGGGTGCCAGAGTGGCAATCCCTCGGAAGCGTGGAGGAGGCTTCCTTCGTGCGGCTCGGTCTTGTGAACGGGCCTCGGCACGCTGTACGCGGTGCGGGCGCTTGCGAGGCCGCCCGACTCCCGGTCGGCACACCTGATCGCTTCCAACACCGGTTGAACTGCGGAGCGTCACACCGCTGGCCGGCAGTGCCCCACGAGAGACAGACGCTTGTGCCGCTGCTCGACGCCGAGATGAATCTCGGCCGCCAGCCCACCCCGGCGGGGGCGGGTAGGCCCGGCAGACTGTGGAGGCGACGTTCACCGAGATCCACTTTCGCAACAGCTCCCAGTCACGCGGGACCTGCAAATTGAGCGTATACACCGAATGTATATTCGCGACATGTCCCTTGATCTTGACTCCCCAGCGCTCGCCTTCGCCGAGCGAAGAGCCACCCCGGCCCCCGCCGGAGCGCACCGGTGGACGACCTGGCTGGTTTCCGGGGCGCCCGCTCTGCTGGCACTCGCACTCGGCTTGTGGGGGTTGCCCCGCCAGGGCGCCATATGGCGGGACGAGGCCGCGACATGGGAGGTGGCCCAGCGGTCTATATCCGAGATCTGGCACATGACCGGGCGGGTGGATATCGTCCACGGTCTCTACTACCTGCTGATACACACCGTGTTCGAGGTCTTCGGAGCGAACCTGGCGGGGCTGCGGCTGCCCTCGGTGCTGGGCGCGCTCATCGCTGCGGCGACCACCGCGGCAATCGGCCGCAGGCTCGCCGGCCCCATGGGCGGCCTCTCGGCAGGTCTGGTGCTGGCCTTGCTGCCGGTGATGCAGCGGTACGCGCAGGAGGGGCGCTCCTTCGCGCTGGTGGCTGCCGGAGTGGCGGTGGCAACCTGGCTGCTGGTCGGGGCGGTGTTCCCGGCGGGCCCTGCCGGGAACACCGCCTCGCGCGACGGGCGTGGGCGCAAAACCGGATGGGCGTGGCGCTGGGGTGCCTATACGGCGGTCATGCTCGCTACCGCACTGCTCAACTGGTTTTCACTCTTCGCGTTGGCGGCTCACGGCGCGACCGTCCTGATCTGCAGGCGCGGCAGCCAACGTGCCTTGCTGGCAAGGTGGTTGGTGACAGCCGCCGTGATCGTGGCGGGAACGCTGCCACTCGCACTCGCCAGCCGTCTGCAGGCGAAGCAGGTGGCATGGATACCGTCAGTCTCGGCGGCCAGCTTGCTGGGGGTGACCGTGATGCTGGTCGTCGCCCTGGTATGCGCCCGAGTGCCGCGCGGCGTGCGTACCGTTCCGTCGCCGGTCTCGGTGGGGCTGTCGCTGCTCGCCGTCCCGCAACTCGGGCTGCTGCTGGCCTCCTGGCTCGTCAAGCCGCTCTATGTCGACCGCTACGTACTCTTCGCATACATCGGGCTGTCGCTGCTCGTCGGTCCCGCCGTCGCCCGGGCGGTGCAGGCGGCGCTGTCGTACGGCCGGGCCCGCGGCCGTCGCTGGGGACGGGTGCGTGGCGAGTCGCTGCTCGCCGGGGTCGTGGCGGTCGTGTTCCTGGCGCTGCTGCCCTTGGAGTTGGGCCTTCGGGCACCGAAGAGCAGGACGGACGATGTGCGGGTTGCCGCCGACAAGGTCGCGGCGCTGGCGGGCGCAGGTGATGGCGTCGTGTTCATACCCGACCAGCGGCGTGACGCCGCACTCGTCACACCGTCCTCGTTCAGCAGGCTCGACGATCTCGCGCTGGCCAAGGGCCCGGTCACTTCCGGAACCCTGTATGGCGTAGAGGCCGCACCCGAACGCATACGGGCCGCCATGCTGACCCACAAGCGCATCGTCGTGGTCAGCGACAGCAGTTCCTCCCCGGAGGCGTCAACGCCTCGCGACCTGGCCAAACTCACCACACTCGCCCAGCACTTCACCCTCATCACCTCCGGCGAGGCCGGGGGTCGCCGGGTGACGGTGTTCGAGAGGACCCAGTGAGGGCTGGGTCGAGCTTGACTCTGTCGGTGATCTTGGAGCGGTTGCAGATCTCCCTTTCTCGTTGCCGGTGGCCGGTGTCCGGCCCATAGGACACCCATGTGAGACAAACGCTGGCATCTTGTCGCGTTGAAGCAGTCAGGTTCTCACTGGTTCTCGTTCGTGCTGGCGGATCGACTCGTGGCAAAGACCGTCGCACGTCTACGAGACGGCAGGCCCGTGCCGCTCTCCCCGATGAGCGCGGAGCCATCAGGGCTGCGGATCTCTGCCCGTTACTACCCCTGGTCTGAGACCTCGGTCATCCGACCGGAAGGCGCCGGATATCTCATTTGTGACCTCTAGAACAGGCCAGTGCTGCGGATCGGACGGAAGAACGGGAACATCGCCCTGCTGTCCGGAATCGCCACCGCTATGAGGAGCAACTGACACGGTCCCCCAGCAGGCGCCCTGGTCTGCAAGCCCTGCCTGGCAACTACAGTGCAGCACTAAGGTGTTCGACGTGACAGAAGCGAACGGGGAATTGATCGGCGGCCGGTACCGACGGATCGAGCTGATAGGTCAGGGCGGCATGGGCCGCGTCTGGCGGGGTCGGGACGAGACGCTCGGGCGGGACGTCGCCATCAAGGAAGTGATATTCCCGCAGGGCATCACCGCCGAGCAGCGAGACGTCCTGCTCCAGCGTGTGACACGGGAGGCGCGCGCCGCAGCACGGCTCAACCATCCCGGGATCATCACGGTGCACGACGTGGTCGAACACCAGGGCGCGCCCGTGATCGTCATGGAATACGTGACCGGCATCTCCCTGGCCTCGTCGATCGCGCAGAGCGGAGGGCTGCCGGTCCGCACAGTCGCCGAGATCGGCACGAAGATGCTGCAGGCATTGAACCGCGCCCACGCATCCGGCATCGTCCATCGCGACCTCAAACCGGACAACGTCCTGCTGATGGACGACCGGGTCATCATCACCGATTTCGGCATCGCACACATGGCGGACTCGACCACGGCGCTCACCCACACAGGCACGATCATCGGCACACCGGCCTACATGGCGCCCGAGCAGTTGGCGGGCAAGGCTCCCTCAGCCGCCACCGACCTCTGGGCGTTGGGCGCCACGCTCTACAGCGCCGTCGAGGGTCAGCCCCCCTTCAGCGCCGAGACCTTCACCGCACTGGTACTCGCCGTGATCACGGAGGACCCGCGCCCTGCCCTGCGTGCAGGGGGCCTGTGGCCGGTTCTTGCGGCCCTGCTGACGAAGGATCCGGCGCAACGTGCCACGGCCGCGCAAGCGCAGGCCGCGCTGGAGCAGGTGGAACGGACAGGAGCGGCCGTTCCCGTTCCGATTCCCACTCAGGTCGATTCCGCGCCGTCGCCGGGGCCGCACGCGGCACACCAGCTGCCAACCCAGACGGGCACCCCGTTCGCACCGCCCGTCTCCCCGGGGTCCGGCGGAACCCCGGCATCCGGGGCGCCCAGGACTCTCGGGCGGCGCAGCGTCCTGTGGCTCGGCCTGGGCGGGGCCGCGGTGGTGGCCGGCGGCATCGGGATCGCCCTGAAGACCGGCGACCACACCCCACCGAAGCCCAAGGTGAACCCGTGGGAATACGCCGTCGAGGGCCCGCGCCATGACGGTAATCCGCCTCCGTTCGCCGTGGCCGACGGCGCCCTGTACGTCTCCACCGAGGAGACCATCGTCGCCCTGGACGCGCGCACCGGACGCAAGCGCTGGAAAGGCCCCTCCGACTTCTCCCGGGAGTACAGGTACAGGAGCCCCCTCGTGGCCGCCGACGGGGCGGTGTACGCGTCCGGCCAGATCGGCACCACGTATGGCCTGTGCGCACTGGACGCGGGCGGCAGGAAGAAGTGGTTCTGCTCCTTCGCCGACTCCGACCACAGACCGGTCGTGACCGACGGAATCGTCTACATCACGGCGTACGGCCATGTGTACGCCGTGCATGCGGACAACGGGCGGAAGCTGTGGAGCCATCCGCTGGGGGGCAAGGACTCCGGCGGTCTGGCGGTGGCCGACGGCACCGTGTACGTCAGCGGCGGCAAAGCCCTGTACGCGCTGGACGCGGCCAGCGGCGCCGGGAAGTGGGCCTTCCCTCTCGACTACGGAACACGCCTCGACCAGCCACCCGTCGTGTCCGGCGGACTCGTGTACGTCCTCGACGATGTCACGAACCTGCACGCGCTCCACGCCGCCGAGGGCACCAGGAAGTGGTGGCTCAAGTTCGACGGGCAGAGCCTCCGCGCCGCGGGCGACATGCTCTACGTCACCGGCGGCGACGATGCGGAAAACGGAATAGTCCACGCGCTCGACTCGTCGACGGGGAAGAGGAAGTGGGGCCACAAGGTGAACTCCAGTCAGCTGTCGCCCACGCAGCTCGCACTGGCGGGTGACCTGCTCTTCGTCGCCAGTACCGAGGACAAGGACGGTACCGTCTACGCCGTCGACACCGGTGACGGCTCCCAACGCTGGTCCACCGGGATTCTGGAGAAGCTGGGCAGCGACATGGCGGCCGCCTACGGATTCGTGTACGCCTCCGTCAATGGCCGTGTCGTGGCCCTCGACGCGGCCACGGGGACGGCGCCGACCTGAGCACGAGCACGACATCGACGGGCGGCACCAGCACGCCGGGGAACAGCCCTGCGGGATGATGCCGGGCGGCCCTGTGCGGGGCGTCCTTCTGACCTGCTCGGAGATGAACCAGCGGTCGTGCCGGGGCAGCCGTGCCGCGACGTGTGCTCGGAAACGGCCCGGCCTCCAACCGGAGCCCACTACCCCCACGACGTCCTCGTCGCGGCCCTCTCCGGCTCCTGCACCGCAGCCCTCGTCATGCTGCTCGCACGCCCCCTGGGAAGCTGTTCCACGCAACGGATGGGGGCGTCGTCGAGGTTGCGTCGCGTCTTGCCGAGGTTGAGGCGGATGTGCAGGGCCTCGTCGAGGCGCACATGGACGCGATGCTGGGCGTGAGGTTTCTGGCGAGCGAGTACGTCATCGGCTGCGATGGCGACGGTGGGCGCATCGATTCGTTGGGCATCGACGAGAACGGTGCACCGGTCGTCGTCGAGTACAAGCGGGGCACTGACTCCGGCGTGATCAACCAGGGTCTGTACTACCTGTCCTGGCTCCTGGCGCACCGGGACGCCTTCCGCGCCCTGGTCCGTGAGCGACTGGGAGCGACGGTCGCGTCCCAGATCCTGTGGAGCGCGCCGCGGCTGATCTGCGTTGCCGGCGACTTCACCCGCTACGACGCCCACGCGGTGCGAGAGCACCGGCGCAGCATTGACCTGGTCCGTTACCGGTACTACGGCGACGACCACGTCGGCCTGGGAGATCGTGGCTTCCGTCACCGGGCCCTCGGTGACGGCCGAGCGGAGCCGTCGTTGCGCGGCCGGGCAGCGGGGTGTTCGCCAGCCGGGCGGAGCGCTGGCGGAGCTGGCCGAGGCGGTCGACCAAGTGCTGCTCGGCGTCGGGGACGGTGTCACGCGGGTGCAACGCATGCAGTACGTCGCCTACCCGCGACTGTGCAACTTCGCCTGCGTCACCCCGCCGCAGCAGACCAAACTCCTCGTCTACCTCAAGGCCAACCCGAAGAAGGTCGAACTCATCCGGGCGGTCGGTGGCACCCCACCCGAGCGCCTGGGCCATGGACGCCCACGGTGCGCGGCCCGGCCCGAACAGACTCTCCGGCTCGCCATGCTGGGCATGCGTGGGTGGCGGGGGCGCAGCGGTGCGGGATCGCGAGGCGAGCAAAATGGCGCGCCTGCGGGTCTGGGGCACGCCGTAGTCGGCGGCGTTCAGGATCCCGGCCCACGCACTGTAGCCCCGGGCGCGCAGAATCGCCGCGTACTGGCGCCACAGCGGAAGTACGTCGGGGACTTCTTCCATGACCACCCATGCCGGCTCGCCGTGTTGGTGGAGGGCATGGAGGTAGCGCGTGGGCTCGGCCGCGAGGAGCGACCGGGTGTCCCGGCAGGAGGCGAGCAGCTCGGCGCGAGTGTCGCGGCCGGCGGCGAGGTCGGCGACTGTCTGGTGGACGAGGGGTTGGTCCACCAGGCCGAGCCGTCGGCCGGCTGCGGACCATGCCTGGCACGGCGGGCTCGCGATCAGGCCGGTGGCCTTCCCCGCGAAGGGCCGGACCGGATACCGCGCGACGTCGGTGCGGATCGTCAACTGCCCTGAAGCCGCATGGGTTTTGCAGGCCCATTCGTCCCACTCCAGTCCGACGTCGCGGGCACCGAGCACGGTCAGCGCGTGGCTCCATCCGCCGGGGCCGTTGTGTCGGCAGAGACTGTGTCCCTCGCAGGCCGTGTCGCTTTACATCGGGTCTGGACCTTCGGCTCGTGTCGCGTTGCGGTGGCCCAGCGTGTTCCTTTTCCTGCATGGGCTGAGTGACTGAGATCACGCTCAAATGGGGTTGGTGCGTCAGCTGGAACGCTAGGCGAACGTACGGCATTGAGCACAGGGATCCTTCCGTGGAGAGGGCAGTTGATCGAAAAATGCGTAGCTTGTTGCTGAGAGCGTCGGGATACTGTCGCGGTGTCCCTTCCCGAACTGCCTCGACTGCTGCGGCCTCGCGCCCTGGAACCCGGAGATCTCGTCGTTATCGCGGCGCTGTCCGGACCGCTCCATGCCAGATACGCGCTCGATCTCCAGCAGGCGGTGGCCGAGCTCGAGGGGATGGGTTTCCGTGTGCGTCTCGCGCCGCTCCTCGAAGCAGGGCGGCACCGTTGGTGGAGCGCTGCGCGGCCGGACGAGATAGCCGAGGAGTTCAACGGTCTGCTGCGTGATCCCGAGGTGCGCGCGATCGTCGCGCACGACGGTGGCCAGACGGTGTTCGGGTATCTCGACCTGATCGACTTCGACGCGGTCAGGGCCGATCCCAAGCCGATCCTCGGCTACAGCGACATCTCGCTGCTGCACCTGGTGCTCTACGCGCGCACCGGTCTGGTCGGGTTCCATGCCGATGTGGCCACGCCCGGTCTCGGCGGGCACTGGCAGAGAGCGTCCGCGGCGCGCCGGAAGGAGCTGGGGAGGCTGTACTCGACGCTGCTGACCGGCACGGAGCCGATCGGTGTGCTGCCCGCCGGTCCGTCGTGGGAGTGCTGGCGTGCCGGGCGTGCCGAAGGTCCGCTGGTCGGCGGGGTCATCAATCGCATTGCGCTGGCGCAGGCGACGCCCTTCGCGCTGCCGCTCGAATGCTTCGACGGCGCGGTGCTGTTCTGGGAGGAGCTGGGCGGCCACGCATCGTACGTGTGGAGCTATCTGCAAGTACTGCGGCACAGCGGCATTCTTGATCGGATCGCCGGCATGGTCGTAGGCGTTCCGGAGGCGATCGACGGGCTCGACTCACCCGACGGCTCCCCGACCCTGTCCGAGATCGTCCTCGATGTCCTCGGAGACCGTGACATCCCGGTCCTGGGTCACGTCGACTTCGGACACGCCGGCCCGAATCTGCCGATGCCGGTCGGTATCCGCGTCGCACTCGACGCGCAGCAACGGACGCTGTCACTGCTCGAACCGGCGGTACAGCCACTCACGGGGGACCGGCCCGGACGGCTGAGTAACGCGGATCAGTGAGGTCCTTCATGGGGCCTGCCCGACCTGTTGGTCAGACGGATGCCGATTGACTATCGGGTGACCGTAACCCGATCGGTGGCCACGCTGTAAGAGCTCTTTGGTGCGTACGGCGAGGGAACACAGCAGACCGCGCTGACGGGTTCCCTCGCCGTACTCGAACCGTCGGTAGACGTCCGGCTCAGCTGCACGATCCGTACGGGGCTGTTCCGGGGCGGGCGGCGGGCAGGCGGCGGACGTTGCCGAGGGCTGCGGCCTGTTCCCGCAGACGCACGATCTCGTCGTGCTGTGCGGCCAGGCGCGAGACGGCGAGTTCCTTGAACGTGGTGAGCTCGGCAACGGCCTCGTCCCGCTGCGTCAGGCGTTCCTTGAGTTCGGCGACCTTGGTCTTGAGCCGTTCTGCGCGATCCGCGGGTCGACGACCTCTCTGGCCTCCCGCAGAGTACGAAGGCGCCGCTCGAACTCTTCGGCGAGGTGCTGGTAGGGGCCGGGGCGGGTGGTGCCGTCACGGTTCTTCTTCGGGTAGAACGCGGTGCGGGTCACGCCGGCTTCGGTTGCCAGTGTCTTCAAGTCGCAGCTGCCGCCGGGCGGGACCCTAGGTGTTCCGTCCGGGGACGTTGTGGACGCGGCTGGCGGGTGGTGCGCTAAGGATTGGGATGGATCCCCGGTTTCGCTAACCGGGGATCGTCGGGTACAACGCGTCCCGCGCCTTCCCTGCCTTGCCGGTGTGCGAGGGCAGATATCGTGATCTTGGTCTCCTTGTGTGTCTGTTGGGTCTAGTCAGCATGAATCGTGACTTTTGTTGGTGAGGGTGGATTCCGGGGCGCCGACGATGTCGCTCCGACCAGCGATTTCTGTAGCAACCAGCAGTGACAGGGGGGCGTATGCCCAGACTCTTCTCCTTCCGCGACCGGTCGCGGAAGAGACCATCTCCCTCGTGCGGACGGCGGTCCGGGGCTGCCGCAGCCGCGGCGCTCGTCCTCAGCGGCTTGCTGTCCCTTCCGGCGACGGCGCCCGCCGTCGCTGCCGACGCCAAGGCCGGCGGTCAGGGAGCGGTGCGGCCGGACCTCTCCTCGGCGAACCGCACGGCGCCGCTGGCCGGCCTGCCCGACTGGTCGAAGGTGGGCTACCGAGGCGGCCGGGCGCTGCCGGGGGATCAGCAGCTGACCTCGCGTGCGGAGTGCCGGATCTCTGCGGAGAAGCTGGCCTCCGACTACGGCGTCGTGGCCGACGACGGCAAGGACGACACCGGCGGACTGCAGCGCGCCGTTGACGACATCAAGTCCCGCTGCAGCGGCTCGGCGGGCTTCGAGCAGCTCTCGCTGGTGTCGCTGCCCGCCGGGCGGATTGACGTCACCCGGCAGATATCCCTCGACGCGAACTTCCTGGTGCTGCGGGGCCAGGGTTCGGGGGAGGGCGGCACCCGTGTCGTCTTCCGGCCCGACACCAATACCCGCTACGACACTCTCAGTGCCGACGGTGGCCGCTGGGAGCAGAACACCATGACACACGGCGAGGGCAAGAACGCCGGCAAGGGCGGCTGGATCTGGCCGGGGCGAGGGCTGTTCCGCGTACAGACCCGTGACGTCGCCGACCGCTACAAGAACGAGTGGCAGTCCGCGCCCGCCAACCGCAAGGACCTCTTCGAAGGGTCCGTCAATCAGCACTGGGCCTCCGGTGTGAAGGTCCGCAGCAGTCCGGCGCACCCGGGCTACTCCGCCCGCCAGGGCGAACGCGTCCTGCACCTCGACCCCAAGGCCCCGGCCGGCAAGTTCACGGTCGGCGGGCATGTGTGGGTCGGCGCGGCCAACAGCCTGAAGTTCTACGAGCAGCAGGGCGTCGGCGGCGACGAGTACGCCGCGCGGCGGGAGAACCTGCACATGCGCCAGCAGGTGTTCGTCGTCCAGGAGGTGGACGAGAAGGCCGGGACCATCACGCTGGACAAGCCCCTGGAGTACGACCTTCCGGTGGACTCCACGTCGGACGGCTCCGATCCCATCGACGGCAAGGCGTTTCCGAGCAAGGTCACGCCGCTGAACATGGTCCAGGGTGTGGGCCTGGAGAACTTCTCCTTCACCCAGGACATGTCCGGGCTGCCCAAGCTGGGCGGCAGCAGCTACAGCCTCAAGCCCGAGGACGCCGTGCACAATTACGGCAACCTGGCGCCCGAGTACGCGATGCACGGCATCGTCTTCAAGTGGGCCGCCGACTCCTGGGCCCGCGGGGTGAAGTCCGAGATGGCCGGGTCCCACCCCATCGTCACCGAGGTGGCCAAGAACCTCCAGATCGAGGGGAACACCTTCGACGGGGCCTGGAACAAGGGCAAGGGCGGCAACGGCTATCTGCGCGGCAGCCGCGTGTGGGACTCGCTGTACGCCTACAACACCAGCCGCAACCTGCGGCACTTCACGTTCCAGTGGTCGGCCAGCAACAACGTCGCCCTGCGCAACGACATGGACTCGGACCTGAACCTGCACGGCGGCTGGGAGCGGCGCAACCTCTTCGAGGGCAACACCGTCCGCGTGCCCTACGAGCACGCCCCCGGCAACTGCAGTGCCAACTGCGGCGGTGAGGGCGGCGAGCAGGACAAGGGGATGACCTGGTACCCGATCTGGTGGGCGGCCGGTCCCAAGGCCGTCAAGTGGTCCGGCTCCTCCGGCCCGCAGAACGTCTTCCACGACAACACCCTGCTCAAGCAGACCACCAAGGGCGGAGAGTTCACCCCCTTCACGCCGTACTCGTCCGCGGCACCCGGCGGCGGCGGAGCCAAGGTCTTCCAGTTCGGCTCCGACTCCAACGACCCCGCCTCGTTCAAACCCCTCGCCTCGGGCGGAGGGCCCATCGCGGACTGGGGCGGACACGAGACCGCCGACTACCTCGGCTCCGGCGTCTACGCCCGGCCCGTGGCACAGGCGTCGCTGCTGCTGGGCACCACCGCTGAAAGGCAGTGGGGGCAGGAGAAGCGGATGGTCACCTGGAACATGCAGGGCTCCGGCAGCTCCGCAGACAACAACACCTACGACAGCAAGTACAACTACGTCGCCAACCTGCTGCGCACCCCGGGCAATGTCCTCAGCGAAGGTTACGACGTGGCCGTGCTGCAGGAAGCGGGTCAGGAGCCGGGCAGCGCCCGCCACGTGCGCGACATACCGCAGACCACCGGGCACCAGGTGCGTGAGCTCAGAGTGGGGGGCGATCGCGCGGCCAGTGGCTACAACCTGTACTGGCTGGAGACCGACCCGGGAGCGGGACGGGTGAACCTGGCCGTGGCCACCCGACATGACGTGCAGGAAGTCCTGGTGGTGCGCAACAACATCCCCACCGCCCGCCCGGCGCTGGGGGTGCGTATCGGGCGCACCTTCTACTTCACGGCACACGCGTTCTCCGGCAGTAACGGCAACCCCGGCGGCTCCGACGCCGGTCCACTGCTGCGAGCCATCAACGAGACCATGTCATCTGCTGAATACCGCGATTACGCATGGGTCGTGGGCGGCGACTGGAACCAGCTTCCGAGAGAGCTGGAGGCGCGCCTGCGCAACTATGAGCGTGCCCCTGCGGTCCACGTGATGGACGCAGGCGGTATCACGCGGCCCGCGAGCCAGCGGGAACTCGACTACGCCGTGGTTCCCAGCATCATGCAGATGGGCATCCGTCAGCTGGGTGTGCTGAATCAAATGCCCTACTCCGACCACCTCCCGGTGGGCTTCGCGCTCCATGTGCCGGACGGGAGCGGCGCGCCGAACCGCATGCCGTCCAGGAGCCTACCGACTGGCTCGTTCGCACTGCTCAACGCGCAGACCGGCAACGTGGCGGATGTGCAGGGCGGCTCCCGGGAGGGTGGAGCGGCGATCCTGGACTACGGCTACAACGGCGGCGACAACCAGCTCTGGAACCTGGCGCCACACCCGCAGTACCGGGGCTTCTACTACATCAACAACCTCCACAGCAGGCAGCACATGGGCCAGCGTTCCGGCGAGCGCAACGGTGTGATCGTGCAATGGAACGAGTTCAGCGAGGACCAGTTGTGGCTGCCGGTGGAGCGGGCCGACGGCACGTGGGTCTTCGTCAACCACGTGACACGCCAGCTCCTCACGGACTTCGGACCGGGGCAACAGCTGGTGGGCCATGACCCCATTGAGGCCAACGGCGGCCAGCAGCAGCGCTGGTTCCTCGTGTCCCGCGACGAGATGAACGACCGCCAGCGAATCCAGTCTTCCGGCGGAGGGCAGGGCGGAGTCGTGGACATCCGGGGAGGCTCGACTGCCGATGGGACCCCGGCGATCCTCTATCCCCAGAACGGCGGCGACAACCAGGAGTTCATCCGGCTGCCCGCGGGCACGGTACGCGGTCGGCAGTGCTACTACCTCCTCAACGGCAACAGGTATCTCAACTCCACTGGCTACGGCCACACACCGGTCAATACGGCCGAGATCAACGTCAGCCATTTCCAGATGAACAACGACCGCTACCGGTGGTGCGAGGAACGGGACGGCGGTGCCGGGGAGATCACCCTGGCGAACCCCACTGACAGCGGATTCCTCTACCTGAACGGGCTCAGCTACAACCACCAGCTGCACCTCGGCCCCGTCCGGCAGCACTGGGAGTGGGTGAAGACCGGCTAGCCAGCCCGGAGCACCTCAGGCTCGCCTTCGAGACCCGGCACCAGGCAGTCGGGGCGCCATCACGACAGCATCGGCCAGATCGCTGCGAAGGAGTCGGGGAGCCCGTGCCCAAGCGCATCGATGTCAACTCTTCGGCCGCGGGCCGAGCCAAGTCGCCGCACAGGACCACGGCCAAACGGACCCCCGGTCAAGTGCTGCGTGAGGCCAGAGCCCGTGACAGCGAAGTCAAACGAGCTCGGGTACTCAAGACCCTCAACGAGATGGCCGCGACGGGAGAGAAGACCACCTTCCTCAGACTCGCTCGCACAGCGCGGGTCTCGAACTGGCTGGTATACGCCGAGGGACTGCGCGAACACATCGAGGAAGCGATCAAGAAGCAGAGCGGTGCTGCACAACGGGAGGCAGAGGCGGGCTCGGACGTCTCGGCCGAGTCGCTGGCGGCCGACCTGGAACTGGCCACGGCAGAGCTCAGAATCTTGCGCGCGGAGCGGGACCAGCTCAAGGCGGCCATGTCGCGGCTGCGGGAGACCGAGGCCGAGCGTGATCAGTTGCGTGAGTTACCGAAGGAGACCGAGGAGAAACTGAAGTCCACGCTCAAAGAGAGCCGCTCGCCTTCAAGTCACCGCGTGGGGAAGTGATACCAGAACCGGAGATTCGCTGGCCCGCACGGCGGTAGCGTCGGTTCCATGATCGTATGGCTCAACGGAACCCACGGCGCAGGCAATCCGTGACCTGGGCCCTCTCCCGGCTCCTGATGTAGTCCGTCACCCTCGGGTGGGATCTGATGCCAAGCGGGCCGGGTGTTGCCTGGCTGTACGCCAATTCGCGCTGTCCCCGATGGCAGGTGAGTGGCGGCGCCGCAGTCGTGGGAGCCGACCCGGACAATTACGAGAGATCGAAGGGGGCGGGGGAGTGGCCTTCCCAGATCTGGCGGGATGTCCGTTCGGGGTAGGGCAGAGTCTTCGACTCGGTGTCCAGGACGCGGGTGAGGTGCCCGCCGGGCCGGTGGGCGGACCAGCCCGCGTCGCCGGTGGTGACGAAGCGGACCCATGCCTCCTGGAGTTCGCGGGAGAGCGCGACGGCCTCGGGAGTGGGCTCCTCGCCGATGAGCTGGGTGCCGACGGGGCTGTCCAGCGTGCCGAACGCCAGGGGAACGTCGAGGCTGTGGCAGGCGCCCAGGATGCCTCCGAGGGCCGGGGCAGCCCAGCACAGTTCGAACAGGTACGAGGTGCCGCCGGCTGCGGCGTTCGCCTCGGCCAGCTTCTGTGACGGCATGCGGAAGAGGGCGTCGGAGTACACCGTCTCCACCAGCTCCTCCGGGCCTGCCTGCGGGAACGCGGCACGGTAGGCCCGCGCGCCGTCCGGCTGCGGGGCGAGCAGTTCCAGGGCCGCGTGGGCGTCCTCCTCGGTGAAGGTGCCGTACCGTCCGCTCATGACGCTGAAGTACCGGAATTCGTCCCGGGTGTGGCCGACGAGCAGTTCGGTCCCGCTCGCACGTGCTCCGGTCAGCGCGAGCCAGGGCGTTTCCGGGAGGACCTCGCCGTCGACGACGGGGCACAGCGCGGTGCCGGTCTGCGTGAGGCGTCCCCAGCTCTCCCGGTGCGCGTGGAGGCCGGCGTTGAAGGAGGTGAGCTCGGCGGCGAGGTGCCATGGGTCGATGTCGCGCAGGGCCTCGGCGGTGGGGGCCGCCGCGCCGAGCCGGTCCGCGAACGCGGCGGTGACCTGCCGTGCCAGCGCGGGGGTGCTGTGCAGCCCCGGCACCGAATGGGCGATGGCCCGCCGGAACAGGCCGCGCGCGGACTTCATCGTCAGCAGGGCGGCGACCGAGCCCGCCCCGGCGGACACCCCGGCCACGGTGACCCGGCCGGGGTCGCCACCGAAGGCGGCGATGTTGCGCTGCACCCACTCCAGCGCCGCGATCTGGTCGAGGAATCCGCGGTTGGGCGGCGCGTCGTCGAGGAACGCGAAACCCTCCGCGCCCACGCGGCAGTTGACGGTCACCACGACGACTCCCGCCTCGGCCAGCGCTGCCGGGTCGAACATCGGGTCGCTCGACGCTGCCGAGAGGTAGCCGCCCACGGGGATCCACACCAGCACCGGCAGTCCCGCCGCGCCGGGATCCGGAGTGCCGACGTTGAGCGTCAGCCAGTCGGTGCCCTGCGGGGACACGTCGATCGGCAGCGACAGCGGCACCACGGGGCCGAACTCGACCGCCTGCCTCGTCCCCTCCCAGCGGTGCGGCGGCGCGGGCGCGGCGAAGCGGAGCGCTCCGACCGGGGGCTGGGCATAGGGGATGCCGCGGAACACCGCGTGCCCCTGCCGCCGACGCCCCTGCACCACGCCTTCCGTGGTCCGTACCTTTGGCTGTTCGGACATGACGACTCCTTCCCTCGAGTGGACCTCAGGATTATGGGTCAGATGTATTATGTCAACCGTATTGGAACAGGCCCGGGGTGCGAGGGAGGGGCCGGCGATGCCGAAACAGGTGGATCACCGCGGACGCCGCGAAGCGATCGCCCGCGCACTGTGGCGGGTGGTGGAGCAGCGCGGCGTCACACAGCTGACGATGCGCGTGGTGGCGCAGGAGGCGGGCATGTCACTCGGGCAGCTGCAGCACTACTTCGCCTCCCGGACCGCCATGCTCTCCTTCGCCATGGACTTCGCGTCCGAGCGGACCTCGGTGCGCGTCGACCAGGGGCTCGAAAAGCTCGGTGACCGACCGCACCCCCGTGACGTGCTGCGACTGACGCTCGCGGAAATGCTCCCCCTGCATGCCGACGCCCGCGCGACCAGCCGGATGAGCGCCGCCTACGTCCTGGAGGCGCTGCACGACGAGGCCGTGCACGAGCAGGCGCGCCGCGGCCTCGTCCAAGGGCGGGCCCTCGTCGAGCAGTTGGTCCGCCAGGCGATCGCCGACGGGCACATCGACTCCGGCCGTGACCCGGCGACCGAGACCAACCTGCTCCTCGCCCTCACCGGCTTCACCTCCCTGATCGAACTCGACGTGATCGAGCCCCAGGACGCGCTCGCCGCGATCGACGTGCATCTGGACCGGCTGTTCAGGAGTACGTGACCTGCCCCCGGACACGGGGGCAGGTGGGGGCGACCCCGCAGGTCACGGCGAAGCCGTTGGACACCGAAACACGGAACCTACAAATCGGGCGGCCGCTGTCACCTGCTGCCGTCAATGACTCAAAGCTGATGACGGCGGCGCGTGACGGTGAGCCCTTCGATGAGCACACGGGTCTTCCGGCGTCCGAGCTGCGAGCTATCAAGCAGCGGACGGCGTGGTGCGACCTTGCCCACGAATACCTCGACCAGCGGTGGGACCGTACCCCGGGAAACACCTGCCGTACCCTTGCCGATGCATTCGCCACCATCAGGCCTCACCTCCGCCTCGCACAGTGCCATCTGCCCAAGACTGGTTGGGGGATGCTCAACCTGTCAGGTGGCTTCATCGCCGCAGGTAAGGAGTGGACGGACGACGGCGCGGTGCACGAGGTGCACTCGCTCAAGCGTCGCGCGGCTACGGTGACCCGGCCTGTGCCCATTCCGCCGCAGTTCGTGCGCGTCCTCCGTGCGCACATCGAGCGGTTCGGCGTGGCGCCTGACGGACGGCTGTTCCGGAACCAGGCCGGCAACTACGTGGACGCCGCCGCGTATGGCAAGACGTGGGCGCGGGCACGGGAACACGTCCTGACCCGCACGGAACTCGCCTCCGGCCTGGCCAAGCGGCCCTACGACCTCCGGCACGCCGGGATCTCGTTCTGGCTCTACTCCGGTGTGGACCCGGCCGGATGCGCTCGCCGCGCGGGCCAGAGCATCGAAGTCCTCTTCCGCCACTACGCCAAGTTCCAGGACGGGGTCCGGGAGCAGGCCAACTGCCTCATCGAGCAGTCGATGAAGGAGTGGGGCCGCGTCAGCCAGGGTCTGGCGCTCGACGGGTGAGTTGGGGTTTTGGTCCGTGACTGGTCCGGAACAGCTGGTCAGGAGCGGGATAGCGGTGGGAGAAACTGGAAGTTATGACGCAAAACGGGCCCTGGTCTGAGTAGGCCGAGTGGAAGGCGCCTGACGGATAAAAGCCCAGTTCAGGCGCCTTTTCTGGGGCCTCTAGAAGAACCCGAGCTTCTTCGGCGAGTAGCTCACGAGGAGGTTCTTCGTCTGTTGGTAGTGGTCCAGCATCATCTTGTGGGTTTCGCGGCCGATGCCGGACTGCTTGTAGCCGCCGAAGGCGGCGTGGGCGGGGTAGGCGTGGTAGCAGTTGGTCCACACCCGGCCCGCCTGGATGGCGCGGCCCGCGCGGTAGGCGGTGGAGCCGTCGCGGGTCCAGACGCCGGCGCCGAGGCCGTAGAGGGTGTCGTTGGCGAGGGCGATCGCCTCGTTGAAGTCGGTGAACGGGGCGACGGCGACGACCGGGCCGAAGATCTCCTCCTGGAAGATCCGCATGTCGTTGTTGCCCTCGAAGACGGTCGGGCGGACGTAGTAGCCGCCCTCCAGTTCGCCGCCGAGTTCGGCCCGGGTGCCGCCGGTGAGGACCTTGGCACCTTCCTTCTGGCCGATGTCGAAGTAGGAGAGGATCTTCTCCAGTTGGTCGTTGGACGCCTGGGCGCCGACCATGGTGTCGGTGTCCAGCGGGTGGCCCTGGACGATCTCCTCGGTGCGGGAGACGCCGGCGGTCAGGAAGTCCGCGTAGTGGCCGCGCTGGATCAGCGCACGGGACGGGCAGGTGCACACCTCGCCCTGGTTGAGGGCGAACATGGTGAAGCCTTCGAGGGCCTTGTCGTGGAAGTCGTCGGCGGTGCGCGAGACGTCGTCGAAGAAGATGTTGGGGCTCTTGCCGCCCAACTCCAGGGTCACCGGGCGCAGGTGCTCGGAGGCGTACTGCATGATCAGCCGGCCGGTGGTGGTCTCGCCGGTGAAGGCGATCTTGGCGACCCGGGGGTTGGACGCCAGTGGCTTGCCCGCTTCGACACCGAAGCCGTTGACGATGTTGACGACGCCCGGCGGCAGCAGGTCGGCGATCAGGCTCATCAGGAAGTGGATCGAGGCGGGGGTCTGTTCGGCGGGCTTGAGGACCACGGTGTTGCCGGCGGCCAGGGCCGGGGCCAGCTTCCAGGTCGCCATCAGGATCGGGAAGTTCCAGGGGATGATCTGCCCGACCACCCCGAGCGGCTCGTGGAAGTGGTAGGCGACGGTGTCCTCGTCGATCTCCGAGAGGGTGCCCTCCTGGGCACGGACCGCGCCTGCGAAGTAGCGGAAGTGGTCGATGGCCAGGGGGATGTCGGCGGCCAGCGTCTCGCGCACCGGCTTGCCGTTCTCCCAGCTCTCGGCGACCGCCAGTTCCTCCAGGTGCTGTTCCATCCGGTCGGCGATCTTGTTGAGCACGCCGGCCCGTTCGGCGGCGGAGGTGCGGGCCCAGGCGGGGGCCGCCGCGTGCGCCGCGTCCAGGGCCCGCTCGACGTCCTCGGCCGTGCCGCGGGCGACCTCGGTGAACGGCTGGCCGTTGACCGGCGTCGGGTTCTCGAAGTACCGGCCC
Source organism: Streptomyces sp. x-19 (assembly GCF_046549115.1). Taxonomy (NCBI): domain Bacteria; kingdom Bacillati; phylum Actinomycetota; class Actinomycetes; order Kitasatosporales; family Streptomycetaceae; genus Streptomyces; species Streptomyces sp. x-19. The sequence continues at coordinate 125,566 of NZ_JAJPWK010000003.1, read as the reverse complement.
TGGGCGGGCGCGACGAACTCACCGCCGATCCAGTGGTCGTAGCGGGGCTGATAGCTCATCACGGCATCTGCGGAACCGGGGTTCGCATAACGTGCCATGGGGCGGCCTCCCAATCGATCGCGCGGCGCGGCCCGACGCTCCGTGCGGCGGGCGGTGGGGGGAGGGTAGGGCCGCGGACGTTGCGCCGACGTTGCGCGGGGGAGTGGCGGCGCGGGGCCGGCGACCGGAGCGGGTCACCGGGGTGTCGGGGGTTCGGAATCCGCGGGGAGCGTGGGCGCCAGACCGTATTCGGAGCGCAGCCGTCCGGCCGCCGCGACGCAGGCGGGGCGGACCGCGGAACGCTCCGGCAGGGCGGCCACCAGCGCCTCTCGGACCTCCAGGTCGTGCTCGCCCCAGGGTGTGAGCGACCAGGCGCGCAACTGGTCCGGGTCGGCGGCGGCGAGCAGGGCCCGGCGCATCCGGTCCTCCAGCGCGGTGCGCAGCCGGCGGATGCCCGGCGCCTCGGAGCAGGGCAGCAGCGGGCCGCGGTAGGTGTCGAGCGCCGCGGTGAGGTGATAGGCCGTCACATGCCGTTCGGTGGCGTGCAGATCGGTTTCGACGGGGGCGCCCAGGCGGTAGGGGCGGGAGTGCAGGAGCGGTCCCACCAGTTGGCGCAGTCGGCACAGTTCGGCCCGCAGGGTGACCGGACGCACCTCCCGTTCGCCGTAGAGGAGCACGGCGAGCTGATCGCCGGTCAGGCCCGCCGGATGGTGGGCGAGGAGCACCATGATCTCGCTGTGCCGGCGGCCCAGTCGCAGCCGCTCGCCGTCGCGCACCAGCAGCGCCTCGTCGCGGCCGAGCGCGGTCAGGAACGTGCCCGAACTCCGGTCCTGCGCGGCGAGGTGCGCCTCGGCGGCACGCGCGGTGGCCTGCACCAGGGCGAGGCTGTGCGGACTGGCCAGGTGGTCGCCGCCGGTGATGTCGACGGCGCCCAGCAGTCGCCCGGTCCGCAGGTCGTGCAGCGGTGCGGCGGCGCACGTCCAGGGCTGCACCCGGCGGTTGTAGTGCTCGGTGGCGAAGATCTGGACGGCGTGGTCGGCGGCCAGCGCGGTGCCCGGTGCGTTGGTGCCGGCGTGCCGCTCGTCCCACCGCGCACCGGCCACGAAGTTCATCCGTTCGGCGCGGCGCAACACCCCGGAGTGCCCCTCCACCCACAACAGCCGTCCGTGCGGATCACAGACCGCCAGCAGGTGCGCCCCGTCCTGGGCGATGGTGCCGAGCAGTTCCCGGAAGACCGGCATGGCCCGGGCCAGCGGATGGGCCGCACGGTAGGGGCGCAGTGCGGCCTCGTCGAGTTCGACGGGGACCTCGCCGTCCGGTGCGGCGCACGCCCGGGCCGAGCGGCGCCAGGAGTCGGCGACCACCTGTCGGACCGGTGGTGCCACCGTCCCGTCGGCCAGGAACGCCTCGTGCGCCCGGCGCACCGTGCGGAGGCGTTCGCCGGGATCGGCGCCCGCTTCCATCGCCAGCCAAGGGTTGAGCACGCGTCACCTCTTTGATGCGGTTCCGGCCCCGTACGCCGATGCTGCTCGTGCCGGGCAGGGGCGTAAACCCCGCATCGGAACGGATCGGTTCAGCCGCCGCCGGTGGGGTCCGTGGCGCCGGCGCCCGCCCGGAGCCGCAGGCCGTCCGCCACGATCAGGTCCGACGTCACCAGTGCCTGCTCGGCGCTCACCCGCGTCATGTAGACGAAGGGCGGGACGACGGGCGGCACGGGGAGGGTGTCGGGGGTGAAGGTGAGGCAGAGGATCCCCTCGATGCAGCCGCTGAACTTGGTGAGGTAGAGGGTCACCGCGCCCTTGAGGTTCAACGCATCGGCGTTCAGGCCGAGTTGGGGGCCCTGCCGGTCGTGGGTGGTGAGGCGGTAGTCGGTCAGCGAGGCGGCCTTCATGCGCAGCACCATCACCTTGAGCGGTCCGCCGGCGGTGGGGACGGTGGTGACGCCGGCCAGGGTGAAGCCCTGGGGGGCGAACCGCGTGGTGGTCACGGTCGGCGGGACGGGGGGTGCCGGCGGCCCGGTCGCGGCGGCCCGTTGCGTCGGGCCGCCGACCGCGGTGAGCAGGGCGAGCGGCAGACCGACGGCCAGGGCCTTGCTGCCGGTCCCGCGGCGGCGTGCGGACGTCCGGTCCGCCGGGCCCGTGGCGGTCGGGCCGGTGTCCTCGGGACCGGCGTCCGGCGGCCCGGCGGCGGGTGCGTGCGCCGGCGCGTCCGGTCCGTCCCGTACCGGCGTCCACCCGAAGCCCAGCGCACTGCCCGCGATCCCCAGTCCCATTCCCACGAGGAACCCGCCGAGGTTGGTCGCGGCGAACGAGAGCACCGACAGGATCAGCGCATTGATGCTCACGTAGTGGTGCGCGGCCGGCGTGCACCACAGGAACACCCCGGCCACCATCAGCGCCAGTCCGATGCCGAGCGCGGCCAGTCCGCCCAGTCCCAGGCTGACCAGGACGGTCAGCGGGGAGAGTGGCACCAGTACCAGTTCGGCGCCGCCCAGCAGGAGCAGCAGTCCGGCCCAGAACGGCCGGGTCCGGCGCCACCGCCGGAACGCCGTCCGCCGCTCCGGCCAGGGCAGCGTCCGATCCAGCCGGGCACCCCACCGCGCCCGGCGCGCCCTCAGAAGCACGCCGTGCCGTCCAGGCTGACGCTCACCCGGAGTCCCTTGAGCCGGAAGTTGCCCCCGGTGGCGGACCAGGCGTGCGACTTGACGCCGGCCACCTCGATGTTGCCGGCCTGGAGTCCGAACTTTCCGCTCGGTCCCTTGACGCCGGGCACCGAGTCGAGCGTGCCGGCGTCCCGACCGATCTGGGCGGTGCCGAACCGGGCGTCGCCCACCAGGTCCTCCCCGTCGATGATGAGGTTGTCGGCGCGCACCGCACCGGCCGGCCCGCCCGCGGTCAGTTTGAACACCACGGTGCCGACCGGGGTCGTGACCCGGGCCGCCTGGCAGATGTCGGTGAGGTTCGCCTTGCCGATGCCCAGGAGGGCGACGGGGTGGCCGCGGTCGTCGGCGTCGCGGTCGGTGTGCACGTACGAGGCGAGCCCTTCGCTGGTCAGCTTGCCCGACGCGACCTGGAAATTGGTCCCGGACACCGCGAAGGAGGCGGCCAGTGCGCCCTGGGCCATCGCGGTGGCCAGTGCGCCCACGGCGAGGACGGCGGGCACCGCCACCGCCGCGGTCTTCTTCCAGGAGGTTCGCCCTTCGGGCGCCCTGCCGTTCGGTGTGCTCACTGCGTCCTCCCCGGGGCAGTGGTCGAATGCGCGAGGGAAGTGCTTCATGGAGCTGTCTGCGGGGGCCCGCCGCAGGTCCGAATGCGCAGATGACGTTCTGTCATACTGCGCAAAACTCTTGGCAGTTGGAGACTAGGGCGGATTTTGAATAAGAGTCAACAGCGCGGACACGCGGCCTCGCGGAGCCCCCGCGGCACCGCGCGTTACCAGGCACGCCGCGCCGAACTGATAGCCACCGGGAAGAAGCTGTTCGCCGACACCTCGTACGACGCGCTGTCGATGGACGACATCGCGCGCCAGGCCGGGGTCGCCAAGGGCCTGATCTACTACTACTTCACCAACAAGCGCGGCTACTACCTGGCGATCATCGAGGACGCGGTGGCGGAACTCGTCGAGCGCGCCGGCAGCACCCATGACCTGCCGCCCGTCGACCGCGTCCGGCGCACCGTCGACGGCTATCTGCGCTACGCCCAGCACCACCAGGCCGCCTACCGCACGATCGTCACCGGCGGCGTCGGCTTCGACGCCGAGGTGCTGGCCATCCGGGCCCAGGTGCGCGCCCGGCTCCTCGGCACCATCGCGCGCGGTGCCTGGGACCGCGAGGAGATCCCGCCGCTCGCCCGCACGGCGCTGACCGGCTGGCTCTCCAGCGTCGAGGGCGTCACCCTGGACTGGATCGAGGAGCAGGAACTCCCCCGCGAGACCGTGGTGGAGCTGCTCGTCCGGGGGCTCGGGGACACCCTCCGACTGATCGAGGAGTACGAGCCGGGCTGCCCGGCGCCGCCCCGCCCACCGGCTTGACTGCCGCGCCCGGCCGCACACGGCCGAGCGGGCGGGAGGCCGGTGCCTCCCGCCCGCTCGGGTTCCCCGTTTCTCAGGATGGTCCGTTGACGGGGCGTCGCCCCGGGGCCACCGTGGTCGCGGCTACTTGATGGCCTTGATCAGCTCGCCGTCCGAGGTGTCCCCGCTCAGCTCCCAGAAGAACGTCCCGGCCAGTCCCTGGGCGTCCTTGTAGGCCATCTTGGTGCCGATGGTCTGCGGGGTGTCGTAACTCCACCACTGGTCACCGCACTTGGCGTAGGCGGTGCCGCCCACCGTGCCGGTGGCCGGGCAGCGGCCCTTGATCACCTTGTAGTCGTCGATGCCCGCCTCGTACTTGCCCGGCGCCGCGCCGGTCGCGGTGCCGCCCGGGGCGTCCTGGGTGACGCCGGACCAGCCGCGTCCGTAGAAGCCGATGCCCAGCAGCATCTTGTCGGCCGGCACGCCCAGCTTCTTGAGCTTGGCGATGGTGTCGGTGGTGTTGAACCCGGCCTTCGGAATGCCGTTGTACGACGTCAGCGGGGAGTGCGGGGCGGTCGGCCCCTTGGCGTCCCACGCGCCGAAGTAGTCGTAGGTCATCGGGTTGTACCAGTCGACGTACTGCGCCGCGCCGCCGTAGTCCGCGGCCTCCATCTTGCCGCCGTCCGAGGCGTCCGCGGTGATCGCCGCGGTGACCAGGTTGCCCTGGCCGAACTTGTCCCGCACCGCCTTGAGCACGTTGGTGAAGGCGTCCTTGCCGCTGGTGTCGCAGGTCAGGCCGCAGGCGTTGGGGTACTCCCAGTCGATGTCGATGCCGTCGAAGACGTCCGCCCAGCGCTTGTCCTTGACCAGGTCGTAGCAGGACTGGGCGAACGCCGCCGGGTTCTTGGCGGCCTCGCTGAACCCGCCCGACCAGGTCCACCCGCCGAACGACCACAGCACCTTGAGGTTGGGGTGCAGCTTCTTGAGCTTGCGCAGCTGGTTGAAGTTGCCGCGCAGCCCGTTCGGGTCGTCCCAGGTGTCGGCCTTGCCGTCGACGCTCTGGTCGGCGGTGAACGCCTTGTCGTAGTCGGCGTAGGAGTCGCCGATGGCGCACTTGCCGCCCTGGACGTTGCCGAACGCGTAGTTGATGTGGGTCAGCTTGGCCGCGGAGCCCGAGGTCTCGATGTTCTTGACCTGGTAATTGCGGTCGTAGATCCCCCAGTTGGTGAAGTACCCGACGACCTTGTTGCCCGCCGCGGTGGTCTGGGCCGCGGTGGCCTGGGCCGCGGTGACCGGGTGGGGGCCGGTGGCGGGCGACGGGTGGGCGGAGGCGGAGCCGGCGAAGAGGGTGCCGGCCAGGGCCGCGGTACACAAGGCGGTCGCGGTGGCGATCAGCTTCCGCGGCGCTCGCATCCGGTGCGGTCTGAGCATGTCGTCTCCTCGGAGGGGGGCGAGGGTGGAGCATGGCGGCGTCCCGGCTCGCATGCCTGCCGAATTGGCATGAACGCGCGGAACGTTGGAGGAGAAGTTAGAAGGACTAGACCAGTGAGTCAATGGTTCGGACCAATTTCCCGGTGGTGCCGCACGGCGCCCGAAACGGTCCGGATCTGCCGGGCAATTGATGATCAACCAGTGACGCCAGGCCGCCGATCGGGCATACTCCTAGCGCCACTGCCGCAGGTCATCGCCTTCCGCGACCCGGGACGCGATCATCAGCGGGGCACGACGGAATCCGGCGCCGCCGCCCTACCCCCGCGCGCGGTGCCGCAGCGCCCGAAAGGGAGGAGAGCGCCGCCATGACCGACTACGTTCCCCCGCCGGTGGACCGCAGGCTGCCCACCGAGGAGGCCCGCGACCTGATGGCCCTGGTTCGCGAGCTCGCCGAGCGTGAGATCCGGCCGCCCGCCGCCGAAGAGGAGGAAGCCGGTCGCTTCCCCCGTGCCCTGTTCACCCTGCTCTCCGAATCCGGCCTGCTCTCCCTGCCGTACGCCGAGGAATTCGGCGGCGGCGGCCAGCCCTACGAGGTGTACCTCCAGGTCCTGGAGGAGCTCGCGGCCGCCCGGCTCACCGTCGGCCTCGGCGTCAGCGTGCACACCCTGGCCTGCCACGCCCTCGCCGGATTCGGCAGCAAGGAGCAGCGCGCCGCGCACCTGCCGGCCATGCTCGGCGGTGGCCTGCTCGGCGCGTACTGCCTGTCCGAGCCCGCCGCCGGCTCCGACGCCGCCTCCCTGACCACCCGCGCCACCCGCAGCGGCGACGTGTGGATCCTGGAGGGCACCAAGGCGTGGACCACCCACGGCGGGGTGGCCGACTTCTACACCGTGCTGGCCCGCACCGGCGGCAGCGGCGCCCACGGCATCACCGCCTTCCTCGTGCCCGGCGACGCCGAGGGACTCGGCGCCGCCAAGCCCGAGCGCAAGATGGGCATGAAGGGCTCCCCGACCGCGCAGTTGCACTTCGACGGGGTCCGGGTGCCGGACTCCCGGCGCATCGGCGACGAGGGTCAGGGCTTCGCCATCGCGCTCTCGGCGCTGGACTCCGGCCGCCTGGGCATCGCCGCCTGCGCCGTCGGGGTCGCCCAGGCGGCGCTCGACGAGGCCCTCGCGTACACCGCCGGCCGCCGCCAGTTCGGCCGCCCGATCGCGGACTTCCAGGGGCTGCGGTTCATGCTCGCGGACATGGCGACCCAGGTCGAGGCCGGCCGGGCGCTGTACCTCAGCGCCGCCCGGCTGCGCGACGCCGGCCTGCCGTTCTCCAAGGAGGCGGCGATGGCCAAGCTCTTCTGCACGGACACCGCGATGAGGGTCACCACCGACGCGGTCCAACTCCTCGGCGGCTACGGCTACACCGTCGACTTCCCGGCCGAGCGCTACATGCGCGAGGCCAAGGTGCTGCAGATCGTCGAGGGCACCAACCAGATCCAGCGGATGGTGATCGCCCGGCACCTGGCGGGGCCCGAGTCGCACTGAGCCACCGGGGCGGGGCCGGGCCGGCGCCCCGCCCCGCCGGCCCGGCGCGCTCAGTCGCCGTCCCGCCCGGACGCCGTGCCGAGCGCCTTCATGCCGGTGGCCGTTCCGATCGCCACGACCACCGCGTCCGGCCCGGTCACCAGGGTGCGGGCCACCGCCACCGCGACCGCGGACGACGGTTCCAGCAGCAGCCCCTCCGCGGCCAACCGTCGACATTCGGCCATGGTCACCTCGTCGTCCACCGCCACCGCGGTGCCGCCGGTGCGCCACAGGGCGTCGAGTCCCTGCCAGCAGGGCCGTCGCTCACCCAACGAAAACGCCACCGTCGGACCCGAGTTCACCCGCGTCCGTTCCTGCTCGGCCCGGTCCGGCCGGCGCAACGCGGCGGTGAACGGCGCCGCCGCCGCGGGCTCCGCGGCCACCAGCCGGGGCACCTCGGCGATCAGCCCGGCCCCCGCCAACTCCCGGAAACCACGAGCGATTCCGGCCAGTAGATCCGCCCGGCTGGTGGGGACCACCACCGTGTCGATCGGCCGCCCCGCGAAGTCCCGCGCCAGCTCGTGGGCGACCGACTTGTAGCCCTCGTTGGCGTACGGATTGCCACCCGGCGACGGCGTCGAGAAGCTGGTCAGCGGGTACCACCCGTGCGTCGCGACGGCCTCCGCCATCGCCGCGTTGCGCTCCGCCGTGCCACCCCCGCGCACTTGCCGTTCGGCCCCCAACGCGGCTATCTGCGCCCGGAGTTCGGGCGGCACCGCGTCGGTGGTGAACACCACGCAGCGCAGCCCGGCCCGGGCCGCGTAGGCCGCGGCCGCCGCCCCCGCGTTGCCCGAGGACGCCGCGACCACGGTGTCCGCCCCGGCCGCCAGCGCCGCCGCCACCCCCACGGACATCGCCCGGTCCTTGTGCGACCCGGTCGGATTGGCACCCTCGTATTTCAGCCACAACCCGCCGTCCCCCGTGGTGGGTCGGGCGACCGTCGCGGACGTGGTGCGCAGGCGGACGACGGGGGTGTTCCCCTCGCCGAGGGTGACCGGCGGGCCGGACACCGGCAGTGCGGCGGGCCAGCCCCACGGCCCACCCGGATACGCCGCGAGGTCCAGGCCGCTCAGATCCGCCAACGGGGGCGGGGTGTTGACGCCGACGTCGTCGCGGGCGCAGGCCGCACAGCCGGTGAAGCCGTCCGCTGCGCGTCCGCAGCGCGGGCATCGGAGGGGGGCAGGGGGCATCGTCGTCGCTCCTGGGGTCGGGTCCGGGCCACGGTGAACGAGCGCGACCGTAACAGGTGCTACCCCTTCGTGCCACCTACATACCTCGACGGTGTGGCCGCCTGCCCACATCTGACGTACCGTCATTTTCTCGTTTCCCGGTGATCCCCGTGCGACCGCGCCCAGGAGGGACCGTGTCCGACCGCCCGATCCCGCTCGACGAATACCCGATCCACCAAGCCCCGCTCTCCATGCGGCAGGTGGCGACCAGCGACCGCAACGCCTACGACCGCTGCATCTTCCACGTCCTGGACCACACCGGCCGTGCCCTGCTCATCGCCGGCCTCGGCGTCTACCCCAACACCGGCGTCATCGACGCCTACGCCACCCTCCGCCTCGGTGACCGGCTGCACGCCGTCCGGGCCTCCGACGCGCTCACCGACGACCGCCTGGCGCTCACCGTCGGCCCGCTCACCCTCACCGTCGAGGAGCCCCTGCGCCGCATCCGCCTCACCTGCGCCCCCGACCCCACCGACCCCGACGGCCTCTCCTACGATCTGACCTGGACCGCCGCCTTCCCCGCCACCTGGGAACCCCACCACACCCAGCACCGCGGCGGCCGACTGATCCTGGAGGGCCGCCGCTTCGTCCAGGCCGGCACCTGTACCGGCACCCTCCGCGCCGCCGGCGAGCAGCTCACCGTCACCGCGGGGGAGTGGACCGGAACCCGGGACCGCAGCTGGGGCGTGCGCCCGATACCCGGCGAGGACGGCGGCCGGGCCGCCGCCGAGTCGCCGACCGAGGGGTTCCACTGGATCTGGTGCCCGGTCCGCTTCGACGACCGGTTCGTCATGGTCATCGTCCAGGAGGACGCCGACGGCCACCGCACCCTCAACGAGGCGCTGCTGGTCCGCGACGGCGCCCCCGACCGGCAACTGGGCTGGCCTCACGCCGACATCAGCTACCGCCCCGGCACCCGCCACCCCGAACGCGCCGTCCTCCACCTCACCGACGCCGGCCGCAAGCCCCTCGAACTCACCGCCGAGGTCCTCACCTCCTCGCCGCTCGCCCTCGGCGCCGGCTACCCGCCCGCCGACGACTGGCAGCACGGCACCTGGCAGGGCCGCGGCTGGACCGACCGCCGCGTCTACGACCTCTCCGACCCCACCGCCCACCCCCGCGCCGCCTACGGCGTCACCGACCACGCCGCCCGCTTCACCCTCGACGGCCGCACCGGCTACGGCATCTTCGAACACGGCAGCTTCGGCCGCCACGACCCCAGCGGCTTCACCGGCTACGACTCCGTCGCCCCGGACCGCGCCCACCGCCCGGGGGAGGCCACCCGATGAGACCCGGCCCCGACGCCGCACCGGGCGCGGACCGCGCCCCGGACGCACCCGCCGACCCGCGCCCCCGGACCACCACCCGCGACCCCGAGGAACTCACCCGGCGGCTCTCCGCCTGGCTCGCCCCCCGCCTGCCCGGCGCCCGCGCCACCGGGGCCACCGTGCCCGCCTCCAACGGCATGTCCAGCGAGACCCTGCTCTTCGACCTCGACCACCCGGCCGCGCCGCCCCCCCGGGCCCGCGCCGGGCGGGGTCCCCACCTCCTGCGCCCTCCGGCTCGCCGCCGACCCCGCCGCGTACACGATCTTCCCGCGCTACGACATGCGCCGGCAGTACCGCACCATGCAACTGGTCGCCGACCGCACCGACCTCCCGGTGCCCCACGCCTTCTGGTTGGAGGAGGACCCCGCGCACCTCGGCGCGCCCTTCTTCGTCATGGCCCGCGCCGCCGGCCGGGTGCCGCCCGACGTCATGCCCTACACCTACGAGGGGAACTGGCTGCACGACGCGAGCGACGCCGAACGCGACCGGCTGGAGGCGGCGAGCGTCTCCGTCCTCGCCCGCCTGCACGACCAAGTCCCCCTCGATGCCGCCCAGTTCCTCGCCACACCCGGCACCGGAGACCCGCTACGCCGCCACGTCGAAGCCCAACATGCCTACTACACCTGGGTCGTTGACGGGCTCCCCCGCTCCCCGCTCATCGAGCGCGGCTTCGCCTGGCTCGCCGACCATTGGCCCGACGATCCCGGAGAAACGGTACTGACCTGGGGCGACGCGCGGATCGGCAACATCGTCTACGACGGTTTCGAACCGGCCGCGATCCTGGACTGGGAGATGGCGGCCCTCGGCCCCCGCGAACTCGACCTGGGGTGGATGATCTACCTCCACCGCTTCTTCCAGGACCTCACCCGGTCCGGCGGGCAGCACGGACTGCCGGAACTCCTGCGCCGCGACCGCGTCGAGGACCGCTACACCGCGCTGACCGGTCACCCGCCGCGCGCCATGGAGTTCCACACCCTCTACGCGGCCCTGCGGCACGCCATCGTGATGCTCAGGGTGGCCTACCGCCAGGTCCACTTCGGTGAGGTGCCGGTCCCGGCCGACCCCGACGGGCTGATCCTGCACCGGGACACCCTGGAGGCGATGCTCGCCGGCCGCTACTGGTGAACCGCGGCGGCCGGCTCGGACGACCTCAGCTCCGGCGGCGCGAGCGCGGCACCCGGGCCGCCCGCTCGCCGGGGCCACCGGGGTGGGAGAACGGCTGACGGCGCCAGTCCAGGCCCTCGGGCAGCGTCAACAGGATGGCTGCGTCCTGCTCCTGGGCGTCCATCATGTCGTCGGTGTCCGGGGCGTCGGCCGCCGGCCGGCCGGAGCCCTGGCACACCGTCAGCGCGAACGGGTTCCACGGCGAGGGGCACAGCGCGTGCTCCGGGAGCGTGTCCTCGTCCGCCAGCAGGGCGATCGGCTGCCCGCAGTCCGGGCAGCTCACGCGGTAGATCTCGTAGGTGTCGAAGGGGTCGTCCGCCACCTCCTCGACCGGGAACCCGAAACTGTCGCCCTCCTGGGCGCTGACCTGGGCTGCGGCGGAGTCCTGCTTCAGGCGTCGCATGATGTCCATCCCCCTCGGGTGGGCCACTGGGACCGCTGACTGCGTTCGTGTGACCGGCGGTCTCGGCCATCAGCAGCAATGCCCTTCATGCCGGGCGCATAATCGCCGGCACCCCGCGGACCCCGCGTCACCGGTGTGGCGTTGCTCACATGACCCGGTGCGTAGGCGTCCACGATCCGGCGCGCGCTGCGCACACGCGCCCGCGCACAGTAGGTTGAGCGGGTGGAGGAGTTGGACCGACAAATCGTGGATCTGCTCGTCAAGGACGGGCGGATGAGCTACACCGACCTGGGCAAGGCCACCGGCCTGTCCACCTCGGCGGTGCACCAACGGGTGCGCCGCCTCGAACAGCGCGGGGTGATCCGCGGCTACGCCGCCATCGTCGACCCCGAAGCCGTGGGCCTGCCGCTCACCGCCTTCATCTCGGTCAAACCCTTCGACCCCAGCGCCCCCGACGACATCGCCGACCGGCTCGCCGAGGTCCCCGAGCTGGAGGCGTGCCACAGCGTCGCCGGCGACGAGAACTACATCCTCAAGGTCCGGGTCGCCGCCCCGCTGGAGCTGGAGCACCTGCTCACCCGCATCCGCAGCCTGGCCGGCGTCTCGACCCGCACCACGGTCGTGCTCTCCACCCCCTACGAGGCCCGTCCACCGCGGATCTGACCCGCCCGGGAGACGACCCCCGGGCACCGGGCACCGCCGGCCAGGGGCGAAACTGTCCGGTATGAGCGAGCGCAACCCGGACAGTTCCGAGCAGCACCCCTCCCGCACCGTCCTCCTGCGAGGCGGTGAGGTGCACAGCCCCGCCGACCCCTTCGCCACCGCGATGGTCGTCGAGGGCGACCGGATCGCCTGGGTCGGCGAGGAGGGCGCCGCCGACTCCTTCGCCGACGGCGTCGACGAGGTCGTCCACCTCGACGGGGCACTGGTCACCCCGGCGTTCACGGACGCACACGTGCACACCACGGCCACCGGACTCGCCCTCACCGGCCTGGACCTCTCCGGCGCCGCCACCCTGTCCGACGCCCTGGACCGGATCCGCGTGCACGCCGCCGGCCGCCCGGCCGGCGGCGTCCTGCTCGGCCACGGCTGGGACGCCAGCGCCTGGCCCGAGGGCCGCCCGCCGTCCCGCGCCGAACTCGACGCCGTCGCCGGCGGCCGTCCCCTGTACCTCACCCGCGTCGACGTGCACTCCGCGGTCGTCACCACCGCCCTGCTCGACCTGGTCCCGGGCATCCGCGAGCGGTCCGGCTACCACCCCGAAGCGCCGCTCACCGGCGACGCCCACCACGCCGTCCGGGCCGCCGCGTACGCCACCGTCACCCCCGCCCAGCGCGCCGAGGCCCAGGCAGCCGCGCTGGAGCGGGCCGCCTCGCTCGGCATCGGCACGGTCCACGAGTGCGCCGGCCCGGAGATCTCCAGCGAGGACGACTTCACCGCGCTCCTCGCCCGGGCCGCTGAGGGCACCGGTCCGCGCGTCATCGGCTACTGGGCCGAACTGATCGCATCCGCAAAGGAGGCCGACCGGATCCGGGAGCTCGGTGCGCACGGCGCCGCCGGCGACCTCTTCGCCGACGGTTCGCTCGGTTCGCACACCGCCCACCTGCACGCCCCCTACGCCGACGCCCCGCCCGGCTGCCCCGGCGGAACCCACACCGGCACCGCCCACCTCGACCGCGACGCCGTCGCCGCACACGTCGCGGCCTGCACCGAGGCCGGGATCCAGGCCGGCTTCCACGCCATCGGCGACGCCGCCCTGACCGCCGTCACCGACGGCGTCCGGGCCGCCGCCGACCGGGTCGGCCTGGCCCGCGTCCGGGCCGCCCGGCACCGCGTCGAGCACGCCGAGATGCTCACCGACGCCACCATCGCCGCCTTCGCCGAACTGGCCCTGACCGCGTCGGTGCAGCCCGCCTTCGACGCGGCCTGGGGCGGCCCCGACGGGATGTACGCCACCCGCCTCGGCGCCGACCGGGCCGCCGGCCTCAACCCCTACGCGGCACTGCTCAAGGCCGGCGTGCCGCTGGCCCTCGGCTCCGACAGCCCGGTCACCCCGCTCGACCCGTGGGGCACGGTGCGCGCCGCCGTCTTCCACCGCACCCGCGCGCACGGCATCTCCGCCCGCGCCGCGTTCACCGCCCACACCCGCGGCGGCTGGCGCGCCATCGGCCGCGACGACGCCGGCGTCCTGGTGCCCGGTGCGCCCGCCGACTACGCGCTCTGGCGGACCGGGGACCTCGTCGTCCAGGCGCCCGACGAGCGCGTCGAGCGCTGGTCCACCGACCCCCGCTCCGGCACCCCGGGCCTGCCCGACCTCACTCCCGGCAACGACCTCCCGCGTTGCCTGCGCACCGTCGTCGCCGGTCGGCCGGTCTTCGACCGGCCGATCGAGTGACATCGCACATGCCGGTGGCGCCGGACACGGCGCCCGAAGGCGCCCGCCCTACCTGGGAAGGCTCGGCACTGACCTGGGACGACGCGAAAACGCCGGAGACGGAGCGACTGTTGACAGCAGGCGCCGGTCGGCCGGTAGGTTCGGCCGAGTCCACCACAGGACGTCCGACCGGGAGACCTCCGCGCAGCCGTCGAACGCAGCTGGGCCATGGGGCGGCGAGCCATCCGGCACACCGCCACTGGGAGCCAGGTCCAGTGCCAGGGCGATGGCGAGGTCGGTCGGCAGGTGCGACCCGGGTGGGGCCCGGCGCTCAGTAGACAACGGCTCTCGGTCGACCCGCAGCCAGCGGATCCCAGGCCGGCCCGAAGGGCGCCGGGCCCCTATCCGCACCCGCCCCCCGCAGCCGGCATGACGCGCTCGTCCCCGCTCGCCCGGCCCCACGCGATCCGCCTGTGGGTTCGCGCACCCCACCCCCGCGCCCTCGGCCCTGCGATGTACGGTCAGCTGACAACCGGACGACCTGCAGGAAGGCCCGCGACCGTGTCATCGGGTTCCGACACCACCGCCGCCAGCGCGCGCGGCACCGCGCCCGACGGCCCGGCGCCATCCGGCCCGGCCGGCACCGACGCCCGTCCCGGCCGGGCCCGCCGGCTGGTCGCCCTGGCCCGTCGCGAAGCGCTGCGCACCGCCCTCGCGGTGGTCGCCGGTCTCGCCCTCGGCCTGGCCTTCCCGCCCTTCGGCCTGTGGCCGTTGTCGCTGGTCGCGGTCGCCGCGCTGGCGGTGCTGACCCGCGGGCGGCGGGCCCGCCAGGGCGCCTGGACCGGCTTCGCGTTCGGGCTGCCGTTCTTCCTGCTGCTGCTGAAGTGGCTGCACGTGGTCGGCTGGGACGCGGTGGTGGGCCTGTCCGTCGCCGAGTCGCTGTTCGTCGTGGTGCTGGGGGCGGGGCTGGCGCTCACCTCGCGGCTGCCCGGCTGGCCGCTGTGGGGCGCGTGCCTGTGGGTCGCCCAGGAGTGGGCCCGGGACCGGCTGCCGTTCGGCGGCTTCCCGTGGGGCCGGTTGGCCTTTGCCAACACCGGTTCGCCGTTCACCCCGCTCGCCGCGCTCGGCGGCGCACCGCTGGTGACCTTCGCGGTCGCGCTGGCCGGTGCGCTGCTGGCGGCCTGTGCGACCGCGCTGTGGGGACTGCGCCGCGGCGGCGGCCCGCGCAGCGCGGTGCGCGCGCTGGAGGCGTTCGGGCTGGCCGCCGCGGTCACCCTGGCCGGCCTGGCCGTTCCGGTCCCCACCAAGGCCGACGACACCGTCCGGATCGCCGTGGTGCAGGGCAACGTCCAAAAGCCCGGGATGGACTTCCTGGGCCGCCCGATGCAGATCCTGGACAACCACGCCACCGCCACCGAGAAGCTCGCCGACGACGTCCGGCACCACCGGGTGCCCAAGCCGGACCTGGTCATCTGGCCGGAGAACTCCTCCGATCTGGACCCCTTCCAGTACCCGCAGGCGTACGACCGGATAGACGAGGCGGTGAAGGCGATCGGCGTGCCGGTCCTCGTCGGCGCCCTGGTCGACCACCCGACCAAGCCGGGCTACGTCTTCAACGAGGGCATCGTCTGGGACCCCAAGACCGGTCCGGGCGCGTCGTACACCAAGCAGCACCCGGTGCCGTTCGGCGAGTACGTGCCGTTCCGGGAGCAGCTCAGCAAGATCATCACCCGCTTCAAGCGGGTGCCCCGCGACTTCTACCCGGGCGACCACACCGGCCTGCTGAAGGTCGGCCCGGCCAAGCTCGGCGACGTCATCTGCTTCGAGGTCGCCTACGACGAGATCGTCCACGACACCGTCCGGTCGGGAGCCCGGGCCCTGGTCATCCAGACCAACAACGCGACCTACGGGCGCACCGGCCAGCCCGAGCAGCAGCTGGCGATGTCCAAGCTGCGGGCCGTGGAGCACGGTCGGGCCGTGGTCACCGCGGCCACCAGCGGGATCAGCGCGGTGGTCGCCCCCGACGGGACCGTTACGCACCAGATTCCCGAATTCACCCAGGGCGTGGTCTCGGCCCGCATCCCTCTGCGCGACGAAACGACGCTCGCTGACCGCGTTGGCGCGGCTCCCGAGTGGGTGCTCGCTATCGTGGGCCTCCTGTCCTGCGGGGCCGCCGTCATCGCCGGCCGTCGCAGGCGTACGAAGGACGAGAAGGGGCAGCAGTGACAGACGGTCAGCGGCAGTACGGTCCGCTCGGCAGCACGTTGGTGATCATTCCGACGTACAACGAGGCGGAGAACATCAAGCCGATCGTCTCGCGGGTGCGGTCCGCCGTCCCCGAGGCGCACGTCCTGATCGCGGACGACAACAGTCCGGACGGCACCGGCAAGCTCGCCGACGAGCTGGCCGCCACGGACGACAAGGTCCACGTGCTGCACCGCAAGGGCAAGGAGGGGCTGGGCGCCGCCT
Organism: Streptomyces sp. x-19; assembly: GCF_046549115.1. Lineage (NCBI taxonomy): Bacteria > Bacillati > Actinomycetota > Actinomycetes > Kitasatosporales > Streptomycetaceae > Streptomyces > Streptomyces sp. x-19. Next base: position 109,544 of record NZ_JAJPWK010000003.1, on the reverse strand, counting down.
ACCTCGCCGGCTTCCGCTGGGGCATCGACAACGGCCACGACGTCCTGGTCGAGATGGACGCCGACGGCTCCCACCAGCCCGAGGAGCTGCCCCGGCTGCTCACCGCCCTCAAGGGCGCCGATTTGGTGCTCGGCTCGCGCTGGGTGCCCGGCGGCCGCGTGGTGAACTGGCCGAAGTACCGCGAGGTCCTCTCCCGCGGCGGCAGCACCTACTCCCGCGTCATGCTGGACGTCCCGATCCGCGACGTCACCGGTGGCTTCCGCGCCTTCCGGGTGCAGACGCTGGAGGGCCTGGGCCTGGACGAGGTGGCCTCCCAGGGCTACTGCTTCCAGGTCGACCTGGCCCGGCGCGCGGTCCAGGCCGGGTACCACGTCGTCGAGGTCCCGATCACCTTCGTCGACCGCGAGCTGGGCGACAGCAAGATGAGCCGCGACATCGTCGTGGAGGCGCTCTGGCGGATCACCGCCTGGGGCGTCGGTTCCAAGGTGAGCAAGATCCGCGGTCGCTGACTCCCCGCCGGATCGGGCCAGGCACACTGGTGGCATGACGTTCGGAGCCACGCCACCGCCGAGTCCCCGCCCGCCCCGTTCGCGGGCCCGCCGCTTCGCCCCGTTGGGCGTCGTCGCCTGGATGGTGCTGGAGATCTGGCTGCTGACGGTGGTCGCCGGCGCCACCAACGGCCTGACGGTCTTCCTCCTGCTGCTCGCCGGCGTGCTCGTCGGTGGCGCAGTGATCAAGCGGGCCGGCCGTCGCGCCTGGCGCAACCTCACCGGCGCCCTGCAGACCGGCGGTGCCCCCGAAACCCCCCGCGAGACCGGCTCCGCCGGCACCGGCAACACCCTCCCGATGATCGGCGGGCTGCTGCTGATGGTGCCCGGCCTGCTCTCGGACGTGCTCGGGCTGCTCTGCCTGTTCCCGCCGACCGGGCGGTTGATCCTGCGCCGCGCGGACAAGCGGCTGAACCGTCCGGGCTTCGCCGCCGGGACCTTCGGCGACGCCTACCAGCAGGCCCGCATGCACCGCCCCGACGGCAAGGTCGTGCAGGGCGAGGTGATCGACCCCGACGGGCCGCCGGCCCCGCGCCGCCAGGACCCGCCGCTCACCCGCTGACACCCACCCCGGCCGCACCGGCCCGGGCCGGACGCAGGTGGCGTCCGGCCCGGGCCGGTGTGCGCTGCCGGGCGCCCGCGCGCACGGCAAGGGCCGGTGCCACCGTCAGTGCGGTGTCACCGGCCCTTGTGTGCCGCTCGGCCCGCCCGTCAGGCGGACTTGCGATTGGTGTCGCGCGGATGCACGGCAATGTTCATGGTGCCGGAGCGCAGGACGGCCAGCCGCTCGGCCAGCACCTCCTCCAACTCCTCGCGGGTCCGCCGCTCCATGAGCATGTCCCAGTGCGTACGCGCGGGCTTGCCCTTCTTCTCCTCAGGACCATCCCCATCCACCAGGAGCGAGGGTGCACCGCAAACCTTGCACTCCCACTCCGGCGGAATCTCGGCCTCAACCGAGAACGGCATCTCAAAACGATGTCCGTTCTGGCATGCGTACTCCACCGCCTGGCGCGGGGCCAGGTCGATGCCGCGGTCGGTCTCGTAGCTGGTCACCACGAGGCGCGTACCGCGGAGAGCTCGCTCACTCATGAATCGTGCCTCCCGGGCTTGTCGCCCACAGGACAGGTGTCGCTGTCGTCGTCATCCGGTCAACGTCCGGTCGGCGGTGAAGATTCCCGTCATCGGGACATACGTCGCCTGCGTCGCCCGTCGTGCCGCCCCTTGTTGTACCCACCAGCGCCCGGTTTGTCACATCTGGCAGCAGATGTCACCCAGCGCCTCAAGGAGTTGAGCGCGCAGTAACGGTCCGCCTGGTGAGCCAAAGGCGTACACTACCGCCCCGCACCCTCAAGGGCTAAATCCGGTCAGGTACCGGATTGCCGGCCGCCGCGATCGCCCGCCGCACCGGCACCCGCGCCAGCAGCACGAAGCCGAGCGCGAAGAACGCCACCAGGGACACGATCGCGTCCCGGTAGCTCCCGGTCAGCTGGTACGCCACCCCGAACACCAGCGGCCCCAACCAGCTCACCCCCCGGTCGCTCATCTCGTACGCGGAAAAATACTCCGCTTCCTTGCCGCGCGGGATCAGATGGGAGAAGAGCGAGCGGGAGAGCGCCTGGCTGCCGCCCAGCACCAGCCCGATCGCGGCCGCGAGTGCGAAGAACCACACCGGCGTCCGAGCGGGCAGGAAGTACCCCGCGGCGATCGTCAGCGTCCAGGCCACCAGCGAGGCCAGGATGGTCCGCCGGGCGCCGTACGTCCGGGCCAGTCGACCCATCAGCAGGGCGCCGGCCGCGGCCAGCACCTGCACCAGCAGCACCGCCACGATCAGCGTGGTCTGGTCCAGCCCCAGTTCCTCGGAGCCGAAGACGGACGCCTGGGTGATCACGGTCTGGATGCCGTCGTTGTAGACGAGGTAGGCGAGGAGGAAGGCGAGCGTCAGCGGGTGCCGCCGCATGTCGCGCAGGGTCTCCCGCAACTGGTGCCGTCCCGTGCCGGCGCCGGGCGTCGGCCGGTCGCGCAGCCGCCGCAGCGGGATCAGCGCGAAGCCGCCCCACCACAGTCCCGCCGTCGCCAGGCAGATCCGCACCGCGGTGCCCTGGGAGATCCCGATGGCGTCGTGGCCGGCGTACAGCGCCAGGTCGACGACGAGGACCAGTGAGCCGGCCGCGTAGCCGAAGGCCCAGCCGCGCGAGGAGACCGCGTCCCGCTCGTCCGGGCCGGCGATCTGCGGCAGGTACGAGTTGTAGAGCATCATCGCGACCACGAACGAGGCGTTCGAGACGATCAGCAGCGCGCCGCCCAGCAGGTAGCGGTCGCCGCCCAGGAAGAACAGCCCCGTGGTCGCCGCCGCCCCCGTGTAGGCGCAGCACCCCAGCAGCGGCTTCTTGCGGCCGGTGCGGTCCACCAGCGCGCTGGCCGCCGGCATCACCAGCACCGACAGCAACAGGGACGCCGAGACCGTGTACGCGAAGAACGAGCCCGCCCGGACCGGCAGGCCCAACGGGTGCACGAAGCCCTCGGTGTCCGCCGCGGCCTTCGCCACCGACGTCAGATACGGCCCGAGGAAGACCGTCAGCACGCTGGTCGAGTAGACGCTGATCGCCCAGTCGTAGAAGTACCAGCCGCGCTGCTCCCGCCGGCGCGCGGACCGTGCCGCCTCCGCCGCGGTCCCGTCCACCGTTCGTGTGTCCTGCACCCGCACCCCCGTCGTCCGTCCCCGTATCGCGCGGCGACGGCAACCGGGCACGGGCGCGCCGAGACCCAACGCCCCCCGCTCGGTCCGCACCGCGCAGCGTTTCCCTGTGGTCGATCACGTGACGGTCGCCGGCGCGTGCCCGCGAGCCCGCACCGATGACCCCACCGGGACCGATCGGGAAGAGCGGGAAGGGCCGGCACGACCACCGGGCCGCCCGAACGACGCCCGCCGGCACGGCGGTTCCGCGACGCCCCCCGTCGATCCTGGCGAGGGGAGACGATACGGCGCCCGATCGGCGGCGTCACCTCCGAGAAGGGCGCCGTCCCGCCGCGCGGGGGTCCCGCGGGTCCGCGCACCGCGTCGTCGCGCCGCCGTCGGGCCGCTGGGGCCCGGAATCAGCGGACCCAGCGTCCCCGCTCGATCAGTACCGTGCGCAGGGTCTCCAGGTCGTCGGTCATGATGCCGTCCACGCCGAGGTCGAGCAGGGCCCGCATCCGGCTCGCGTCGTTGACCGTCCAGACGTGGACCTGCATGCCCAGGGCGTGCGCGGCGCGCAGGAAGAGCGGGTCGACGACGCGGATCCCGGACTGGCGCTCGGGCACCTGGACGCAGACCGCGCTGCGCCGCACCGCCGCGCCCAGCAGCCGGTCCAACGGCACTGCCCCGCGCCCGTAGGAACGGAACCGCAGCCCGGCCACCCCGCGGGTGCCCAGCGAGCTGGCCATCCGGCGGCCGGCGAGCCGTTGCGCCCGGGCCACCCGGGCCTCGGAGAACGAGCCGACGCAGACCCGGTCCCAGGCTCCGGTGCGCCGCAGCAGGGCCAGCAGCGGCTCCAGCGCGCCCTCCGCCTTCAGGTCGACGTTCCAGCGGGCCTCGGGGAACTCCTCCAACAGCTCTTCGAACAGCGGCAGCGGCTCGCGGCCGGCGACCCGGGCCCGGCGGACCTCCCGCCAGGGCAGGGACGCGATGGTGCCCCGGGAGTCGGTGACCCGGTCCAGCGTCGCGTCGTGGAAGGCGACCAGCGCGCCGTCCGACGTGGCGTGGACATCGGTCTCCAGGTAGCGGTAGCCGAGGTCCACCGCGCGACGGAAGGCGGTGGCGGTGTTCTCCAGGCCGTCCGCCGTTCCGCCCCGATGGGCGAAGGGCAGCGGGCCGGGGTGGTCGAGGTAGGGGTGGCGCAGACGTATCGCAGGGGTCACTCCGGCAGTATCGCGCGCCGAGGTGACGGCGCGGACGAGCCGGCCACCAGCGTGGACGGCCGCTCCGCCGACCCCTCGATCGCGAACCGGCGGAGGAAGAACTGCGCCAGCGGCCCGATGGCCAGGGCGTAGACCACCGTGCCGATGCCGAGGGAGCCGCCGAGCGCGAAGCCGACGGCGAGGACGGTCAGCTCGATGCAGGTCCGCACCAGCCGGACGGGGCGGCCGGTGCGCCGGTGCAGTCCGGTCATCAGCCCGTCGCGCGGCCCCGCGCCGAAGCGGGCGGTCAGGTACAGGCCGGTCGCGGCGCCGTTGAGCAGGACCGCGGTCGCCAGCAGCGGTACGCGGACCGCGAGCGGGTCCACCGCGGGGACCACTGCCAGCGTGCCGTCCATGACGAGGCCCAGGATCACCACGTTCGAGATCGTGCCCAGGCCGGGGCGCTGCCGCAGCGGGATCCACAGCAGCAGGATCAGCGCCCCGGAGATGATCGTGACGGTGCCGATCGACAGTCCGGTGTGGCGGGATATGCCCTGGTTGAACACGCTCCACGGTTCCAGGCCCAGTCCGGCGCGGACCATCAGCCCCATGCTCACGCCGTACAGCACGAGCCCCGTGTAGAGCTGCGCGAGTCGGCGCGGCAGGTGTGGCCGCCCGGTACCGGACCTCCGAGTGATGGACACGTCTTTTCCCCCTCCTGGCAAAATTGGACTGGTGCGTGTCACCATGTGGCATGTTCGGGCTCTGGATGTAGAGCCAATTCGGGGAAGGTGGACTGATCTTCATGGCGCAGTGGACTTCCGCGGTGGGCGCGCCCCAACTCGCCCGTCTGCTCCGGTCGCAGGACCCGCGGGCTGCCGAACTCTCCGTCGGCGGGCGGAAGTTGCCCGCCTACCGCAGCCTCGCCGACGGCGTCCGCAGGCTCGTCCTCGAAGGCCGGGTGCCGGTCGCCGCCCGGCTCCCCGCCGAACGCGAGTTGGCCACCGCGTTCGGCGTCAGCCGCACCACCGTCGCCGCCGCCTACGAGGCGCTGCGCGCCGAGGGGTTCTTGGAGTCCCGGCGCGGTTCGGGCAGCTGGACCGCCGTCCCGGCGGGCAGTCCGCTCCCCACCCGCGGCCTGGAACCGCTCCCGCCGGAGGCCGCCGGATCGATGATCGACCTCGGCTGCGCCGCCCTGCCGGCCCCCGAGCCCTGGCTCACCCGCGCTGTCCAGGGCGCCATGGCCGACCTGCCGCTCTACGCCCACACCCACGGCGACTACCCGGCCGGCCTGCCGGTGTTGCGCCAGGCCCTCGCCGACCGCTACACCGCCCGCGGCATCCCCACCATGCCCGAACAGATCATGGTCACCACCGGCGCGATGGGTGCCGTCGCCGCGATCTGTCGACTGTGCACCGGGCCGGGGGAGCGGGTGGCCGTCGATTCGCCCTCGTACGCCAACATCCTCCAGCTGATGCGGGACGCCGGCGCCCGGCTCGTCCCGGTGGCCCTCGGCGAGCGGCTGACGGGCTGGGACATCCCGGCCTGGCGCCAGGTCATGCGGGACGCCGCGCCCCGGATGGCCTACGTCGTCGCCGACTTCCACAACCCCACCGGCAGCCTCGCCACCGAGGACCAGCGCCGCCGGCTCGTGGACGCCGCGCGGTCGGCCGGCACCCTGCTGGTCGTCGACGAGACCATGACCGAGATCGTGCTCGATCCGGACACCGAACTGCCCAGGCCGGTCTGCGCGTTCGACCCCGCCGGCAGCGCGGTGATCACCGTCGGGTCGGCCAGCAAGGCGTTCTGGGCCGGGATGCGGATCGGCTGGGTGCGGGCCGCGCCCGACATCATCCGCAGCCTGGTCGCCGCCCGCGCCTACTCCGACCTCGGCTCGCCGGTGCTCGAACAGCTCGCGATCGCCTCCCTGTTGGAGGGGGGCGGTTGGGAGGACGCCGTCCGGATCCGTCGCGACCAGGCCCGGGAGAACCGCGACGCGATCGTCGAGGCGCTCCACCGGCACTTGCCCGACTGGGAGTTCAGCGTCCCGCGCGGCGGCCTGACGCTGTGGGCCCGGACGGGCGGGCTCTCCGGCTCCCGGATCGCGGAGGCGGGGGAGCGGCTGGGGGTCCGGGTGCCGTCGGGGCCGCGGTTCGGCGTGGACGGCGCCTTCGAGGGCTTCGTGCGGCTGCCGTTCACGGTCAGCGGGGCGGTCGCCGACGAGGCCGCGGTCCGGCTGGCCAGGGCGGCGCAGCTGGTGGCGACCGGGGCGTCGGTGGAGACGGAGTCGCCGCAGGCGTTCGTGGCCTGAGCCCGGGAGCCGGCCGGCCCCCCCCCGAGCCGCGGTGGCGCCCGGCCGCCCCCGGTGGGCTCACGGGCGGTCGGATGCCGCCCGCGCTGCCGCCTCAGGGCGTGGCGTGCCGGCCGCCCACGGACGCCGAACCGTCGTCGGCGTCCGGGTGCTTAGCGAAGGACACCGGTCCGGGGCCGTCGGTGGTCGGCCGCGCGCCGTCCGGCGCGGCGGTGGTCCGCTCCGGCAGCAGGGCCAGGACCGCCCGCCGCTGCGCCTCCCCGGCGGCCTCGTCGTACGGGTCGGGGGTGGCCGGCACCTGGAGGCGGAGGACCGGGCCGGTGCCGAGCCGGGCGTAGCCGCGGCCCGGCGGCACCTGGGCGAGCGGCGTGGTGTGCGGCGGCACACCCAGCACCGCCCGCACCTCCTCGGCCGTGGCGGGACCGAGCACGACCCGCGCCTTGGTGTGCGCCCGCACCGGATCGCTCAGCAGCTCTGCCGTCTCGAACTGGTCGGCCACCGCCACCGTCACCCCGGCCGCCCGGCCGTGCCGCAGCGGCACCTGCAGCAGGCGCTGGGGGTCGTCCCGGCCTTCCACCGCCGCCAAGTGGGACAGCGCGGTCAGGCGGTCCGCGACGATCCACAGTGGCCGCCGGGAGTCCGCCGGCGCGGTCCGCCCGGCCTGCTGCGCACGGTCGGCGGCGACCAGCCGCCGTTCGGTCTCGTGCGCGGCCCACTCCAACGCCGCCAGCGCACCGGCCAGTTGGCTCTCCACGGCCAGCACCCCGCACCGTCCCACCAGGCACCCGAACTCTCCGGTGCCGCCGCCGTCGACCACCAGCACGTCGCCGTGGTGCAGTGCCTGGAGCGCGATCGAGCGCAGCAGCGTCGTCCCGCCGGCGCCCGGCTGCCCCAGGGCCAGCAGATGCGGTTCGGTGGAGCGCCGGCCCGTGCGCCACACCACCGGCGGCTCGTCCCGGGGCACGCTCCCGCAGACCACCGGCAGCGTCCGCTGCACGGATGCGGCGTCGGTGAAGCCGAGCACCGTCTCGCCCGGGGACGTCACGAAGCGCTGCGCCGCCAGATCCGTCGGCAGCGGCCCGAGCGCCGTCATCACCAACTGGTTGGCTTCCTCGTCCCAGTCGAAGCGGTACTCCCGGCCGCGGCCCGACTTGGCGTGCAGCAGCTGCTCGATCGCGGCCCGCGCGCCGTCGTCGCCGTCGGGGAAGTACGCCGGGTACTTCAGGTGCAGCCGAGCCGGCCGCCCGTCGTCGTCGAAGGCGTGCTCGGGGAACGCCTGCTGCCAATCGCCGTCGTGGCAGTACAGGGGCGCGGGATCGCCCTCGGCGAGGAAGTGCGGCACCAGCGCCTCGTAGAGCGCTTGGAGGCGCTCGGTCTCCGCCTCGCTCGGGCCGGTGTCCTCCGCCACCGGCGTGCGGTCCCGGCCCAGCCAGGCCGCGGCCGCCGTCACCCCGATCACCGCGAGCAGCGGACCGTACGGCACCAGGGTCACGAGCAACACCGACCCCGCGACCAGGCAACCCAGCGGCCCCCGCTGCTCCTTGGAGGTGGCGGCCCAGCGTCCCCGTGCGGCCACCGCGAGCCGGCGCAGGCCCCGGCTGATGGTGATCAGCGGGTGCAGCACGTCGGTCGCGCCGTCGGCCGCGGACCGCGCCAGTTCGCGGCCGCGGGCGAGCGGGGCGCTGCCGGTCAGGGCGTTGCCGGTGAGGATGCGGGGCAGGGGGCGCCGGGCCACGGGTGCTCTCCTGGTACTCGTAGGGACGACGGGCCGGATCGGTGTGGGCCAATGGCCGGGACGGGGCGGGCGGGGGCGGTCCCGCCCCACCGGGGCCTACAGCTTGATGCCGCCGAGGAGGCTGGCCAGGCTCGCCCCACCGGCCTTGATGCTGGGCGCGATGGCCGAGCCCGCGAGGTAGAACCCGAAGAGCGCGCAGATCAGGGCGTGGGACAACTTCAGGCCGTCCTTGCGGAAGAAGAGGAAGACGATGACACCGAGCAGGACGACGCCGGAAATGGACAGAATCATGAGGGTTCTCTCCTGGGTGTGGGGACGGTCTCCGTGAGTTCTTCCAGCCTCACGACCGGTATCAAGCCAAGAAGATCCGCAAACGGAGTATTTATCAGGGAAATCCCTCAAACGGGCCAGCTTTCGGAAGACCGGGCCGTCCGCACCTTCCGCCCGGCGCGGACCTCCCCCGCCGGACCCGGCACAATCGTGGGGTGCCACAGCCCAGGAAGTCGTCGAAATCCCCGCAGCGCCGTACCCGGCAGCAGCCGCCCGCACCCGCCGCCGTCACCGAGAACTCGCCCTGCCCGTGCGGCCGCGAGGCGTCCTACGGAGAGTGCTGCGCCCCCTTCCACCAGGGACGCGCCGCGGCCCCGACGGCCGAGCGCCTGATGCGCTCGCGCTACAGCGCCTTCGCCGTCGGCGACACCGCCTACCTGCTGCGCAGCTGGCACTCGACGACCCGCCCGGCCGTCCTCGAACTCGACCCGGCGCAGCGCTGGACCGCCCTGGAGATCCTCGCCGCGACCGACGGCAGCGCCTTCCACACCGAGGGCACGGTCACCTTCCGCGCGCACTACGCGGTGCGTGGCCGCACCGGCAGCCAGGAGGAGCACAGCCGCTTCGTCCGCGAGGACGGCCAGTGGGTCTACCTCGACGCGCTGCCGTCCGCCTGAGCGGCGCCCCGGCGGCTCAGGGCCACTGCTCGGGCTCCGGCCCGGAGCCGAGCCGGCTGCGCAGCTGGTCCAGCTCGCGGCGGTCGCGCTTGGTGGGCCGGCCCGCACCGCGGTCGCGGACGGCGATGACCGCGACCTCCCCGCGCGGCGGCACCGGCGGGCTGTTGTCGACGTAGCACTCGACGGCGACCGGGGCGCCCACCCGCTTGCGCACCAGCCGCGTCACCACGACGATGCGCTCCCGGCCGGCCTGCCGCAGTCGCACCTCGTCGCCGGGGCGCACGCCGTGGGCGGGCTTGACCCGCTCGTCGTTGACGCGCACGTGTCCGGCCCGGCACGCCGCCGCGGCCGCCGAACGCGTCTTGGTCAGCCGCACCGACCAGATCCAACTGTCGACCCGGGCGGTGGTCATCCCCTCGTCTGGCGCCATGCTGTGACTCTAGAGGAACGCCGGGCCCGGCCGCGCGGGAGATCCGACCCCGGGCGCCGGGCACGGTCAGGACGCGCTGGGCTTCGTCGTGCGCTTCGCCCGCGACGGCTTCTCGGCCGCGGTCTTCCCGCTCGCGCTCCGACCGGTCGCGGTCTTCGCGGTGGTCGCCTTCCCGGTGGTCCTCTTGCCGCCGCCGGCCGTGCCGCCGTCGGCCTTCTTCGCGGCGGACGTGCGCCCCGCCCGCCCGCCGTCGCCCTTCGCCCGGGGCGCGGTCTTCGCGGCGGCCTTCTCGCGGGTCGGACCGCGGCCCCGGAGCGGGGTGACGGAAGCGTCCCCGGCGTCCTCGCGGCCACCGCCCCGGACGGCCCGCACGCTCCGTTCCAACGCCGCCGTCAGGTCGATGACCTGCGCACCGGGCGCGGCGGAGGTGTCGGGGGCCGCCGGGGTGCCGCCCTCCCGCTTGGCGGCGACGAGTTCCTCCACCGCCTCGCGGTAGTCGTCGTGGAGTTCGGCCGGGTCCAGTTCGCCCAGCGCGTCCATCAGCGTCTCGGCGAGCTTCATCTCGTTCTCGCGGACCGTGACGGCCTCCGGCGCGACGCCGTCCGCGGAACGGATCTGGTCCGGCCAGAGCAGGGTGTGCATCAGCAGCGCCCCGTCGTGCGCCCGCAGCATGGCGAGGGTCTCCCGGCCGCGCATCGCCACCTTGCCGATCGCCACCTTCGCGTGGTGCTCCAGCGCCTCGCGGAGCAGGGCGTAGGGCTTGGTGGCGGAGGCGCCGTTGGGGCCGAGGTAGTACGCCTTGTCCAACTGGAGCGGGTCGATCTCGCCGGGGTCCACGAAGGAGAGGATCGACAGCGTCTTGGCGGTCGGCATCGGCAGGCGGGACAGGTCCTCGTCGGTGATCGGCACGACCGCGTCGTCGCCGGGCGGCTGGTAGCCCTTGCCCACCTCCTCGTTCGGCACCTCCCGGCCGTCCAGCTCGCAGACCTTGCGGTACTGGATCGGGGCGCCGTCCTTCTCGTGGATGCGGACGAAGGAGACCGACGAGGTGCGGTCGGTGGCGCTGTAGGTCTTCACAGGGATGGTGACCAGGCCGAACGATATGGACCCGTTCCAGATAGATCGCATGGTGCGCACCTCATGTGGGATTCTTCATGGTATGTCGCCGATCACCGTCGTGGAGGGGCGGCGCCTCTCGCTGACGAACCTGGACAAGGTCCTCTATCCCGAGACCGGCACCACCAAGGGTGAGGTGCTGCACTACTGCACCACCACCGCGGACGTGCTGCTCCCGCACCTCCACGACCGTCCGGTGTCCTTCCTGCGCTACCCCGACGGGCCGGACGGCCAGCGCTTCTTCACCAAGAACGTGCCGCCCGGCGCGCCCTCCTGGGTGAAGAGCTGCGAGGTACCCCATTCGAGGTCGGGGCCGGCCCGGCAGGTGCTCCTCCAGGACCTCGCCTCGCTGGTCTGGGCCGCCAACCTCGTCGTCGAACTGCACACCCCGCAATGGACCTGCGGCGCGCCGGGCGTGGCCGACCGACTGGTCTTCGACCTGGATCCGGGCGCCCCCGCCACCATCGTGGAGTGCTGCACCGCCGCCCGGTGGTTGCGCGACAGGTTGGCGGCGGACGGCCTCGACGCCTACGCCAAGACCAGCGGCTCCAAGGGGCTGCACCTCGTCGTGCCCATCGAGCCCACCCCCGCCGACCGCACCACCGCCTACGCCCGGACGCTGGCGGTCGAGGCCGGCGTCGCCCTCGGCGAGCTGGTCACGCACAAGATGACCCGGGCGCTGCGGCCGGGCAAGGTCTTCATCGACTTCTCGCAGAACGCCGCGGCCAAGACCACCGCGACCGCCTACACGCTGCGGGCCCGCCCCCTGCCGACCGTGTCCACCCCCGTCACCTGGGACGAGGTCGCCGCCTGCACCCAGCCGGGCCAACTCACCTTCCGCTTCGGTGAGATCGCCGGTCGCCGCGCGCGCTACGGGGACCTGCACGCACCACTGCTCGGCGCCGAACGGGCCCGCCCGGTACCGCGCGGCGCCCGCCGGCCCGCGTAGCGGGGCGGGGCCGACCCCGGGCCCTCGGCGCGCCGCTCCCGCAGGCGGTGCGGCCGGGAGCCGTATGGAGTAGGCCAACCGGCGCGCGGCCCGCGACGTTCTTAGCGTGGCCACATGTCGACAGCGACCTGGTCCCCCGTCAGAGCCCTGACCGCAGCAGCCGTCTGCACCGCGAGCACGCTGGCCCTGTGCGGCCCGGTGGTCGCCGACGGCCCCAACGGCGTCGACGACCTGCGCGGCGCGCCACCGGCCCCGGTCGCGAACCTGCTCGACGAGCGCGAAGTGCAGTTCCTGCCGCGCCCGGGGGTCCCCGCGCCACCCCGGGTCTCGGCCCTGTCCTGGGTCGTGACGGACCTGGGCACCCACCGGATCCTCGCGTCCAAGGACGCCCACCGTCCGCTGCCGCCGGCCAGCACCCTCAAGACGCTGTTCGCGCTGACGCTGCTGCCGAGGTTCGCCCAGGGGACGGTCCGCACCGTCTCCTCCGCGGACCTGGCCGGCATCGAGGCCGGCAGTTCGCTCGCCGGCGTGCAGGAGGACATGCCGTATCGGGTCGCCGACCTGTGGCGCGGCGTCTTCCTCAGCTCCGGCAGCGACGCGGTGCACGCCCTCGCCGCCATGAACGGCGGCTGGGGCAAGACCATCGACGACATGCAGGCGACCGCGGACCGACTGGGCGCGCGGGACACCAGGGTCGAATCCGCCGACGGCTTCGACACGCCCGGCCAGTTCTCCTCCGCCTACGACCTCTCGCTCTTCGGCCAGGCCGGGCTGACCAACCGGGACTTCGCCAACTTCGCGGCCACGAAGACCGCCCGTTTCCCTGAGGACGGCGGCCCGGACGCGTCCGGCCTGCAGAACACCAACCGGCTGCTGGTCGGCTCGCACGGCGTGACGCCGTACGACGGCCTGATCGGGGTCAAGAACGGCTACACCAGCCACGCCGGGAACACCCTGGTCGCCGCCGCCCGGCGCGGCCACCGGACCCTGCTGGTCACCGCGATGAACCCGCAGTCCGGCGCCGAGAACGCGGTCTACGAGGAGGCCCGGGCCCTGTTGGACTGGGGGTTCGCCGCCGCGCCCCGGGCCGCCGCGGTCGGTGCGCTGCCCGCCCCGGCCCCCGACCCGAAGGACCCCGGGACGGCGCAGGCGGCCCACCACGCCCCGGCCACCGCGCTGCACCAGGCCGCGGCGGCGCGGACCGGCGGCCGTACGGGCGACGTGGTCCTGTGGTCCTTCTCCGCCGCCGGAGTGATCGCACTGGCCGGGCTGGGCACCGCGCTGTGGTGGCGCCGCCGGCGGCCGGCCGGCCCCGCGGACGACGGACCGGCCTCCTGACAGGCCCCTCCCCGGCGTCGTACATCCGTCCGATCGGTCGGGGATACGGAGGACGCGGTGTGGCCTTGCCCGGTGAAGGATGACGCGTTTGCCATGATTTGTGGTGACTGGTGGGCCCGGTCGGTGTAGCGTCCTGATCAGCTGTCGTGGTTCCGAAGTGCCGGGCGCCCGTGTCGCATTCACGGGCGTTCTTGCTGTCCGGTACGTCTCCGGGCCAGGCGATCACCTCCGGATTCCGCGCGGTGCGGGAGCCGATTCGAGCCCAGAGAGCGAAGGAGACGCAACATGGCTTCGGGCACGGTGAAGTGGTTCAACTCGGAAAAGGGCTTCGGCTTCATCGCGCAGGACGACGGCGGCGCCGACGTCTTCGCGCACTACTCCAACATCGACGCGACCGGCTACCGCGAGCTGTTGGAGGGCCAGAAGGTCAGCTTCGAGGTCACGCAGGGCCAGAAGGGCCCGCAGGCGGAGAAGATCCGGGTGCTGACCTCCTCGTGAGCACGGCCCCGGCCGCACGGGACGGCGCCCGCCCCCGCGCAGGGGGCGGGCGCCGCCGCACGACCCGCCGCCGCTACGGGTGACGGTCGTTGAGGATCTTCTGGAACAGCCGGTGGTCCCGCCAGGCGCCGTCGATGTGGAGGAACTGCTCCGCGGTGCCGTACGGGGCGAACCCGCAGCCGGTCAGCACCCGCTGCGAGGCGACGTTGTCCACCAGGGTGCCGGCCTCCAGCCGGTGCAGGCCGAGTTCCCGGTCGGCCGCCGCGCACGCCGCCCGCAGCGCGGCGGCAGCGAGCCCGCGGCGCAGCTGGCCGACATCGATCCAGTAGCCGACGCTGGCGCTGCGCAGCGGTCCGTAGGTGATCTGGGACAGGGTGATCGCACCGACCACGTCCGGCTCCCCGGACGCCCCGGATCCGTCGTCCGGCTCGCGGACCAGGACCCAGGGCATCACCCGACCGGCGTCCCGCTCCGCCAACTGCACCGCGAGCCGCTCCGCCTGACCGGTCGGGGTGTAGAACCCGTCCGCGCGCTGCGGTTCGGTGGGGCGGAGGTGGTCGAGGTTGCGCAGGTAGGACCGGGAGAACCCGGCCGCGTCCGCCAGCTCGGCGGGGCGCATCAGGACGTCGGGGGCGAGCCTGGCGGACGAGGTGATCATCCGGTCAGCCTAATCCCGACCCGCTTCCTCGTGCCGGGTCGGGAGGCGCGGACCGGAAGCGCGCGGGATCACCGCCTCACTGCGGCGGCCGGTCCGTGTCGCGGTCCGTCCCGCCGAGCTGTTCCTTGAGCTTGTCCTGCGCGGTGTCGACCTGGCTCTGGTACTTCCCCTGGGTGCGCTCGTCGACGTAGTCACCGGCCTTGTCGACGCCCTTACCCGCTTGCTCCTCGTGGCCCTTGAGCAGTTCCTTGAGCTTGTCCAGTACGGACATGGATCGTCCTCCTCAGCGCGACCCCCCTCGACACCAGGATCACCCCCGAACGGCCGATCTGCATCAGGAGCCGCTGGGAATAGGGGCCTTCAACTGGTCGCTGATGAATTTCATGGAACTGGCGTCCATGCCCTTCTGGTAATCCCAGGCATTGTGCCGGCCGCCTGGGATTATCTGGAGCGCGGTATGGATCGGCCCCTTGCCGTACTTCGCCCGGAAGCGGTGTATCGGATTGAGCACCGCGGCGCCTTCCTTGCTGCCGGCCTGGAACGCGAGGTAGACCTCCGGTCCGCCCTTCTTCAACAGGCCCGCCGCGAGCTTCTCCGGATTGTTGGCGTCCTTCTCCTTCTGGTGGCCGGCCCACATCGGCGAATCCGGCACGATGTCCGGGCCGCTGGCTATCGCCGCCTTGAACTTGTCCGGGTGCTTCAGCACCGACTTCAGGCCCGCGAAACCGCCGGAGGACGAACCCATGAAAGCCCAGCCGTCGCGGGATCCGAAGGTGCGGAAATTGGCCTTGACCAGATCGACGACGTCGTCGGTCAGCCAGGTGCCCATCTTCTGCTGACCGGGAATGTCACTGCCGTCGTGGTAACGGGTGTCTGGATTGAGCATCGGCATCACCACGAGGAACGGCAGGCTCTTGCCCTCCGTGGTCCACTTCGTGAGGTTCTCCTGCAATTTGATGTCGCCGCCGACCCAGTAATTGGTCACGCCGTCCTTGTCCTGCGGGCTGCCCAGACCGCCGGGCAGGGCTATCAGTACCGGAAATCCGCTCTTGGCGTATTTGGCTTCCTGGTATTCCTTCGGGGCCCACACCCAGACGCTGCCGGTGACCCCGGACTTCGCGCCCTTGAGCGTGGTCCTGGCTATGTGGGTGCCGTCGTCCAAGGTGCGGGTGATCCGGAACTCGCTCTTCGGTCCGGTGGGCATCCGGGTGTCCTGGTCGACCGGTTTGACCGGGGTGGCCGCGCTGCCCGGCGCTCCGGCGTTGAAATCGACCGGGTTGCCGTTCTCCGAGCAGCCGGCGAGCAGGGCGGCGCAGGACGCGACGACGACGGCCGTGAACGCGCGGGCGTAAGGGTGTTTCAACGGTGACTCCGCTACTGGACGATCACATGCGAGTGACCATGACGATCAAGTGCAAGTGACCATAAAGAGTCGATTTGACCGCCGGCGGTTCCGTCGTGCGCCCATCGGTCCGTTCGACGGGCGGTCCGAGCCGGTCCGGCCGAGAATGCAGCGGTGACCGATGAACAGCGCAGTGCCGATGACACCGCCCCCCGCGGCGTGCCCGGTGCGCAGGAGCGACGCCTCGCCAGGAGGGCGCTGGCCGGCCGCGCACGGGACGCGGCGGACCTGTCCCTGCTGATGGACATGCTCGGGCTGGACCCCTGTCGGGACCCTGGTCGGCAGGCGCCCACGGCCGCCGGGCCGCGACCCGGCGACCGCGGGCGCGGCACCGGCCGGGACCGGCGGCAGGCGGTCCGCCGCGGTGCCTGCCGCGACGCCCGCACGCCGTCCGCCGACCCCGGCTGAGCCGCCCGGCCGCACCCCGCCCGATCAGCCGACCGACCGGCCTTCCGCCGTCCGGCGCAGTCGCAGCGTCACGATCTGGAACGGCCGCAGCGCCATCCGCACCGCGTCGCCCTGCCGTTCCAGGGCCGGACCGTCCTCGACGGGACGCTCCAGCAGATCCGTGGCGACCGCCTCGACCAGCGCGAACCCGCAGGTCAGGGTGAGGTGGGCGCGCCCGCCGCGGGCCTCGTGCAGCCGCACCACCAGATCGCCGCTGCGGTCGTCGGCCAGCTTGACGGCGGTGACCACCACCGCCGCGTCGTCCACCGAGATCAGCGGAGCCACCGCACCGGACCCGGTGACCGACCGCTCCGGCAGGTTGATCCGGTGCCCCTCGCGCACCGCGTCCCCGAGGGTCGCGCCCGGGACCAGCGCGTACCGGAAGCGGTGGGTGCCCTGGTCGGTCTCCGGGTCCGGGAAGCGCGGGGCGCGCAGCAGGGACAGCCGGATCGTCGTCGTCGTGCCGCGCTCGCCCTCGGCCTGGCCCTCCCGGACGGTGCGCGTGACGTCGTGCCCGTACGTCGCGTCGTTGACCAGTGCCACGCCCCAGTCCGGTTCCGCGGCGTGCACGAACCGGTGCGCGCACGCCTCGAACTTCGCCGCCTCCCAGCTGGTGTTGGTGTGGGTCGGCCGGTACAGGTGCCCGAACTGGGTCTCCGCCGCGTACCGCTCGGCGTGCAGGTCCAGCGGGAACGCGGCCTTGAGGAACTTCTCGGTCTCGTGCCAGTCCACCTCGGTGTCGATGTCCAGCCGCCGGTGTCCACGTGTCAGCGTCAGCGTCTGGATCGCCCGCGACCCGCCGAAGCGCCGCACCACGCGCACCGTCGCGGCGTCCGCGGTCGCCGAGACGAGCGCCACCTCGTCCGCCTCGGTCAGGTCGGTGACCACCTCGCGGTAGAAGGCGTCGACGTCCCAGGCGTCCCACATGTTGGGGAAGTCCGGATGGATCTGGAGCAGGTTCGCCGCCGTGCCGGGCGCGACGGCCTCCCGCCCGGCGGTCACGTCGTACGCCGAGACGACCAGGCCCCGCTCGTCGACCTCGATCCGCAGCAGGTCGTGCCGGAGGACGAAGCCGCCGCCGGGGCGCGGCCCGGCGGTCACCGGGGCGCCCTCGCCCACCGGCGGCGCGATCGCCCCCGCCGCCACCCCGGACCGGGCGTGCGGCGCGGAGTTCGCCACCAGCCGCCGGTCGCCGGCGCCGGCCAGGGCCGTCAGCGCGGCACCGATGAGCTCCTCCGACTCCGCGGCGACCGCGGCGTAGGTGCGCTCGGCCTCGCGGTGCACCCAGGCGATGGAGGAACCGGGCAGGATGTCGTGGAACTGGTGCAGCAGGACGGTCTTCCAGAGCCGTTCCAACTCCGCGTACGGATAACGGAATCCGGTGGTGACGGCGGCGGTCGCCGACCACAGTTCGGCCTCCCGCAGCAGGTGTTCGCTGCGGCGGTTGCCGCGTTTGGTGCGGGCCTGGCTGGTGAGCGTCCCGCGGTGCAGTTCGAGGTAGAGCTCGCCCACCCACACCGGTGCGTCGGGGTACTCCGCCGCCGCCCGCGCGAAGAAGTCGCCGGGCTTCTCCCAGCGCACGGTCGGTGAACCGTCCAGGTTCTTCAGCCGGCGCGCCTTGGCGACCATCTCGCGGGTGGTGCCCCCGCCGCCGTCGCCCCAGCCGGTCGGCGCCAGGGAGTGCCGCGCCGTGCCCTTCTCCTTGAAGTTCCGTGCCGCATGGGCGAGTTCGGCGCCCGAGAGTTGGCAGTTGTAGGTGTCCACCGGCGGGAAGTGGGTGAAGATCCGGGTGCCGTCGATGCCCTCCCAGCGGAAGGTGTGGTGCGGGAAGGAGTTCACCTGGCTCCAGGAGATCTTCTGCGTCAGCAGCCACTTCGATCCGGCCGCCTTGATGATCTGCGGCAGACCGGCCGCGAAGCCGAAGGTGTCCGGCAGCCACGCCTCGTCGTTCTCGACCCCGAACTCCTCCAGGAAGAAGCGCTTGCCGTAGACGAACTGACGGGCCATCGCCTCCGACCCCGGCATGTTGGTGTCCGACTCCACCCACATCCCGCCCGCCGGGACGAACCGGCCCTCCGCGACCGCCTGCTTGACCTTGGCGTACACCTCGGGCCGGTGCTCCTTGATCCAGGCGTACTGCTGCGCCTGCGACATGGTGTAGACGAACTCCGGTTCGTCGGCCAGCAGCGCCGTCATGTTCGCCGTCGTCCGGGCCACCTTGCGGACCGTCTCGCGCAGCGGCCACAGCCACGCGGAGTCGATGTGCGCGTGCCCCACCGCGCTGATCCGGTGCGCGGACGCCGCCGCCGGCGCGGCCAGCGCCCCGGCCAACTGTCGGCGCGCCGCCGCGGCCGTCCCGTTCACGTCCTGCAGGTCGAGCACGTCCAGCGCCCGGCCCACCGCCCGCAGCACCTCCCAGCGCCGCGGGCCGTCCACCGGCAGCTCCGTCATCAGCTCGCCCAGCACCTCCAGGTCCTGGATCAGCTCCCACACCTCGGTGTCGAACACCGCCAGGTCCATCCGCGCCAGTCGGTACTGCGGCTCGTCGCCCGCGGTCTCCGGGTCGCCCAGCGCCGTCGGCTGGAACGGGGGGACGCCGAGGATGACGGGGTTGGACGCCGCCTCCAGATGCCACTCGACGCGTTCGCCGCCGCGCACCGGCGCCCCCACCCGCACCCACTGGTTGCGGGGGTTGAGGCCCTTGACCGGCGTCCCGTCCGCCAGGTACACCAGCGCCTCGCACTGGAACCCCGGCATCCGCTCGTCGAACCCCAGGTCCAGCACCGCCTCCACGGTGCGCCCCGCCCACGCCGCCGGCACCGTGCCGCGCACCCGGAACCAGGTCGTCGCCCACGGCGCGCCCCAGGCGTCCCCCACCGCCACCGGGGTGTGCCGGGCCGCCAACCCCTCGGCCACCGGCACCGGCTCACCCGGCGCGACCCAGGCGGCCACCTCCAGCGGTACCGACTCCGGGTACAGCGCCGGCCGGATGCGTTCGTTGAGGACCCGCTTGAGGCGGGCTTCGACCAGCGCGCGATCGTCATGCATGGTTCTGCGGCTCCAGACGTCGGGGAGAGGGGCGGTGCGGGGGAGCGGGAGGAGGGGGCGCGGTCATCGCGGCGCCACCTCCTCGGGGGTGTACACGTCGGTGATCCCACGAGCCGTCAGATGAGCTGTGTCATAGGCGAGTTGGGACAGCACCACAGTGGGGCGGGCGCCGCGGGCGGCCAGTTCCGCCCAGGCTTCGAAGACCGGGCCGCCGGGTGCGCACACCGACCGGTGGGGCGCCCCCTCGGCGTCCCCGGCGTCCACGACCAACGCGGTGGAGCGCACCGGCGGTTGGTGCGGACGGTCCCGCCACTGGGCCGCCGCCTCGGCGAGGGCCCGCCCGACCGGCTTCACGGCCCGGTCCTCGGTGAGCAGGCCCAGCCCGTACTCCAACTCGGGGAAGTCCGCCAGCGACCGTGCCACGTCGTACGCGCACCACCAGGTCACGCCCCAGACGTCCGGGCAGTCCAGGGCGTTGGCGACAGTGGCCGTGGCGAAGCGGGCCGCGCGGTCCTCGGGGACGTGCGGGGCGGGGGCGCCGACCTCCTGGAGCCACACCGGGCGGTGCGGGTCGAGGGCCCACGCCTTGGACAGCTCGATGAGGTACGCGGCGTGCTGCTCGGTGGCGACGCCGGTCGGCCCGTGCCGCTGCGCGGTCCCGTTGAACACCCAGGAGTGCACCGCGGTCATCGCGCCGAGCCGGGCGGCGTGCGCGGGGGTGAAGGGGTGGCCGTCCTGGTACCAGGCGGCGTCGTACGCGGCGTGCAGGTGCGCCCGGCCCGGTGCGCCCCGCTCGCAGGCGGCCAGCATCCGGGTGAGCCAGGCAGCCGCCTGCGCGCCGGTGATGCGGTCCGGGTCGGGGTGCGGGGCGTCGGCGAACTGGTTGATCTCGTTGCCGAGGGTCATCCCGAGGAAGTTGGGCCGGTCGGCGAGCGCGGCTGCCAGGGTCCGCAGGTACTCCTCCTGGCCGGCGAGCACCTCCGGGTCGGTGAAGAGGTTGCGGCGGTGCCAGGTCTGCGTCCAGGCGGGCAGGAAGTCGAAACTGGACAGGTGGCCCTGGAGGCCGTCCACCGCGACGTCCAGCCCGCGCTCGGCCGCCGCGTCGGCCAACTGCACCAGTTGCTCGACGGCGCGCGGTCGGATCAGCGTGCGGTTGGGCTGGAACAGCGGCCACAGGGGGAAGACGCGGACGTGGTCGAGCCCGAGGGCGGCCAGGGCGTCCAGGTCCGCGCGCACCGCGTCCGGGTCGAAGTCCAGCCAGTGGTGGAACCAGCCCTGACTGGGGGTGTAGTTGACGCCGAAGCGGATCCGGCGCGGTTCGTGGGGTACCGGCATGAACGGTCCCGTCCTTCCGGGTGGGGTGGCATCAGCCCTTGACGGCGCCCTCTCCGACGCCGCGGAAGAAGTAACGCTGGAGACAGGCGAACAGCACGATCAGGGGGAGGACGGCGATCACCGAGCCGGCCGCCACCAGGCGCTGGTCGTTGGCGAAGGTGCCGTGCAGGTAGTTCAGGCCGACGGTCAGGGTGAACTTCGACTGGTCGCTCAGCACGATCAGCGGCCACAGGAAGTCGTCCCAGGCCCCCATGAACGCGAAGACCGCGACCACCGCGAGGGTGCCCTTGACCGACGGCAACGCGATCCGGACGAACCGCTGCCAGGCATGGGCGCCGTCCACGTACGCCGCCTCCTCGACCTCGTACGGCAGTGCGGCGAAGGCGTTGCGCATCAGCAGTACGTTCATCGCGCCGATGCAGCCGGGCAGCACCACGCCGAGCAGGGTGTCGTTCAACTGTAGCTGACGCATCGTCATAAATTGGGCGATCATGATGCTTTCGACCGGCACCAGCATCGCCATGACGAACACCACCACGGCGCACCGCCGACCGCGGAACCGCAGCCGGGCCAGCGCGTACCCGGCCAACGCGGCACCCGCACAGTTCGTCAGCACGTTGGCGACGGCCACCTTCACGGAGTTCAGGGCGAAGTCCCATACCGGGATCACCCGCCCCACCGCCGCGTAGTTGGCCAGCGTCGGATGCTGCGGCACCAGGCTCGGCGGATAGCGGTAGATGTCCTCGCCCGGGCCCTTGAGGGACGTCGAGAGCTGCCACAGGAACGGGCCGACAGTCAGCGCCAGCACCACGAGCAGCAGCAGGTAGCGGACCACCAGCGGGCCCCCGCGCCTGCGCCGCCCGCGCCGGCCCGGCCCCGTCATCGGTCCTCCCCGCGGTTGGCGCGCAGCACCAGCAGCATCAGCCCGAGCGTCAGCACGAACACCACGACCGACAGCGCCGAGGCGTACCCGACCCGGCCGCTGAGTCCGGTGCCGGCCTGCTGGACGAGCATCACCAGCGTGGTGTCCTCCCCACCGGGCCCGCCGGTCGCCCCGGCCATCAGGTACACCTCCGAGAACACTTTGAAGGCGTTGACCGCGGAGAGCGCGGCCACCAGCACCATCGTGGAACGCACCGCCGGCACCGTGACGGTCAGGAAACGCCGCACCGCACCGGCCCCGTCCACCGCGCACGCCTCGTGCAGCTCCCGCGGCACCTGCGTCAACGCCGCCAGATAAATGATCATGTAGTAGCCGAGGCCCTTCCAGACCGTCACCGCCATCGCACTGAGCAGCAGCAGCCACGGATCGCTGAGGAAACCGGCCCGGCCGAACCCCAACACCCCCAACAGCGCGTTGACCAGCCCCCGATCGTCCAGCAACCACACCCAGATCAGCCCGACCACCACCACCGAGGCGACCACCGGGAGGTAGAACGCGGCCCGGAAGAAGGCGATCCCCGGCACGCTGCGCCGGACGAGCAGCGCCAGCAGCAGCGGCAGCACCACCAGCGGCGGCACCACGCCCAGCACGTACAGCGCGCTGTTGCGCAGCCCCGTCCAGAACATCGGGTCGTGCAGCATCTCCTGGTAATTGGCGCCACCGGTGAACTGCCCGACGGTCAGCGTCCGGGCATCGGTGAAGGAGTGCGCCACCGTGCTGACGAACGGATAGAGGCTGAATCCGCCGACCACCAGCAGCCCGGGCGCGAGGAACAACCAGGGACTGGTCGGCAGGTGCGGACGGATCGCCGTACCGCCGCCGCCTTCCCGGGCACGACCGCCCGGTGCGGACTTCCGTATCCCCATATTGCGGCCTCAGCCGGTCTTCAGTAGGCGATCGCATTCCGCCACCGCGGAATCCAATGCCGCCTGCGGGCTCTGCTTTCCCTGCAAGGCCCGGGCGACGGCATTGCGCAGCACCGTCTTCATCTGGTCACTGAGCACCACCGGGGTGTAATTCACCGCGGTCTTCAGGGACTTCGCCGCCGCCACCCGCACCCGCGTGGCATCCGTACCGTCCTCCTTGGTGAAGTACGGATCGTCCAACGCCCCCTGCGTGCTGGGGAACACCGTGACCTGCCGCGCGAACGCCATTTGGTGCTGCCGGTCCGTCACGAAGTGCGCGAAGGTGACCGCGGCCGGTTTGACCTTGCTCTGCGCGTTCACCATCAGGCCCTGCACGTACATGTTGGCCTTGCCGGTGTTGTTCACCGCATCGGTGATCCCGACGTTCTCGTACAGGCCCGGCGCATCCCGTTTGAAGGTTTCCAGGTCCAGCGCACTGCCCGGATTCATCGCCACCGACTGCTGCTCGAACTTCCGCCCCGCCGACTCGGCCACGGAGGTCAGCGCCTGGGCGTCCAACGCGCCGGCCGCGTAGAGCTCCTTGTAGCGGGTGAGCAGCTGCACGCCCTTGGGCTCGTTGAAGGTGAACGCGGTGCCGCGGTCGTCCATCAGCCGCACCCCGTACCGCCCGAAGTCCTCGATCGACGGCGTCCCGGCCAGCATCGCGATCTTCCGGCCGCTGTTCCGTGCCATGGTCAGCGCGTCGGCGAACAGCGCGTCGTAGGTGGTCGGCGGCTTCGCCGGATCGAGCCCGGCCTGACGGAACAGTGCCTTGTTGTAGAACATCGGGCCGGTGTTGAGGTACCACGGGAAGGCGTAGACGCCCGGCAATCCCGGCATCTTCTGGCTCTTCCAGGCCCCGTCCAGATACTCGGTCCGGTATTTTCCGGCGGCTTTGTCGATGTCGAGCGCCAATCCGGCCTTCGCCAGCGGATAGGCGAGGTCCGGCGACACGTTGACCACATCCGGCAGGGTGCCCGCCGCCGCATCCGCACTCAGTTTCTGCGGATATCCCTCGGCCGGCTGATCGACCCACTTCACCTCGGTGCCCGGGTACTTCTTCTCGAAATCCCTGATGACCCCGTCGAAGTACTTCTGGAAACGCGCCTTCAGATTCCACGTCTGGAAGGTGACCTGACCCGCCACCTTCCCCTCCACGCCGTCGTCACCCCCACCACCACCCGGGGCGCCGCACGCGGACAGCGCGAGCGCCGAAGCGGCGAGGACCGCGTGGGCGACGAGTCTCCGACGGGAATCACGAGGCATGGCCGGCTCCTTGGCTGAAGTGCTCTGAAGTGCTCGGACCAGAAATCTCCACGAAGGCCATTGCAGCGCGGGATCCGGTTCTGCCACACGGTTTCCAGGCTCCCGGATCGCGACGCGGCAGACGCTACTAATGCGATTTAGTTAGTGTCAACACCCTTGCCACGAAGGGTTTTTCCCGCACCTCCGGAGAACCGTCCGGCCATTGTTTGACAGTCCCCGCCGCCCTGATCAGACTGTCCGCACCCATGGTTCGGCCGGGAGGAGCCCGCGATGACAGCGCCCGGTGAGGCCGCCCGCCGCAAGCCGGCGCGCCGCCCGACCATCAAGGACATCGCCCGCCGGGCCGGGGTCTCCGAGAGCGCGGTGTCCTTCGCCCTCAACGACCGCCCGGGCGTCTCCGCGGACACCCGCGCCCGGATCCGCCGGGTCGCCGACGAGTTGGGCTGGCAGGCCAACAGCGCCGCCCGCGCCCTCTCCGGCGAACGCGCCGGCTGCCTCGGCCTGGTGCTCGCCCGCCCGGCCCGCACCCTGGGCGTGGAGTCCTTCTTCCTCCAACTCGTCTCCGGCATCCAGGAGGTGCTCTCCGCCCGGCGCACCGCGCTGCTCTTCCAGGTCGTCGAGGACCTCGACACCGAGTGCGCGCTCTACCGCCGCTGGTGGGCCGAACGCCGCGTGGACGGCGTCCTCGTCGTCGACCCCCGCACCGACGACCCCCGCCCCGCGCTCCTGGCCGACCTCGGCCTCCCCGCCGTCGCCATCGGCGGCCCCGCCACCCCAGAACCCACCGGACCACCGCCCACCGCGCCGCTGCTGTCCACCGTCTGGGCCGACGACGCCAAGGCCATGACCCGGGTCCTCGACCACCTGCACGACCTCGGCCACCGCCGCATCGTGCACGTCGCCGGACTGCCCGACCTCGCCCACACCGCCCGCCGGATCCACTCCCTGCGCACCGCGGCCGCCCGGCGCGGCCTCGACGCGCTGCGGGTCCGCTCGGTCACCACCGACTACTCCGACGCGGAGGGCGCCGAGGCCACCCGCCGCCTCCTCGACGCCGCCGAACCGCCCACCGCGATCATCTACGACAACGACGTGATGGCCATCGCCGGCGCCGCGGTCGCCGCCGCCCGCGGCATCCCCGTACCGGGCCGGCTCTCCGTCGTCGCCTGGGACGACTCCCCGCTGTGCCGCGTCGCCCACCCCCCGCTCACCGCGCTGGTCCGCGACACCGCGGGCTTCGGCCGGCTCGCCGCCGCCGAACTCCTCGCCCTCCTCGACGGCGGCCCGCCCCGCACCGTCGAGGGCGAACTCCCGCACCTGGAACCCCGGCAGAGCACCGGCCCGCCGCCGCACGCCGCCTGACCATCCGTCACCGCGTGCCCACCCCCTACCCGTAGTACCTGAGGGCTACTGCGGGAGTCGCCCCGCTGGCGGGACGCCGATTACCCACCGCGCTCCCTAACTTCTGTGCCGCACCCTCCTCAGCACCCCGGTACGGAAGGACCACCCACCATGGCGCCGCATCCGCGCAGAAACCGCTTGACCCGCACCCTGCTCGCCGCGCTGGTCACCGCCTCGGTGGCCGTCCCGGTGTCCGGCGCCGCTCGCCCCGCCGCGGTCCCCGCGCCGCCCCCCACCGCCCTCGGGCCGCTGCGCGACACCGACCCCGCCGCCCTGGAACGCCGGTACGCCGCCACCCGCGCCGACGTCCGGGCGGCCGAGCGCACCGCCGACGCCCACGGCGACCACCGACGGGCCGCCGCCCTGCACGCCATGGCCACCCCCGCCCGGCACTTCCTCGCCTTCGACGGTCGCGACGGCGGCCGCAGCACCGAGGTCTACGGCGACCTCGCCCGCGCCGACCGGATCGCCGTCCTGGTCCCCGGCGCGGACACCGGCCTCGACACCTACCAGCGCTTCCGCAACGGCGCCCAGGCACTCCAACAGCAACTCGCCCGCCAACCCGAAGGCCACCCCGCCGTCCTCGCCTGGCTCGGCTACCCCACCCCCGCCACCGTCAGCTCGGCCGCCGCCACCACCACCCGTGCCGACGAAGCAGCCCCCCAACTCAGCTCCTTCATAACGGAGTTGAGGAAAGCCAAACCGCACGCCCGGATCACCCTGCTCTGCCACTCCTACGGCGCCGTGGTCTGTGGCCGGGCCGCCCACGACCTGCCCGCAGACGCCCTCGTCTTCTACGGCAGCCCCGGCACCGGCGTCGACACCGCCGCGGACCTGCACACCCGGGCCACCGTCTGGGCCGGCCGCGGCGCCGGCGACTGGATCGCCGACGTCCCCCACGTCCGCCTCCCGCTCCCCACCACCACCCTCGGCTTCGGCGCCGACCCGGTCTCCCCGGAGTTCGGCGCCCGCGTCTTCCCGGCCGGCACCGGCGGCCACAGCGACTACCTGACGCCCGGCACCCCGTCCCTGGCGAACCTCGCCCGGATCGCCGCCGGCTCGACCCCGCTCGCGACTCCGGACCCGGCCGCCGCCCCGCAGCGCACCGCCCGGGAGGCCCACCGTGCCTGACGCCCCACGGGCCGCCGTGGCCGCCCTCGTCCACCGCATCGACGCCGCCACCCCGCCCGATCGGGACCGGGCCACCGACGCCCTGCGCGCCTGCGCCATCCTCGGCGTGGTCCTCGGCCACTGGCTGGTCACCGCCCTGGTCGCCGACACCGGCACCCTGCACGGTGCCAGCCCCCTGCAAGGAATGCCCCAACTCGCCCCGATCTCCTGGCTGTTCCAGACCCTCGCGGTGTTCTTCCTGGTCGGCGGCGAGGTCGCCGCCCGCAGTCACGCCACGGCCCGCGCCCGCGGCACCCGCTACCGGCACTGGCTGCACGCCCGGCTCGGCCGACTGTTCCGCCCGGTCGCCGCCGTCCTCGCGGTCTGGGCCGTCGCCACCGTCGCGATGCTCGCCGCCGGCGTCGGCCTGGACACCGTCCACACCCTGGACAAACTGGTGCTGTCCCCACTGTGGTTCCTGCTGGTCTTCGCCGCCCTCACCGCGGCCACCCCACTGACCGCCCGCCTGCACCCCGCGTGGCCCTGCGCCGTCGTCGTCCTCGTCGACGTCCTCCGCTTCGGCCTGGACGGACCCGCCTGGCTCGGCTGGCTCAACCTCCCCGCCGGCTGGCTCGTCCCGTACTGCCTGGGCGCGGCCCGGGCCCGCGGCGCCGCACACCGCCGCCCGACCGGCTGGGCCCTGCTGCTCGGCGGCACCGCGGCCACCGCCGCCCTGATCCTCCTCGCCGGCTACCCCGCCTCCATGGTCGGCGTCCCCGGCGCCACGGTCTCCAACCTCAACCCGCCCACCCTGGCCGCCGTCACCTTCGGCCTCGCCCAGTGCGGCGCCGCGCTGCTGCTGCACGACCCGCTCAACCGGGCCCTGCGGCGCCCCGCGGCCTGGGCCGCGGTGGCCCTGCTGAACCTCTCCGCGATGACCGTCTTCCTCTGGCACCAGACCGCGATGATGGTCGTCACCGCCACCGCCTGGTTCCTGGCCGGCCCGCTGCCCGGCCTGCACACCGCCCCCGACGACGCCGCCTGGATCCTCGCCCGGCTCGCCTGGCTGCCGGTCTTCGCGGCCGTGCTGCTCCTGTGCTGGGCCGCGTTCGCCGCGTACGAGCACCGCCGGCCGGGCGCCCCCCACCGGCCCGGACGGGCACCGGACGGCACCGGGCCGGACCTCCGCGAACGCCACCCTGCCCGCACGGCGGTGACGCCCCGTGCCTAAGGTGCATCCCGTGAAGAGGGGGATCACGGCCGACCGGCTCACGGCGGCCCTGCGCGCGCTGCCCGGGCACCTGCGCGACGACCTGTGGACCGGGGCGGCCCAGGAACCGCTGCCGATCGGCGGCCGGCGGCCCGGCTGGCTCGACTGGCGACCGGCGATCATCGCCCCGCTGTTGGTGCTCGGGGTCGTCCTGCTCGCCGGCAACGCCAACACCTACGCGTTCCAGTACGGGATGGGCATGGCGACCGCCGTCCTCATCGCCGGGATCCAGGCCGCGGCACCGATCCTCGCGCTGTACCGCCCGGTCCTGGCCTGGTGGGCGGCGACCGCGACGGTGCTGGTGGTCGGCTCCCACGCGGCGATCCGGTTCGACCCGTTCGTCGATCCGCCCTGGCAGCGGACCGGGATGCCGATCCAGGCGGCGGTGCTGTTCCTCGTCGCGCTGCGGGTCCGGCCCCGCGCCACCGCCGAGATGCTGGTGCTCGGCGTCCTGGCCGGCGCCTTCGCCAACGGGCTCGCCGACGGCGGTTTCCGCGACGACGACGTCTCGGCGCTGGTGCTCGCGGTGTGCGCCCTGGTCGGCGCCCTGCTGCGGGGCCGCCAGAAGGCCCGCACCGAACTCGTCGTCCAGGAACGGCTCACCGCCGAGGAACGTGCCCGCCGCACGGTCCTGGAGGAGCGCAGCCGGATCGCCCGCGAACTCCACGACGTGGTCGCCCACCACATGTCGGTGATCTCCATCCAGGCCCAGGTCGCCCCCCACCTGGCCGAGAACCCCTCCGACGCACTCAAGGAGAACCTCCGCGGCATCCGCCAGAACGCCGTCGAGGCCCTGACCGAACTCCGCCGGGTCCTGGACGTCCTGCGCTCCGCGGACTCCGGTCCCGAGGGGACCCGGCACGCCCCGCAACCCACCCTCGACCGGCTCGACGAACTCGTCGGCAACGTGCGCGGCGCCGGCGTCACGGTCACCGTCGACACCACCGGCACACCGCGTCCGCTCTCGCCCGGCACCGAACTGTCCGCGTTCCGGATCGTCCAGGAGGCGCTCAGCAACGCGATGCGGCACGCTCCCGGCGCCGCCGTCCACGTCGCGCTCGGCTACCACCCGGACCGGGTCGCCCTCCGCGTCACCAACACCGCCCCCGCCCGCCCCGCATCGCCCTCCCCGGGCGCCGGCCACGGCCTGCTGGGCATGCACGAACGCACCACGATGCTCGGCGGCGAACTGGCCACCGGCCCCACCCCCGACGGCGGCTACGAGGTCACCGCGATCCTCCCGGCCGCCGCCCCCACCACCCCGATCGCCCCCACCACCCCCGCCGCCCCCTCCGACGACGCCGAGGACACCCGACGATGACGATCCCCGCCACCACCCCCGCCGTCCGCGTCCTGATCGCGGACGACCAGAAGATGGTCCGGCAGGGCTTCACGGTGCTGCTCGACGCCGAACCGGGCATCGAGGTGGTCGGCCAGGCGGTGGACGGCCACGACGCCGTCGCCAAGACCGCCGAACTCGCCCCCGACGTCGTCCTGATGGACATCCGGATGCCCGGACTCGGCGGCATCGACGCCACCCGCCGGCTCACCGAACCGGCCGACGCCACCGTCAAGATCCTCGTCCTGACCACCTTCGACCTCGACGAATACGTCTACGAGGCGCTACGCGCCGGTGCCTCCGGCTTCCTGCTGAAGGACGCCTCCGCCGAGGAACTCGCCCAGGCGGTGCGGGTGGTGGCGGCCGGCGACGCGCTCCTCGCCCCCAGCATCACCAAGCGCCTGATCGCGGAGTTCTCCCGGATGTCCGGCGCCCCGCGCGCCCCGCTCAAGGACCGGGCGGCGGGGCTGACCGAACGGGAGACCGAGGTGCTGTCGCTGATCGCCCAGGGCCTGTCCAACGCGGAGATCGCCGAGCGCCTGGTGGTGGCCGAGCAGACGGTGAAGACGCATGTGGGCCGCATCCTGGTCAAGTTGGGACTGCGCGACCGGACCCAGGCCGCCGTCTTCGCCTTCGAGACGGGCCTGGTGCGACCCACCGGATACTGACCCGCCGCCTCCCGGTCACCTCAACTGCGTGTCTGAATCGGCCACTTGGCGAGAACCGCGGTCAGTGCCGAACCACGACCCCCGGCGCCAGCCGTCCGCAGTTGGAGCCGGTGACGCTGACGCTCACCGCCTCGACGGCCCCGCCCCAGTCCACGCACCGCCCTTTCGCCGCGAGGTAGACCGGACCGGCGTACGTGGTGTATTTCCCGCTGTCGAACACGGGGTCGGAACTGTGGTCGGACGGTCCGAGCACGGCGTGGACGAATACCGGCTTTCCGGGGCTGTTCCGGATCGTCACCACACAGTTCTTCCCGGTTTTCGCGCTGTACGTGAGGTAGACCGTGCCTTTTCCGCTGACCGGTACGGAATTCACGACCGAGTAACCGCTGCCGCACGCCCCGTTGTACGCCGCGCTGCGGATCGGCGCGGCCGATGCGGTGGTGGCCAGGCCCATGGTGGCGATACCGGCCAGGGCCAGCACCGTCGAACCGGCCAGGAGAGCAGAACGCTTCATGGAAAACCCCCGTCAGGTGGTGTCCTTCGCGTGGTCGTGCACCGAATGGGTGCTACACCGTGTTGGACACCAACCGGACGGGGAGGGTTGTACGCGACGTTCCGCCAGTACGCCTGTTCCTTTTCTCCGCCGGTTCAGTCGTCGTCGTCCGCGCCGTAGGCCATCACCTTCAGCCTGCTGAGGGGACCGTTGAACCGGTTGTGGTCACCGACGGTGTGTCCCGAGGACGTGTGCTGCCAGATGCTGTGGAACCGCCAACCGCCCGGCAGCGACCCGACGGAGGAGCCGTAACGGGGGATCCACAGCGGGTTGCTGCCGCCGAACCGGCTGGAGTTGCCGGTGCACCGCTTCCACCAGTTGGTCGAGGTGTAGATCACCGCGTCCCGCCCGGTCTCCTCCCGGTAGGCGCGCACGAAGTCGGCGATCCAACTGACCATGGCGCCGTGGCTCTTGTCGTAGCAGGTCGCGCCGTAGGGGTTGTACTCCATGTCGAGCGCCCCCGGCAGCGTCCGGCCGTCCCGCGACCAGCCCCCGCCGTGGTGCGCGAAGTACCGCGCCTGCGTGGCACCGCTGGAGTGGTCCGGCAGCGCGAAGTGGTACGCCCCGTGGATCATGCCGACGTTGAACGCGCCCCGGTACTGCTGGGTGAAGTACGGGTTCTTGTAGCTGGTGCCCTCGGTGGCCTTGACGTAGGCGAAGCGCACGCCCATGTGCCGCAGCTTCGCCCAGCCGACCTTGCCGTTGTGGCTGGAGACGTCGACGCCGGCCACCGACTTCCGGGGCCAGGCGCCGCGCGGCTCCGAGGTGGCGGCCTGCTCGATGCCCTCGTGCGCGGCGATGGTCGACCCCATCCAGTCCTGCTCGGGGTGGGCGGGGGTCTTGGCGACCTCGGGCGTCGCGAGGGCGGTGCCGGGCAGCGTGAGCGGCAGGGCGAGCACGGTGACGAGTGAGACGAGTGAGCCGGCCGCAAGGGGGACCGTCCGCCGGGCCGGTGCGGATCTGCGCAAGGGCATCGCGTGCCTCCGAAGGACTTCGGTTGAGTCAGTTTCGGCAGCTTTTGAGCATGGTTCTGCCGATGAAATGACTTATACGCTGAAATGCCAGGTTCCATGACTGGATGGGTCCGGGGTCCGCCGTCCGGCCGGGCCATCTCACCCGTCCGGCGGCATTCGCGGCGCCGTCGCACGGCGCCCGTGGCACGAGACGAGCGGGCCCCGGCAGTGCCGGGACCCGCTCTCCGCTCGGCGGCGAACGCGCCATGTCGCCGCTTCGCCAGCTTCTATGGCGACCCTGCCGGGTCGGATGTCTCGTCCGTCATCGACGGTGGCTCAGTACGCCGAGTTGACGTTGTCGATGGAGCCGTAGCGGTGCGCCGCGTAGTTGGCGGCGGCGGTGATGTTGGCCACCGGGTCGGTGAGCTTATCGGCGGTGCCGGCGACGTGGTAGGTCTCGAAGGTGGGCTGGATCACCTGGAGCAGGCCCTTGGAGGGTATGCCGTTCTGGGCGTTGACGTCCCAGCCGTTCACGGCGTTGGGGTTGCCGCTGGACTCCCGCATGATGTTGCGGTGCAGGCCGTCGTAGCTGCCGGGGATGCCCTTGGACTTCATGATGTCCAGGGACTGGCGGATCCACCCGTCGAGGTTGTCGGTGTACTTCTTCGGCGCGGCCGGGCGGTCGGCGGAGCGGCTGGCGGCCTGCTCGGCGGTGTGGCCCTGCTTCGCGACCGCGGTGACCTTGATGCGGTCCGCGACGGAGGCGGCGACCGGACGCTCGACCTTGGCGCTGTCGGCCTTGGCGGGCATCCCGTTGGCGTTCACCGGAGCGACCGCGGCGGGGGCGTGCGCGGCCGTGGCTGCGGCGGTGCTCGGGGCCGCGGTGGCGGCGAGGCCCGTGGTGGCGCCGGCGGCGGCGAGCACGGCCAGGGCGACCTTGTGGGTGCGGGTGATGCGGGCGATCCGGGCAGCGCGGGGCAGGGTGAAACTGGGCATGCGGGGGTGACCTCTTCCAGGTGCGGGTTACGGGGAGGCGGCCATCGTTGGCGCGTTCGAACCGGAGGCTCTGTGCCGCGTTCGCCCTTGGGGCGGGGGGTGCGGCGCGCTCTCGGTGCGACTGGATCCATAGTTAACGGCCGACCCGGCGGGTGGCAATGCCCCCCTGTACTACCGTTCTTCGTGAGATGGTCGATGATGTCCGTAATGATCGTTTATGAACCCCGCGTTCGTGGGCCGGAACCGCTCCGGCAACGACTAGGCGGGCTCGTACGTGACCTACGTCGCGTGCCGGGCGTCACCTGCCGGGGCCCTCGAAAGCCCCTCCGGAACCCCTTGCGAGTTGCCTGGGTCACACCCCGAATTGGCCATCGCAGCCCCGCACTTCGCGACCCCGGGCGCATCGGGAGCGGGCCGCGCCCCCTGGATTCATCGATGCGGCGGCACCGCTGGTCCATCCGTAGCAGCGTCGGGGCTGTCGCAGGGCGGCGGCGCCGCGGGTCCCCGAGAGTGGGAGCACGCACAACCGCCACTCACCGTAGGGAAGTGCTCATGTTCCGTCGCACCACCGTCGTGCTCAGCGGCCTGCTCGTCGCGGGATTCCTCACCACCGGTGTCGCCGCCGCGGCCCCCGCCGACCACCACCAGGACCACCGGCACGGCCGTCACGCACGCCACCTCACCCCCAAGGAGCGCGCGGGCCTGCGCTTCGCCGGACACCTCCTGGACGTCCTCTTCGGCGGCCCCTCGCGCCACAGCCACATCTACTGACGCCCCACGCCAACGGCAATGGCCCTGCCCGCGAAGTGCGGGCAGGGCCATTGCCGTTGGCGTGGGGGCGCCTCAGGGGCGCGAGGTCCCGGCCGGGTGCTCCGTCACGGAGTCCCGGCGCGGAAAGCCGCCTCAGTAAGCGGAGTTGACGTTGTCGATGGAGCCGTAGCGGTGCGCCGCGTAGTTGGCGGCGGCGGTGATGTTGGCCACCGGGTCGTAGAGGTCGTGCGGCGTGCCCGACACGTGGTACGTGTTGAAGGTGGGCTGGATCACCTGCAGCAGGCCCTTGGAGGGTATGCCGTTGCGGGCGTTGATGTCCCAGTTGTTGATGGCGTTGGGGTTGCCGCTGGACTCCCGCATGATGTTGCGGTGCAGGCCGTCGTAGCTGCCGGGGATGCCCTTGGACTTCATGATGTCCAGGGACTCGCGGATCCAGCCGTCGAGGTTGTTGCCGTACTGCTTCGGCGCGGCGGCCTTGGGGGCGGCCTTCGGCGCCTCCTTGGCGATCTCCGTACGCTCCGCGGAGCGGTTGGCGGCCTGCTGCGCGGCGTGGCCCTGCTTGTCGAGCGCGGTCACCTTCAGGTGGTCCGCCACCGACGCGGTGACCACGTGGTTCTGCTCCGTGGTCGCCTTGTCCTTCGCCGCGACCGGCAGGCCGTTGGCGCTGACCGGCTTCACCACGGCCGACGCGTGCGCGGCGGGCGCCGCGGCGTTGCTCGGCGCCGCGGTCATGGCCAGGGCGGCTGCGCAGCTCGCGGAGGCCACCAGCGCCGCGGAGATCTTGTGCGTGCGGGTGAGGCGGGCGGTTCGGGGCAGGGAGAAGTGGGGCATAGGCATGCGGAGGTGACCTCTTCCAGGGCTTGGTGGCAGGGGGAGATGGCCATCGGTGGCGTCTCGGGGTCCGAGGGTCAGTGCCGCGCTCACCGCTCTGGCGGAGTCCGCAGGCTCTCGGCGTTACGAGAAACATGGTTAGCGCCGGCCCGGGATGGTGGCAATGATGCCGTGTACTACCCATCTTCGTGCGTTCGGGCGAGATGTCCGTATTGCGGCCCGGAATCTGCGGCCCGCGCCGCCCCGGGATCGACTAGCCCCGGTCGTACGTGACGTACGTCGCGTGCCCGGCATCACCGCCCGGGGCCCTCAAGAGCCCCCGCGGACACGGTCGTTTGTGGCCCCGCTCACAGCCCGACGGGGCCGGGGGAGCCCACTGCGGCACCCCCGACCCCGCCCCTACGCGGTCACCCGGCCACGGTCCGTCGCCGCCCGGGTCCGCCCCTCACGCCCACGCCGGATCGGCCACCGCCCCCGCACCGGCCGCGCCCGGCCCGGCCGGGGCCTCCACCGGCCGGTCCGTGAAGAACCGCACCGCCACGTCCGCGACCTCCTCGGGCCGCTCCAGCACCACCCAGTGGTCCGCCTCGGGAACGGTCAGGAAGCGACTGCCCGCGATGGTCGCCGCGAAATCCCGCTGCCGGGACGGCTCCGTCACCGTGTCGTGCTCACCACTGAAGACCAGCGTGGGGATCCCGGACAGGCCCCCCGAGAAGTCCGGCCGGTCCGTCAGCGCCCGCTGCAGCGAATCCACCGCGTGCGGCGAGTGCAACGCCGCCTGCAACATCGCCCGCCGCACGTAGCGGTACGCCAGCTCCCGCCGGGCGACCGGCCGGCTCTCGTCACGGCACAGCAGCCCCTCGGCCACCATCGTGGCGAAGGTGTCAGTGTCCCCGTCCCCGAGGTGCACCGAGGCCCGCCGCCAGTGCGCCACCTGCTCCTCGGTGATGTGCGCCGGCACACCGCCCAGCACCAGGCGCGCGATCCGCTCCGGGAACCGCCGGGCGCACCCGAAGGCCAGTCCCGCCCCGTAGGAGAAGCCGAAGACGTTGATCCGCGGCACCCCGAGGTCGTCGATGATCCCCAGGATCGCCGCGCACAGCACGTCGACGCTCGGTCCCGGCGGCAACGCATCGGCGCTGCCCATCCCGGGCAGGTCCGCGGTCACCACCTCCGCCACCGGCCCCAACCGGTCCTCCAGCTGCGGCCAGCCGAACATCCCCTGCAACGCACCGCCCAGCACCAGGACGGGCTCGGTGCACCGCCCCGGCTGCCGCAGCACCCGGTACGCGTACGACACCCCGCGCACCGACAGGGAGCGGATCACTTCCTCGGACATGGCTGCTTCCTTCTCGGAGAGGCTCGATGGGGCCCGGCACGTCCGGACCCCGCACGCTCGGGCGGTCAGCCGCGGGTCAGGACGAGCGCCGCGTTGTGGCCCCCGAACCCCAGTGACGTCTTGACCGCACAGTCGAACGCCGCCGGCCGCGCCGCGTCCCGCACCACCTCGACCGGGATCCGCGGGTCGGGCACCGTGAGGTTGGCCGTCGGCGGCACCAACTGCTGCTCCAGAGCCAGAACGGTCAACGCGGTCTCGATCCCGCCCGCGGCGCCCAACGTGTGCCCGGTCATCGCCTTCGTCGACGTCACCAACGGGTGCTCGCCGAGCACCCTGCGCAACACCTCCGCCTCGATGCGGTCGTTCAGCACCGTCGAGGTGCCGTGCGCGTTCACGTGGCCCACGTCACCGGGCCGGACGTCGGCGTCCGTCAACGCGGTGCGCAACGCCCGCTCGATGCCCCGCCCCTCCGGATCCGGTGCCACCGCCGCATACGCGTCACTGGACGACCCGTAGCCGGCGATCCGCGCCCGGATCGGCGCCTGCCGGGCCCGGGCGTGCTCGGGCCGCTCCAACACCAGCAACCCCGCCCCCTCCCCGACGACGAATCCGTCCCGCTCCACGTCGAACGGGCGACAGGCCGCGGTCGGATCCTCCCGGCGGGTGGAGACCGCCTTCATCTGGCAGGCGCTGGCGATCAGCAGCCGGGAGAGCACCGACTCCGCACCGCCGGTGATGGCGATGTCGCAGGCCCCGGCGCGCAGCAGTTGGTGCGCGGTGCCCACCGCGACGGTGCCGGAGGAGCAGGCCGTCGCCACGCCCAGACTGGGGCCGTGCGCCCCCAGGTCCATACAGACGCTGCTGGCCGCGCTGTTGATCACGGTCAACGGGGCGAGCTTGGGGGAGACCCGCCGGGCGCCGTGCCCGGCCATCGCCGCGCTCTGCTGGTCGTAGAACGGCAGCCCGCCGTGGGCGGACCCGATCACCACCGCGACCCGGCTGCTGTCCCAGCTCAGCGGATCCAGCCCGGCGTCGGCGACCGCCTCCCGGGCGGCGATCACCGCGAGCTGCGAGAACCGGTCCATCAGGCGCTGGGTGGCCACGCCGAGCAGCGCGGTGGTGTCCAGGTCCGCCGCCGTGTACATGAAGTCGCAGGGCAGATCGGCGAGTTCGGCCTGCTGGGACACGTTCGTGGGCGTCACCTCGTGGGTGACGGAGTGCCAGGTGGCCTTCGTCCCCACTCCGGCCGCGGACACCAGGCCCAATCCGGTCACGGCCGCGGAGAACGGCTTCTGGCGGGCCGTCACGCCGCGACTTTGCCGTCGATGGCCGCCACCAGCTGTCCCACCGTGTCGCGCGAGGTCAGCGACACCTCTTCGAGATCGATCTCCAGCTGCTCCTCGATGAGGACCCGGAGCTCCTCCAGGGCCAGGGAATCCAGCCGCAGGTCGCGCAGTGGGGTGTCCGCGGTCACCTCCCCGCGTGCGACCCCGAACCGCTCTTCCAGCAAGGCGTTGACAACTTCTGCCGCATTCACGTGGCGCTCCTCCGCTGTTCGTAGGCGATGCTGCCAACCGTGTCCTGGGCGGAATTTCGCCGGTGGCTCCGGCTGGTTTGGCCACCCTTTATACGCCTTTGTCCCGTGCGCCCCCCAACCTTGGTAGCTCAATGGGGTGATGGGCGCACTGGAGTGGGGGAGGGGCCCCCTTCCGGGCGGCAGGAACGACCCGGAACGGCTCGGTGTCTAACGCCCGAACATGCCGCGGGGTACGGGTTGCCGCGCGGCGGATGTGCGGTGTCCGCCGCAACGTCCACCCGCCCGGCGGTGTCCTCAGCCCTCGTCGAGTGCGCTGGTGACCCGACCCAACAGACTGCGCAGCGTCCGCAGTTCGTCGACGGTCAGTCCGGTGGCGGCCAGCATCCGGCGCGGCACCGGCAGTGCCCGCTCGCGCAGCTCCTCACCGGCCCCGGTGAGGCGGATGATGACCGACCGCTCGTCCTCCGGGCTGCGTTCCCGGTGTACCAGCCCTGCCGCCTCCAGGCGCTTGAGCAGCGGCGAGAGCGTGCCGGAATCCAGCCGCAGCCGCTCGCCGATGCCCTTGACCGGCTCCGGGCCGTGCTCCCACAGCACCAGCATGACCAGGTACTGGGGGTAGGTCAGCCCCAGCTCCTTCAGCGCCTCCCGGTAGACGCCCCCGAACGCCCGCGAGACGGCGTGCAGCGAGAAGCAGACCTGGTGGTCGAGGCGGAGGAGCTCTGCGTCGGAAGCCGGGGGTGTGGTCATGGACCCAGGTTAACGCCCGACGCTATTGAGTTGTGCGCAATTGATTTGCGCACAACTCAATTACGTGTCACTGTGGTCTCCGGCCGGAGCGACCGACCGGCCCCCGCTCCCCGTCGGGCCGGGCGCGCCCCGCGCCCCCGTCCACCACGCGAAAGGACCCCTCATGGACGCGCTGTACACCGCCGCCGCCACCGCCAACGGTCGCGAGGGCCGGGCCGTCAGTTCCGACGGCCAACTCGATCTCGCCCTGGCCCTGCCCCCGGCCCTCGGTGGCGACGGTGCCGGCACCAACCCCGAGCAGCTCTTCGCCGCCGGGTACGCCGCCTGCTTCGCCAGCGCCATGGCCAACGTCGGTCGCCAGATGGGGCTGGACACCAGCGATGTCTCGGTCACCGCCGAGGTCTCGATCGGCAAGGACGACACCGGCTTCGGCCTCGCCGTCGTCATGCGCGTCGAACTCCCGGACGCCCTGGCCGGCGAGACCGGGCAGCGGCTCGTCGAGGCGACGCACCAGTTCTGCCCCTACTCGAAGGCCACCCGTGGCAACATCGACGTCGAGTTGGTCGTCGAGTAACGGCACCGGGGTGGCGGGGCGGCGGCGAGGGTGCGCCGGGCGCGCTGGTGACCGGCTGGCGCCGGGCGGCCCCGATCGCCGACCTCGGCGCGTGGGGAAAGCCCGCGGAAACCGGACTATCCGGGCATTTGTCTCGTTCGAGTGCAACCATGATGCATGCCCTTCCCACGGCTGACGCGGCTGCGCCAACGACCGGATCCGAGCCACGCCCTGCTGCTCTTCCCGATCGCGCTGATCGTCGCGGTCTGCGCGGCCGACGTCCTCACACCCCCGGACATCCACCTCGGTCCGCTGCTGGTCGCCGCCCCCGCCCTCACCGCCGCCTTCGCCGGCCCTGGCCCGACCGCGGCGATCGGCACCCTGGCCGTCGCCGCCCAGGTGGGCATCGGCCTCGCCCGCGGCGTCCTGTTCACCGAGAACCTCTACACGCAGATCAGTGCCCTGATCGTCGTGTCGGGGTTGGTGTTCCTGTTCACGATGGTGCGGGAGCGCAACGAGCGGCGGCTGTCACGGAGTCGTTCGGTGGCGGCGGTGGCGCAGAAGGTGCTGCTGCGGCCGTTGCCGGAACGCAGTGGGGACTTGGAGTTCGCCTCGCTGTACCTCGCCGCCGAGGAGGAGGCGGAGATGGGGGGCGACCTCTTCGCCGCGGCGCGGACCGCGGCCAGCACCCGGCTGATCGTCGGCGACGTCCGCGGCAAGGGCCTCCCGGCCTACAGTCACGCGGCGCTCATCCTCGGCGCCTTCCGCGCGGCGGCCCACCGCCAGGCCACGCTGCCCCGCCTCGCCCGCCATCTCGACGGCGCGGTCCGCTGGGACACCAGCCAATGGGCCACGGCCCCCGCGCGACCCGCCGCCGGGGTCGCGACCTCGGCCGACGACGCCGACCCGGCCGGCCCCGACCCCGCGCCCGACGCCGAGGAAACGTTCGCCACCGTCGCCCTCTTCGACATCCCCGACCGGCGTCCCGAGCTGAGCACCATCAGCTGCGGACACCCGCCCGCCCTCCTCCTGCGCGACGGCCGGGTCCACGTCCTCGATCCCCGGCGGCACGCCCTCCCCCTCGGCCTCGGCGCCCTCGCCGGCCCACCGGACTACGACGTGGAGACCTTCCCCTTCCACCCCGGTGACCTGCTGCTCCTCTACACGGACGGCGTGATCGAGGCGCGCGACGCCGACGGTGACTTCTACCCGCTGACCGAACGGGCCGGTGCCTGGAGCGACGGCAGCCCCGCCGGCGTACTGCGCCGCCTGCGCGCAGACCTCCTCGCCCACACCGGTGGCCGCCTCGCCGACGACGCGGCGGCGGTCGCCGTCCGCCGCCTGCCGCCCCGCCCCGCACCCCGGTCGGACGCGACGGCCGACACCCCGTAGCCGGCCACGGCCGGGAGTGGATCGCCTGCGCCGACGCGGCGGCGCCCTGCCCCGGCCGGTCCCGGTGGCGGGTCGCAGTGCGCCCGGCCGGGCATGACATCCGTCACCCCCGGCCGCCCGGGTCTGCGCCCCGACCCCGATATTCCGCCCTTCCGCGGGCCTCCCCGACGCCTAACCGGAGGGTCTTTCCGATTGACGCTTCCTCAAGTCCGTCCCACTTGCTAAACACGTCCGATCAGGGGTACTCGCCCCGAATCGTCCGCTAGTGGTACAGGAAGCGCAGCATGACCGACCCCACCAGCCCCACCAGCACCGGAGCCGACATATCCTGCGTCACCGGGATCTCCGACGACCGCACCCACGGGACCTTCGAACTCGACCTCGCCGGTCACGAAGCCTGGCGCCGGGCCGAAGTCTTCGCCGCGCTCGGCGACGACTGGGACCCCGTCGCGGTGATGCAGGACGAGGCGGAGGCCCAGCGGCTCCTCTACTCCGGTCTCGACGCCGACCAGCAGGCCACCTACGCCATGCTGGTCGCCGCCGGAGTGCTGCCGGCCGCCGGGCAGGGGTGAGCATGCTGCCGATCGACCCCACCGCCGACATCGGCCGCCGCGCCTGGGTGCCCTGCCCCCGTTGCGAGGACCACCAGGACTGCGGCACCTGCCGCGCCGGCCGCACCTGCGACGACCACTGGCGCTACCTGCTGTCCAACAAGGGCAGCCTGCTCCACCTCCAGTGCCCCGCCTGCACCCACCTCTTCGCGTGGGACTCCGGCTTCGGAGCCGGCGGCCGCCCCTGACGCAGCGGCCGCCCCGGCGGCACCCCCTGGCAGCACCCCCGTGCTCGCGCTGGACCCGGCCGTGCGCCAGGCCACGGTCGTGACGCCGCCGGGACCGCACTCGCCGGCCGACCGGCCACACCTTCCCCGCCGGAACCGGTGTCGCCGCGCCGATCGGCCGGACGGGCGCCGTGCCGCCCCGCCGTGCCGCGTCTCCCTCGGTCGGGAGCCGGTGAGCCGCCCCCGCAGATCGATCACCGGGAGCCGATCGGCCCGCGCCCCCTTGGCCCGCCCCGCCCCGCCCGCGTCGCACCCGCCGCGCGACCGCGTTCGCCGCCATACCGCGCCGGCTGCCCGACGGCGTTCGTTGCCCTCGGTGACCCGCGGCACGTCAATGCCGGCCCCCTCTGCCCGGCCCCGTCCTCCACGCTTCCCTGCGCCTCCGCCCGGACAGCGATAGCGTGCGAGGCGGCGGAGCCACCCACCGCGAACGCGCGCGGAGCCACCGGAAGGTCGCCCCGGACCGGCGGTCTGGCCGCCCCGCCGGCCCGTCGCCCGCCCCGTAGCCGTCCGAGGAGCAGACCATGGAGCCGCCCGCGGCACAGCGAGCACGATCGCTCTGGCTGATGACCGAACCGCTGCACGCCGTCTGCTACTTCGACGACGACTGCCGAGCCCTGGGCAAGTCCCTCGGCCTCAGGGGCTTCTGGATGGGCTACTTCGCCGCCCGCACCGCACCCCTGGGCGCCATCGAACCCGCGGCCGCCACCGCAGTCCTCGGGGTCTTCGCCCCCGGCATGGTGGCCCGCGCGCTGCCCGCCGCCTGGAGCACCGTCAGTCCGGCCCACGTCCTCGACGAACGCGGCACCCGCGCCGCCCGCGCCCTGCGCACCATCGCCCCGGACCTCGACCGGCCCGCCACCGCCCTGCTGCCCCGGCTCCAGGCGCTCGTCGACGCCGCCCCCGACACCGCGCGCCCGCTCTTCGCCGCCAACCGCGCACTCTGCGACCACGCCGACCCCGTCGAACGACTCTGGCAACTCGCCACCGCGCTGCGGGAGTTCCGCGGCGAGGCCCACCTCGCCGCGCTGGCCGACCGCGAACTCGACGGTTGCGAAGCGCTCGTCCTCACCGCCGCCACCGGCCGGGTGCCGGAGGGCGCCATGCGGGAGGACCGCGGTTGGACCGAAGGGGAGTGGGCAGCCGCCGCGGACCGCCTGCGCGGCCGCGACCTCCTCGACGTGCACGGGAACGCCACCGCCCACGGCCAGGACGAACGCACCCGCATCGAGGCGGAGACCGACCGTCTCGCCGCCCGGCTCCTCCGTCCCCTCTCCCCGGCGGCCGCCGACCACCTGCTGGAGCTCCTGCACCCGGTCGTCCGCCGCATCCTGGCCGCGGACGTACTCCCCTTCCCGAATCCCATCGGTCTGCCCCACCCGGACACGCCGTAGCGACCTCCGCACCGAGCCGCCGGCCGGGCACCCCCACCCGCCACCCGCACATCCGGTACCACCCCCGCCCGCCGGAACGACCGGTACGAGCCGCCGGCCGGCGACACGTCCCGCTGATTTCGAAGGTAACGCGCCGCACTGACACTCGACTTCTCGCCCGGGAGGGGCCCGCCCGGAGTACGACGTGATTGTCGACTGAGCTACGACGTGATTGTCATCTCGTGGTTCGATGGGTGCTTTGGGGTGCTTTGCAGCGACAGATCGGATCACCTCCGACGGAAGCGGCGTTGTCTGAGTATGGATCCGAGAGAATTGTGGGACCGCAACGCCGTACTGGCAGAAGCGTTTTGTCTGGGCGATGAACGTGTCCGGGAAGCGCAGGCCAGGCTTGACGAGGCGCAGGCCGACCGTTCCCGCGTCCTGGCAGCGTTCGCCCTGACGGTGGGCAGCACGGGCGCGGTGGCCGGCCTGTTCGGGCTCAACGAGCGGGAAGTGCGGGTCGCCCGGCGCACGGTCGGCAAGGACGACGCCCGCGTCGTCGCCGAAGAACTGCTCTCCAACGCCGCCCGCACACCACCCAAAGAGCCGGAGGATCCGGTACCGGACTACGGCGCCGACGTTTGTGCCCCGGTCCAGCCCACTGCCACCGCGGCTCCACCGCCGACCGGCAATCGCCCGACGGGCGCGGCGGCCACCGGCTTCGCACCGGACCAGAACTGGTCGCCCGCCATGGACGCGGTGCTGATCGGCAGTTGGCAGACCGGTGTGGACCTCAGGGAGCTGGCCGTCGAGTTCGGCCTCGACCTCAGTCGCCTGATGGCGCGGGCCCAACAGCTCTCCGCCCAAGGGCGCTTCTAC
This sequence comes from Streptomyces sp. x-19, assembly GCF_046549115.1. Lineage (NCBI taxonomy): Bacteria > Bacillati > Actinomycetota > Actinomycetes > Kitasatosporales > Streptomycetaceae > Streptomyces > Streptomyces sp. x-19. The sequence goes on along the minus strand of NZ_JAJPWK010000003.1, from coordinate 67,242 downwards.
CCCGGCTCCGCCGAGACCTACGCCGGCCGTCACCGGCGCGGCCCCGGTGACGTCCATGAGTCCGAATACACCATCCCCGCCCAGCAGTCGACGACCTGGAACGGTGTGCCCGCCGCCCACCCCATGACGTCCGCCGCCTGGTACACGGGCGCGATGCCCCCGAACGAACCCGTCACCGACGTCACCGCCCTCGGCGCCGACTGGGACAGTGCGCTCGCTCCCTGGGGCACCATCGCCCTCGCCCACGAGGAGCCCGCACCGGCCCACCAGCCATGGGCCCAGTACCACCTCAGCTCCTGACGAAGCCGAACGCCGTACGGTGCCGTGTTGCGCGCGATATACGAAATTAGTTGTCAGTGGATTCGTCAACAACGAATTCAGTGAAATACCTGGCTTGAATATTATGAAGTCGTTACTCTGACGGGCAGTCCCGCTGGGCTGCCCGCTCGCGTACCCAGCCGCGACCAGGCCCGCGCCGCGAGCACCCGCCCGCGGCGCACCAGCCCAGAGCAGACAGGCAGACCCCCATGACGCAGACCACCACTACCGCATCCATACCCGGCCCCGACCGCACCCTGACCGAGACCGACCGGACCCGGCACCGCCGACTCCGCGAGCAAGGCAGCCTCGACCGCACCGCACTCGACGCCATCCTGGCGGCCGGCTTCGTCTGCCACCTCGGCGTGACCGTCGACGGCTCCGTCCGCGTCATGCCCACCGTCTACGGCTCGGACGGCACCACCCTCTACTTCCACGGCTCGGTCGCCAGCCGCAGCCTCGCCTCCTCCCCGGGCACGGAGGTCTGCGTCACCGTCACCCACGTCGACGGACTCGTCCTCGCCCGCTCGACCTTCGAGCACGGCGTCAACTACCGCAGCGCGATGATCTACGGCGTACCGCGCCCGGTCACCGACGACGAGGAGAAGACGGCGGGCCTGCGCTGCCTCACCGAGCAGTGCGCCCCCGGCCAGTGGGACTACGCCCGCCGGCCCAACCGCAAGGAACTGGCCGCCACCGCACTCCTCGCACTCTCCCTAGACGAGGCATCGGTGAAGATCAGGACCGGCGCCCCGGACGACGGCGACGGCCCGGACGCCGCACTGGGCCTGTGGGCCGGCGTCCTGCCCCTCCACACGACCTGGGGCGCCCCGCGACCCGACCCCGCCCTGGGCACCGAACCCCCGGCGGCCCCGCACCACATCGCCGCACGCGCGGACACCCCCGCCTCATGACCCGCCGCCCGCCTCATGACCCGTCCGCGTCCTGACCCGGGCGCGTGCTGACGGCCGCTCACCCCTTGCGCAGCGCCTTGCGCTTGCACCAGGCGACGACCACCGCCGCCAACCCACTGACCGCGATGAACCCCATGGACAGCAGGAACGCCGGCGACGTCGGCGTCGACGCCCGCGCGCCCGCCACCGCGTACGCCGCCGTGTTCGGAATGCTCCCCAACGCCGTGGCCAGCAAGTACGGACACCAGCGCATCCGGGAGACCGCGGCGGCGTAGTTCATCGCCGCGAACGGCAAACCCGGGAACAGCCGGATCGCCAGCATCGAACGGAACCCGTGCTCGCTCAACTGCCGGTCCGCGGCCGCCAACCACCGGGCCCGCAACAACGGCCGGAGCGCCTCCTGCCCCAACAGCCGCCCCAGCCCGAACGCCAACCCGGCGCCCAGCACCGTACCGGCGAGCGCGGTGACCAACCCCGACTGACTGCCGAACAGCGCACCCGCGGCCAGATTGAGCACCGGCCGCGGCACGAACGCCGTGGTGCACACGCCGTACGCCACCGTGAAGCCCACCAGCGCCGTCGGCCCCGACCACTGCGCGGTCCAGCCGCCGGCCAGGAGCCGCTGCGGATGCCACAACAGCATCGTCGTCGCGGCGGCGGCCAACAGGACCAGCAGCAGGGCCAGCCGCGACCAGGGGGAGAACACCACACGCGTGCAGCGTGCGGCGAGGCCGTCGGACGTGGCGGCGGGGGCGGGCATCCCGGGAGCGTAACCGACGCGTACGGCGGACCGCCGGAATCCGGGCCGCACGACCACGAACCGGGGCGGACGCCGCACGCCCGAACGCCACACATCCGGCACCGCCACGCCCCCCGACCGTAAATCGTTCGACGCCCGACCGGCGTCCCGGCACCATGGACGCATGTTCCGGCACGCCTTCCTCCCGATGCCGTCCGCGGTCGCAGTGACCGCCGCGGACGCGCCGAAGGCTGCCGCCGCACTCCTCGCCGCGGCCGCGGCACACGGCGCGCGACGCTGACCCTCTCCGGATCGTCCGGCGGACCCCGCAGGGGGAGGGTCGGAGCGGGCCAGGGGTCCCCACGGCGCCGAGGCGCCGTCATCACCGCATTCCTGCGAGGAAGCACACCATGCCCAAGACGGCATACGTCCGCACCAAGCCGCACCTGAACATCGGCACGATGGGCCACGTCGACCACGGCAAGACCACCCTCACCGCCGCCCTCACCAAGGTCCTCAGCGACCGGGGCACCGGCACGTTCGTCCCGTTCGACCGCATCGACCGGGCCCCGGAGGAGGCCGCCCGCGGCATCACCATCAACATCTCGCACGTGGAGTACGAGACCGACACCCGGCACTACGCCCACGTCGACATGCCCGGCCACGCCGACTTCGTCAAGAACATGGTCACCGGCGCGACCCAACTGGACGGCGCGATCCTCGTGGTCTCCGCGCTCGACGGGATCATGCCGCAGACCACCGAACACGTCCTGCTCGCCAAGCAAGTGGGCGTGCGGCACGTCGTCGTCGCGCTCAACAAGGCCGACGCGGGCGACCCGGACCTCACCGACCTGGTGGAACTGGAAGTCCGCGAACTGCTCACCGCCCACGGCTACGACGGCGAGCACCTCCCCGTCGTACGGGTCTCCGGACTCCGTGCCCTGGAGGGCGACCCGCGCTGGACGGACGCGATCGGCGCCCTGCTGGACGCCGTGGACACCTACGTCCCGGTGCCCGAACGGTACGTGGACGCGCCGTTCCTGCTCTCCGTGGAGAACGTGCTGACGATCACCGGACGCGGCACCGTCGTCACCGGGGCCGTCGAACGCGGCAGGGTGCGCTGCGGCGACCAGGTGGCCGTACTGGGCGCGGACGCGTTGCAGACCGTCGTCACCGGCGTGGAGACCTTCGGCAAGCCCATGGAATCCGCCGAGGCCGGCGACAACGTCGCGCTGCTCCTGCGCGGCCTGCACCGCGAGCACGTCCGCCGCGGCGACGTGGTCGCCGCTCCGGGCAGCATCACCCTGCGGCGGCGCTTCACCGCCGAGGCGTACCTCCTCTCCGCCGAGGAGGGCGGCCGCCGCACGCCGTTGTCCACCGGGTACCGCCCGCAGTTCTACCTCCGCACCGCGGACGTGGTCGGCGCCCTCGACCTCGGCGAGCGCGCCGTCGCCCGCCCCGGCGAGACGATCACCGCGACCGTCGAACTGGGCCGTGCACTACCGCTGGAGCCGGGCCTCGGCTTCGCCATCCGCGAAGGCGGCCGGACGGTCGGCGCGGGCACCGTCCGCACCGTACTGGAGTGAGCGGGCGTCGACGGGGCCGCGGTCCCCGCTGACCGTGGGGCCGCTGCCGGCGAGCGCCCCACCGCACCGGGGCCTGCCCGGACGATCCCGTCCGAGCGGGCCCCGACCGTGCGCGCCCCTGCCTTCGTTCCTCCGCGCGCCCGTCCAGGTTGCCGCCCGTGCCCCTGTTCTCCTTCGTCGCGCGCGCCTACGATCCGGCGGGACGGCGCCGGTGGCCGGGGCGAGGCCCGATGGCGGCGTCCCGCCGGATCGTAGGCGCGGCCGGCTCCAACCTGGAAGGGACAACGCATGCCCGAGTCGAGAACGGCACTCGTCCTCGGCGGTGGGGGACTCACCGGCATCGGCTGGGAGGTCGGCATCCTCGCCGGCCTCGCGGAAGCCGGCGCCGACCTCACCGACGCCGACGTCGTCATCGGCACCTCCGCCGGATCGATCGTCGGCGCGCAGCTGACCTCCCGCCCGCACCCGCTGGACGAGCTCTACGCCCGCCAACTCGCCGCGCCGGCCGGCAGACCGACCGGTGCTCGGATCGGACCGGCGGTGCTCGCGCGCTTCGCGGCCGCCGCGCTGCGTTCCCGGGACGCGGCGGCGTTCGGCGCGCGGATGGGCCGGTTCGCGCTGGCGGCGCGCACCGCACCGGAAGCCGAACACCGGGCGGCCATCGCCCGGACCCTGGTCGTGGACACCTGGCCCGCACGGCACCTCCTGGTCACCGCGGTGGACGCGGCGACCGGGAACCGCGCGGCCTTCGACAGCGCGAGCGGCGTGCCGCTCCTCGACGCGGTGAGCGCCAGTTGCGCGGTGCCGGCCGTCTACCCGCCCGTCACCGTCGACGGAAGGCGGTGGGTGGACGGCGGTGTGCACTCCAGCGCCAACGCGGACCTGGCCGCGGGGTACGACCGGGTGGTGGTCATCGCCCCCATCACGACCGGCGGTGGACCGATCGTCGCGCCGCGCATCCAGGCCGCGCGGCTGGCCGGAAAGGGCGCCCGGGTGCACGTGATCACCCCCGACCGTGCCGCCCGGTCGGCCTTCGGACGCAACATCCTGGACCCCGCCAAACGGGCCGACGCCGCCCGCGCCGGCCGCCGCCAGTCCGCCACCCACGCCGCACAGGTCCGCGCCCTCTGGACCACCTGAACCACTGGCCCTCCCCCGGGAACCACCAGCCCCCCCGGGGCGGCGCTCGTTCCCTGTCCGGGCGGCGCTCCCACCCCGCCCGGGACGGTGCCCGCACCCTGGACGGAACGATGCCCGCACCCCGCCCCGGACGACGCTCGTACCTCGCCCGTCACAATGGCACCGTGCACAACGAATCACCGGAGACGGCCGCAGCCCCGGCGGCCGGCGCTGCCCCGTCGGACGACCAGGCCCCCGCGCAACCCCCGACCTCCCGTCCCGCCGACGACCCGGTGCCCGTGACGCGCCCGGTGGATTGCGGCATGGCCCGACTCCTCCCGGACGTCGACCGCCCCCGTGCCTGGCTGCTCACGGTGGACGGCGCCCCGCAGTCGTACGTGGACCTCGACGAGCCCACGCACCTGGAGTTCGAGTACGTCCGCCGGCTCGCGCACGTCCTGGACGAGACCGCGCCCCCGGGGCAACCGCTCGACGTGCTGCACCTGGGCGGCGGCGCCCTCACCCTGCCCCGGTACCTCGTCGCGACCCGCCCGCACTCGCGTCAGGACGTGATCGATGCCGACCGTGGGCTGCTCGCGCTGGTGACGGAGCACCTCCCCCTGCCCGCCGGCTCCGGAATCGCGCTGCACGCCCAGGACGCCCGGGCGGCACTGGACGCGGCGCCGGAGGCCGGGGTCGACGTGATCGTGGCGGACGTCTTCAGCGGCTCCCGGGTGCCCGCACAACTGACCTCGGTCGAGTACGCGCGCGCCGCCGCCCGTGCCCTGCGCCCGCACGGCTGCTACGCCGCGAACCTCGCGGACAGCGCCCCGTTCGACTTCCTGCGCCGTCAACTCGCCAACTTCACCACGGTGTTCGCGCACCTCGCGCTGATCGCGGAACCGTCGGTGCTCCGCGGCCGCCGGTTCGGCAACGCGGTGCTGCTCGCCTCGCACGAGGAACTCCCGGTCGCCGCCCTGGCCCGCCGCACCGCCGCCGACGTCTTCCCCGCGCGCGTCGAACACGGCGCACCGCTGCGCCGGCTGATCGCCGACGCACGCCCCGTACCCGATACCGAAGCCCTCCCGTCGCCCGTCCCCCCGGACGGGGCCTTCAGTCTCTCGTGACAGGTGTAGGGGGAGAGGGAGGCGTGGGGGAAGGTGCGGAGGTCTCGCGGCGGTGGGTGAGGTGGCGGACGTCGGGGACGCAGAGGACGGCGGCCGTCAGGAGCACGATGAGGGCGGCGCAGATCCACAGGGCGGCGGTGCGGCCGATTGCCTCTTGGGCGGGACCGGCCAACGCCGTGGCCACCGGGACCATCGCCAGCGAACCGAGCCAGTCGTAGGAGGAGACCCGGGAGAACTTCTCCTCGGGGATCTCCTGGTGGAGTGCGACCATCCAGGTCACCGCGAAGACCTCGACCGAGACTCCGGTGCCGAACATGATGGCGCCGAGCCAACCGATCGGCACCGGGACGGCGAGCGCGGCGGCCGGGAGGGCCAACGGGAAGACGCAGAGGCTGCCCGTGAACAGCAGTCGGCGCGGCCTGAGGCGCGTCATCAGGAGGGCGCCGCTCGCGGTGCCGGCGCCGAAGGCGGCCAGCACCAGGCCCCACGGGCCGGCGCCGCCCAGGTGGTCCTCGGCGACGAGTGGCCCGTAGACCGACTGCACCGCGATGACCATCGCGTTGACGAGGGAGAACTGCGCCACGATCGCCCAGAGCCAGGGTCGGGAGACGACCTCGCGCCAGCCTTCCCGCAGGGCCGTGCGCACCCCCTCGGCGGGGTCGCGTTCCGGCATGCCGCGCACGTCGAGGAAGGCGCGCAGTGCGCCGGCGACGGCGAAGGCGGCGGAGTCGATCGCCAGCACCCAGCCCGGGCCGACGGCCGCCACCAGGGCGCCGCCGAGGGCCGCGCCGCCGATGTTCGCCCCGTTCACGCCGACGCGGAACAGCGCGAAGGCGCGGCTGGACTGTTCGCCGGTCACGCTGGCGAGGACCATGCCCTCGGAGGCCGGCGCGAAGAACGCCTGCCCCGTGCCGCCGACCGCCGCCAGCAGCGCCATCTGCCACAGATGCGCCGTACCGGACAGGACGAGGACGGCGAACAGGCCCTGGGAGACGCAGTTGACGCTGTTCGCCGCGACCATCACCCGGTGCCGGGGGAACCGGTCGGCGACCGCGCCCCCGACCAGCAGGAAGAGGACGAGCGGCACCATGCGGGCGGTGGAGACCAGTCCGACGTCGGTCGCCGAGCCGCCGGCGCCGAGCACGGCGAACGAGGTCGCGATCAGCGCTCCGCTGCTCCCGAGGCCCGCGATCATCGTCGCGGCGCTGAGCAGGACGAAGTTCCGCCCCGGGGGGAGTGCGCGGGCCGTCATCGGACGTGGTCCCGTCGGTCGGGGCGACTCAGGGGGCGCCGGGGGCCCGGGGGGTTCAGGCGGTTCGAGGGGAGCGGGGGCCGCTGGCGTGGGGGCGGCGCGGGGCGGGTTCGGAGGGGTGGACGAGGCGGCGGGCGTAACGGTGCGTGCTCGGCTTGTCGGGTGTGCCCCCGTGTGGTCATGGGCGTTCACGATATGGGGGTCGGTGAGCGGGAACACCTAGTTTTAGGTGGGGTGTTGGGCGCGGTGGTCCGGTCGAGGCGGGAGGGGACGAGGTGACCACTTCACAGCTAAGCTACCGCTAGGTAACATGGTGCCATGTCCTCTGAGTCCCTGCCGTCGATCGGCGACATGATGGCGGCATCCGTGCCGATGGTCCGCACCCTGAACCTTGAGTTCACCGAGACCACGGCCGAGCGCGCCGTGGTCCGCATGCCCGACCAGCCCGACTTCCACAACCACGTCGGCGGCCCGCACGCAGGCGCGATGTTCACCCTCGCGGAGTCGGCGAGCGGCGCGATCGTGATGACGGCCTTCGGCGACCAACTGGGCCGTGCGGTGCCGTTGGCGGTGGGCGCCGAGATCGGATACAAGAAGCTCGCCATGGGCGCGGTCACCGCCACCGCCGTGCTGGGCCGGCCGGTCTCCGAGGTGATCGCCGAGCTGGACGCCGGCGAGCGCCCGGAGTTCCCGGTGAAGGTCGAGATCACCCGCGACAAGGACGGCGCGGTCACCGGAGAGATGACGATCGTCTGGACGCTGCGCCCCAACAACTGACCCCGGTGCGGGCAGGCGGGCGGTCCCGAGCGCGGGCGGGTGCGCGGATGCACCCGCCCGCGCTCGCATTCGTGGTCGGGAGCACCCGATCGAGTACGCTTCCCGGACGCGCTGGTACGGCGCGTCAGGGGATCGACTGATCGGTGTCGCGCGCACCGGGCACGGCCCACGGGGGCCTTACACCAGCGGAGGAAGCGGCCTTGCACATCCAGGAATGGCTGGCGACGGTACCCGCCTTGAGCGTCTACCTGCTCGTGGGGTTGGTCATCGGGGTGGAGAGCCTGGGCATCCCGTTGCCCGGCGAGATCGTCCTCGTCAGCGCGTCCATCCTGGCCGCGACCCAGGACCACATCGACCCCTTCGTGCTCGGTGCCTGCGCCTCCGCCGGCGCGATCATCGGTGACTCCATCGGCTACCTGATCGGGCGCAAGGGCGGCCAGCCGCTGCTGACCTGGGCCGGCCGGAAGTTCCCCAAGCACTTCGGGCCCGACCACGTCGCGCTGGCCGAGTCCAAGTTCGACAAGTGGGGCATGTGGGCGGTCTTCTTCGGCCGTTTCATCGCGCTGCTGCGCATCTTCGCCGGCCCGCTCGCCGGCGTCCTGAAGATGCCGTACTGGAAGTTCCTGATCGCCAACGTCCTCGGCGGCATCATCTGGGCCGGCGGTACGACCGCGCTGATCTACACCGTCGGCATCGTCGCCGAGCCCTGGCTGAAGCGCTTCTCGATGTGGGGCCTGTTCGCCGCGGTGCTGTTCGGCATCGGGTCGTTCCTCCTGATGAAGCACCGCGCGAAGAAGGCCGCCGCGGCGCGCGAGGCGGCCAAGGCCGCGGAGTCCCCGGTCGTCGCGACGGCGCGCGACTGAGCCGCCGCTCGCCGGACGAACGCGACGCCCCGGAAACCCTCAGGGTCTCCGGGGCGTCGCGCGTTCCCTGCCGTCAGGGCATCTGCCAGATGTCCGGGCCGCCGTCGCGCCATTCGACGATGCCGGCGTCGTCCCAGGCGAAGCGTGCGGTGGAGAACCCGGCGCGGCGCAGGATCGCGGCCACGTCGCCGGGCCGCAGCGCCCGGCCCAGGTCCTGTCCGTAGAGCGTGACGCGGCGGCCACCGGTGGACGGCGGATGCACGATCACGGGGGCACGTTTCATGCCTTCCAGCATGCGACGGCCCCGATGCTCCCGCATCCCGACCGCAGTCGGCGCGTCACGTACGGTGCCGGGGCGTGCGGGCCGGCGGCCGAGCCGTCACGAGGTCGTGCGCGGGCGTGAGAAGAACGGCTGACGGCGCGGGTCGGAGGGGCCGCGTCGCCACCAGCGGCTCGCGCCGGCACCGGGGCCCCGTACCGGGAGGTCGCAGCGGACGCCGCGGCGCAGACCGGCCAGTATGGTGCGGGCGCCGGCGACGAAGAGCGGGTCGCCGATCAGCTTCTTCGCGACCAGGGCCCTGCGGCAGGCCCGCAGGGCGGCGGCCGGGTCGCCGTGGGCGCGCTCGATGACGGCGTGGGCGTAGAGGATCGTCGAGTGGAGCCAGAAGTCGCTGTCGGCGTGGCGGGTTTCCCAGGCGCGTCGGGCGGCGGCGCGGGCCCGGGCCGCGTCGAGCGGGGCGACGGCGATGGCGAGCAGCGCCCAACCGTGGGCGGGGCCGGGCCCGAACCACGGGTCGCGGGAGGTGTGCCGGGCGGCGTCTTCCAGGCAGGCGACGGCGGTCGTGGTGTCCTCGCGGTAGAGCGCCAACACCGCGTGTGCATGGGCGATGCGGGCCAGGCCGTCGGTGTCGGCGTGCATCACGGCCGCCGTCCACGCCTGGGCGAGCAGGGGTTCCGCGGCGGTGGGGGCGTTCTCCTGGGCGGCGAGGTACCCGGCCAGCCACAGGGCGCGGGCCCGGAGCGCGGTGTCCTCCTGGGAGCGGCGGAGAAGTCGGTCCAGGTGGGCGCGACCCTCGCGGCGGAAGCCGCAGGCCGCCCACTGGAACCACAGGGACACCGCGATCTCCAGGGCGCTGAGGGCGTCCTCGGAGTCCAGCGGGGGCCGGGTGAGCGCCGCGTCGAGATGGTGCTGCTCGTCCTCGACGAGGCGGACCGCGAGTTGTTGGCCGGTGCCCTGCCAGGTGATCTGCGCCTCCGCCGCCAGCGCCGCGCACGCCTGTCGGAACCGGCGCAGCGCCCCGTCCTCGTCGCCCGTCGCACGCAGCCGGGTACGCCCGAACTGCCGTGCTCCGTAGGGGAGTCGGTAGCGGGATGGCAGTGCGGTGGCGGCGCCGGGGGCGCCCTCGGCCGCCCGTACGCGTTCGAGGACGGAGGCGGTGCAGAGGCGTTCCAGCGCGTCCTCGACGGCGGCTGCAGGAACGTCACTGCTGCTACAGACGCACTCGGCCAGCCAGGGATCGAAATCCCCGGGGAGGATCGACAGTCGGGCCCAGACCTGACGGTCGACGGGCGAGCAGAGAGCGTAACCGGCGGCGTGCGCGGCGTGCAGCGACGTGTGGCGGATGGTGGGGGAGGGGCCGGAGTAGTGCAACGGGCCCTCGCCGTCGAGTCGGGCGGCCAGCTGGGCCAGCGTCATGCTGTCCAACTGCCGGGCGGCCAGGCCGATCGCGAGCGGACAGCCCTCCAGTGCCCGGCAGACCGCGACCAGCAGTTCCGGGGCGGCGGGGCCGCTCCGCGCGGCGAGGAGTTCGACGGCCGGCCCGGCGATGCCCTCGCCGAGGGTCACCGGCAGCGGAGCGAGGGCGAGGACGCATTCCCCGGGCAGACCCAGGGGCCGGCGGGCCGTCGCGACGATCCGCAGCTCCGGTTCGGCCCGCAGCAGGTGACGGACCAGGTCGGTGCAGGCGTCGAGCAGCGGGTCGCAGTCGTCGAGCAGGACGATCGCGCGACGGGTACGGCAGTGCGCGGCGAGGGCGGCGGTGGTGGTGCCGTGCGGGGGGAGTCCGGCCGCGCGCAGCAGGGCTCCGGGCAGTTCGTCCGCGGTCAGCCCGTCCCAGCAGGCGATCCGGACGACGGTGTGCGGGCCGGTCGCGACGTGCGCTTCGAGGACGGCGCGGGCCAGCAGGCTCTTGCCCACCCCGGCCGGCCCGGTGAGCGTGACCGGTGTGGCCCCGCCCAGGAGTCCGGTCAGCTGCTCGTGCTCGACTGCCCGTCCCACTACGCCGGGCAGCGGCCCGTGATCGGCCCACGCGGTCATCGGTCATCCCCAACCACGGCACAGCGCCGCGCACTTTCCTAGGAGCGACCCACGATGCCAGAAGCGACGGTGGGGCAAACAGCGGAAGGGGTGCACCGTTAGGGGGAAACGTGCTCGGTGCGCTTGACGCGGGCGTTCGTCTTGGTGATGAAACAGAACGGTAAACCCCAGGTCACGAAGGGCGGGGTCGGCGTTCGGCAGCGGACGGGTCGCTCTTAGAGTGATGCCTTTCGACCGGTTTCGCGGTGGCGCCGTGGCGCCCCGGCCGGCCCCAAGTGCCTGAGGAGATCGACCCGATGAAGCCCCTGCGCGTCAGAGCTGCGGTGTGTGTGCTGGCCCTGGGGCTGCTGACCGCGTGCGGGGGGCCGGGTCAGGACGTCGTCGACTCGTCGGACGTCCCGCGGCTGCGGGCGCACGCCGCCGACGCCGTCAACGGCCGGCCGCGGACGGTGCTGCCGCAGGGCCCCCGGTCGGTGTTCACCACCTACCGCACGACCGGGGACGACGGCACCAAGGTGCTGCACACCAAGTGGCACGGTCGGGCCTCCGGCTACACCGGGGACGTCTGGGCCTGGGTCCCGCCGCAGTACGCCCAGCCGCAGTACGCCCGGAGCGGCTTCCCGGTGCTGATCGCGCTGCCCGGCGCCTGGGGGTACCCGGCCAACTACTGGACGGACGCGCCGTTCGCGCTGGAGGAGCGGCTCGCGGAGTGGGCGAAGCAGGGCAAGACGCTGCCGTTCATCCTGGTGATGCCGGTGCTCAACCCGCGCAAGACGTACTACGACGGCAGTGACATCCCGGGGCAGCCCAAGATGGGCAGCTGGCTCACGAAGGACGTGCCGGACTTCGCCCGCGCCAACTTCCGCACGTACGGCTCGCGGGACGGCTGGGCGTACATGGGGTCCTCGTCGGGTGGGTTCGCGGCGTTGAAGGCGGTGCTCAAGGAGCCGCAGCGGTTCAAGGCGGCGATCGTCAACGGTCCGGACACCGCGCCGGACTCGCCGTTGTGGAAGGGGCACCCGGCCGAAGAGCTGGCCAACGATCCGCGGCACCTGGCGCGGCAACTGGTGGCGCGCGGCGGGCCGCAGGTCTACCTGGCCTTCGAGCTCGGCAGCAAGGAGGACGCGGTGCCGGACGTGAAGCGCTTCATCAGCGGGTACACGAACGGGGCCCGCGGGCCGATCCACTCCACGCTCTTCGAAATACCGGACGGCGTGCACAGCGGCCACACGTACATCAAGCGAATGGCTGATTCGTTGCACTGGATCAGCGAGCAGATGCAGGGACCGGTGGCGGCGCCGTCGGTCTGACGGCCCGTCGGCACGGCGCACGGGGTCCGCGGGACCATCGCCCGCGGTCCGTGCGCCGACGGCTGCGCGGCTCACGACGCCGGCCCGCCCTCGCGGTCCCGAGGCGGCCGTCGCGGTCGCCGACTTCCCGTGCACCGAGGGCGGTTGACGGTGCCTCGTCGCGGACGCCGCGGGGCTGCGCGGCGAGCGCTACGCAGCGGTCAGGGGTGCTAGCGGACCGTCAGGAAGCGCCCCAACCGGTTGCGTCGGGAAGGCGTGTCGGGAGCCAATGTCCCCAAAGGGCACCTTTGTTGAATCTCCGTCAGGTGCCAGAACGTTACAGATCTCTGTTGGACTTCAGCCGATGTCGTGATGCTAAGATCATCGCACTTGCCAACCGGGTAGTCACCTGCTATGGCAAAAGAGAATTCCGCGCATTGGCCTGAGAAAATCGCCACCCCGGGGAGAGCTATGCCATTAACCGGGCCTTCAGAGGCTTTCTGGCAGGCGACCGTGCGCGGCCGTTCGTCTATTGTCTGGGGCCGCGTGTGAGCATCTGCACGGCCGCCGGGCATACGGCACCTGGTGGCTTCGTCATCCGAAGAGAGACCTATGACGCAATATCTCCAGGATCCAGCACTGTGGGCATTGGTCGCTGGTACACCTGTCGCCGCTACCGCGATTGTTCGTGGCCGAAAAAAGATTTCGGAGCTGAGAAAAGAAAGGGTTGAGCTAAAGCAGCACTACACCCAACTCGAAGAGCACTACGCGGAGGCCGTGGAGGAGGCCAAGGACCGTGCAGAAGAGGCCACCAAGAACACCTTGAAGGCCGCCATGCGGACCCTCCAGGGACTGGCGAGCGAACAGCAGCTGACGATCTCCAAGATTCAGGAGACCTACGGCGAGCACAAAATCCTGCAGGACCTGCTGGACATCGACCACATGAACTCGCAGTTCGCGCGACGGGCCCAGTCCATCGCGGTGCTCTGTGACGGTTGGCTCGGTCGTCGCCGTAACGATGCCTCGCTCTACGACGTGGTCCGCAGCGCCAAGGGCCGTATTCGTCACTTCACGCGCGTCGAGATCCGATCGCAGAGCAATTTCGCCATCGTGAGCCGTGCCGTTGAACCGGTCGCGCTGGTCCTCGCGGAATTGCTGGACAACGCCACCAGCTATTCGGCGCCGGAAACCATGATCGAGATCAACATCCGCCCGGTACCCAAGGGCGTGTGCATCGTCGTGGACGACGCCGGTGTCGGCATGAACGAGGAGGAGAAGGCGCGGGCCGGACAGCTGCTTTCCGGTGGCAATTCCGCCGGCGTTTCCAGCCTCGGCAACCCGCCGCAGTTCGGCTTCACCGTCATCGGCGTGCTCGCCGCCCGCTACGGCTTCACGGTCTCGGTCGACTCCACCTCGCCGTACGGCGGTGTGCGCGCGGTCGTCCTGCTCCCCGACGAGCTGCTCACGTCCCTGCACGAGCCTGAGGAGGGTCCTGCCGTGGCCGCGTCCAACCCGTTGCCGCCCGAGATTCCTCCTGGTCAGCAGAGCACCCCGACTCCTGGACGGCACCGCGCGCCGGCGGCTGCCGCGTTCGGCGCTTCGGACGAGGGCGCTCCGGCCGCGCGCGAGACGACTGCCGGCGGACTGCCGAAGCGGCGCCGCCGCGGCGCGATATCCATCGTGCCGTCGGCGACCGAGGACACCCCCACTCCGACCCGCGACAGCGCCCGGACCGCCTCCGCCATGGGGGCTTTCCAGCGCGGTACGCAGTCGGGTCGCCGTTCCACCCAAGCAAGCAGTGAAGGGCATGAAGTTCCGTGAACTACGATCTGTCGTGGATGCTTGACAGTGCTCTGGAATTGCCTGAAGCGCAGCATGCCATTCTCGTCTCCGCCGACGGTCTCCTTATGGCTCGTTCCAAGGACGTCGGCCGGGATCACGCCGACACCGTGGCCGCCGCGATGAGCGGTATGCAGTCGCTCAGCCGCACGGTCTCCGATTTCTGCAACAACGGTCCTGCGATGCGCCCGCAATGGCGGCAGACGTTGGTGGAGTTCGACCACGGCTGGGTCTTCCTCATCTCGGCCGGTGAAGGCGCGTATCTCGCGGTCTCGGCGTCGCCCGACGTCGACATGGGAGAGATCTCGTTCCGGATGCAGCAACTGGTCGGTCAGCTGGGCAAGGCGCTGACCAGTCCTCCGCGTGAGAGGGCCGATATCCAACCATGACGACCGATGACGAGCCGGAGCTGGTACAGGAAGCAGCGGGATTAGTACGGCCGTACGTCATCACCAACGGCCGGGACCTCGTCGAAGACAGCGCTTTCTCGCTGTTGACGCTGGTCACCGTCGCTCAGGAACCACCCCATCAAAAGCCGCTGGACCCGGAGAAGCAGAGCCTGCTGGAGCTGTGTGCCGGGGGTTTTCTGTCGATCGCCGAGATAGCCGGGCACACCGGGTTCCCGGTGGGCATCGTCAAAATTCTGGTGTTCGATCTCACGGAGGAGGGCCATCTCTATGCGCGCGCGCCCATCCCCAGCGCTCAGCTTGTCGAACGGCAAATCCTGGAGGAGGTGCTGAATGGGCTCCAGGCTCGCTTTGGATGACGGAGTGTACGTACGGGATTCCGTGCAGACCGCGGCGAAGATCTTGGTCGTCGGTCACTTCGCCGTGGGCAAGACCACGTTCATCGGGACGATGTCGGAGATTCCGCCGCTGCGCACCGAAGAGGTGATGACGCAGGCCAGCGCGGGAATTGACGACCTGCGGGCGGTGCCGGGGAAGACCACGACCACCGTGGCCATGGACTTCGGCCGGTTGACGCTGAGTGAACGGCTGGTTCTCTACCTGTTCGGAACTCCCGGGCAGCAGCGCTTCGTTCAGGTGTGGGAGGACATGACGCGTGGGGCGCTCGGGGCGTTGATCCTCGTCGACCCGCAGCGCCTGGAGGAGTCCTTCGCCATCATGGACCTGGTGGAGCACTACGGCATCCCCTACGCGATCGCCGTGAACCGCTTCGACGGGACGCCGGAGCATTCGCTCGACGAGATCCGGGAGGCGCTCGATCTCCTCCCCGAGACGCCGGTCATCAATTGCGACGCGCGGGACGAGAAGTCGTCGGCGGATTCCTTGATCACATTGGTTCGTTATCTGCAGTCCCGCCTCAACTAGGAGTGCCTCCATGCAATCTCATCCGGAATTCCAGACTCCACCGCCGGGTTGCCCGGCACATGCCGAAGGCATAAAAACCTCCCTGCACGGAACGGAATTCGCCGCCGCACCGCACGCGGTGTACGAGCATCTGCGGAAGTACGGCCCGACCGCGCCGGTCGAACTCTCGCCCGGTGTGGAGGCGGAACTCGTCACGGACTACGCGACGGCGCTGCAGATCCTGCAGAACCCGGATTCCTTCGCCCGCGATCCGCGTCGTTGGCGCGCCCTCAACGAGGGCCGGGTGCCGCTGGACAGCCCCGTCCTGCCGATGATGATGTACCGGCCGAACAGCATGTTCTCCGACGGACCCGCGCACCTGAGGCTGCGTCAGGCGGTGACCGACAGCCTCTCCCGCCTGGACATGCACCGCGTGGGACGGCACGTGGACCGGGTGGCCAAGTACCTGATCGAGCAGTTCAGCGGGCACGGCAAGGCCGACCTGGTCGCTGACTACGCTCGCTGGCTGCCGCTGCTGGTCTTCAACGACCTCTTCGGCTGCCCGGCCGAAATCGGCGACCGCCTGGTGTTCGGGTTCTCCGGCATCTTCGACGGCGTCGATGCCGAGAAGGCGAACGAGACGCTGACCGAGTCGCTGCTGGAGCTGGTCGCCCTCAAGCGCGCCAACCCGGCCGACGACGTCACTTCGTGGCTGATGCAGCACGCCTCCCAGCTCTCCGACGAGGAGATGATCCACCAACTGGTGATGCTGATCGGCGCCGGCGCGGAGCCGATGCAGAACCTCATCTCCAGCGCGTTGCGGCTGATGCTGTGCGACGAGCGCTATGCGGGCGGCCAACACTCGGCAGGCCTGCCGGTCGACGACGCCATCCACGACGTGCTGTGGAACAGCCCGCCGATTGCCAACTACGCCACGCACTACCCCACTCACGACGTCGAGGTGGCCGGCAGCAAGCTCGCCGCGGGGAGCCCGGTCCTGATCAGCTTCGCGTCGGCCAACACCGATCCGGGGCTCGCGGGCGGCCGGCAGACGCTGAGCAAGCGGGCGCACCTGGCCTGGGGAGCCGGCCCGCACGCCTGCCCGGCGAAGGATCCGGCGCTGCTGATCTCGGTGCTCGCCATCGAGAAGCTGCTGAACGCACTGCCGGACATCGAGCTCGGGGTGCCCGAGGAGAGTCTGTCCTGGCGTCCGGGCCCCTTCCACCGGGCCCTGAACTCGCTGCCGGCACGTTTCACCCCCGTGCGGATCGACCGCCGTTCGGTCGGACCGATGCCGGCCCCGGTGGGCGCCGGTGCCATTGCCGCGAAGGAGACGACGTCCGGCAAATCCCGGAAGAGTAGTTGGTGGAGCGGGTTCCTGACGTGGTGGAAGATGTGACGTTCGCAACGAAGTCGATCATGAGTGCGTCGTATGAATGTTCAAGGGTAGGGGTAGGAAGGGGTGTTGCGTCCTACATGATCTTCTGAAAGGGAGTTGTCGTGGAGCCCGCCCTGGCCTCTCGGTCTGTTGACCGGCGTGCGGTGGTTTCGCTCTTCTCGCGTTTGCGGAAGCCGAGCGGACAAGCGAATCCGTTGCCTATCTACTCCGAACTCAGGGGAATGGGCGATGTCGTTCCAGCCCCCTGGGGCGGGTATCTGATCAACTCTTTCGGCTGGTGTGACCGGATCCTTCGGGATCGTGCGTGGGGGGTCCCTGACAGTGCCTGGCGGGCACGTCAGGGGGGTGGTACCCGCTGGGGAGCACCTTCGTCGACGGAAATGGGGCGGACCTTGCCGGCGCTCAATGCGCCGCATCACACCCGGGTGCGGCGATCGTTGGGCAACATGTTCGACCGGAAATGTCTCGGCGGCATCACGCAGACCATCGAGGTTCATGCCGAGCGCCTGCTTGACCGTTTTGCGGACGAACTCCGCAGCGGTGAGGCGGATTTCAGTAAACTGGTGAGTGAACAACTCCCGATGTATTCCATCGGAGAGTGGCTCCAATTGCCGCAGGCAGATTACGAGTTGCTCCGCTCGCTCGCCCATGACCAGGTATTCACCCAGGAATTGTTGCCCTCCGCGAGTCAACTCGCGCTCTCCGACGCCGCCACGCTACAGCTGGAGTCCTATTTCCGGGCACTCGTGCAGGAGCGTCGGAGGGCACCGGGTGACGACCCGGTGTCGAGGTGGTTGCATACCTGGGACGAGCTCGAACCCGATCGGGAAGCGGCCGACGAGGCCGTGTACCTGCTGGCGCTCCTGGTGTTCCTGGCCGCGCCGGAGACCACCGCGACCCTGCTGTCCAGCATGGTGTGGCTGCTCCTGGAGCACCCGCGCCAGCTCGGGTGGCTGCGCGCCCATGAGGAGCACATACCGGCGGCCATAGAGGAGGTCCTGCGCTACGACTCCCCGAACCACATCATCAGCCGGGTCGCCCCCGAAGACACCACCATCGGCGGCGTGCGCATAGAGAAGGACCGCATGGTCCACCTGATGGTGGGAGTGGCCAATCACGACCCCGCGCACTTCGCGGACCCGGAGGTCTTCGACATCCGCCGCAAGGCCAACCACCTCAGCTTCAGCGGCGGCGTCCACTACTGCCTCGGTGCGCCCCTGGCTCGCCTGGAGGCCAGCACACTGCTGACCGCGATGCTCCGCCGCATGCCCGGCCTGCGGGTGAGCGCCCCGCCGGTCTATGCGCCGCGAGTGGGGTTCCGGCGCATCGTGGAGTTGCAGGTCGCCGGGTTGTGACGGGGTTTCGAACGCTCTCGGGTGAGTACAAGCGAGGAAGACAGCACACCGTGATGGAAGACTTCAAGGCCCTCCGCGTGATCATCGAGGGGCCGGTGGCAAGAGTGGAACTGCACAGTCCGGAGACGGGGAACGCCGTGTCCGGACTGCTCCTTGACGAACTCCTGGCCGTACTGGGAGCCGTGCACGACGACCCCCACATACGCGTCATGGTCCTGTCCGGTGGGGGTGACGACTTCTGCCTGGGCGGCGACCGCCGGGAGTTCGGCGACCTCCTTGCCGCCGACCCCGGTGGCGCGGAACTGCGCGCCCTGGCGGGCAAGGCACGCCGGGTCTGCGACGCCCTCGCCACCGCTCCGGCGGTCACCATCGCCCGGCTGCACGGCGGGGTCATCGGGGCGGGGCTGGCGCTCGCGCTCTTCTGCGACCTGCGAGCCGGCGCGGACACCTGCCGTTTCCGGATGCCGGAGCTCGCACTCGGCATGCCGCCGGCCTGGGGCGGTTCCCTGCCGCGCCTGTTGCAGGAAGCGGGTGCCGCCAAGGTGCGCGAACTGATGCTCACCGGCGCCAACTTCGGTGCCGAGAAGGCCGCCGAACTCTCGATCCTGCACACCGTCGTCCCCGAGGACGAGCTGGACGCCGCCGTCACCCGCTGGACCAAGCCGCTGGTCCGCCGGTCGCCCACGGCGCTGCGCACCGCCAAGCTCATGATGAACGCCTACGGGAACGCCAACCGCCTCGCGGACGCCACACTCTTCGACGCGGAGCTGCTCTCCTCCGCGCTCAGCGGCGCCCATCAGGCACGGCGGGACTGAAACCCCGCCCATGACGGGGGACGTCGACCCGTGGGTGCGGCCCTGACCAGGCCGCACCACCGCGTGTCCGCAGCCGTCAGTCCGTGGAATCCCCGGCCTGCGCACCGTCCGTGGCGAGCGGGACCGCCGCGCGGTGACGGGCCGTCAACTCCAGGTACATCGCGGCGTTGAGCCTGATGGACTCCCGCTCCTCGGCGGTCAGTTCGCGCTTGACCTTGGCGGGCACCCCGGCGACCAGCGAGCCCGGCGGCACCCGCATCCCCTGCGGCACCAGTGCCTGGGCCGCGACCAGTGACCCCGCGCCGATGTGCGCTCCGTTCAGCACCGTGGCGCCCATGCCCACCAGTACGTCGTCCTCGACGGTGCAGCCGTGCAGCACGGTGTTGTGGCCGACCGAGACCCGTTCGCCGACCGTCACCGGGAAGCCCGGATCCACGTGCACCGTGCAGTTGTCCTGGATGTTGCTGTCGGCGCCCAGGACGATCGGGCCGCAGTCGGCGCGCAGCACGGCGTGGTACCAGACGCTCGCCCCGGCGGCCAGGGTGACGTCCCCGACGACCACGGAGGTGGGCGCGGTGTACGCGCCGGGGTCGATGTCCGGTGCCTCGCCGCCCACCGCTGCGATCACTGCCCGTTCTGCCATCTGCGCATCTCCTCGCCGGTTGAGTGCCGCGCCACCAGCACCGTAGACGACCCGGCCGGTGGTCGGAGCGGCGGTCGGTGGGGTGAAGATCACAGCCGCTCGCGCGATCGGTGGCCGGGCCCGCTGAGTACGGTGTGCGGGTGCCGATAAACCAGAACGTGTTCTCGTCCCTGACGGCCTGGCGGCGCCGGGCGGTGTCCCGGGTCGTCCACCGCGGGGCGCGTTGGGTGCGGGAGACCGGGGCCGTCACGGCCGAACGGCCGGGCCCGTACCGCTTCCGCCGGATCGGCACCGGCACCCGGCTGGCGTTCCCGCAGGGCACCGTCTTCGGCGCCCCCTGGATCGAGCTGGGCGCGCACTGCATCATCGGCCAGGACGTCACGCTCACCGCGGGCATGATGCCCGACCTGGACCTGGGCCCGGATCCGATCCTGACGCTGGGCGACGGCGTGGTGCTCGGGCGCGGCAGCCACGTGATCGCGGACGTCCGCCTGACCATCGGCGACGACTGCTTCTTCGGCCCCGGCGTCTACGTCACGACCACCAACCACAGCTACGACGACCCCGAGACGCCGGTCGGGAAGCAGTGGCCGCGCACCGACCCCGTCGTCATCGGCCCGGGCGGTTGGATCGGGACCGGGGCGGTCATCCTCCCGGGCGCCCGGCTGGGGCGGAACGTGGTGGTCGCGGCCGGTGCGGTGGTCCGCGGCGAGGTCCCCGACCACGCGGTGGTGGCCGGGGCGCCCGCCAGGATCGTCCGCCGCTGGGAGCCGGACGAGGGCTGGCAGCCGCCGCTGCGGACGCCGGCGCCGGTGCCCATCCCGGAGGGCGTCACACCCGAGCAGCTGGTGGCGCTGGGGGAGTGGGACAAGGCGCAGGGGTAGGTGTATCGCCCCGGTGGCGAGGGCCGTGCGGTGATGATCGAGGCCGTCCGCCGCGCCCGCCGGGCCTGCTAATTTGACGGCATGCCCGTGCCGATGGATGCCTTCGACGAAGTCCGGCCCGCCACCGAGTGCCTGGACCTGTTGCCCGCCCCCGTTGCCGCCGCACTGCGCGACTGGCGCGGCTCGGTCCCCGTCGCGGAACTCCGCTACGTCGACACCGACCCGGCCATCGCCGACACCGAACTCCTCGTCGCCCACTACGGCGACTGGCTGTTGGAGCAGTCGGCGAACTGCGTGGTGGTGGCCGGCAAGCGCGGCGGCGAGGTCACGCTGGCCGCCTGCGTCGTCCTCTCCACCACCCGCGTCGACGTCAACGGCGTGGTCCGCCGTCACCTGGGCGCCCGCAAGGCGTCGTTCGCGCCGATGGACACCGCGGTCGGCGACAGCGGAATGGAGTACGGGGGCATCACCCCCATCGGCCTGCCCGCGGCCTGGCCGCTGCTGGTGGACGCCGCGGTCGCCGACAGCCCCTACGCGCTGATCGGCAGCGGCAGCCGCCGCGGCAAGCTCATCGTGCCCGGCAAGGCGCTGGCCGAACTGCCGGGGGCCGCGGTCCTGGAGGGCCTGGGCACCGCCTGACCGGTCGGCCCGTGGGGCCCGGTCAGCCGGGCTCGACGCCGGGCCACCGGTGCAGGTCCAGGGTGAGCGGCGTGCCGTGCTCGGCGAAGCCGAGGCTGCGGTAGAGCGGCACCGCGGCGTCGGTGGCGTGCAGGTCGACCCGGCCGACGCCCAGTGCGGCGAACCGCCCGAGCAGGGCCTCGGTCGTCGCCCGGGCATGGCCCCGGCCCCGGTAGCGGGGGTCGGTGCAGACGTTGAAGACGAAGCCGACCCGGCCGGACGGCTGGGCCGGTGAGGGCAACCGCTCGTCGATCCAGCCGAGCGCGCACGCCGCGAGGTGCCAGGCGGCCGCGCCGGGCGCGGCCTCGTCCGCCGGCCCGTCCACCACGAAGCCGATCAACCGGGCGTTGGGCCCGGTCAACTGGCGCCGCGCCGCCTCCTCTGCGTCCCGCTCCCACCGGCCCGGTCGGTCGCGGCCGTCCATCGCCAGGTACATCAGTCGGCGCAGCCGGACCAACTCGCCGGCGTCCTCGGGCCGGGCCGCACGTGGAGTGATCATCCCGGCACGGTAGTGCACCCGTCGGTCGCCCTCCCACCGGTTATCGTGCCGGGGGCCGGGGGCCGGGGGCCGGTGGCCGGTACGGACGAGAGGGAACGCCATGGTGGACACGCAGGGCGAGGGCCCGGACAGCACGGCGGTGCGGGTGGCCCTCTGGCGGGCGATGCACGTACGGCTCGATCCGCCGCCGCACGTGCTGGCGGACGAGGTCGGACTGGAGCTGGCGGCCCCCGACGCGGAGTGGCGCCGCCGACCGGACATGGACCCGCAGGCCACCAGGGGCTTCCGGGCGGCCGTGGTGGCGCGCGCCCGGTTCATCGAGGACCTGGTCGTCGAACGGGCCGCGTGCGGGGTGACCCAGTACGTCGTCCTGGGCGCCGGTCTGGACACCTTCGCGCAGCGTCGGCCGGAGGTCGCGGCCCGCCTGGACGTCTTCGAAGTGGACCGGCCCGGCGCGCAGGCGTGGAAGCGCCGCCGCCTGGCCGCGTGCGGATACGGGGTGTCCGACCGGCTGCACCTGGTGCCGGTCGACTTCGAGGCCGGCGGTTCCTGGTGGGCGGCGTTGGTCGCGGCCGGTTTCGATCCCGCGCGGCCGGCGGTCGTCGTCTCGACCGGCGTCACGATGTACCTCACCGAGGACGCCACCGCGGCCACCCTGCGGCAGATCGCGGGGCTCGCCCCCGGCTCGACGCTGGCCATGACCTTCCTGCTGCCGGCCGAACGCGTCGACGCCGCCGACCGCCCGGGCCTGCGTGCGAGCCAGGAGGGCGCACGGGCCTCCGGCACGCCGTTCATCAGCTTCTACACCCCGCAGGAGGTGCTGGCCATGGCCCGCGCGGCTGGTTTCCCCGACGTCCGGCACGTGCCGGGTGCCGCGCTCGCCGAGCGCTACTTCGCCGGGCGCGGCGACGGCCTGCGCCCGTCCAGCGGCGAGGACCTGCTGGTGGCCACCACCTGACGCGCCCGGCACGGCGCCACCGGGCGACACGTCCGCGTCACGGCACCGGCCGGCGGTAGACCCGCCGCGAGCCGCCTTCGGGGCCCGGGGCGGTGGGTTCGGCCGGGGCGAAGCCGAGGCGTTCGTCGAAGACGTGGGCGCCGCTCGTGACCGCCCTGGCACGGCGGCCCGTCGTCGGGACCGTGCCCGAGGGGTGCGGCGGCCTCAGCCCAGCCGCGGGATCTCGATGGCCGGGCAGCGGTCCATGACCATGTCGAGGCCGGCGGTGCGGGTGTGGTGGTAGGCGTCGCCGTCGGTGACGCCGAGTTGGAACCAGACGGCCTTGGCGCCGATGGTGACGGCGTCGTCGGCGACGGGGCCGGCCAGGTCGCTGCGCACGAACACGTCGACGACGTCGATCGGGAAGGGGACGGCGGCCAGGGACGGGTAGCCCGCTTCGCCGTGCACGGTCTCGGCCTTGGGGTGCACGGGGACGATCCGCTTGCCGTACTGCTGCAGCACTTCCGCGACGCGGTACGCGGCCCGCTGGCGGTTGGCCGACAGCCCTACGACGGCCCAGGTGTCGCCGAGCTCGGTGAGGATCCTGCGGATGGTCGCCTGGTCGTTCTGCACGGGGGTCTCCTGTCGTCCGTGGTGGCGTCAGGGATCAACGGGCGGGCGACGCCGCTGATTCCCGGAACGCGGCGCGGGTGCGCCGGTCAGACGGACTCGTAGGTGCGGGTCGGTGGCCGGGAGCGGTCGCCGTCGCCCTGGTGGGGCACGGTGGGCGTGGGACGGGCGTGGCGACGGCGCGGTGCGACGTGCTGGCGGACGTCCTCGATGCCGCCGCGCATCTTGGTGCGCAGCCACGCGCCGAGGGGGCGTTCGACGAGGCGGTGGACGAGCCAGGCGAACACCAGCATCAGGGCGGTGACCGAGACCACCAGGACCGGCGCCGGGACGCTGTTGCGGAAGCGGTGGATGAGGGTCATCCCGATGTTCATGTGGAGGACGTAGAGCGGGTAGGTGAGCGCGCCGGCGGTGGTGAGCCACCTCCACTGGACGCGATCGAAGGCGCCGAGCGCGATGGCGCCGACGAGGACGAACGCGGCGACGATGAGCAGGCGGGCGGGCCAGGTGGGCACGGCGTGCGCGGTGGCCTGGCCGAGGTTGGTGGCCAGGCGGTAGCTGATGTAGCGCTGGGCCAACAGGAGTTGCAGGATCACGATCGCCCAGAGGACCGCGTTGGGCCGGTGGCGGCGCATCAGGTAGAAGGCGATGCCGGCGATGAAGAACGGTGCGTACTGCGGCATCGCGAACGCCGTGAGCAGGGGGGTCTTCAAGGCCGGTGCGAGGGCGGCGGCCGCGGTCCACACGCCGCACAGGAGCAGGCAGTTGCGGTAGGTGACGCCGCACAGCATGACCACGACCATGATCAGGTAGAACTTCAGCTCCACGAAGAGCGTCCAGTACACCGGGTCCACGTTGGGCGTGTTGTTGCCGGCCTGGAGCATGGTCAGGTTGGTGATCACCGTGTCCCAGCCGCGCAGGGAGGTGACCTCCGGCCAGAACTTCACCACCAGCGCGGTGAGCAGGATGCCGGCCCAGTAGGCGGGGAACAGCCGCGAGACGCGGGAGACCGCGAACTGGCCCACCGTGCGGCCCCACACGCTCATGCAGATCACGAAGCCGCTGATCAAGAAGAAGACCTCGACGCCCAACCACCCGTACTGGGCTGCTTTGTGGGCCGTCGGGAAGATGGTGGCGGTGGGGTGGCCCCACGGTACGGCGAGGGCGACGTAGTGGTAGAAGACCACCAGCAAGGCGGCGACTAATCGCAGGCCGTCGAGTGCGGCCAGTCTGTTCCCCGAGCGTTTCCCAACCATTGCGCAACCCCCCTAGAGCTCCCGTCGCGGGAGCGGTCTCTGCCTGGTGAGACTGACAGACGGTAGGCAAAGTTGGACGAAGTTTCGATTACGGGCCGGTCACGGGTCAGGGCGGGGCGTGTGGAGGCTACCCACGGTCACGAAGGGGCCGTTGCGCAGCGAAACGCCCCGCCCGAAGGGGAAGACGGGCGGGGCGGGTTCAGGGGGCGGTCAGCCGGTGCGGCGGCCCGATCCGGCGCCGACGACGCGGTCGCCCGCCGCGGAACGGGCCGGCTTGCCGATCGCCGGACCGCCGCCGACCGGTTCGGGCGCACCGGCACCGGTGCCCGGCCGCAACGCGCCCTCGGCGGCCGGCTTCCGGACGCGCCGGGCGGCCCCGGCGCCGTCCGCGCCCGCCAGCGCGGCCCGCAGCCGGTCGGGCTCCACGACCATGCTCACCGGCCCGGACGGGTTGAGGTAGAGGGTGTGGCCCGGCGGCAGCTGCTCGACCAGCTCGGCCGCCGACCGCCGGTCGTAGAGCAGGCGGCCGGCCGACTCCAGCTGGGCCGCGGAGGTGTAGACGGGCACCACCGGGGCGCCCTCGGGCGACGCCGCGGTCAGCGGCGCGCCGGCGGCACTGACCAACACCGACACCTCCGCCCGGGCCAGCTCCTCGCAGACCGCCCGCTCCGGGCCGTACCCGGTGGCGGACAGCTGCACCGCGCGGTCCACCGGGTCGGTCGGGGCCGCCCACTCCAACATCTGCGGTGACGGGCGGTACTCCGGGTTGTCCCGCCATTCGACGATCGTGCCGTCCGGGCCCGACCGCCACTGCCCGATCACCGCCCACAGCGGGGGCGCGCCCTCGCCCACCCAGGTCAGGTCCACCATGGCCAGCCAGTGGTCCGGGGCCTCCCGGGCCGCCTCGACGACCTCCGGGGGCGGCACCGGCATCTCCTCGCCGGTCACCGGAGCGCCGGCCGTCATCGCCGCCTGTGTGCTGTCGTCCATCGAGCCCTCCGCCGAGCCGCCGTTCCGGTCCCGCGGGCCGCCGGGCCGACCCAAGGGCCGCCGGGTCCCGCTGGGGGCCACAGTGCCCACGGGCGCGGCGGACGTCTCCTCGACGCACCGTGCGCAGCGCCCGGGTACGCCGCCCGGCGGTGCGCACTGCGCCCGTACGGCGGACATCCGAGCGCGGCGCCGGCTGCCGGGTGGCCCCTCGCCCCGGTCGGACCGGCCCGTAGGCTGGACGGATGCAGGAGCAGTACCGGACGTTGGCCCGCGAGGGTGTCCACGAGATCGAGATCAACAAGTCCCGCTTCCTCTGTGCGCTCGCGCCGGTCGCGACGGAGGGGGAGGCCCAGGACTTCATCGCGCGGATCCGCAAGGAGCACCCGACCGCCCGGCACCACTGCTTCGCGTACGTCCTGGGGGCCGACGGCGGAGTCCAGAAGGCCAGTGACGACGGCGAACCAGGCGGGACCGCCGGGGTGCCGATGCTCCAGATGCTGGTGCGGCGCGAGATGCGCTACGTCGTCGCCGTGGTCACCCGGTACTTCGGCGGCATCAAGCTGGGGGCCGGGGGCCTGATCCGTGCCTACGGGGGCGTGGTCGGCGAGGCGCTGGACGCGCTGGGCACGGTCACCCGGCAGCGGTTCCGTCTGGTCACGGTCACCGTGGACCACCAGCGCGCGGGCCGGCTGGAGAACGACCTGCGCACCACGGGGCGGGCGGTGCGCGAGGTGGCCTACGGGGCGGAGGTCCGTATCGAGGTGGGGCTGCCGGAGGCGGACCTGGCGCAGTTCCGCGCCTGGCTGGCCGACGCCACCGCCGGCACCGCCCGACTGGAACTCGGCGGGGAGGCGTACGGGGAGGTGTAGGCGGCCCGGCGCCGGCGGCGCTGCCGCGGGAAGTTCGGTCCCGACCGGTGCGCGGTGGCGCCGGACGTGTCAGCCTGGCCCGGCGGAACGGGCCGCGCCCGGCGTGCGCGCGCCGGCACGGGAAGGGGCTGCACGCATGCCGGACGTCCTCGGGGAGCGGGTGGGCTTCGTCCGCCGGATCGGCCTGTTCCAGGCCACCGCGATCAACATGAGCCAGATGTGCGGCATCGGCCCGTTCGTGACGATCCCGCTGATGGTCACCGCGTTCGGCGGGCCGCAGGCGGTGATCGGGTTCGTGGCGGGTGCGGTGCTGGCGCTGGCCGACGGGTTGGTGTGGGCGGAGTTGGGGGCGTCGTTGCCCGGGGCCGGCGGGAGTTACGTCTACCTGCGTGAGGCGTTCCAGTACCGCACCGGGAAGCTGATGCCGTTCCTGTTCGTGTGGACCGCGATGCTCTTCATCCCGCTCGGGATGTCCACCGGCGTGATCGGCTTCGTGCAGTACCTGGGCTACCTCTGGCCGGGGATGGGCCAGGGGCGGGGGGACGCGGTCGGACTGGTCGTCACCGTCGGCATCGTGGTGCTGCTGTGGCGCCGGGTGGAGCGGATCGCCCGGCTCACCGTCGTGCTGTGGACGGTGATGATCGCCGCCGTCGGCCTGGTCATCGTCGCGGCGTTCACCCACTTCAGCCCGGAGCGGGCCTTCACCTACCCGGCGCACGCGGTGGACCTGACGGCGAGCCACTTCTGGATCGGCTTCGCCGGCGGACTCACCATCGGCGTCTACGACTACCTCGGCTACAACACCACCGCCTACATGGGCGCCGAGATCAAGCGCCCCGGCCGCACCCTGCCGCGCGCCATCGTGTTCTCCATCCTCGGCATCATGGGGATCTACCTGCTCCTGCAGATCGGCACCCTGGGCGTCGTCGACTGGCGCGAGATGCTCGACCCGCACAGCACCGCCGGCTCGTCGGTCGCCTCCGCCGTCCTGGAGCGCACCTGGGGCCGCACCGCCGCCGACGCGGTCACCGTGCTCATCCTGATCACCGCCGTCACCTCCGTCCTCACCGGACTCCTCGGCGGCTCCCGGGTCCCCTACGACGCCGCCCGGGACCGGGTGTTCTTCCGCCCCTACGGGACGTTGCACCCCCGCCACCGCTTCCCGGTCCTGGGGCTGCTCACCATGGGCGTCATCATGGCCGCCGGCTTCCTCCTCGGCCGGCACACCGACCTGACCACCGTCATCCAACTCCTCACCACCGTGATGGTGCTGGTCCAGACGCTGGCGCAGATCGCGGCGGTCACCGTGCTGCGGCGCCGGCAGCCGACGCTGCGCCGCCCGTACCGGATGTGGCTGTACCCGTTGCCGAGCCTGGTCGCGTTGACCGGCTGGCTGGTGATCTACGGCTACGCGGACCGCAGTGCCCCCGGCCGGCACCCCATCGAATGGTCGCTGGCCTGGGTCGCGGCCGGGCTGGTGGCGTTCCTGACGTGGGCCCGGCACGAGCGGGAGTGGCCGTTCGGGCCGAAGCGGATCAGCGAGGAGTACCTGCACGCGGCGGAGCCGGACGCCGCGGACGGGCCGGCGGAGTCCCCGGCGACGCGCTGATGCCACGTCAAACCCCTTCTGTGCAGGGAGCTTTCAGGGGTCGGAGAAGTCGATCCGGCGGGACGTGCCCGGGGCGACGGTGAACGGGCGGCCGCGCAACCGGGCCCGCACCGCGGCGTGCTCCGAGTCGGGCACGGTGAGCCGCACCCGGTCCGGGTGGATCCGCAGGTCGATGTCCCGGTGCCGGCGGTAGCGGAACCGCACGCCGAACTTCGACAGCTGGGGCAGCGGCGCCGGATCCAGCCACAGCGCGCGGTCCCGGGTCTCCAGACCGGTCATCCCGCGCTGCACGAAGTCCAGGGTGCCGGCCATCGCGCCCAGGTGGATGCCCTCCGCGGTGGTGCCGCCCTGGACGTCGGCGACATCCCCGGTGAGCGCCTCCTCGCAGTACGTCCAGGCGTCGGCGCGACGCACCCGCGCCAGCACCCAGGCGTGCACCACGGCGCTCAGCGTCGAACCGTGGCAGGTGCGGTGCAGGTAGTGGTCGACGGTCGCCCGCCATCCGTCGTCGTCGAGCCGGTAGCCCAACTGCGCGAAGACACCGGCAAGTTCCGACGGGGAGAAGAGGTAGCCGAGCATCAGCACGTCGGCCTGTTTGGACGCCTGGTAGCGGTTGACGCTGTCGCCCTCCGCCTCCAGGATGCGGTCCAGCCGCCGGACGTCGCCGTAGCGGGCCCGGTAGCCCGCCCAGTCCAGTTCGGCCAGCTGCCCGTAGCCCGCGAACTGGCTGATCACGCCCCGGTGGTAGGGGACGTGCAGCCGGTGCGCGACGTCGTCCCAGTGCTGGCGCTCGTCGTGGGAGAGCGCCAACCGCTCGAACAGCGGCCGCCGGCGCGCCTCCGGCAGCGTCCGGCACAGGTCCAGCGCCCGCGTCAGCACCCAGGCCGCGGTGACGTTGGTGTAGGCGTTGTCGTCCAGTCCCGGACGGTCGGCGTCCGGATAGCCGTCGTGGTACTCGTCGGGGCCGACCACCCCGCGGATGCGGTAGCGCTCCAGCGCCGGGTCCCAGTCCGCGCTCGCCGCCCAGAAGCGCGCGATCTCCAGCACCATCTCCGCGCCCTTGGTGTGCAGGAACGCGGTGTCGCCGCTGGCCTGCCAGTACTGCCACACGTTGTACGCGATCGCCGAGCCGACGTGGTGCTGGAGGTGGGAGTGGTCCGGCAACCAGCGGCCCGAGCGCGGGTTGAGGTGCAGCCGCTGGGTCTCCTCCCGGCCGTCGCTGCCGCTCTGCCACGGGTACATCGCACCCGCCCGACCGGCCGCGCGCGCCGCCTGCCGGGCCGCCGGCAGCCGCCGGTGGCGGTACGCCAACAGGGCCCGGGACACCTCGGGCAGATGGAGGTTCAAGAACGGCAGCACGAACAGCTCGTCCCAGAAGACGTGCCCCCGGTACGCCTCGCCGTGCAGGCCGCGCGCCGGGACCCCCACGTCCAGCCGCGCGGTGTGCGGCGAGAGGGTCTGGAGCAGGTGGAACAGGTGCAGCCGCAGGATCCGGCCCGCCGTGCCGGGCACGTCCAGCCGCACCTGCCGCCACAGGTGCTGCCAGGCGCGGTGGTGCGAGGCCAGCAGCCGGGGCACGGCCGGGGCCCGGCGGACCGCCTCCAGGGCGGCCGGCAGCGGCGCGGCGCGGGCCCGGTCCCGCGAGGTGTGCAGCGCCACCGTCTTGTCCACGGTCGCCGGGGCCCCCGGCGACACCGGCACGGTGAACAGCCGCCGCACGCCGCGCGGCCCCGGTTCGCAGCGGTCGGTCCCGCCGCGCGGCGCGGCGCGGAAACGGGCGGCCAGCGCGATGGTGACACCGGACGTGCGGGTGCGGCAGCGCAGCCAGCACACGCCGTCGTCCTCGGCGCCGGTCTCCCAACCGGTCAGGTGGCCGTCGGCCAACGCGCGGTAGCGGGCCACCCCGCGGTTGTGCACGTCGCCGTCGAGCCCCGCCGCGACCTCCACCGTCCCCGTCCAACCGGTGGCGGCGAACACCGCGCGCTGCACGGCGAGGTCGGGCTCGGCCATGTGCACCAGGCGGCGCTCGGTGACGCTCAGCCGCCGCCCGGCGTCGTCCTCGTACGACGACCAGCAGGTCAGGGTGGCGCGGCGCAGGTCCAGCGTGCGCCGGTGCCCGGTCAGCTGCGGATGGTCGGGGGAGAGCCACGGGCCTGGTTCCGCGGCTCCCCGGGGGCGGATGCGGTAGCGCAGCGGCAGCCAGTTCGGCAGGTTGACCAGGTCCTCGTTCTCGACCCGCCGGTCGGCGACGGTGGACGTCGACCGGTTGTAGAGGCCGGCCGCGTAGGTGCCCGGGTAGTGCACCGGGCCGGCCGGTGCCTCCGCCGCGGCGCCGCGGGTGGCGAACCGGCCGTTGCCGAGCGTGCACAGGGCCTCCCGCAACCCCTCGTCCTCCGGGTCGTACCCCTCGTACGTCCAGGTCCAGCCCGGCGCCGTCACGGGGCCGCCCCGGGCACCAGCAGGTCGCCGAGGTCGTCGACCACCACGTCGGCGCCGCGGCGGCGCAGGGCGGCCGCGTGCCCCGGGGCGCCGCTGCGGTCCACGCCGACGACCAGGGCGAAGCCGCCGCGGCGGCCCGCCTCGACGCCGACCTCGGCGTCCTCCACCACGGCCGCGTCCCGGGGCGGGACCGCCAGCCGCCGGGCCGCCTCGGTGAACAGCGCCGGGTCCGGTTTGCCCGGCAGTCCCAGCCGCGCCGCCGCCCGGCCGTCCACCACCACCGCGAACAGCCCCAGCAGCCCCGCCCCGGACAGCAACTCGGTGGCGTGCCGGGACGCGGACACCGCCGCGCATGGCACGCCCGCCGCGCGCAGGGCGTGCAACAGGCGGACGCTCCCCGGCCAGGGGGCCGCCCCGCCCTCGCGCAGCAGCGCGGTGAACGCCTGCTCCTTGCGGGCCGCGACCGCCGCCACCGTGCCGGTGCCCGGCGGGTCGTCGGGGGCGCCGGGCGGCAGCGCCAGCCCCCGGGAGGCCAGGAACGCGGCGGCGCCGTCCAGCCGGGACCGGCCGTCCACGTGGCGGAGGTAGTCGGCCACCGGATCGAAGGGCCGCGCCTCGCCCGCGGCCGCCAGGCAGGCGTCGAACGCCTGCTGCCAGGCCGCGGCGTGCAGCCCCGCGGAGTCCAGGAGCACACCGTCGGTGTCGAAGACCACGGCCCGCACCGGGCGCAGGCACGCGGCCAGGGGTGGGGCGGCGGACATGACGGGTGCCTCCAGCGTTCCTCCCGCGGGCTCGTCCCTCCATGGCACCACGACATCCCGGCCCGGGCTGCTCGTGGCCGACCGCCCGGCCCTGGCGTGCCGCGCGGTCGGAGCCCACGATGGAAGGGGACCGTCGGGCGCCGACGGACGCCGCGGCCCGGCCCCGCACCGCCGGCCGCGCGCTCCGCCCCGGCCCGGCCGCGGCCCGAGCGACGAAAAGGCGGTGGGGACGATGGAACTCCCCCTGGTCGTAGGCGTGGACGGATCGGACGCCGGGATGCGCGCCCTGGACTGGGCGGTGGACGAGGCGGCCCGCCACGGACTGCCGCTGCGCCTGGTCCACGCCTCGCGGTGGGAGTGGTACGAAGGGGTGGCTCCGCAGGACAGCGCCCCCGCCGAGCAGGCGATGGCCGACCGGGTCGTCGCCTCCGCCGCCGACCGGGTGGCCCGCCGCAACCCCGAGGTCGAGGTCTCGGTCCAGGTGTTGGCCGACGACGCGGTCACCGCGCTGCTGCGCGAGGCGCCCTACGCCACGGCGGTGGTCCTCGGCTGCAAGGGGCGCGGGGAGTTCGCCGACCTGCTGCTGGGGTCGGTCAGCCTGTCGGTGGCGGCCCGCGCCCAGCACCCCGTGGTGGTGGTCCGCGGCGACAAGGCCGGCCTGGAGAGCCGCCACGACCGGGTGCTCCTCGGCGTCGGCGACACCGCGCCGGGCTCCCCGGCCGTCCGGTTCGCCTTCCGGGAGGCGGAGGCCCGCGGCTGCGTCCTCGACGCGGTCCGGGCCTGGCGGTCCCCCGCCCACGAGACCGCCGACCGCACCGAGCCCTGCGCCGGCCCCGAGCAGCGGGCGTCCGCACTGGTCGACGCGGCGGTGGCGGCGGAGGCCGAGGCGCACCCCAGCGTGCCCGTGCGGCGCACCACCGTGGAGGGGCCGGCGCACACGGTGCTGGTGCGGCGGTCCGCCGCCGCCGACCTGCTGGTGCTCGGGGCCCGCCACCGGCACGGCCACTTCGGACTGCAACTCGGCCGGGTCGGGCACGCCGCGCTGCATCACGCGGCCTGTCCGGTCGCGGTGGTTCCGCGCCGCTGAGCCCGCACCGCCCACCGGGCCGGAGTCCTCAGGCGAAGTGGTCGTACGGGGCCAGCACCGCCCGTTCGATCCGCCGCTGCACGAGCTGCGACAGGGCGGCCAGCGGCGCGGAGACCGACGGCCGCACCGCGACCGGCGCCCGGATCGCCCGGGCCGGCGCCGGCAGCTCCGCGAGGTCCGCCGTCAGCCGGGCCCGGGCGTCCGCCAGCGGGGTCCGCGGCGCACAGCGCAGCCCGTTGCGCATCAGCGTCTCCAGCAGCGGCACGCTGCCGACCGGCGCCGGCTCCTCGGCCAGCCCGATCACGTCGCGGCAGCCCGGGTGCCGGAACACCTGCTTGCGGCCCGGCGCGGTGGCCTTCGCCGTCGACAGCTTCATCACCGGCCGCCCGTCGTACACCACGAGCTTGTACGCCGAATCGAGGTACGGCGCGTCGGAGCTGACCCCGACCCGGGTGCCCACCGCGAACACGTCGACCGGCGCCCCGGCCCGCACCAGGTCGTCCACCGCGAACTCGTCCAGCCCGCCACTGGCCACGATCCGCACGCCCGGCAGCTCCGCGCGGTCCAGCATCGCCCGGGCCCGCACCGCCAGCTCCGCCAGGTCGCCGCTGTCCAGCCGGATCGCGGCCCCCTCGGTGCGCTGCAGGGCGTGCAGCACCCGGGCCGCCGCCGCCACCCCGGAATCGACGTCGTAGGTGTCCACCAGGAACGTCACCGGGCCCGGGTGGGCCCGCGCGAAGGCGCTGAACGCGGCCTCCTCGTCCTCGAACGCCTCGACGTAGGAGTGCGCCATGGTGCCGACCGCCGGCAGCCGCTCGGCATGCGCCGCCGCCACGTTGCTGGTCCCCGCGAAACCGGCCATCGCCGCCAGCCGCGCGGTCCGCAGGCCCGCCTCCACCCCGTGCGCGCGGCGCAGCGAGAAGTCCACCACCGGCCGGCCGCGGGCCGCCAGGACGCAGCGCGTGCACTTGGCGGCGATCGCGGTCTGGTGGCTGAGCTGGTTCAGCACGTAGGACTCCACCAGCTGTGCCTGGGGCAACGGCGCGGTGATCTCCAGCAGCGGTTCGCCGGCCAGTACCACCCGGCCCTCCGGCACCGCCCGGACCTCCCCGGCGAAGCGCAGCCCCAGCAGCGGCGCCAGGTCCGTGGTGGGCCGGTGCATCGCCTCCGCGAACACCTCCACGTCCTCGGGCCCGATCCGGAAGCGGGCGAGGAAGTCGAGCACCGCCTCCACCCCGGCGGCGACCAGGAACCCCCGGTCCGCGGGCAGCTCCCGGACGAAGCAGCTGAAGGTGGCCGGCCGGGTCATGCCCTCGCGCAGGTACGACAGGGCCATGGTCACTTCGTAGAGGTCGGTCGTGGTCGGACCGGCCGTCGTCGCATCCGGCATCGCCGGCTCCTTCCCGGGCCGGGTCGGCGGACCGGGGCCGCGCACGGCCCGGTGGCCCGGTCCGTGGCGGTCTCAGGCCGGCTCGTTCGTCCAGCCGTAGACGGTGCGCCGCCGCTCGTGCCCCGGCGGCGCGGCGCCGACGCCCGCCAGGTCGTGGTCGGCCAGCCGGATCAGCTGTCCGGCGAGGTCCTTCAGCGCCCGGCCGGCGGCCAGCTCGTCCCCGATCACCGGGACGTCCTGGTCCCCGGGACTGCACCGGGCCCGGCCGTGCCCGGTGAGTTCCTGGGTGCCGGTGTCCAGCTCCACCCGCGCCCGGGTCGTGCCGTCCTCCTCGACGAGGATCAGCCGGACCGGCCACTCCGTGGTCTTCGCCATGGCTCACCTCCGCGGTGTCCTCGGGGGCCGCGTGGGACCGCGCCACCGCACGCGCGTCGTCCGTGGGCCCTGCCACCCATTGTTCGGAGAAACCGACCGGGGCGCCTGTCCGTACCGGCCGGAGTGCCCGCCGCGGGTGGGTGCGGGGCGGCTACTCGTGCGGCACGATCGCGACCGGGCACGGCGCGTGGTGCACCGCGGCCTGGACCACGTGACCGATCTTGGGCGCCGGGAAGTGCAGCTTGTGCCGGCGGCCGACGACCAGCAGCGCGGCGTCCGCGGCGTCCCGCAGGACCGCCTGCGCCGGGCTCTCCTGCTCCACCCGCGCGTCCACGTGGACGTCGGGGAACTTCTCCCGCCACGGCAGCAGCGCGGCGGCCAGCTCCTGCCGGGCGTCCGCGGCCGCCTGCTGCGCGGCGACCGGTTCGACCCCGCCGCCCCGGTTGTACGCGTACGAGGGCAGGTGCCGACCGTGCACGATCCGCAGCGGCGCGCCCCGCCGGGCGGCGCTCTCGAACGCGAACGCCAACAGCGCCTCGCACGGCTCGTGCAGGCTCAGCCCGGCGGTCACCGGTGCGTCCGGCGCCGGTGCCGCGGCGCCCGGTCGGGCCCGGACGAGGACCGTGGGGGTGCGGGTGTGCGCCACCACCTGGAGCCCGATCTCGCCCATCACGTACCGCGCCAGCGTCCCCAGGTCCCGCGAGCCCAGGACCAGCAGCGTCGAGTGGTCGGCCGCCTCCTTCAGGGCGGTCAGCGGGTCGTCGGCGACCAGGGCCTCGTCGACCGGCAGGTCCGGGTGACGGTCCCGGACGGCCTCCCGGGCGTCGCCGATGATCCGGTGCGGCCAGTAGTTCTGGTCGGCCGCGTCGGCCGGCCCGGGCTCCGGTTCGGGCGCCAGCAGCACCCAGGCGTGCAGCAGCCGCAGCCGGGCCCGCCGCAGCTCCGCCTCGCGCGCCGCCCACACCACGGCGGCCGTCGCCTCGGGCGTCCCGTCGACGCCCACGGTGATCACGTCCTGCATGACCTCACCTCGCTCCCGGTCCGCACCGCCGGACACCGCGGCCGGCGGTGCGCCGCACCTCCAGTCTCCGTCGGACCGGCCGCCGCGGCCCGGGCGGCGCGGGGCGGGAGCGGCGGTGCCCGTCCGCCCGGCGGGGGAGCGGGGAGGCGCACGCGGACCGGAGGGCACGCCGACGGCCCGTCCCGCGGACGACGGGAACGCGCACCGCCCAGCGGCTGCGGGCATCCCAACTCCCCTGCCCTGCTCCCTGGTTGGCCGGCATACCCGCGCCGTGCGCGACGCGCGGCGGACCGACGTCGTCGTCCTGACGCCCCCTCGCGGCGCGCCCCGACCTGACGCCGTACGCTGATGAGCCGCCCGGCCACGGGGACGGCACCAGGGAAACTCCGCGGCCCGGGCACGTCACCGCGCGCGACCCCGACCGGCACACCGCGACCCGCACGCCCCTCGCGGCCCCGGTGCACGGCCGCCGCACCCGCCACCACCGCACCGCCACGCCCCGACGGCCCGCTCCCACGGAAAGCAGCCATGAACCCCGCGTACGCCACCGTCGACCACGTCTTCACGGTCCCGCTCGACCACACCGCGCCCGACGGCGAAACCCTCCGGGTCTTCGCCCGTGAGGTCGCCGACCCGTCCCGCGCCCACGAGGACCTGCCCTGGCTGCTGTACCTCCAGGGCGGCCCGGGCGGCAAGTCTCCCCGCCCGTACCGCACCTCGCCCGGCTGGCTGGCGCACGCCCTGAAGACGCACCGCGTCCTCCTCCTCGACCAGCGCGGCACCGGCCGGTCCACGCCCCTGACCGCCCGGACTGCCGCCCGCTTCCCCGACCCGGCCCGACTCGCCGCCCACCTCGCGCACTTCCGGGCGGACGCGATCGTCGCCGACGCTGAGCTGATCCGCCGCGCACTGTGCGGCGGGCGGCCCTGGGAGACCCTCGGTCAGAGCTACGGCGGCTTCCTCACCCTGACCTACCTCTCCCGGGCCCCCGAAGGGCTCCGGGCGTGCTACGTCGCCGGCGGCCTGCCGGGCCTGGCCGCCACCGCGGACGACGTCTACGCACGGACCTTCCCCCGGGTCCGCGACCGCGTGCACGCCTACTACGCCCGCTACCCGGACGACGCCCACCGCCTCCGCCGGGTGGCCGACCTCCTCGCCGCCCATGACGTCCGACTGCCCGACGGGGACCGCCTCACCGTCCGCCGACTGCGCACCCTCGGCATCGTCCTCGGCACCGGCGACGGCTTCGAGCGCCTGCACTGGCTCCTCGACGAAGCGCTCGACGACGACGGCGAGTTGACCGACACCTTCCGCCACCAGGTGACGGCCCTCACCGGCTTCACCGACAACCCGCTCTACGCCGTCCTCCAGGAATCCCTCTACGGCCAGGGCGCCGGGCCCACCGGCTGGGCGGCGGCCCGCACCCACGCCGCCCTCCCGGAATTCACCGAGGACGCCGACCCGTTGCTGCTCACCGGCGAGATGATCTACCCCTGGATGTTCGCGGACGTCCACGGCCTGCGGCCCTTCGCGGACGCCGCCGACCTGCTCGCCCGGCGCACCGACTGGCCCGCGCTGTACGACCCCGACCGCCTGGCCGCCAACACCGTCCCGCTCGCCGCCGTCGTCTACCACGACGACATGTACGTGGACGCCGGCCTGTCCCTGGACACCGCCGGGAAGATCGGCGGCGCCCGGGTCTGCGTCACCAACGAGTGGGAGCACGACGGCCTCGCCGCCTCCGGCGACCGGGTCCTGTCCCGACTGATGGACCTGGCCGCGGGACGCACCTGATCCCGGCGCGCAGGGAGTGGCGGGCAGCGGGCCGCAGCGGTGTGCGGAGATCCGGGCCGATGAGAGAGACAGGCCGCACAGCGGCTAGCGTGGTCGCTGCGGACCGCGACGCCCGGGAGCACCGGGCCGGTCACCATCCACGAGGAGCCGAGAACATGCAGGTCGGAGCGTTGTCGTGAGATTTCTGCACACCTCCGACTGGCACCTCGGCCGGTCCTTTCACCGCGTGAACCTGCTCGCCGCCCAGCGGACGTTCCTCGACCACCTCGTCGAGACCGTCCGTACCCGGGACGTCGACGCGGTGCTGGTCGCCGGCGACGTCTACGACCGGGCGGTGCCCCCGCTGGCCGCCGTCGAGCTCTTCGACGAGGCCCTGCACCGGCTGGCCGAGCTGGACGTGCCCACCGTGATGATCTCCGGGAACCACGACTCCGCGCGCCGGCTCGGCGTCGGCTCCGGGCTGATGCGGCGGGCCGGCATCCACCTGCACACCGACCCGGCCGCCTGCGACACCCCCGTCCTCCTGGAGGACGGGCACGGGCCGGTCGCCTTCTACGGGCTGCCCTACCTCGAACCGGCGATGGTGCGCGCCACCCTCGGGGCCGCACGCGCCGATCACGCCGCGGTGCTCGGCGCGGCCATGGACCGGGTCCGCGCGGACCTCGCCACCCGGCCCGCCGGCACCCGCTCGGTGGTGCTGGCGCACGCCTTCGTCACCGGCGGGACCCCCAGCGACAGCGAGCGGGACATCACCGTCGGCGGTGTCGCCTCCGTGCCCGCCACGGTCTTCGCCGGCGTCGACTACGCGGCCCTCGGCCATCTGCACGGCTGCCAGACCCTCACCGAGCGGGTCCGCTACTCCGGCTCTCCGCTGGCGTACTCCTTCTCCGAGGCCACCCACCGCAAGTCGTCCTGGCTGGTCGACCTCGACGCGGACGGCGCGGTGCGGGCCGAGCGGGTGGACTGCCCGGTGCCGCGCCCGCTGGCCCGGATCCGGGGCCCGCTCGCGCGCCTGCTCGACGACCCCGAGCTGGCCCGGCACGAGGACTCCTGGATCGAGGCCACGCTCACCGACGGCTCCCGCCCGGCCGAGCCGATGGCCCGGCTCAGCAAGCGCTTCCCGCACGCCCTCAGCCTGGTCTTCGACCCCGACGAGGCCCCGGACCGCCCCTCGGCCTCGTACGCCCAGCGGCTGCGCGGCCGCAGCGACCAGGAGATCGCCGAGGACTTCGTCGCGCACGTCCGCTCCGGCCGCGCTGCCGACGACGCCGAGCGGGCCGAACTGCGCTCGGCCCTCGACGAGGTGCGGATCACCGACCTGGCCGCGGAGGTGGCGCCATGAGACTGCACCGCCTGACCGTGACCGCGTTCGGCCCGTTCGCCGGCAGCCACACCGTCGACTTCGACCGGTTGGCGCGGGACGGCCTGTTCCTGCTGCACGGCCCGACCGGGGCCGGCAAGACCTCCGTCCTGGACGCGGTCTGCTTCGCGCTCTACGGGTCGGTGCCCGGCGCGCGGCAGAGCGGCCAGGCGCTCCGCAGCGACCTCGCGGACCCGCAGGTCCCCACCGAGGTCGTCCTCGAACTCACCGTCGCCGGACGCCGGTTGGAGATCACCCGGCTTCCGGAGCAGCCCCGCCCCAAGAAGCGCGGGACCGGGACGACGAAGGAGAAGCCGCAGAGCCGGCTGCGGGAGTTCGCCCCCGCCGCGGACGGCGATCCGGCCGGCGGTGCGTGGCGCGCGCTCAGCCGCTCCCACCAGGAGATCGGCGAGGAGGTCGGGCAGCTGCTCGGGATGAGCAAGGAGCAGTTCTGCCAGGTGGTGCTGTTGCCGCAGGGCGACTTCGCACGTTTCCTGCGGGCCGACGCGGAGGCCCGGGCCCGACTCCTCGGCCGGCTCTTCGACACCCGGCGGTTCGCCGCGTTGGAGGACCAGCTCACCACCCGCCGCCGGACCGCCGCCGACCGGGTCGCGGCCGGCGACGAGCGGCTGCTCGCGCTGGCCCACCGGATCGCGCAGGCCGCCGGGGACCTCCCGGACCTGGCCGACCCGTCCGTTCCCGCACCGGCCGTCCGGGCCGCGGTGCCCGCCCAGGCCGGCCCCACCGGCCGCGCCGCCCGGGCCGCCGCCCCGGCCCGCCCCGCCGACGGGGCCGCCGACGCCGCCCCCGGTCCCGGCGAGCCCGGTTTCGCCGACGCGGTGCTGTCCCGGGCCGCCGTCGCCCGGGTCGCCGCCCGCGAACGCCTGACGGGCGCCCGAGCCGCCGTGGCCGCGGCGGAAACGGCCGAGCACGCGGCGGCCGGGCACCTGGAGGAGGTCCGCGAGCAGGACCGCCGGCAACGCCGGCACGCCGACGCCCAGTCGCGCGCCGACCGGCTCGCCGCCGCCGGCGACGAACGCGACCGGACCCGTGCGCGGCTGACGCGGGCCGCGGCCGCCGCCGAGGTCGCGCCCGCCCTCGCCCTCCGCGATGCCGCCCGGCGCGAACTGTCCGCCGCCCAGGACGCCGAACGACACCACCGTGCCCCGCTGCCACCCGTCCTCGCGGACGCCGACGGCGCTCAACTCGCCGCGCAGGAGCGGGAGGTGCGGACCACGCTCGGCTCCCTTGCGGCGGCCCGGCGCGCCGAACGACGGGCCGCCGATCTCGCCCGGGAACGCGCCGACCTCGACCGGGAGGCCCGCGCCGACGAGCAGACGCTGCTGGACGCCGCGGAGTGGCTGGCCGACTGGGACGCCGCCCGCGCCGCCCACCAGCGCCGCATCGACGCCGCGCAGGAAGCCGCCCAGCGCGCCGAACAGCTCGCCGTGCAGCGCGAGTCGGCCACCGAACGGCTCGCCGCCGCCCGCCGCCGCGACCGGCTCGCCACCGAACTCGCCACCGCCGAACGGCAGGTGCTGGCCGCCCGGGAGCGCGCGGCCACCGCCCGCGAACACTGGCTCGACCTCAAGGACCGGCGGCTGCGCGGCATCGCCGCCGAACTCGCCGCCAATCTGACGGACGGTCAAGCCTGCGCGGTGTGCGGGTCGGTCAGCCACCCGGAGCCGGCCCGCCCCGGCGCCGGCCACGTGGACCGGGCGGCCGAGGAGGCCGCGCAGGCCGACCACCGTCGCGCCGAGGACGCCCGCCAGCAGGCCGAGGACCGCTGCCAGGCCGTCAAGGAGGCCCGGGCCGTCGCCACCGCCGCGGCCGGCGACACCCCCACCGCCGAACTCGCCGAGCAGGTCGAGCGCGTGACGCAGGAGACGGCCCGCGCGCACGCCGCCGGCGCCCACCTGCACGCCGCCCGCGAGGCACTGGCCCGCGCCGAGCGCGAGTACGAGCGCCGCCGCGACGACCAGCAGCGGGCCGAGCGCCGGGCCGCCGCCCGCACCTCCCACCGCGAGGCCCTGGACCGCGAACGGGCCGCACTCGACGCCGAACTCGCCGACGCCCGCGCCGACTGCGCCAGCGTCGCCGACCGGGCGGCCCGACTGGAGCGGCAGGTCACCCTGCTCGCCGCCGCCGCCGAGGCGTCCCGCACCGCCGCGGCCTGCGCCGAACGCCTGACGGAGGCCGACGCCGGGCTCACCGCCGCCGCCCACCGCGCCGGCTTCGCCACCCCGCGGGACGCCGTCGACGCGCTGCTCCCCGACGTCGAACGGCGGGCGCTGCAACAGCGTCAGGACGCCTGGCAGGCCGAGGCCGCCGCCGTCGCCGCCGAACTCGACCACCCCGAACTCCGCGCCGCCGCGGCCCTCCCGGCCGCCGACCCGGACGCCGCCCGCGCCGCCCACCAGACCGCCGCCGCCCGCCTGCGCACCGCCACCACGGCCCTCGCCGCCGCCCGGGACCGCTGCGCCGCCCTCGACCGGCTCTCCGCGGACGCCGCGGCCGACGCCCGCGAACTGGCCCCGCTGCGCGCCGCCTACGACCGGATCACTCGCCTCGCCACGCTCACCGCCGGCACCTCCGCCGAGAACGCCCGCCGGATGCGGTTGGAGTCCTACGTGCTCGCCGCCCGCCTGGAACAGGTCGCGGCCGCCGCCACCGCCCGGCTGCACCGGATGTCCGCCGGCCGCTACACCCTGGTCCACTCCGACGAACGGGCCGGCGGCGCCCGCCGCTCCGGCCTCGGCCTGC
The DNA here is from genome assembly GCF_046549115.1 of Streptomyces sp. x-19. Lineage (NCBI taxonomy): Bacteria > Bacillati > Actinomycetota > Actinomycetes > Kitasatosporales > Streptomycetaceae > Streptomyces > Streptomyces sp. x-19. The sequence continues at coordinate 26,238 of NZ_JAJPWK010000003.1, read as the reverse complement.
ACGTCGTCGACGCCTGGACCGGGCAGGAACGGGACACCGCCAGCCTCTCCGGCGGCGAGACGTTCTTCGCCTCGCTCGCCCTGGCGCTCGGCCTCGCCGACGTCGTCACCGACGAGGCGGGCGGCACCCCACTGGACACCCTCTTCATCGACGAGGGCTTCGGCAGCCTCGACGAGCAGACCCTCGACGAGGTCCTCGACGTCCTCGACGGCCTGCGCGAACGCGACCGCAGCGTCGGCATCGTCAGCCACGTCGCCGACCTCAAGGCCCGCATCCCCGCCCAACTGGAGGTCGTCAAGGACCGCGCCGGATCCAGCGTCCGGCACCGGGTACCGGCGGGGCCCTGACGGCGCGGCGGGGGAGCCTCGTTGGAGGGTCAGGTGCTGACCGGGCAGCAGGGTGGAATCAACGATTCTTGCCCGCTCTTACCTGGTCTCGCCTCGGTCGTCATTGGCCTGCTGTCCCCCGCTCGTCCCCCGCAGGTGCTCTCTACGTCGATGGCTCATCAGACGGAGCTGCGAGATGGCAAGGCTGCAGGTGGGGGCGTGGGGTAATCCGATGACGGCCGTTCAGAGTTCGCGGTTAAAGTCCGTCTTCGCGGAATTGGGCACCCGGGCGCGGCGTGCTTCCGCTTCGCGGATCATGCGCTCCTTGGCCTCGGTATCCCTTATGTGCTCCTGCGCAACCGCTCCCATGTCGACCGGGGCGTCCACGCCGAGGTCACGGTGGACACGCTGGTAGATGCCGTCCTCAAGCAGTGGCAGTTGGATGCTGCGCCAGCTCGTCGGGCCGACGAGCGAGGTGAGCATCTTGATGCGGTCCACCAGGAAGTCACACGTCATGGACCAGTGCCCGTTCAGGGCACTGCTGCGTGCTGTGTCGAGATCATCCCAGAGGCCTTCCAGCTCGTCGCGGATGGCCGCTCGCAGAGTTTCGAGTTCGTTCATGGGGTGGGGTTCGCTTCTGTGAGTGTCCACTGAAGTTGTCATGGCTGCCACGTGGCTCTGGGCTGCGTGGTGTGTTCGGCGACGAGGTAGGTGGTTCCGCGGGCGGTGTCGCGGCGTATGGACGTTCCTGGCTGGAGCGTTTTGACGGCGAGCTGGTAGCCGTCAGATCCGTCGTCGCATGAGGCGAAGCCCTGGTGACCTCTCGCAGCGAAGATTGAGCATCCTCAGCGAAGACCGGTGGCAGCTCGATATTCTCAGCGAAGGTTGAGTGGCAGGCCGCGGCCTGGCTGTCTGGGGAGACGAGGGACACACGCCATGAAGGACCCGACTCGCACCACCGACGGCCCCGAGCGTCAGCTTCTCGAATACATGCTTGACCATGTTCGGGCCGAGCTGATCGACACGGTGCGCGGCCTCTCCGAAACAGAGGCCCGCCGCCGTCTCGTTCCGTCCATGACGACGTCGATCGGGCTGGTCAAGCATGCCGCGTTCGCTGAACGCAACTGGTTTCAGCGCGCCTTGGCAGGATTGCCGGACTCTGAATGTGACGGTGCGATGGTGGGCGAGGCCAGTTTCGTGGTCCGTGACGACGAGACAGTGGCCGACGTCATCGCCGAATTCGAGCGCGCCAGCAACCGAGCACGAACGATCGCCGCGAACATCGACCTCGACGCCACCCGACAGCACCCTGCCGTCGGCACCGTCAGCCTGCGATGGATCTACCTGCTCATGATCCAGGAGTTCGCCCGCCACGCCGGCCACAGCGACATCCTGCGTGAGCAGACCGACGCCACCAGCAGGACTTGAGCCAGACCGGCAGAGCGACGACACCACTCGTCGCTCAAAGTTCGCTGAGAATCCCTAACCTTCACTGCGAGAGGTCACCTGGTGGGTGCGGAAGATGATGGGTTCGCCTTGGGCGGCGATGGTGTAGCCGCGCCGGCGGTACCAGCGCATGGTGGGGAACGCGCCGGTGCGGATCTTGGCGAGGGCAAGGTGGGTGCCGGCGGCGCGGGCGGTGTGTTCGGCGGCTTTGAGGAGAGCTGTTGCGGTGCCGCGGTTGCGGTAGGGCTCGGCGACGGCGAGGAGTTCGATCTCGACGAGGGCCTGGGTGAGGCGGGCGCGCTGGCTCGTGGGCTGGCTTTGCAGCCAGCGGACGGGGGGCGTGGCGTAGAGCATGCCGATGATGGTGTTGCCGCTGCGGGCGGTTAGGCAGTGACCGTGCCCGTAGGGCAGTGGTAGGCGCCCGCCGTGGTTGTCGATGGCGTCGATGAGCGATTGCAGGCGCGGGGCTTGGTTGCTGATCGCGAGAGCCCCGAGGGTGGCTGCCGCTTGGCCGTCGCCTTTGGCTGCGAGGGGATCGTGATGGTGTCGCTGCCGGGCTGGTCGGTCATGGTCGCACCTTACGGGGCTGGTCGCGTGAGGCGTGGGGTGGCTACGTGTCGGGTTGGAGGATCATGCGCTGCGCTGCGCGGTCCCAGCGGCATTCGCGGTATATGCGGTTGAGGTCGTGCATGGCGTCGGGGTTGTTGGCGTTGCAGGGTTCGTAGCCGCCGGGGACGGGGCGGCAGTAGAAGCCGTACTCGGTGCACTCGGCTTGGCTGGGTATTTGGCCGGTCCAGATGGTGTTGCAGGTGTTGCCGGGGTGGCAGTGGGTGCGCTGGAGGCCGGTGTGGGCGCAGCGTGCGATGTCGCATCGGTCGGCGTGGAATGTGCCGGGTGAGGTGGAGCAGTCGGGGCAGTGGTCTGAGGTTGTCGATGTGAAGTGGGTTCGGGGGTGGGTGTTTTCGGGGGGTGTGAGGCGGCCTAGCCAGAGTGTGCGGAGCGCGTTGTTGAGGTCGTGGGTGTTGGCGATGGTGTGGAGGTTGAGGGTGCGGTGGATGAGTTCGCGGAGGAGGTGGGGGTGGAGTTGGGCTGTGGCTCAGTGGAGGGTGAGTCCGCGGCTTGTGTGGTGGCGGGTCCAGGTGGTGTGTGGAGAAGGTGGCGGCTAGATTCCGGTTTGTAGTGTTTACAGCGATCTGTGGAAGGCTGGCTTCCAGCCATTCACGGCCGCTGTCGGCGTAGAAGTTGATGAGGGTTCGGCGTGCTTCGTCGCTTTTGAGTGCAGTGCTGCGTCGCATGTGGAGCCAGCTGCCGGTCGGGGCGCTCCGTAACTGGATGAGTGGCTCGTTCTGGTTGCTGTCGGGGACGATTCGCAGGCGGTGACGTCGGCCGAGAACATCGAACCCTGTGCCGGGGACGAGTTCCTTGAGCGGGTCTTCGGGTGCAGTCTTGGCGAGGTGCGCGAGTTGCCGGTAGATCCATGAGCAGCGTCGGGTGACGAGGTCTGTGGCGTCGGCGTCGGTTGTTGTGGGCGGGCCGTGGACGATGACGTTGCCGTTCTGGGTGACGGTGCGGCCGAGCGTGGTCCTGTTGCTGGTGCGAATGGTGACGTCGGTGGTGCCGACTCGTATGGTGCGGTCGGTTGTGGCCATGTCGGGTGTCCTTGGTTCAGCTGACGTGTGGAGGGGGCTGTGCTGGGGTCAGTGGTGGCTGCACACCCAGGTCTGGGGAATGCCGTGTACGGGGAGGTCCAGGACGTGCCGGGCGGTGCCCCCGCAGAGCTGGCAGGTCAGGTCGAAGGCACGCAGCATCTGTAGGGGCGTATCTGTTCGTCGTCGCGCAGGGTGATCGGGGCGTCTTGACCTTCGAGGGTGAGCAGCCACAGCGACTGAAGGTGGCGGCGCCTGGTGAGGATGGCCAGGGGGCTGCCATTGCCGACGAGGGCGAAGGTGTCGCCCTCTCGCAGGGCGGCGGCGTGGATGGTCGGTGTCTGTTCGACGGTGACGATGAAGCCGTTGGACGGTGCGCTGGTGTTCATGGCGTGTCTTTCACGGTTGGTGTGGTGCATTCGATGTTGTGGACGGCTGTGATCTCAGATGTGAGTCGTTCGCGAGCCTTTTGGAGTTCGGCCTGGTGTTTGCGCAGAGCGGCCCGGGTCTTCTCCAGCACCGCAGCCTGACGGACTTCGAGCTCAGAGAGCCGGATGATCTGTCGTTCGTGGTAAGCGACTTGGTCTGAGCGAAGGACGGCGGTGGGCCGACGAGGGCCGGGCCTTTTGACGCTGCGTCGCTTGTTGAGTTGGGTATGGCCCCACGTGAGGAACTCGTCCTTGGGGACGTACTTGTTGCGTCGTTCGCCGATGCCTGTTAGAAGAGCGATCTTCGGGAAGCTGGAATGACGTTTGGCCCAGTTGCTGACGGCGGAGCGGGAGACACCGACGAGGTCGGCTGCGGCCGCAAGGTTGATCAGCTCGTCTTCACGGCCCTTGTATTCAGGTCGAAGCCAGATGATGGATTCCAAGAGGTGCATCCTTGATCGGTTGTCCAGCCCTTCACGGGAACAGGACGGTGTTGATCGCTAGCGGTTGAGCACGCGGAGGGGTGCTGTTGGATGTGGAGGGGAGGCCAGCTGTGACGCGGGCCTCCCGTACGGTGAGGTCAGGCTGCGGCCGGCACCGGCTCCGTGTGCTGCTCGGTCCCCTCGGCGCTCTCGTCGTGCTCCGCAGAGTCGGGCTGTTCATCCTTCGCGGCCCGTTCGGTCTGCTCCTCCTGCTGGGCGCGGCCCTTGGCGACCGTCTCCGCCTCGACGGTGCTGAGCGCGTAGCCCTCCGCCTCAAGGAATGTCAGCCATTCGACGGTCTGTGGATTGATGTGGCTGCGCCAGGCCGCGTCGTACATGTACTCCACCTCGTGGGCGGCGGCGACGTGGGCGAGCAGGAGGCGCCAAGCACGGGCCGGGCTGGTGCGCGCGATCAGCGTGCCGAAGGGGTCGTCGACGCGATCCCACTGGCTGCGGCCTTCGTTGGGGTCCTTGACGCCGAGGAAACGAGCGGTCAGGTCGGTGCGCTTGCGTCCGACGAAGTTGGCGTAGGCATAGCTGGTGCCGGTGATCGCCGACAGGATCAGTGGCCATACTCGGGCGCTGGCTTCGGGCTGGGCGCACAGGTCTGTGAGGAAGGCGTAGCGGACCTCTCGGGCCTGCCGCCATGCCTTGTTGTTGGCGATGACCAGGCGTCGTTCGGCTTTGGCGGCCTCGCGGTCAGGGCCGTCCTGTGCCTTGTCTGCCTTTGCAGCCTCGGGGGTGAGAGCGTGGCCATGCCGGTGCCAGGCCGTGCACAGCCAGATCACCTCTGCTTCGCTGGTGTCGATGCACGCCGCGTGCCCGGGACATGCCTGGTGTGTCTCGGGTGTCTGGGGTGCGCCGTCGCTGGTGAGGAGGTCTGCGAGTGGCCGGGTGCTGGTGTCGGTCCAGTTCTTCCCGTCGACGACGGGGATCTCCGCGGCGGCCAGCTCCTTGAGGAGGCTGTTGCACTTGTCTGCGAGTTCCTTCTCGGCGCGCAGTTCGGCCAGGGCGTGCTTCCAGTTGCCGCGCTTGGTGTTGTCCTGGCGTATGTCGCGGGCCTTGGCGCGCTTCAGGGTCCACAACGCGCCCTTGAGGCTTTCGACCTCCTGGAAGTCGGCCAGCTCGATGAGGTTGAAGTCCGCTTCGATGCCGTCGGCGAGTGCTTGGTCGGACAGCTTGGCGGCCTTGGTGGCGGCTCCGAGGTCGGCAGGCTTGAGACCCATGGCGCGTGCGTGGCGGGTCTTGGGAATGCTCATGAGGGACAGCTGCTTGGCGGCGTCGATGTCGTCGCGGATCGTGGCCTGGGTGCGGTGCTTGTTCTCGATGAACGACACCGTCAGGGACGTGTCGTCGACGTCCTTGAGGTCGTCGCGGATGATCGCTGGAACCAGCCGGTAGGGCTTCTTCCTCGCCTTGGCCTTCTTGGCGGCGGCCAGCGCGGCGTTGTTGCGCCGCTGCCCGAAGATGATGCCGAGCTTGCCTTCGTTCTCTCCGCTCTGGGGACGTAGTACGAGCGGGGTGAGGACGCCGAACTCGTCGACGCTGGCCTGGAGGTCGGCATCGGGCTGTGTCCCGTCCTTGCCGTCCTCGGTGGTGCGGTGCTTGCGGTGGTTGTAGGGGTCGATGACCAGGTCGTGCGGGTCAACCCAGGCGAAGCGGCCGGTGAAGCCCTCGACGGGGGTGGTGTGGTCGGCAGCGGTGCTCATGTCGGTGTTCTCTCGTGAAGGGCGGGCGGACGCCAGGCTTCATGCCGGGCGCCCGCCCGGGGTGGCAAGGAGTCCAGGTCAGGCGGCGGCGGGGGAGGTGCGGCGCTGCTTGGCCGAGGTCTTGGTCTTGCGCTTGGACGGCGTGGTGCTGCCGCGCTTTGCGGCTGTCGTCTTGGCCTTCTTGCCCGCCGTGGTGGCGGGTTCGTCGGTGTCGGACTGCTCCTGCTGCGGCGTAGCCTGCGCGGGCTGGTCGACCGTGGGCTCGGCAGGCGTGATGCGGGCGCCGTTGGCGCGTAGGCGGGGGCGGTGGCCGTCGAAAGCAGGCAACAGCACGGTGCGGATGGCGGCCAGGATCTCCTCCAACGGCTCGGCGGTGGTGAAGAAGACACCGGTGCTGTACCGCACGCCCTTGGCGAGTCGGTTGGGGTTCTCGGCAGGCGCGCTGTCGGTGTCGGCCGAAGGCTTGGGGGCCGGGCCGCCGACGGCGAAGGTCTGCGCGGCCTCGCCCTGCCACAGGTGGCGTATGCCAATCGCGCGGCCGTCGGGGTGGACGAGGCGGATGGCCTTGTCTACGAAGCCGGCGGGATTGTCATCAGGGTCCTCGCTCCAGCCGTCGCCGAGGGCTTCGGCGACGGGCTTGGCCAGCAGGTAGAGGTCGATCTCGCTGAGGATTGCTGCCTCGGTCGGCTGGGTGTCTTCGGTCTCGGGGGCGCCGGTGTCAGTCTCGATGGTGTCGATGTTGGTCATGGTGTGCTCCTGTTCCAAGAGGTGCGTGGCTGAGGGTGGGCAGTTGACCGGGGTCGGAGTGGCTCCCCCCCTCAACTTCTAAATTAATTCTACTATGGAAGAGGAATGGGTCAACTGCGTCTATGCAGGTCAGGCGGGGTGTTGGGCTTACGCTGCAGGCGAGAGGGCTTGTTCCATCAGCTGTTGAGTCCGGCGGATGGCGGCGATGATCCGCGCCTTGCCGAGCACTTCGTCGCGGCGCTCGAAAGCGGCGCGTGCCTCCTTCATCGCGTCCTCGACGGCGTTGGGGTTCGCCAGTGAGTCGGCGCACGCGACGGTCACCCTCGGGCCGAGTGCCCAGACGATCGCATTCACCGCAGCGCAGGCGGCCGCGATCGGGTCGATGTCGACCATCGACCACTGATAGGCCGCCGGATCCTTGCCGCGTTCGCGAAGGCTCTGCGCAGCCGAACGCGGCATGCCTCCGCTCCCGGCGCATGGGTCGTGGATGTGGTAACCCTCCTTCGGCTCACGCAGGTTGAGCCCGAGGCCGGCGATGTGTCCCAAGTTGGCTTCGGCGATGGCGTCAGCGATCGGCGGTGGGGTGTGGTACTCGCCGAGCCCTTGACGGGCCCCGTGTGAGCGTAGGCAGGTCATCACCGGCGACAGGGCGTCGGTGGCCGAACGCAGGTAGGGGTCCTCGTGTGCGGTCAGGTCGAACAAGCCTCGCTGGAGGGCGGTTTGAGCCACGGCACGCACCGCGTGCATGCGGTGTTCGTCCACCTCGTCGTTCAACCACTCGTGCAGGATCCGGGCGCGATCGATCAGGTCAGGGCGGTGAACCCAATGCAGCGACCAGATCTCGCGGAGCATCGCGATCAGCTGCGCACCGTCCTGGGCGAGGATCTGAGCCTTGAGGTCCGGGCCGTTGGGGTCCTTCTCCTTGATGAGGCACAGCGCGGCGACAACTCCGATGGGTACTTCCATGGCCGTTCCGCCATGCCGGTTGTGCCACCGCTCCGCCACCGCCTCGCCGATCTCTATCGCGCGCCGGTGTGGCTCACGCACCGGTCGCGGCCGGCCGGAGCGACGGGGCGCAGGGCTCTCGGCTGTGGTCGAGAGAGAGTGCTTGGGGTGTCGCGGTGGAGGCGGCGTCGCCCTCACCTTCGGTGACGCGGCGAAGGTGGCGGGTACGGGTTCCGGATCGGCGGTGCGGCCGGCAAGGTCCGCGAACAGGTCGAGCTGAGTCACGAGTGGATCACCTTCTGTGACGGGGGTGGGCGTAAAGGACCCCGCTACGCAGGGAGTGGCAGCGGGGTGAGGTATCGAGACGCGGGTGCCTGATGAGGGTCCGGGGGTAGCGTGCCCGGAGTGTTGGGCATGGCGGGGCGCCTGTGAAAGGCACCCCGCCATGCCTAGTTGGCTCCGCCCGTGGCCCAGTGGATGCCGCGCGCCTCTTGGGCTTCTTCGTGGCGCAGTTGCGCCAGCCGCGCGTCGCGTTCTGCGGCGCTCTCCTGCCACATGCGGATATCGGAGATGTCCCGATGGCCGTGCAGCTGGGCGATGTGCGCGGCGGCGCCTTCCGCCCCCAGTAGTTCCTCGCCAGGCATGAGGAATATCCCCAGCCGGTTGTTGTGGCGGCCACGGATCTCGGTCCAGTAGCACCGGGGCTGGCACATGCAGGCGTAGGCCGGCCCTGTGGAGGGCGGTCAGCCGTGGAGTTGGGGTGGCGGCAGCAGGCGGCCCGCCTCGCTGCGAGGCGGGCCGAGGCTGTGTCGTGTCAGTGGATACGAAGGCGCGGCCTGTTGGTGCGCATCACGCGCGTACGGCCAGCCTGCTTGCGGTAGATCTCGGCGAGAATGTTGTCGGCGCCAACAACGGCAATGACCGCGTCGTCGAGGACGGCTTGCGGTGCGGCCGGACCGAGCGAGCGGAACCATGCCTCCATCGCGTCACCGTCGTCCTGCGCCAGGCCGCACGTGTCCGCGTATCCATGCCAGGCGTGCACCGTCGTGCGGGCGGCCCACTCGATGGCGGTCGCAGCCTGCTCTTCGGAGATGTTGTAGTCGGTGGCGACCTGAAGGACGGCGAGCGGGTCCGGGGCGTTCGTGTACATGAGGAGGGCGTTCCTTATCTCGTATTCCAAGAGGTAATTGGGAGGGGTTCCCCCTTCCAGCTGAGGTTAATTCTACTACGGTTCGAGGGGGTGTCAATTGCGTTTACGCAGGTCAGGGGGGGGTGAGCGAGATGTCTGCGCGCGGTATCACGACGCACGGGTACGCGCCTGGCGGTCGCCGTGCGAGGCCCGCTTGCGGATGCTCGCCGCGCCGGCGCGGCGCACCTCGGCCCGCTGCGCGGTCACCCGGCACTCCCCGCACAACGGCTCCCCAAGCCGCCGATGTGCCTTGACCCCACTACTCGTGCCGCACGTGCCTGCCCGCGAAGCGAGCTTCGACAGCGCAGGCGCGTCTTCGGCGGCCGCGACCTCCCGCCCGTTGATCCACGTACGGGCAGCGCAGACCCCATCGAAGCCATTCGACTGCGGCCGCACCCGCTCGTAACACTGCAGCACGAACGGGCACAGTGCGGCGCAGTCATCCATCAACGGCCCGCATGCTTTGAGTACTTCGTCCGGGTGGCGGCGCACCAGGTCCTCGCTGGGCAGGTATCCGTCGATCCCGGCGCACGGAGCGGCGCTGGTCCAGGCTGTGGAAGAGGTGGAGGTGATCACGAGGCAGGCTTTCTTGCGGTCGCGTGGGATTAGAACAAGGAGGGCTGCGCCTTGACGGGTGGACAGATGGCATCCAGCGCGGCAGTGGCCTTCAGGGCGAGCTGACTGGCGCGCCGCGCCCACGGCCTGTGGAAATGGCGCTCCCACATCTCGGGCGTGCGGTACGGGATAGGGCCCGGGAGGTACGCGATGTCGTGGGCCTTCGCGGCCTCGACCGCCGCACGCAGTGCGCCGTAACGCACCGGGGTGAGACGGGAGTTCACCTCCTGGTGCACGTCGTGCCAGTGCACAAATCCGGACCGTGTGCCTCCACGGGCCTCGACCTCGTAACGGAACCCGCCAGGCGCGGACGACCAGTGCGTCAGGCAGCCGGCGTCCGGTTCCCCTTCGAGACGCCGGACGCTGTGCCTGCGATCGCCCGCGTCGAACTGCCTCTGACCCCAACGGATGCGGGAGAGGGGATCGGGCAGATCGATGAACTCCAAAAGCCGCGCGGGGGTGAAGAAGTCGCGGACGGCCATCTGCTGATCGTCGGCAGTCAGGGTCACCGGGCCTGGCCCCCTTTCGCAGTGTGCGCGCATGCGGACAGGTGGCTGAGCGCAGCGTCAACGAGGGGCTCAAGACTCAGGTTGCCCGCCGGGTCGCAGCGCAAGTCCGCGGGAGTGGTGTCGTAGACGACGCACCGCCAGGCCGGGGCCGGCTCATCCTCGGGCACGTGGGTGAGGTGCCAGCCCAGGAGCATGTCGCGGTTGAGGGGAAGGAAGTCCTGGCAGGCGACTACGAGCAGCGTGCCGTTGGGGGCGTGGGCGCAGATGGCCAGTCCACCGCGGGTCTCCGCGTACGGGTGCAGTCCAGCATCCTCGAAGGCTTTGAGGGCGTCGTCGTACACGTTGAGCGCGGCGTTTTCGTCGGGCCCGTAGGTGGCTCGGACGTCGGCCACCCTGGCAGCGATATCAAGCATGGGTATCCAATTCAGGATTAGGCGAGTGTGCACTGGCCTATTTTTGCCAGTGCATACACGCCGCGCGGTCAGCCTCGTCGTACCGTCAGGGATTCCTCGAAGTCGCCCACGCCGAGCCTCCATTGGAGTTGGCACATCAGGTCGTTCAGGCGCAGTCGGGCGTAGCTAGGTACTTCCCGCATCAGTAGCCCAGTCCTCGCAGGCCGCCCCTCTTCCGTCAGCGTCAGCGAAACGGCGAGCCAGGCGTCATCCTGGAGGCGCTGAGCCCTTACGGTCATGCCGTCGTAGCGGCGACTCCAAACTGTCACCTTGCCGCCGGCGCTCGCGATGCTCAGCGCGTCGGGCCTGATCAATGCCCACGCTAGGTCCGTGTCGGCGATCTGCGCTACTCCGTTGTTGATCGATGCTGCAATCACAATGTCTCCAAGAGGTGGTGAGCAGACCCCCTGCCCACAAGGTTAATCCTACTATGTCTAGTCGGGGTGGCAAATTACCCGCCGGCCGCCTGCTCGTAGTTTTACATCAACCTATTTCTGGGGGTGACTCTACCTTGCGCATCGGGTCAGCAGCCCGCCTCACCTCCCGCATCTGCGCAAGCCGCTGCTGCGCCACCTCCGACAACACCTCCCCGCCCGGCCTGCTCCGTACCTCAGCGAGCAGGCGCGCATTCGCGTCACGCTCACGTACCTTGAACCGCTCCCTCTCTGCCTGTTCCTGCCGCTCCCGCAACTGCCGCGGACTTGTCCCGCACCCACGGCACGAACTCCCCAGGCCGTCCGGATGCCTCGGGCACGACCGTGCCCCGGCTTCTTCGAGCGGCGCGGCGCCGGACTCCCCCGCAGCGCCAGCTGCGGGGGTAGGGGGGTTCTCTTCTGTGTGTTGGTTCTGGTTACTAACTAGAAAGCCTGAAGAACCGGCGCCTGGTTCACCGACGCCTGAAAAGCCGTCCCCGGTTGGCTTGCCCGCTTCGTCGACGTCGCTGGGAGCGTTTTCCATCTGGCGCTCCAGCCTGCGCGCGCCCCGTCGGCCCACCTGCCGGCTGTACTCCTCGGACGCCCATTCCTGGGCGGTGTCGTGAACCTCCGTGACCCTCACCAGCGTTCCGTCGTCCAGCCGCTCGGTCACCACCCGGTAGTAGCCATACGTCCGCAGCTCCCGCAGAGCCTTGCGCACCGCATCCCGCCCCTCCTGTCCCGCAGCCGCGATCGACTCCGAGCGCACCTTCCACTTGTCCGGCTTCGCGAGCAGAAAGGCGAGGATGCCCCGTGCACGAAACGACAGCCGTGAGTCTTCGATGGTGGCCGTCGGCAGCACAGTGAAACCGGTGCTGAGGTGGCGGCGCAGAATCGTCACGGGAAGGGCCTCCAGGGTGGTACAGAAGAGTTAGTGATCAACAGCAGGGGAGCGACCCCGCACGCCGGCGCGGGGCTCGCACAGGGCCTGTCAGGCCGTTGGGCGAGCTGGGCTGACTTTGATGGAGCGCGGCGTCTTCTGCCCGGCCGCTGTACGCATCGGCACCGTCATTCCGGCACGGCGCAGGGTGTCGACCATGGCCTGCGCGTCAGGCAGCATCGGCACGACGAGGTCGGCGTCCTCGAACTGCTCGACCATCGCCGCGACATCCACCTCCTGCCTCGGGTTGCCACCGCTCCAACCGAGCTCGTTCTCGCCGTAGCGGCCCTCCGGGGAACTGGAGAGCATCGCCCGCGCCCTCTCTTTGAGACGCCTGCCCTCCCGGTACATCTCGTGGCCGCGCACATAGTCCGCCAGCGCCTGGGCGCGGTCGGCGTCGTCGTGCACGAGGATCGTCTGCGCGGGCACCCCCGGCGGCACATCAGGCCAGCACGCGTCGCGGAAGGCGCAGTTATCGCAGATGACCGATAGCCCAGGACCGTCGTGGTCGCGCGGCAGATCCTCAGGGGCGGGAGCTTCCAAGACACGGTCCACCCACCAGCGAGCCTCCGTCGCCAACCAGGGGTCGAAGTCGAACTCCTGCACGTGCTCCTCCCCGGTGTCGCGGCACACGAACCGGAACCGGATCCGCTGCACATCGATCGGGCCGAGGCGGTGCAGGTACCGCTGGCCCGGCATGTCAGCAAACCCGACGGTGCGCAACAGGCCGGCGTACAGCAGAACTTGCCGCATCTCCGCCGCAGTCGGCCCGTAGCGCACGACGCGGTCCCATATCCGGCCGGACTTCGTCTTCACGTCCTCGACCGTCACGACATCGGCAGGCTGAACAGGCCGGTGGCGTTTGGGAAGCCGCGCGGCAGCCGCGGCGTCGAGCTGGACGATGTCGATGTGGCCGCGCAGCACCTCGTCGGTGACGGTGCGTTCGACGAGCCACCCGTACTCGCGGCGCGCGTCCTCCAGCAGCCCCTGGTGGATGTACGTGCCGAGGATCGCCGCGCGCATGTCCGGACTATGCGTGCGCTCGGCTTTGTGGAGGATGTATCCCGCTCGGCGGGAACAGATGGTGTCCGAGGCGCCCAACTGCTGCTGGCGGGATCGGGGCCGGCGCGCGTCGGCGGCGTGCGCGGCGTCCCAGACCGACACCGGCGCCGGCGGGGCGAAGACTTGCGTGCTCACACGGAACTCCAAGAGGGCATGCCGGGGCCCGGCCACGCGGACAGCAGGCCCTGGCAAGAGATGAGAAGAGGCCAGAGAAGGAGGTTCAGGCAGCGGTGAACTCGCTGGCGGCCGCCTCGTCCACGGCGTCCTCAGCGGCCGAGTCCTGCTCAGTGGCCGCAGCGGCGGCGCGGAGCTTTGCGGCGTCGCTGGTCGGGTCGGTGAGCTGTTCGGGGTTCTTCAACTCCGCGGCCTGCCGCTCGATCGCTGCCCTGACGACTCGGATTTCCTCACGGGAGAGATCCGCGTCCGAACTCGCCTCGGTCCACAGCTTCTTCAGCTCTTCCAGACCGTCCTTGGCGGCCTTCTTCACCTTCGGCAGCCACCGCTGCGCGAGATCCCCGGTCAGTTCGGGAGAGACCCTGGGCTGGGTGTGGACGGAGCAGCCCATCAGATCGAACACGAGACGCTCAACGGTGAAGTCCGGCAACGTCTTGGGCTGCCCGCTGCGCGGCACCTCGAACTTCAACGACCGCGCCCCGATGATCTGCGGATCACTGTCCCGCTGAAGGCGCACCCACACGGTGGCGTCGTAGGCGAGGGACTTGTGCCCCTCGACCCGCCAGTCCTTCGTGTTCGGAATCGGATCACCGTTGCCGTCCACGGCGGCGATTTCCTTGCCCCGGGCGAGCAGGATGACGATGCCCGGCATGGTGCGCACGAGGTACATGACGGCCGCCCACCGCTCGTAGGCGTCATTCCACAGGTTCATCGTCGGTTTGACCTCGGCATCCGGGTCCTGCCGCAGTTTCCTCTGCCCCTTGGGCGAGCGCCTAGCCCGCTCGTTGGTCCAGTTGACGAGCATCCTCCACAGCAGCGAGATCGAGTCGATTACCAGGACGACCGGGGGTTCCTTGGCGGCCGCCGCACGCTTGGCCTCGGCATGGACGGCTTCGATCTGGCCGAGGATGTCGCGGTAGGTGCCGTTGTGGTCGATCAGCAGGTAGTCCGCGCCCGGAACCTGGGCGTACTCGTCGGCAGTGTCCTCGCCGAGCTCCAACCAGTACGCCTGGCCGGTCTTCTCGGAGCCGGTGAACTGCGCGGCGACATACGACTTGCCGGCCTTCTCGTGGCCTTCGATGAGGATCTTCGGCCACGGCACGATGCCGGTGGGCTTGCGCGTGCGCAGGGGCGGCACGGTCACGCTGGACATAGAACATCTCCAAGAGGTAAAGGCGAGATAGATACTCGCCTATTTTTAGGCGGTGTGGATCTTCCGGGTTTCGAACAGGGGGGACCACTCGGGATGCAGCTCGATGAGGCGTCGCGCGTAGCGCGACCTGTAGTCGTTGTTGAGCTTCCAGGGTTCTCCGTGTGTGGCGAGCCCGTACTGCCAGCGCAGAACCTCGAAGAGCATGCCGATGCCGATGCCGATGCGCTTGAGTCCTCGCTCAACGCAGTCGCCTGTGAGGCGCTCCAGGTGCTTGAGGATCCAGGGGTTGAGCTGGTGAAACGCCTCAAACCGCTCCTGGATCGTCAGCTTGCCACCGAGATTTTCGGGTTGGCGGATGGCCGCGATGGGCAGCTCTAGTTGCACTGTCGCCACTGCCCCTCCTTCTGGGATGTATCGCAGCCTATTTTGCATGAAATGAGAACCGGGCGACTTTCACCCCTCCTGCTCTGCGGTGAATTCTACTACGGATGGGGTGGGGGTCAACTCCGCAGCAGCAGTCCCCGAGCCCTACAAGGCGTGTTTCAGCAGTGGCTTGAGATACTGCTGGTTGGTCACTCTTGATGCGACGTGAGCCAGCGGTCGTCCTCGAACTCGGCAGGGATCTCGTCCTCCCCTGGATCGATCCCGCGACGCTCTAGCTCGTCGAACCACCGGTCCCGCTGAGACTCGGGGAGACGTCGTCCGCACCAGGGGCAGAAGTCGATTGTGCTGCTCGACGTGCCGCCGTCATGGATGATCAGCCCGTACTCCTGGAACTTGGCGCTGAATTTGATCAGCGCGTCCGGGCAGGCGAAAGCGTCGTCATGCTGGTCGCAGGACACGTTCGCGTGGCTGTTCATCGCCTCGCAGCAGTGGTTGGTCATGACCTCGGTTTCTCGTTGATCGGCGCTATGGCCAGAAGTAGATCACGGTCTGTAATGATCACCGGTTGGCGCGTGGGATATGACAGACGCGCAGTGGGTCCGACTTGAGCCGCTGTTGTCGAAGGGTAAGAAGCCAGCGTCCCTGCGAGCGCGCTGAAGTCAGGCCCCGCTCGCAGCCGCCTTGCCTCGCTTCGCGATCACCGAGCCTGGACCGTCATACCGGCCTTCCCGCAGGGCGTCCGCCACATCCTGCTGCAACTGCCACACGCCGCCACGGCTCTGTTGCATCGTTGCCTCTGCGGCGTCGAGCACGGTGTCCAGCAGCCACAGCGGAGAACCCGACAGGAGGTAGTCCTCGACTGGCAGCATTCCGGTGCCCCGCTGACGAGCGTTTGATGCCACGAACTGGCTCACGCCGAACAAAGCCCCATACTCCTGCAGCCCCACCAGTGGAGGCAGTTCACCCTTCTTCATCGGCCGAACCGTTGCCTGCTGTTCCTTCTCCAGCTCGGCGAGGAGCCGTTCATCCAGCTGCCGGCCGCGGCTGCCCGGCGGGAGGGCAACGTCCACCGCCAGACCACCAGGCCAGAACGGCTTGCCCGACACGATCACAGCGTCCTCATAAGAGACGATCCCGCTTGGGACCCACCGGTCGCTGATCGCCGTCGGCGCAACGTTGTAGATCTTCGCGAACTCCTTGCGGCCCACGATCAGCGGCTTTGCCACGACAGCCTCCTACTCCCGGTTCAGGCATAGCAGAATAGCCGCTCCCGAGGGGGTGCCTGCACCCGAGGGCTCTACCGTTGCGACTGCTAGCCTTAAAACGCACATTCCAAGAGGTGCACAAGACCCCCAGGCCCTCCTAGCCGATGCTCTGGGGGTCTTCGCCTTGCTGCGGCGGGTGTCGGGAGCGTCCCAGGCCGTGGCTCGGCGGCGCCATCGGGGGACGAAGACCGCCCACAGGGCTACCGACCGGATCAGGCTGAGCCGCCCGGACGTGCGTGAGCTATCCCGCTCCCTGAGATACGGGCGTCGGCCAGGTATCCAGGATGATGTTGCTGCCGTCGTCCGCCTCCTCGACAAACCGAATCGTGGAGGATTGGACGCTGCCGTACAGACCTATCCAGGAACGGAATTTGTTGCGAGTGGTTGCCTCCCGGGTCCACTCGCCCGTGACTTGAGGAGCGTCGGCGTCTCCCGTG
The DNA here is from genome assembly GCF_046549115.1 of Streptomyces sp. x-19. NCBI lineage: Bacteria > Bacillati > Actinomycetota > Actinomycetes > Kitasatosporales > Streptomycetaceae > Streptomyces > Streptomyces sp. x-19. The sequence goes on along the minus strand of NZ_JAJPWK010000003.1, from coordinate 9,916 downwards.
AACTGAAGGGTGACGCGATACAGACTCACCCTGACCGGCTTCCGTGATGGCTGGTGGGCATCTCGCCAGTAGCGATCGGCATGCTCCCCGTGCTGGGGCCCACGGCGCTCCCGTGGGCTACCCGGAGCCGGCCTTTCTGCGGCCACCAGTACGCCCGGTGCGTTGCTGACGTCCCCCCGTCTAGAGCGATCTCGACGTGATACGCACAGCGCCCGTCGGGCCAGTCATGCCGGGCGTGTACGAGGGCATAGCGCCACTGGTCATGGACGAGCACCCACAGTGCCGGGCGACTGCCGGGAGGCCATACCCATACCGTGGGCGCCGGTCCATCCTCCGGTCGCCACGGCGGAGCCTGATCCGGCTCGCGTTGGTTGTCACCTCTCCAGGGTAGGTCGCTGGCAGCGGCCGAACCGTGGCTCGGCTGCGAGTGCCGCATCGAGATCGTCAGCCTCTCCGAAGCTCCTCCGCGACCTGCCCGGCCATGAGACGTGCGGGTTCAAGGCGAGGGTCCTCTGGGTGAGCGTCCGGGGCCAGGATCTTCGCGCAGACGAACAAGGTCATCAGCTTGCCGTCCCGGCTCTCCAGATCGTGGCGTCGTTCGTGGCGGACACGTTCGGCCAGAGGCGGGACGGCGAGGGAGTTGCCCCACAACGACGCGGCATCCAGCCCTTGAGGGGCCATACCCCAGTCCTCCCAATCGAACAGGCAGAACTCCGGCCCGGTCATGTTCGCCCAGTTGAGATCCGCGTGTGCCGGCAGCCACCGATCCACCGTCGCGTCGACACCGTCAGGGAGGAGGCAGTGGATCGCCTCGGTGACACTGCTTTGTGTGATCAGCGCGGTGTCCGGGGTGGCGATGCGCTGAGTCTGCTGCTTGGCCAGGGCATCCAGCGACCTATTGAACGCCCGCCACCAGTCATCCGACAGCGCAGGCTCGATGGCCAGGACACTGCTGCCGATGGGCTCACCGGGCAGGAGGTCCGTCTCATCGACCCGCCACATCACGGTGTCTCCCGGTTGCCTCCACGCGGCGCTCCGAAGCCACTGCGGCTTGGCCACTCCCTCCAGGAGCGCGGCACATTCGGTGCCGTTCCAGCCCTGAGTGCCGATCTTGTCGAAGGAGCGGCGTTCAACCCGCAACCACGTGCCACGGTCAGTACGTGCCCCCAGCGACCGCCGCTTGCGTACCAGCGTCCCTCTGTCCAACTGCGCTTGCAGAGCACGCTCGACCTCGTCGAGCACGGCGTCGACCGGCTCAACCCGCAGATCAGCCCCTGTGCTGACAGACAGGCAAGACGGCACTGGACCTCCTTGGCATCGGATCGAACCTAGCAAGAATCCTGACCCTGTCACTGCGGAACCTCTTCGAGTCACCCCGGACGGATCCCCTGTTGCTGAGCTGTGCTCGGCTCAGCAACAGGGGCCTATGGCCACCTACGCGGTGTCAATTTTCAACAGGGCGGATGTATCTCGGTCAGCGTCACATGGACGCGAGGAGCTTGGGTCACCCGCCGTTGGGATACGCGCCCCTGTTGTCGCGGATGGCCAGCCGCCAATCCGTGCGCATCTGAACCCACTGGCGATGGGACTGACCTGAGTAATGGAATTTCTTATTCCGTTGCGCGTGAATGTGCACCCGTCAAGCGAGAACCGTTTTATGGCGTGTCGGCCAGAGAGGGGAGGTTCGGGCCAGTGAGCAGAAAACCACTCGACCGCATCGAGGTGTGACTGCTATAAAAGGTCACGCATCATCAAAGGAAAAGGGGGAAAATGAAGGGCAAGATATTCAACGGAAAATCCACACGTCGCAATAGGACTCGTAGTGCCGCCGTGGCCGTCGTCGCCGCGGCCGTCACCGCGGTGTTGGTACCTGCAGCCAGTCCCGCAAGCGCCCAGAGTAGTAGTCCCATTGGTGTCGCGATCGACAGCGTCGACGCTACGTGCAAGCACAACGGCCGCAACTACATCGTGCGGCAGTACTTCCGTGGAGTCCAGAGGTACACGCTGCGCTGCGGAACGGCGACGTGGGGGTGGAAGCACATCAAGTTGGGTCACGGCTGGAACGCCGGGATGGATGGCAAGATAAACAATGCCATCGCCAACGGGGCGCCCAACGGTCGAGGTGGATTCTCCATCTACACCAATCAGTGCCCGCCAGTGGAAAGATTCCGCACCATCATCGGCACTCCTGCCGGACTGAATGACGTTCTCACTGCGTACAATGTCACGAACCTGGCCAGTGCCAGTAAGTGCTAGTTCTCCTGTGCGCAGGGAAGCCGTCCGTCAACAGATGAGGCGAGGGGTGGATGGGTCGCATGGCGAAGCAGACGCCAGCGGAGCAAGCCCTGGCTTGCTCGTACACCACTGGCGATGGGCAGGTCAGATTTAACATCTCAAGCCTGTCGGTCCATCATCATGCCGACCGCAGCGTGACCTTTACGTACGAGGTCGCTGTAGTGCGCCAAGGGCGCCAGGACGAACGCTGGGAGTTCACGTTGCCGTGGGATGACAAGTCCTTCGTGGATGTGCTCACCTCACCTCACCCCGACCCTGAGCGGCTTCGACAGCTCGTGCACCTGGTCCGCACCTTGTTGGAAGAGTGGTGGGAGACTAAGGGCCAGAGCAGGCGGGCGGCGAAGATGGGGCGTCAACTGCACTGAGTTGCCCGACAGTAGGCCCCGTCCCGCCCTCGGGCTGGGCGGGGCCTACTTCATGCCAGCCGAAGCTCGTCGACCCGCATCCCGAACGGGGGTGAGGATACTGGAGCTGGCGTACAAGGCTTTCCGAGAAATGCGCACTGCTAACTGATGCGGTTCGGTCAGCCACGGCGGCATCGCAGGCGCAGGCCCCCAGATGATCACAGAGTGGCTCATCTCCATGATCACGGAACCTGTGCCTGTCCCGTCTCCGATTGGGCCAGCTGCCGCCTACCTGCGCGGCGTCTGAGCGATGCCAATTTCTGGTTGCGGCGTCCGCGTCACGGGCAAAGTCACGTGGATGTGGGCGGTTGCTGGTTGAGGGCCTTGGCGGTCTTCCGGTCCTCGACGCGCTGGACGGCCTCGCCCGTACCGAGAACTGCGGCGACGAGGGCGAGGATCAGGCCGGTCGGCAGGTCCTGGACGTAGTGGGCGATCAGGGCCAGAGCCGCGGCGGCGATGGCGTACAGGCGGGTGCTGTGGTCATGGATGAAGTCGATCAACGTTTCAGGGTCCGTAGGCGAGTTGGTGCAGGAGGTCCCAGCCGCGGCGACCGATCGCCGGGTCGGTGGGTCGTCCTGTGCTGAACAGGTTGTGCTTGCGGTTGAAGCCGGCCACGGCCTGCTGGGTCTGAGGGCCGTAGGTGTCGGAAAGCGGCACCGAGGGGTCGAGCCACCCCGTGTCCTTCAGCGCCTGCTGCAAGCCCTTCGCAGACGGTGACGAGCGGCCCGGAGCAAGACCATCCGGAAAAGGAGGCGGGGCATACGTACCCCCGGATGTCTTCACCGGGATCGTGAGCAACTGCCCGGGCTTGATGACATACGGCGCGGTGATCTTGTTGGCCTGGGCGATACGCTCCCAACTCACGCCGAACCGCTTGCCGATGCCGGAGAGCGTGTCACCACTCTTGACGACGTACGTCGAGCCGCTGCTGCCCGTCGAGTCTCCGGCAGTCGGCTTGGACTTCAGGCGCGCGGCAACCCGATCACGTAGCCAACCCATGGTGAAGCCTTCGGGATCGATCTTCCCGGGCTGCCACTCACGGTGCCCGATCACGCTAGCGGCACTCCAGCCATGGGCGCGGCACAGTGCCGCAGCGGCACGTTCGATGGTATCGAGCTGGGCCGCCGGCCACGGATCGCGGCCATCGCCGAGGTTCTCGCACTCAAAGCCGTAGAAGTGCGTGTTGCCGTCCGTATCTGCCTCGTTCGCCGAAGGCAGCGTTCGTTCCGCGATGACGGCGCTCAGGACGTCTCCGTCGCCGCGCCCGGCATGGTTGGCGCGGCCGTAACCGACCAGATGCACGGTGCCGTCCTTGGCGATCACGCCATGGCACAGCGGGCCGGGCAGGCCGTCATAGCCGCGCTCGCAGATGTTGACGGTGTTGGCCGTACCGGAGGTCACGGTGTGATGGATCATCACCCCGTTCATTGGACCCCACGGCCCCTTGTGATTCCTGTTGTGGGTTCTCCACTTCGACCGCTCCACCACACGCACACCCTCGGCGCGCAGCGCGGCAACGAAACGATCAGCACTGATAGGTGTCGCCACGTTCGGCGCTCACTGTTCTCCCCGCGCCCCGATTGAAAGTCAACTGCCCCCATCGCCCAGACTACGGAGCCGCACCACGCGATGCGAGCCACAGCTGGAGCGCCATCAGCCCCAGCGGCGACACGAAGGAACTGACGACGAGCCGTCGTGTCGCTGCGGCCTGCGCTTGGTCCTCGCGGCGTTGTTGCTGGGCACGCTCCGTCGCCTGGTCATGCTCGCCGCGCAGCCCGGACAGACCAGCCTCGATCTGGCTGATGCGCCGATCGACCGCACGCTGATCGGCCCGGTACACATCCTCGGTGACAACCTGGTCCAGGCGGGCGGCGAGCTGGGCGAGGTCACCACGAAGATCCTCACGCAACTGCGAGACGGCACGGTGCAGTTCCCACAGCGTGGGCTCCGCGCCCGGCGGTACGGACACCGCGAACCTCCTGGCGGCCCCGCGCCTACCTCGATCGTACGGGAGCCAAGGCGAGTCGGCGGATCGTTGCTAACAGGTCGGGAATAGGGGATACGGCGCTAAAGGATAGGGCGGTAAAGATGCTTATGGCTTAACATCCACACGCCTAATCAACTACGCTCAGTCGTGTCCGCCAAGGTTATGGGAAGGAGTTGAGAAGCTTCTCAACTCCTTCTCAACATCGAGGTCTGCCGCCAACGGACCGCCACGCCCCCAGGGAACGACTGCTCGTGCCTAGCTTCGACCACGTCCGGCTACCGAGCTTCCAAAGGTGAGGCCCCGCTCTGTCGAGCAGAGCAGGGCCCCCGGGGCGTGGCCCTTCAGCGGCCGGCGACCGTGGTGACTACCATTCACCACGGTCGCCGGCTACAGAACGATGTCGACCAGCTTCGCGACCACCGCTGAGACAAACGCCCCTACGACGATCAATACGAGCTCGCGTCGCCCTAACTTCTGAACCAGAACCCCAATGCGCCTTGGCCGCATGCGTAACCTCCTTGTCTGCACCCGAACCCGTTGTCCGGGTGCATGGGGCACTGGAAGTGGCGCGTGCCCGTGGCACGGACCCGATGTTACGTCTATTGCCGTACCCGCAAGAACAGTTGGGGAAAAGTGTTGACTATGTGGTCATGGGCCGCCGACACATGCTCAGTCGGCACGGCAGCTCACCCCGTCGAATCCCACCCAGGTACTGCGATTCCCGATCATCGGATACAGGTTCAGGGTGCCGTCGACGCCGATGTCGATCCGCAGGATCGTGCCGTTCGCGGTGGACGGAACGAGGACATGTCGGCGTGCAGCCGGGCGATATCCCTTCGGCAGAATGCCGAGTTGGCGTCCGGGAGGGATCTGGGAGTCTTTGAGGGTGACATAGCCGGACAGTTCGATGGTGCGGTTCGCGGTGACCCGGACCATCGCGGGGCTCGTGGCGTCGGAGGCCACGCCGGCGCTGAGCTCGGTGATGCGCGTCCAGTCCGTTCCGGCGTGGGTGATCCAGCCGTCGACGGTGATGCCAGCTGGGGTGAAGATGGTCTGAGTATCGCCGGCGGTCGAGGCGGTGCGGACGGTGACCTTCGCGCCTTCGAGAGTCACGAAGGATCGGGCGCCGAGGTTCCCCGACCCGCCGGGGGCGTCTCTGCCGTCCTCGACGTAGAGCTCGCAAGTACTGCTGCCCGAGGGTCCGTTGGCGCTGACTCCGCGGAGCTGAGAGTGCCCGTGGTCCTTGTTGAGCCCGGAGGTCGCGGTGAGTTCGAACGACCCACCCCGCACCCCGAGTTGGGGGGAGAGGAGGGACAGGCTTGATGCGTCGGGGAGGTTCCAACGGTCGATCTGCACGGCCGGCGCGGTCAACGCCGCGTACGGGAGGGCGGTGCCATCAGCGTTGACGCTGGCCTTAAGCGTGCCCGGCGCCCTCTCCAGGCCGGAGTCGGAGTACAGCAGGACTGAGGGGATCGCCTCCAGCGGGGAGGGTGGCTTTGGGGTGACGACGACGCGCTTGCCGGTCTCGGCGGTTCGCACAGTGGAGCCGGTGACGACCGCTCCGTCGATGGTGCCGCCGGTGATGCGCTTGCCGGAAATGGCGTCCGCGGCGAGGGTGTCGGCAGTGACCGCCCCTGTCTGAAGGTCCGCGGTCGCAGCCCGGCGTGGCGTCCCCACCACGGCGTCACTGGCGCGGCCCGGTGTGCCGGAGAGGCTGCGCCCGCGCAACCGCACCCACCAGTCGGTATAGGGCAGCGGCACGGTGCACGATCCGCCCTGCGGGGTTTCGACGGTGTCGCGCAAGGTGCCCTGCGTCGGCTCAAAGCCCGGTGACGGTCCGACATGGACCTCTACGCGGGCAAAGTCGAGTGGGGCCACCGTCGCGTCGGTGAATGTGCCGTCCCAGGCCACTGACAGGGCGCCGAGGGCTGCCTCGACGGTCGGGGCGGCGGGTGTGGGCGGGGGAGGGCCGTTGACGACGCTCACGCCGCTGGTGCCGTCCGGCTGCTGGCCAACGAGCGCGCGCAGCGACCCTTGAGCGTCGTACACCTCCAGGGCGTCGTCCTCGATCGATGCGTTCACGAGCTTCGGGGCCCGGATGAGGGCCTGGACTCGCCTCTCCAGGCGCGCGAGACGAGTGCCGATGTCGGCAGGCAAGGCGGTGTCCTTCCGGGCTATGCGGCGGTGCCGTAGTGATAGGCGTCGGCTCGGGCGAGGCTGAGCGTGGCAGTTTCGCCGGCAGAGGTGTCGGGCCGGATCGTCCAGCCGGTGATGCGGCACCAGCCAGACCACTGTGTCCACTGCGAGCGGACGGTCACGCGGACGTCGTCCCCGACCTGCCAGGAGCCGATCGGTGCCTGGGGGTGGTCGCGGACGGTGATCTCCTCGACGTGTCCGAGGGACTGCCGCCACGCTCGCTCTGCCTTCGCGCGCTGGGCCAGGGTGTCTTTGCCTCGGACCTCCGGCAGCTCCAGGACGTGTTCCAGGCGCAGCCGGTGGTTGCGGACAGCGTCGATGGCTCGTTGCTGGGCGCGGCCTTCACCGGTGCCGGTGGCGATGACCACCTGCGCGTATTCGTCGGCGCTGTAGGTGACCGGAGGGCTGTCGATGATGTTGATGCCGCTGGTGAACGACACGTCGGTGCGGCGGGTGCCCAGGCGTGGATAGCCCAACTGGATCCGGCGGACCGGCTGGCGGAGGTGTCCCCACCAGGTGGTGCAGGTGTAGTCGGGGGAGTCGGGGCCTTTGACGAGGTCGTCGAGCTGGTCCCCCAGGACTGGGGTTTCCCACCAGCGGGAGTGCCATGGTTCGGCGGCCGTGCCCACGGTCGCCGTTGACGTGGTGGCGTCGAGGGTGAGGCTCAGGTCGCCGTCCGGGAGAGACTGGGCGTAGTCGACGATGTCTCGCGCTATCTGGCACGGGTCGGCGTTGACGTAGGGAGCACGGCCGTTCAGCTCGCCGTCGACATCGTGCCGATGTTGGAGATACGAGGACCAGCCCGCGGCCTCCACCTTCAACTCGTCGCCCTCCGGTTCGACCTGCCAGATCAGACCGCCCCAGCGCAGCAACCCATCTCGCTCGACGTACAGCAGCGTGTTGCCGGGGTCTGCCAGTTCGGGGTGCACCCAGGCCAGCCGCGGGGTGAGAGTGCCGCGCAGGTGCCCGGGGCCGTTGAGTTCCGGTCCGAACTCCACGTCCGTCAACGGCAGGTGCGGGGAGAGCCATGCGCCGGTCAGGGCGTGCTGGGTGAGGTAGCGGTAGGTCATACCGGGCCCTCGGTGAACTCGACGTCAGCCACGATGGAGGTGCCCTCATCGACGGACAGGTCACCCTTTTCGCTCTTGCTCATCCGGGCCCGCAAGAACAGCGACTGGCTCGTGCCGCGGTAGTTGGCAGGGAGCGTGAGGGTGTCGGCGATCACGGCGGTGGTGCGGCGGACTCCGTTGCCCTGATCATCATCGATGACAGTGCTCTCGCTCTCGGCCGTGCCCAGAACGATCTGCATGGTGCCGAAAACGTCGGCGAAGTCCATCCGCAGCCCTGCCAACGTCACCACGATGATCACCTTCGTGGCCCACTCGGGAACAGCGATCATCCAGCGGGCCTCGGCGGGCCACACGTACCACTTCTCGTCATCTCGCCACGCCTTGCTGAGCGTGCGCGGATAGGCGGTGTAGAGGGCGCGTTCACGGCGCGGGTTGGCGACCTTCCGCAGATCCTTGATCATGCCGGCCGTCACGGTCCCGGTATTGGCAGGCAGGTCCAGGCGGGCGATGGGGATTCCGGTGACACCTGCCGGCGCGGCAGTCGCGGTCTTGTCGACGTTTGGGATGATCTCGAACGCGTTGATGGCATCGACCGCCGGATCCAGACCGCCCTCGTACTCGGGGTCCGTGACCCGCAGGACCACCAGGTCCGAACGGGGCGTGGCGCCCGTCGGGGCAATTGGCACGGTGGTGGTGCCGATGTTGTAAGCGGTGTAGGACCCCTGCCACGCATTCGCCTTCCCCCTGATCACCGCCGAGCCGTCAGCCACCTGCACACCTGCCCCAGGCACCGGCAGCGGCGTCACCTTCAGATCCGGGGCCGCCGTGATGCCCTCCTGGCCACGGGAAAGGTCCCTGATCATCTGCCGGAACGTCTGCGCGGAGTGCGTAGCGCCGTCGACGAGCAGCGGGGCTTGAGCAAGAGTCATCGGGATTCCGTCCTTCGGCTGTGCAGGGAGATGTAGGTGTCGCGCCACGTCGCGGTCAGGCGCGCGGTGGCGGTCGGGTCGGAAGCGTTCCAGCGCAGTTCGCTGCGCCCAGGCGGCAGCACGAAAGTGTCCAACCGCGAAGTGCAGGGGGTACTGCCGCCGTTGTCCCGAAGGATGCGGATCCGCCCGGGGCGGGTATCGATGCGCACCCACTGGCCGGCGGCCAGCGTGACGGGCACGGCGATGGTCCGTCCGGTTTCGACGTGCGTGATCTCAGGGTTCGCGCACGGGCCGTGGATGGTCAGGACCGGATGCGCGTCCACGTCGCCGTTGTTGGTCACCCAGCCGCGCCGCGGCTGGCCGGACGGGTCCGCGCTGGTGACACGGATCGGTGCCTGCACCGGAGCCTTGAATCCGCCACCGGACAACCAGCCCAGCCGCAGATGCGCCTGCTGCTCGACATCGGAGTAGAAACGCGCCCCGGGTGCCACGAACTCCATGTCGAGCGGCATCCAGCCCAACGCCGCCTTCTCCAAAGCTGGTTCGATCTTCCGCAGCCGGCCGAACAGCACCCGCACGGGCGCGCCGGGCCACTTGATCCGCAACGGCATGACCGCCCCGCCCACCGTCCGCACCGGTGCCTCGTCCGCGACAGCTTCTAGGTCCGCGAGGATCTGCATGGCCGCGGCCGGATCGCCTGGAGTTTTGATCGCGCAGTCGATGCGCACCGTCCGCGCCTCATACCAGTCCGGGCCCAACCACGCCCCATCGGAGTCCGGCTGCGGCACCACCTCACCGCGCACCCCGGCACGACCCAGCCCTTCGATCTCCGCGATCGGCACACTAGTAGTGCTTGGTCAGGTTCACTCGCCGGTGGCGTGTCCGTTTGATCGGGTGTGTCGTTGACTGGGTGTGCTGGGTGGGGAGTTGGCCGCGGTCCGGTGTGATCTGGAGGACTTCGCGGCGGAGGTGTTCGAGCCGTTCGCGCGGGCTGATCAGCGCCGGTGGGGAGCGGTGTATCTGCGGGGGCTGCTG